>NC_007899.1:0-600000 GCF_000009945.1 Chlamydia felis Fe/C-56 | reverse complement strand
TCTCCTTGAAGCAGATTATGAATCAGGTAGAGCATAAGGTTTTGCCTGACGCAACTAGAGAAGAAGTTGTAGATTTAGTAGAACGCTATAAAATTGCAGCTTTACCAGTTGTTGACGAAGAGAACTTTTTAATAGGCGCAATTACCTATGAAGATGTTGTAGAAGCTATTGAAGATATTGCCGATGAAACTATAGCACGTATGGCGGGAACTACGGAGGACGTTGGGTACCACAGTTGTCATGTGGTTCAGAGATTTTTACTCAGAGCTCCCTGGTTATTGGTTACTCTTTGCGCGGGATTGGTTAGCGCTTCGGTTATGGCATATTTTCAGAAAATTGCTCCGTCATTGTTGGCTCTAGTAATTTTCTTCATTCCTTTAATTAATGGTATGTCTGGAAACGTAGGTGTTCAGTGTAGCACGATTTTAGTCCGCAGTATGGCCACTGGAACGCTTTCATTTGGACGTCGTAGAGAAACTATATTCAAAGAGATGAGCATTGGTTTATTAACAGGTGTGGCTTTGGGTATTCTTTGTGGTATTGTTGTTTATCTTATGGGATTCTTGGGAATGAATCTTTTTTCTGGAGGGGGATTGCAACTTGGAGTTACTGTAGCTACCGGAGTGTTGGGAGCGTCGTTAACGGCTACAACCTTAGGAGTTCTTTCTCCGTTTTTCTTTGTAAAATTAGGTGTAGATCCGGCTTTAGCTTCGGGACCTATTGTTACGGCGCTGAATGATATTATGTCGATGGTTATATTCTTCTTGATAACGGGATTCTTGAATTTTTTCTTTTTCAGTTAGTTATCCTTTTACTATTTGATGAATTAAGTTCAGAATTCCATTCGCAATGATTTTTGTTTAGGCACGCCATTTACCGGCTAAAGTTCCTTCATTCTTTAGGGGAGCAACCTTGCTTTTTTGAAGAATATCAAAGCAGCTTCTTAAAAGATTTTTAAGGAACTGCTTCGATGTTTTCTATCAGGCTTATTTGACGAGTTTTTTATGTGCGTAGTAGATGCCAAAAGGTATCATACAATTTATAGAGAAAGCCAATAGTAGAAAGGCTGAGTACCCTATTTTACCCGCTCCAGATAACAAAGAGACTCCTTGAGGAGGTAAAAAGCTAATCCATAAAACAAATAAGCAAGAAAGTATTCCCAAGATAGAAAGTAGACAGATGCCGAAAAATTTTCCGGGAACAGAATAGAGACGTTGAGCCTTTGGCTCTTTAATACGCAAAATTGGACCTGCAATAAATAAGCAAATGTACATAGCTAAATACATTTGTATGCTCAATGCACTAAGAATCCAATACGCCAGATCTGCAGAGTCTAGACATAGGAATATCAAAGTAAATAAAGTCACTACGATTGCTTGAAATAGCATTAGGTTTGTAGGGACATTTTTTGCGTTTACTTTTTTAAACATTCTAGGGAGGCAGTCATTTTGTGTGGAAACAAATAAGCCCTTGGTTCCAGCAAACATCCAAGCATTAAGCTCTCCTAAAGATCCAGCAATCGTCATAACAACAATGATGCTAGTCATCCAAGAAAGATTATACTTATCAAAGAATAGAGAAAAAGCTTTGACTAGCCCAGAAACTAAACTGATCTCTTCTTTCGGAATCACAATGGCTATAGACAGCGATCCCAAAACTAGAATAGCTAATGTAGAAATCGCTCCAATAAGTACAGCTTTAGGGTAGTTCTTTCTAGGATTTACCATATCCGAGGCCAGGTTCGCATTGGCTTCTAATCCGCAGAGAGCTAGAAGCATTCCTGCGAGTAATACAAAGGAAGACATACCATTAATATCAGGAAGTAAATCTCTCCACGACAAGGAAATGGCTATAGGATTTCCCGTCATGATCCAAAAAATAGCCAAGGCAACTAAAATTACTCCTGGGATCAAAGTTCCTACGATAACGCAAATCGAACTAAATAAAGCTGATGTACTAATCCCAAAGAAATTAAAAAAAGTCAGTCCCCAAAATCCGGCAAGAATAACTATTGCCAAATAGACTTTGTTATGGGCTAGTTCTGGATTAATTTTGTACACTAGCGTACTTGCAATAAATGCGAGCATTGCAGGGTACCATGTCATGTTATGGAACCATTGCATCCATATAGAGAAAAATCCCCACCACTTTCCCAAGGCATCGCGAGTCCAAATATAAATTCCTTGGGGTTTAAAAGACGCTAATTCAGCTGAAATAAGCGCATAGGGGATCATAAAACAGCCCACGGCTAGAGCATAAAAGAAAAGAGTCGATAATCCGTGTTTTGCTGTTAGGGGCAAGTTCCTTAAACTAATAACTACTGCTAGAGATAACATTCCAACAGTAAATGTTCCCAGAGGTTTTGAGGGTTTTGTATGGGTATGCATAAAAGCCTTTTCTTTAGATTACGCTATTGTGATGCTCGGATCTAAATAAATGTCTTGAACCAAGTTTAATAATTGTACGCCTTCAGTAAGAGGTCTTTGAAAAGCTTTTCTTCCCAAAATAAGACCCATACCTCCAGCTCTCTTGTTAATCACAGCTGTTTTTGCTGCCTCTGCAAAATCATCCTTTCCTGAAGGGCCTCCGGAATTAATGAGTCCAATTTTGCCACAGTAGCTATTAAGTACTTGGTAACGGCATAAATCAATTGGATGATCTGAAGAGAGCTCGGAATATACTCTATCATCTGTTTTACTAAATTTAATAGCTTTAAAACCGCCTTGGCATGTAGGCAACTTTTGTTTTACGATATCCGCACCTAATGTTGCTCCTAAATGATCTGCCTGACCGGTTAGATCTGCAGCGGTGTGATAGTCTATCCCATTAGAGACGAAATTAGAATTTCGCAAATAACACCACAATACAGTAGCCATGCCCAGTTCTCTGGCTTTTGCAAAAGCTTGGGAAACCGCCACGATTTCTTCCGAAGATGTCTCAGAACCAAAATAAACTGTGGCTCCGACAGCAACAGCACCCATATCGTAAGCGCTTTCTACTTGGCTAAAGAAAATTTGATGATAGGTTGTTGGATAAGATAATAGTTCATTATGATTGAGCTTCAACATAAAAGGAATTTTATGAGCATACTTTCTAGAAAGTATGCTTAACACTCCATAAGAAGAAGCCACGGCAGAACAACCACCTTCAATAGCCAGTCGAATGATGTTCTCCGGATCAAAATAGATTGGATTTGGAGAAAAGGAGGCTCCCGCTGTATGCTCCACTCCCTGATCTACAGGAAGAATCGACAGATACCCAGTGTTTGCTAATCTTCCGTGAGCAAACATAGCCTGTAAAGATTTCAATACAAGATTACTTCTATCAGAATTGACAAAAACTTTATCGATAAAGTCTGGTGAGGGGAGGGTTAGATTTTCTTTAAGGATACATCTGCATTCGTATCTTAATAAATTTTCCGCGTCATCTCCTAGCAAATCATATATCTTCGACATATAGTTTAGACTCCTTAAGTGGTAACAACAGTCAGTTTGGGGGGAATCGGAAAGATTTGTCAAGAATCTTTATAAAAGATGAGATTAAAAAAGAAAAAATTATACTTTTTTAAATCTTTAAATATTTAAAATAGAATAGCACTTCGTTTGTTTTAGAGTAAAAATTAATGTCACCACCCACAATCAACCAGCCCTCCCGAGAGGACAATCCTGCAAGTACCTTTATTGAAGTAGGGACTATTATTCCTGGGGGTAGGGGTAGCGCTTGTGAAGTAAGACGATTTCAAGTTATTAGTTTAATTTCAGCGCTGGTTGCAGCCATCCTACTATTAGCCATTCTCGTTCTTCAGTTCGCTCCCGGGGTTTCTATAGCCTTTAGTGTGGTCTTGGGTATGGGTATTGTTATTGCAGCAGTAGTATCTTTAGTATCTTTCGCCACCCATTTTCTCAGAACTAGAAAAGTACTACTAGAATTAGCCAATGCTTCTGCAGAACTAAGAGATGCTTTTGCTAATTTCTCTTTAGATTTAATACGAAGCATAGAGCCTCAAAAAATCACAAGACCTCCGAAATATGGGTTAAGAACTTGGCCCACAGGTGCCGGATTAGTTGTCACTCGAGAGACAACACCAGCCCCCGACTCCCTAATACCATCCTTAATTCCCCCGGAAACGATTTCCGATCAAACCCTCGAATTAGGGGGGGCTACTTCCGAAGAAACTCTTGTGGAAGGAGAACTCACTCCAGTTCTACCTGAGGCAGTCTCCAGAGGAGATACTCCTCTTTCTCTTGAATTCTCAGATCCAATTGAATCTGCAGCGCCTCAATTTGCTGTATTGGAACCCGAGGTTATGGATGTCAACGCTCTATTTCAAAGGAACCTGTTAAGACTTCTAGATCTTGCCGAGACGGGAAATAGATACCCCTCTCTAGAACGCCATCCCAAATATCAAAAAGAACACAGGGAGAGTTGCAAGGCTTTTTCCAATCTTTGCCAAGGAATATTCAATATATACCCAAAATTGAAAAAAGGCGAAAACCCTTTAACCACAAAAGAAATGTCTTTATTGGTTACGCCGATTCTCTGTAGGAATAAGAATAACCACCCGGTATTCCGTATTACCTGCAACGCAAAAGCAATATTTTCTTCTCCCACTTGGGGAGCTTTTTGGTTGCATGATTCTTTAAACAATCCTGGAAACTTAGAAGATCTATTTCGGATTATTCATGTATTAAAGCAATCGAATCAAAACATAGAGGATCCCGAAAATCGAAGAAAAGCCTACACAGCGACTTTAATAAGTATAAACATACTGCTTTCAGGTTGGTGTTTATGTAATCAGAATCTGGCAGAAAATATAGTAGGTTCCATACAAGTATTACCAGTGTCTAATGAAATTAAAATGCTTGTTTGTGAAATGTTGAATTCTGGAAACGTTCTTGGGGCTTTAGTACTTTTACATGGGAACAAAAATCCAGAGATAAAGTCTATTATGTGCATTGATGATGTAGATGCTGGGGACAGTTCTCAGAGAGGTCCTGATATGTTATTTGAAGCTATCGATCCTTATAGTGTGCGAGCAATTACAGTAATAGGAGATTTGGCCGAAAGAGGACAAACAGGTGATGAAGATCTTGCCGTGCAAGCCCGAAGAATTCTTAATCAATTGGGAGATCAATTGCCGGGGAACCTACTAGGCCTAGCCGCTTATCTATTCCAAAAAGGCGATGCAGGGAAGACCTTAGCAGAAACATTAGAATTCTTTGCCGAACACCCGCCAACATCTACATCAATGATTTTCTCTTTCCTACAAGCTATACGTGAAGCTCCCAAACTGCAGTCCTGTGTTAAAACATACCTTCCTTATGCAGGGAAGGAGGCTGTGGGCTCTATTTTGTCAACCCTCATCTTGGGAGGGTATACTTTAGGACTATTTACCTATAAACAAATTGATGGGTTGTGTGGCACTTTAGGGATCTCTGACAGAGAACTCATACGCCTCATTCAATCTGGAAAAATTGCAGAGACTATTCTGCCAAACCTTTTAAAATAAAAATGTGTTTCAGTTCACGCATTAAAAGATATCGCAAAGTAGGGGATTATCTAACTGTAATCCCTATTCACTTTTTATATTTCACACATTAATATTGATTTCAACTGACCATTATTAATAAGGCAGACAGTACTTTTTCTGATTTTTAGGTTCGCTTTGTGTTAGAGAAAAATCCCGTTATTTCTGTGAAAAATTTAAACAAGGAAATAGGGAATCATCGTATTTTAAATGATATTTCTTTTTCTGTTTGTTCCGGTGAAATTTTGGGGATCATAGGTCACAGCGGTTCTGGGAAAAGCACACTACTGCGCTGTCTTGATTTTCTTATCTCCCCCACCTCGGGATCCATCTCTATAGCGGGTTTTCATAATTCTAGTGCTAAAGAAAAAATTTCCCGCTCAGACTTTGCTAAGCGTGTTGCTTATATTTCTCAAAACGGTGGATTGTTTTTAGCAAAAACGGTCTTTGAAAATATCGCCTATCCTTTGAAAATTCGTTATCCAGAAATGACAAAATCTCTGATTGAGGAAAAGGTTAACGAAGCCTTGCATTTTTTAAATCTTTACGAGAGAAAACATGCATACCCAAGTAGATTAAGTGGGGGGCAAAAACAAAAAGCTGCTATTGCCATAGCTATTGTCTCCGATCCTCAGGTTTTGCTTTGCGATGAAATTACCTCAGCCTTGGATCCCAGATCAACAGAAGACATTACAGATAAATTGCTCCAATTGAACGAGGAGAGAGGCATTACGCAGGTGTTTGTTTCTCATGAGATCGAAGTAATTAAAAAACTCTGTACCCATACTCTCGTTATGCATCAAGGCAATATTGAAGAGCTAGGACCTGCTGATAAGCTTTTCTTAAATCCTTACAGCTCGATTACCGAAGAGCTTTTCCACATGAACTCGATTGCCAAAGGTATCTATGATCATAATGAGAACGAGGAAATTTTAAGATTAGGCTTTCCCAAAGGTTTGGCGGTTCAGGGAATGATTTCTCAGCTAATTCAAGGTGGTCAGATATCTATCAATATCCTTTCAGGGGATATTAATCTATTTCGTAAGATTCCCCTAGGCTTTCTTATTATTGTTTTATCTGGAGAAAAAAAACTCAGAGATAGGGCAAAAGATATTCTCATAGGTAAAGGTGTGATAGTCCAGAAATTCCAAAAGTCAAGATAGCGGGGAAAAGGAATATGCAAGCTGACATGGTTTATCTGTTGATTAAAGAAACGGGAAGCACTCTGTACATGGTGACAACCTCTTTTTTTTTCTCGTTTATATTAGGTGGACTTTTAGGGCTGGGATTATTCTTAACTGCTCCTTATGGATTAAAACCTATGAAGAGTCTCCACTCGGTGGTTTCTGTCATTCTTAGTTTCCTTACAGCTATTCCTTTTGCCATTTTAATAGTTATTTTATTTCCAATAACACGGTTGATTGTAGGTACTTCCTTAGGAGCCACAGCATCTATAGTTCCCCTAACTCTAGGGGCTCTGCCTTTGGTAGCTTCTTTAGTATCCGACGCTTTGCGCACAGGATCTTTAACTTGTATAGAACCAGCCATTGCTTTAGGGATCCCTAAAATAAAAATAATAAAAGATATTCTTTTCCCCGAGATTTTCCCCCAGTTGATTTTCTCAATAAAAACACTTGTCGTACATTTAATTGCTTGCTCTACTTTTGCGGGATTTGTGGGAGGGGGAGGATTGGGGCAAATTTTATTACAATACGGTTATTATCGTTTTGATTTTTCTATAACTCTATCCGTATTGATTATTACTTTACTTTTCATTGAAGGTATCAGAATTTTAGGGGATACTTTTGGCAGACGTATATTGCGTCGGCGAGGGATTTTATGAAAAAAATAAAAATACTACCTCTGCTTGTTTTAATTTCTTCACTAACAGGCTGTAGTAAATCTTCGGAAGATTCTTTGCGTATTGCTGCAACGCCTACACCACACGCAGAGCTTCTTTACAGTTTAGATAATGAAGCCAAATCCATGGGACTAAAACTTAAGGTACTTTCTGTAGATGATTATCGCGTACCTAACCGACTGCTTTTAGATAAACAAATAGAAGCAAACTATTTTCAACATGAAGATTTTTTAAAAGATGAGTGCACGCGTTATCAATGTGAAGGGAAGCTTATTGTTCTAGCTAAAGTACATTTAGAGCCTATGGGGCTATACTCTAATAAAATCCGATCTCTCGAGGAACTTAAAAACAAGAAGCAACTACGTATAGCTGTTCCTGTGGATAAAACAAATGAGCAACGGGCTCTTGATCTATTGAGAGACTGCGGCTTGATTGCTTATAAAGAAGCTTCTCACATAGATGCCACAGCAAAAGATGTCTTTGGTTGTGGGGATAATAAAGTTACTATCATAGAGGTCGCAGCTCCTTTGTTGGCGTCTTCTCTACCTGATGTAGATGCCGCAGTTATTCCTGGAAATTTTGCTATTGCCACGGGACTTTATCCTCATAAAGATAGTCTCTGCTTAGAAGATATTCATACTTCTAAGTATACGAATGTCTTGGTGGTGCGTGCTGAAGATATGAATGACCCACGAATACAAAAATTACGTCAATTATTTCAGAGTGAGAGTGTGCGGGATTTCTTTAATGCAAAATACAAAGGAAGTTTTTTACTCCAGTAACATATTAAGCTCTACAATCTTGGAAAAATCGAAAAACAACTTAAAAATTTAATACAAAGTCCTTCTTCTGAGATAATATTTTTCTTGAAAGCATTTTTATTATACCCTAACCTCTTTTCCTAATTATTGGCCGTTCGTACAGAGGTCAGGGAGTGTCTATGTCTTGTATTCTAGGTCCTAAAGCTCCTTTCGGGTCCCCTTTTGAATCTTCTTTTTTCCCAAAAAACGCGGGAATGAATTTTTTGGGTTCTATTCCTATAGTAGGCATATTTGTTGGTCAAACGCATAGTTGCAGTTTCTGAATACAGTAAAGCTCTTGGTAGAGAAGTATCTCTGGTCGCTGTTAAAGATCTGGGTAATGGTTCTTATGTTGCTCAAAGTCTATCCTCTTATAAACAAGGTCACTATATCAGAGGTGTTGCAGAAATTCTAGGTTTGGGAGTTATTTTGATAGTTCTAGAATGCGTGGAAAGTATTCTTCGGACTCTTGTTGTACTTACTCTCGTATTGACGACGATTCTTACACTTATTACTGCTGTACCAATCGCTTGCGCTTGCGCTGCAATTTTAGATCGACTGCCAAGAAAACAAATTATTAATTTGGACGTTTTAAAAAAAGAAAAAAACGCGAGTGATTTTTCAGATAAAAATGATAAAGAAAACTGGTTAGAACAGCCTATTGCCTTGCTTTCTCTCTTTAAGAATATTCTGAAAGAAAAACCCTATAGTCCCTAGTCCATCTTGTTGGATTCTTGTTTAACTTTTATTAAGAAAACGTCATGAACAAGTCATAGTGTTGCCTGTTCAAGACAGCTCCAAAGAACTCTTAAAGCTGTGTTGACTTTTTTCGTGTTGCTGGATATAAGGCATTCTTTTAATGCAACGTATGATTAAACATTTCTGTTGTATTTCCTTAGGTATTTTATGTTTCCTTGCTTCAAAAATCGAGAGCCACACAAAACGAAAACTTCTAAAAAAACAGCTTCGACAATTAAGCATGCAAGGCATTACTTAAATGGATATCTAAAGAAAATAGAGCATATTATTGCTGCTAATCCTAAAGAAGTAATAGAAGCGTGGAATGAAATGTTGGGAACCAAGTATAATGGCATGTTCCAAGCTTTAGGATTCAAGGATCATATTCTATCAGTAAAGATTTATAATTCTTCTTTGTACGCTTCGATAAAGCAAATGCATCAAGGCGAATTAATCGCTCGCTTGCACCAAGTAGTTCCTCAAGCCAAGATCAAGGAAATACAGTTTTTGTTAGGATAATTTATGGACGCAAAAGAAAAAAGTTACGACGCTTCAGCTATTACCGTTTTAGAAGGGCTTCAAGCCGTTCGTGAGCGTCCCGGAATGTATATTGGAGATACTGGAATTACAGGACTTCACCATTTGGTATATGAAGTTGTAGATAACAGTATTGACGAAGCCATGGCAGGCTATTGCTCTGAAATCCACGTAAGGATTTTAGAGGACGGGGGTATTACCATATCCGACAATGGTCGAGGTATTCCGATACAGGTCCATGAAAAAGAATCCAAAAAACAAGGTAGAGATGTTTCTGCCCTGGAAGTTGTTCTTACGGTACTGCATGCTGGAGGAAAATTTGATAAAGACAGCTACAAAGTGTCTGGGGGGCTGCATGGGGTTGGAGTTTCCTGCGTTAACGCTTTGGCTAAAAAATTAGTAGCAACAGTCTATAAAGATAAGCAAACCTATCAGATGGAATTCTCAAGAGGAATTCCTTTAACAAGCTTACAATTTTTAGGGGCTACAGATAAGCAGGGGACAGAGATCACTTTCTACCCCGATGATAAGATCTTTTCCTCATGTATTTTCGACCGCTCTATCTTAATTAAAAGATTAAGAGAACTTGCCTTCTTGAACCGCGGTGTGACTATCATTTTTGAAGATGATCGTGATGTTAGTTTTGATAAGGTGGTCTTTTTCTATGAGGGAGGGATTCAATCCTTTGTTAGCTATCTAAATCAAAATAAAGAAAGTCTTTTCCCCGAGCCCATTTATATTGCTGGGACTCGAACAGGAGATGACGGGGAGATTGAATTTGAAGCTGCTCTTCAGTGGAATTCTGGTTACTCTGAATTAATTTACTCCTATGCGAATAACATTCCTACGCGTCAAGGAGGAACCCATCTTACAGGATTTTCTACAGCCCTAACTCGTGTACTTAACGCGTATATTAAAGCTCATAATTTGGCTAAAAATGATAAGCTATCCTTAACAGGAGAAGACATTCGCGAAGGATTAACTGCTGTTGTTTCTGTAAAGGTCCCAAATCCTCAATTTGAAGGTCAAACTAAACAAAAATTAGGCAATAGTGATGTGGGGTCTGTAGCTCAGCAAATCACAGGAGAAATGTTAACAACATTCTTTGATGAGAATCCTCAAATTGCAAAGATGATTGTAGAGAAGGTTTTCATTGCGGCTCAAGCTAGAGAAGCAGCAAAAAAAGCTAGAGAGCTAACTCTACGCAAGAGTGCTTTAGACAGTGCTCGGCTTCCAGGAAAACTTATTGATTGCTTAGAAAAGGACCCAGAAAAATGTGAGATGTACATTGTAGAAGGTGATTCTGCTGGGGGCTCTGCCAAACAAGGTAGGGATCATCGTTTTCAAGCTATTTTACCTATCCGTGGTAAAATCTTAAACGTAGAGAAAGCGCGTTTACAAAAGATTTTCCAAAACCAAGAAATTGGAACAATCATTGCAGCTCTAGGTTGTGGAATTGGATCGGATAATTTTAATCTAAGTAAGCTACGTTATAGACGTATAATTATCATGACCGACGCCGATGTGGACGGCTCTCATATTCGAACTCTACTATTAACTTTCTTCTATCGTCATATGACAGCGTTAATTGAAAATGAGTGTGTCTATATAGCTCAGCCTCCTTTGTACAAGGTAAGCAAGAAAAAAGATTTCCGTTACATCCTTTCGGAAAAGGAAATGGATGACTATCTATTAACTTTAGGAGTAGAAGATAGTACGCTTGTTTTCAAAAATAGTGGTCGTGAAATTAACGGAGAAGCTTTAGATAACTTTGTAAAGCTGATCTTAAATATAGAGAACTTTATTGTTGCTCTAGAGAAAAAGGCTGTTCCTTTTTCTGAGTTTTTAGAAATGCATAAGGAAGTGTCGGGATATCCTCTATATTATTGTCCTCCCCAAAGCGGCAAGCAAGGAGGGCGTTATTTCTATTCTTCAGAAGAAAAAGAAAATGAAGTTCAGTTGAACGAGGATGTCGATTCTGTAAAAGTTGTGGAATTGTACAAAACTTCTGTTTTCGCAGAAATTCAAGAAGAATTGCGAGACTATGGTTTGGATATTCGTCATTATCTCAATCCGAAAGATTCTGAAATGGTAATTACAAACGAAGATTCAAAAACGCTACCTTACACCTGCTATACTTTAAAAGAGGTTATCGATCATCTTAAAGCTCTTGGAAGAAAGGGAATAGAAATTCAACGCTATAAAGGTCTTGGAGAGATGAATGCAGATCAGCTTTGGGATACAACTATGAATCCAGAACAAAGAACTCTAGTACGTGTATCATTAAAAGATGCTGTAGAGGCAGATCATGTCTTCACTATGCTTATGGGAGAAGAAGTTCCCCCACGAAGAGAATTTATTGAAAATCATGCCCTATCAGTTAAGATGAATAATTTGGATATTTAGGAGACGGTTATCATTATGTTTAATAAAGAAGAAATCATAGTCCCTAAAAATCTAGAAGAAGAAATGAAGGAAAGCTACCTTCGTTATTCTATGTCGGTAATTATTTCTCGGGCTCTTCCCGATGTTCGTGATGGTTTGAAACCTTCTCAAAGACGCATTCTTTTTGCGATGAAACAATTAAACCTCACACCCGGAGCTAAACATCGTAAATGCGCTAAAATTTGCGGTGATACCTCCGGAGATTACCATCCTCATGGAGAAAGTGTTATTTACCCCACACTAGTACGTATGGCTCAAAACTGGGCAATGCGCTATCCACTAGTTGACGGGCAAGGAAACTTTGGTTCTATTGATGGAGATCCTGCAGCTGCTATGCGTTATACGGAAGCCCGTTTAACTCACAGTGCTATTTCCCTAATGGAAGATTTGGATAAGGATACTGTAGATATGGTATCCAACTACGATGAAACAAAACACGAGCCTGTGGTTTTCCCTTCAAAGTTCCCAAATCTTCTCTGCAACGGTTCTTCAGGTATTGCCGTAGGTATGGCAACCAATATTCCTCCTCATAACCTTGGAGAATTAATTGAAGCCACACTATTGGTATTAAGTAAGCCTGATGCCTCTATTGAAGAAATCTTAGAGGTAATGCCTGGTCCAGATTTCCCTACAGGAGGTTTGATTTGTGGTAGTGAAGGAATCCGTTCCACATACTATACGGGAAGAGGCAAAATTAAACTCCGAGCACGACTTCATATAGAAGAGAATGCAGATAAGCACCGTGAGAATATTATTCTCACAGAGATGCCCTACAATGTAAATAAATCTAGATTAATCGAGCAAATTGCCGATCTTGTTAATGATAAAACTTTAGCAGGAATTCATGATGTTCGAGATGAATCAGATAAAGATGGTATCCGCGTCGTTCTTGAGCTTAAGAAAGGGGAGTCATCAGAAATTGTTATTAACCGCCTCTACAAATTTACTGATGTTCAAGTAACTTTCGGGGCAAATATGCTGGCCTTGGATAAAAACCTTCCAAGGACAATGAACATTCATAGAATGATTTCTGCTTGGATACGCCACCGTACCGAAGTTATTCGTAGAAGAACTCGCTATGAGTTAAATAAAGCAGAAGCTCGTGCCCATATTCTTGAAGGTTTCTTAAAGGCTCTTTCGTGTTTAGACGATCTGGTTCGTACTATCCGTAATAGCGATAGCAAAGAACATGCTAAACATCAATTGATTGAGAATTTTGGATTTACCGAACAACAATCTGTGGCTATTCTTGAACTACGTTTATACCAACTTACCGGACTAGAATCCGAGAAAATTCAAAAAGAATACGACGAGTTAATAAATAAAATTGCTTATTACAAACGTGTTCTTGCTGATGAAGGTTTAGTCAAAGATATTATTAGAAATGAACTTCAGGATCTTCAAAAACTACATAAAACTCCTCGTAGAACTACGATAGAGTTTGATGCTGATGATGTTCGTGATATTGAAGATATCATAACTAATGAACCTGTGATTATTACTATATCTGGTGACGATTACGTAAAAAGAATGCCAATCAAAGTCTTTAGGGAACAGAAGCGTGGTGGTCATGGAGTTTCTGGATTCGATATGAAGAAGGGCTCTGATTTCTTAAAATCCGTATATTCAGCATCCACAAAAGACTACCTACTTATCTTCACTAATTTTGGCCAATGTTACTGGCTTAAGGTCTGGCAATTACCCGAGGGGGAAAGACGGGCTAAAGGTAAGCCAATAATCAACTTCCTCGAAGGTATTCGTCCTGGGGAGCAATTAGCAGCTGTTCTTAACATTAAAAACTTTGAAAATGCTGGATTCTTATTCCTGGCTACAAAACAAGGTGTTGTTAAGAAAGTTTCTCTTGATGCTTTCAGTAATCCTAGAAAGAAAGGTATTCGCGCTTTAGAAATTGATGAAGGTGATGAACTTATTGCTGCGGTTCGCATTACTAGTGAGGAAGAGAAAGTCATGCTCTTTACTAGATTGGGCATGGCAGTTCGTTTCCCTCATGATAAAGTACGTCCTATGGGAAGAACTGCTCGCGGGGTGCGTGGAGTTTCGTTGAAAAATGAAAAAGATCGCGTAGTTGCTTGCCAAATTGTTAAAGACGATCAATCCGTTCTTGTTGTGTGTGATAACGGTTTCGGGAAACGCTCTCAGGTAGAAGATTTCCGAGAGACTAATCGTGGAGGCGTAGGTGTCCGCTCTATTCTCATTAACGAGAGGAATGGGGATGTTCTTGGAGCGATTTCTGTTACCGATCACGATAGCATCTTGCTGATGTCGGCACAAGGACAGGCTATTCGTATCAATATGCAGGATGTACGCGTTATGGGAAGATCCACTCAAGGTGTACGCCTAGTCCTCGTCAAAGACGGCGATACTCTTGTTGCCATGGAAAAACTTTCTTTAAATGGAGAAGAGACTCTATCAGGTATAGAAGAAGAGAGCACCTCACCACAAGTGTAAGGGGATTAGGGCCGTGTTTATAGTCATTGAGGGATGTGAGGGATCGGGAAAAAGTTCTCTAACCGAGCTGCTGAAAAATAGGCTTATAACTGAAGGAAAATCTGTTATTGCCACAAGAGAACCCGGAGGATCTCCTTTAGGAGAGCAAGTGCGTAATTGGATTTTGAACCCATCCTTACCAGGAATTTCTCCCTATACGGAGCTCTTTTTATTTCTTGCATCGCGCGCGCAACACATTACTGAAAAGATAATACCAGCATTAGAATCTGGAAAAATTGTGATCTGTGACAGATTTCATGATTCTACGATTGTCTATCAGGGGATAGCTGAGGGATTAGGTAAAGAATATGTGACAAATCTTTGTCATCATGTGGTTGGAGAAAAAAAATTTCTTCCTGATCTTACCTGCCTATTAGATATTCCCGTTGACACTGGAATAAAAAGAAAACAGCAGCAAAAATCTTTAGATAAATTTGAAGATAAGCCTTTGGTATACCATAACAAAATCCGCGAAGGATTTTTATCTCTTGCCGAAGCAAATCCTGAAAATTATCTTATTTTAGATGGAAGACAGCCTCTAGAAGCATCCTTGAATAAAGTTATGACCGCCTATACAGAACTGGCATTATGCAAATAACAGAAAATGTTATTAACGAACCCTGGGAAGTCCTTCTTGATAGTGTAAATCAAGGAAAAATCCCTCATGCCATTTTATTGCATGGTAATTCATTAACCATGCTTTCTCAATATGCGTATAATTTAGCCGCAAATATCCTTGTCAAAGAGTTTCCTGAAGCACAATATAAAATCTCCAAAAAAATCCACCCTGATATTCACGAGCTTGTACCAGAAGGAAAGGGAAGACTACACTCAATAGAGGTTCCTAGAGATATCAAAAGACAAATAGGAGTGCTTCCATACGAAGCCAGCTATAAGATCTATATTATTCACGAAGTAGATCGTATGACCTTGCCTGCGATTTCTGCGTTTTTAAAAGTTCTTGAAGATGCCCCACCTCATAGTGTGATTATACTCACTTCTACAAAGCTTCAGCGCATCCCAGCCACGATTCTTTCTCGAAGCTTTTCCCTATACATCCAAGGCGAAGAACACCGAGACCCAAATAAAGAAGATGTTGCCTACCTCCTAAAGTATGCCTCTGGGAAAATGAAAATTACAGAAGCTGGGCAAATAGTTAAAGGAGGGGCGGATGCGGATAAACAAATGCTACGAGATAAAGCAAAACGTCTTTTGGAAGTTCTTCTTATGTTATTTAGAGATAGATTTATGCTATCTTTAAACATGAGCGCGAGCGCAATGACATATCCTCAATACGCTAAGGATATTCTTAATTTGCCCGCACTTCCTCTTGAAAAAGTATTGATCGTTATAGAAAAGGCTTATCGATCCTTAGACAACTCTTCATCAGCGACAAGTTGCATGGAGTGGGTGGCTTTACAGCTTGCTTCTCTGAGTCATCGTTCTTCTATGTTAGTTTAAAGAATTTGTCCATAGGGGAATTGTTTCCTGCATTTTCTGTAAAACAAGAGCAGGAATTTCATGCCCCCCATGAAAAGAAATAAGTTCTCCCTGTAAGCGCGAAGATAAAAGTTGATTTAGCCTTTCACCATGATAATAGGGTAAAATAGTGTCTTGGTATCCATGGCTTTGAATAAAGGGAACCTTAGCACACAGATGTATATTGTTTTCCCAACCTTTATTTAAAAGTAGAGCCCCGGAATAAATCAAAGCCCCTCGATAGGGAATTTTTGAGGAAAGAACAAGATGCGTAGTCATCATAGCCCCCTGGCTAAAACCTCCCAGAATAATGTCATATCGAGGACGACCTAACTCTTCAATAAGGTTTTCTAAAGCTTCCTTAGGTTTTTTAAAATCTATATTAAATAGGGTTTGGTATTGCTGTTCTATTTCTGGAGTAATATCGGGATTAGAAATCAAACTCTGAAATAAAGGAACATCTAAAGGAAACCAAGCTCTTCCTCCGCCAAATTCATGGGGAAGCTGTTCAATCCCATGAGGAAATATCCATGAAGGGCGCATTCCTTGAAAGGGCATGCTGAAGGGAAAAATGCTAGGTTGTCTGCATCAGCTCCATAGCCATGACAAAAAATAATCACGGGATCATCAGGATCCCCAGGACATACTATAGCGTCTAATCCAGCAAACTTACGACGAAAAAAAGAATACTCCATGAAGGCACTCAAAAATAATTTATGGTGAAATTTTAGACCAAGTTAGTCAGATTAATTTTAGAGATCAAGATTTTATTGTGAGCCACAATAGTTATAGAAAAATCTATTATTCTTCTATAAAACGAATGATTAATGTCATTTATATTAAATAGCTTTATTCTTCTGTGCAGAATAAAATTTATATTTAAAAAAACTTGGATTTAGAAGGAACCCTATGTTAAAGTTTCTCTCAGGAAAAAATTAGGCCAGTTTTTTACTGAAGTTAACAATTAGATTTCTTCTGAGAAAGTACAGAGAGTTATGAATTCTGGAGCTTTTATGTCTGGTATTGATCCTGATTTTTTTTTACAACAAGCTGAAGATTACTTACATAAAGGCAAGGTCATAGCTTTCCCCACAGACACAGTTTATGGCTTGGGAGTAGCTTTAAACTATCCAAATGCCGAAGAACAAATCTATGCTTTAAAGCGGCGAGATAGGGGAAAATCTTTTGTTGTTTACGTAAATACAATTGAGGACATTGAGAAAATTTCGGGGCATAATTTATCTTTAAGTGCTTTGAAACTATCTCAGAAATTTCTTCCTGGCCCCTTAACCCTACTTGTTGATCATAAAAATCCTAGATTTACCCAGGAAAAATTGGGATTCAGGATTCTTTCTCTTCCCATAATAGAAAAGCTTATCCATATAACAGGCCCTTTACTTGGAACTTCTGCAAACATTTCTAGTTTTCCTCCAGCAATTACCTCTGAAGAGGTAATTGAGGATTTTTCTAAAGAAGATCTTTTTGTAATTCCAGGAAAATGTACATACGGGTTAGAGTCCACAATAGTTTCTGTAAATCCTTTAAAAATATACCGTGAAGGAATAATTCCTCTTCAACATATTGAAGAGGTCTTAGGAGAAAAGATAGAGTCCTGCTTACAAAGACACCATGCATTTTCCCAGAATGTAAAAATTCTTTCTTTAAGAGATAAAAATTCCTTGGAAAGGTTTCTTCAAGCTCATCCGGAATTTCAAGGTATCGTATGCGATAATCCGCGCCCCTGTGACTTCTATCCTACATTAAGAAAGGCTTTAAAATGTTCTGATCCCATGGCCGTGTTTATTTATGATCAGCAAACCTCTGAATATCCAGAGCTTAAGCCTTATCTAACACCCTATGGCTAGCTATAATACCACGCACTAGGTAATTTTTATGATCATAGATATGCACTGCGACCTGCTTTCTCACAAAACGCTTTCAGATCAGGATCCCCGTGTTCGTTGTTCTCCAAGTCAATTATTAGCTGGAGGGGTTAGTAAGCAAGTTTGTGCTATATTTACTGAGCATAGCGCTAGCAACCCGAGCGCTGATAAACAGAATCAACTATTTTTCGATCTTCCTAAATCTGATAAACGTATTCAACTAATTACTTTTGATTCTGATAATTTAAACCAGGACAAACAAGAGCCCACACTTTCTATTATTCGCAGTATAGAAAATGCTTCTGGATTGGGCTCGGATTACCAGCATCTCAGCGAACTTCTAAGTAAGCTTCTAGATCTATTTTCTAGAGGCCCCATTGCTTACTTAGGCCTTGTCTGGAACGGAAGAAATCGCTTTGGAGGAGGTGTTTTTGATCCCTATAAGTTAACTACTGATGGTAAACGTTTGTTAGAGATTATGGATCAGTTAGCCATTCCTGTAGATCTCAGTCATTGTTGTGATAATCTTGCCGATGATATTTTGGACTACACTTTAGATAAACTTCCTAAAATGCAAATCCTAGCTAGTCATTCTAACTTCCGAGAGGTACAAAACATCCCCAGAAATCTTACTGATACCCACGCAAAAGAAATTGCAGCTCGGGGCGGGATAATTGGTTTAAATACCATAAATTACTTTGTAGGATCTTCTTTAAAAGATTTAAAGCAACATATTCGACATGCTGAAAAATTGGGGATTCTTGACAAACTAGTCCTGGGAACCGATTTCTTTTATTCTGATGAAAATGAAAAATTCTTCCCAAATTGTACTACAGCTAAAGACCACCTGAATATTCACAGTATTTTACGGGAGAATTTAAAAATGGAGGACGCTGACAAAGTGCTTTGGCAATCTGCTCTGCAATTTCTAAATCAGACTATCCTCCTTCAAAAAGAAAAAAGAAAAACACGTTTAGATGTGTAAAAAATTTATAATTCTATTATTCACTAGCTTCTTCAGCAGTTTCCTCAGCCTCTTCAATATCTGATGTGGTTTGTGAATCAAGTCGTGCTCTTTCTTCCGAAGAGAAATCGCTACCCAACACAGGACTAAATATTGTTTCTGACGAAGAGCTTCTTTTATGTTTTTGAAAACCTTTCACCCAAGAAGAGAAAGTCCCTCTAGAGGATCTTGCACCACTAGAAGAAATTAATGATTGCGTGGAAGAGCTTCGTCTCCTAAGTCCAGAAGAGGAACCCTCGTTCATCGTAGCAATTTTTTCCAAAGCTTTATTCCTCTCTTGTGTCACCGCCTCTAATTGTAAAAATAACTGTTCACGTTCTCTATTATGCTCTTCGGTTACGCGTTGTAAGACCTCTGCCTCACGTGTAAGAACTCGATCAAGAT
This sequence comes from Chlamydia felis Fe/C-56, assembly GCF_000009945.1. Classification (NCBI taxonomy): domain Bacteria; kingdom Pseudomonadati; phylum Chlamydiota; class Chlamydiia; order Chlamydiales; family Chlamydiaceae; genus Chlamydia; species Chlamydia felis. The sequence goes on along the minus strand of NC_007899.1, from coordinate 580,814 downwards.
CACTTTTTAAAGCTTGTAGATCCTGTGCCCCCGTCTGCAAATTTTGAACTTTATTCTTAAGAGTCTCGACTTTTCCTTTCTCGGTACCCAATTCAGTCTCTAGACATCGAATTCGCAAATCTTTTTGATTAACACTAGTCTCAGCATCATGAATACGAGTCCGAAAATCTATATTTTCTTCCTGAATTTTTTCTTGTGCTTCCTCCACTTCGCTTAGACGTGCGCGCAAGCTAGCAATGGTTTGTCTTTCAGTATCAAGTTGAGAGGCTATTTCGCTAAGTTGTCTTTGCGATTCTGTTAATTTTAACTGTTGCTGCTGAGACTCTTCTGTTTTCTTCTGGGCTATTTCTCTAACCTTTATGATTTCACCGGCCAGAACTTCTTCCCCCTCACCAGTTGGAGGCCTTTTAAGAAGACGCATAGCCACGCCAAAAGAGATCAAACTTGTCCCTATAGCAATAACTGTTGCCCCTAAAGCAATAGAGAATGCTGCTGGTAAACTCGTAATTGTAAGCGTTAAAAGAAGAATTCCAGATATTAGAAGTATGATACCCGTAGCCACAAGAGTCAAGCTAACAATCTTGCGACTAAGACGAGAGTTTTGACACTCCCTTTTTAACATGGAAACCTTTTCTATTGCCTCTTCGTGTGAAGAGGAACGCGATATAGAAGTACTCATACCCCTGCTATTTTGAAAAACAATAAAAATCTGTAAAATTATAACAAGTTTGTTGTTATTTTCTTAGAAAAAAAATTAAAAACATGTTTTATGCATATAAAATATTTTTAACTTTTTCAATTTCTGAAAATAAAGTTAGGAAAAGAAATGTTTAACCCTTCCCACCCAATCTCTCGGAACACGGGAAATATGAAATTTTCTTTACAATCAAAGAAATCCCTTAGAATTAAATTTCTCTTATAGGGAATCAGCTACTGTATTATTTCTACAGCATCCTCAAACTTATCGGATTCTTCATCATCATTATTAGGGGATAACGGCTCAGTATCGAGTTGCGTTTCCTGAACGACAGAGAATAGGGGATGGGGAGGGGTTGGTAAAGAAGAGGGACTGCTGTCTTTCCTCTCCGAAGAAACTGTAGGGAAAAGAAGAGAAGCTAGAAGGCCAGCTCCAGATGAAATCGATGAAGAAAGAGTGTTCATCCAAGATGAACCTACGGGGGGAGTTGGATTGTCTAATTTTTCCTCTTCTAAGTCTGCTGTTTCCGGATTGAAAACTGAAATACTACTTTCACGCTGAGCAAGTTTCTCTGTTTTTAAGGAAAGCTCTGCAGATAAATTTATATTTTTAGCATTCATTTCCTGAAGGCGATCTTTTAATAGAGCTGAAGAGGTCTCCGTATTTTTTAAACATTGTTCTAAAAGGTTTCTTTCTGTTTTTCTTCTCCCCCTCTCGTGCTGCATCAAGTAGAGGTGGGTAATTCCTTGAGCACTTAAACTAAAAGCACGAATATCTTGAAGACCACCGACAAATAAAGCTGCTCCCGCAATTCCTAAACCGATGCTAATTCCGGGACGGAACCACATAGTTAAAAGAAGCTCTGAAATTAAAGCCCCGACTATACAACCTATACCAAGAACAATTTCTCCCATGGCGATAATAGTTCTTGTTTTCCCCATACAATGCACCTTACCGTATGTTAAAACGTCTACAGGGGAAGGGAAAAGTAAAGATAAAACAGGCTCTGAATTCTTTTCCCTCGGTACGGGTAGGCCGTGTTTTCTCAGAGCATTTCTGATCTCTAGATAGTTTTGTCTCCAGATAGCATTGTGGGAATAGACAATCTTAAGGCAATAAGCAATGACTACAGATCCTAAAACAATTCCTGAAACCCCTAAAGAGATAGTTAAAGCTGAAGGAAGTCCTCCTAAAGGAAGAATCACCATACTTATGCCAGTAAGAAGCAGAATAATCCCAAGAACAAAAATGGAGATGGTGAGAAGCAGAGTTTGTCTTTCAGTTTTTATGAAATCACGGTTATTTGCCAGTACAGCAATGTTTTTTATTTGATTTTCTGAATTCCTAAGTTGAATCTCAGCAGGAGTAGTCATAAGTTAAAAAAAATTAAAAAAAACATGCTACCATTTGATAATAAATCATGTAAATCTAATTTTCTTTAAAAACAAGCAACTAAATTGAGTTGGTATAATAATATAACGAATACAAAATAACACTCTTTTTTTTAATTTAAAAAAAAGAGAAATAGAGGGAGAAATCTGTTCATTTTTGAGCAAAAGCGCTCCCTAGTTTTTAGTTAGAAATAAGAGAACAGGGTTGACTCCTATAATGAGAAAAAATGATCTCTACAGCCTCTTCCTCAGAATCAACTAAGTATAAATTTTGTGGACATGTATGAGTGTAGTGCAAATTTTTCATCCACTCCACTAGAGTTCCCCAAAACCGAAATCCCACGAGAACAACAGGCCTGGGGACTGCCTGGTATCTAAAGTTATCTAAAGCAAAAACCACCTCATCTAGCGTCCCCAATCCTCCGGGGAAAGCTATGCATCCAGAAGAATTGCCAATCATTCCTTCCAGACGATGGGAAATATGAGAAACCTGTAGATAATTTCCTTCAGGAATATACTCATTGAGGTCTTCACCTTTTAGAATAAATCCTAAAGAAATTCCTCCAGCTAGTACAGTTCCTGAGTTGGCAGCTTCCATAATACCAGGACCTGATCCTGTAACAACGGAATAGCCATTCATCGCTAGTAAAAGACCTGCATGTTGAGCCTTTTTATAATTTTCATCCGTAGGAGAGCATCCACCAACTACAACAACCCAAGGACCGTAATCACTGTGAAATTGAGTTGAAGAAATAATCTGCTCGCAATCATGAATATGCTGAGCATCCCAATCTTGAACAGCAGCCTCTAAAGTAAGGACACTAGTCAACAGTGCGAAGCAAAGAAACCGTGTCTTATACAAAATCAATCTCACGGACGAGCACGCCATTTGCATCTAAATCCAAGTGTTGTAATTGTATGGAAATGTTTACATGAAAAAACCCTTCTTATAAACTTTACAGTATTTTAATTATACATTAGCGTGTTCTCTTCGCTCACATTTCTAAAGCTCATCGAGTCATAATCGGAGATATCTTTTAGAAATCTATTAACCAATAAGTTTAACAATTAAAAAAAGTTTCGCCGTGAAAATAAAGCATCTTAGACAGTTATTAAACGTGAAACATGCCTTATTTTCGGCTATATTTCTTTCAGCAACCACAACGCTAGCATTGACATTCCCTGAGATTTCTGCGGAATTTTCGGGAAACAGGTGGTCAATCCTATTCATTGGTGGATTCGCTTTTCTGTGCGCTAGAACAGTAGGTATATTAGCAAATCAGATAATTGATCTTAGGATAGATGCAAAGAACCCTAGGACGCACCTCAGAATTCTCCCTGGGAAAAAACTTCCCTTCCATTTTGTATTGTTAATTACGATACTCTCAGCTTTTTCTTTTATGATTCTAAGTATGTATTTAAATAAGACATGCTTTGGCTTATCCTTTATTTCTATTCTTCTTATGATTGTGTATGCCTATGCAAAGCGTGTTACCTATTTATGTCATTGGATGCTTGGTCTTGTTTATTATCTAGCAATTCTTATGAATTTTTATGCATTGTCTGCAGGCTACCTCTCCTTAAAGATGTTCAGTATAGCTTCTTTATGGGGACTAACAGCAGCAATGATCATTGCTGCTAATGATATTATTTATGCGATTCAAGATTTGGATTTTGATAAGCAAGAAAAGTTATACAGTATTCCCGCCTGTTTTGGTGAGGAAAAAGCAATTCGCATTGCTTCGGCATGCTTAATAATGAGCTTATTATCATATATGGCTGTGATATTACTTGCATCTTTCACGAAGTGGGGAATTATGCTATCTATTTTCCCGGTCCTAGTCATTGGTAAAACTATTAAAAATTATCACAAGATAGGTGAGGGGAACGATAAACTAGAGAAATGTTTCTTTAGAGGAAACGTTTACCTTGCTTTATCCTTTTTCGTAGTTATGGTAGGTTTATTCATTTTGTAATATTAATTGGATGCCGATGAAACGCTATGTTATAGGCATTTCCGGAGCTTCTGGGATTGTATTAGCCGTAAGACTTATTCAAGAACTATCTAACATGAAGCATAATGTTGAGGTTATTCTTTCCCCCGCAGCCATAAAGACTCTCTACTATGAATTAGAAGCCTCTTCTTTACTTTCGTTAATTCCTGAAGAAAATCATCCCTACATTCATCAACACAATATCAAATCTATAGAAAGCAAACTAGCTTCGGGGTCTTATCATGTAGACGGTACTGTTATAGTTCCTTGTAGCATGGCTACAGTCGCAGCTCTTTCAATGGGGTTGGGAGATAATCTCTTAAGAAGGGTTGCTGATGTCGCCTTAAAAGAACGTAGAAAATTAATCCTAGTTCCCAGAGAAAGCCCCCTACATGCCATTCATTTAGAAAACCTACTCAAATTATCTCAAAACGGGGCTATAATCTTTCCGCCCATGCCTATGTGGTACTTCAAACCTCAAACTGTGGAAGAGATTACTAATGCTATAGTGGGAAAAATTCTTTCGTTGTTAGAGATAGAGAGTAATTTACAGAAAGTTTGGGGAAACCCAACCTAATTAGCTCGTCTACCATTAATTACTTCATGAAGATTTTCAATAGCAATAAACGCGTGAGGATCTTCTCTGTGGACGATTTCTTTCAATTGAGAAAGCTGCAAACGTTCTACAACAATATAAAGAACATTCCTAGGTTCCCCAGAATACCCCCCCTCAGCATGAATATAGGTAAGACCCACCCCTAAGTTTTCCATAAGGATACTACCCAATTTTCTTGGCGAAGAGGTGATAATAGTAACAGATTTCGTATCTTCCAGCCCTAAAATCACCATGTCCATAACTTTCGTGGCGATACCGAAAGTTAAAAAAGACACAAAAGCTGTATGCCAATTCCGATAGACAATCCCAGCTAATGTAAAAATGAAAAAGTTAGCAAAAAGGATAACCTGCCCAACAGTATACCCCCTTTTCTTATTTATGATGATACCTAGAATCTCAGTACCATCTGTGGATCCTCCATGACGGATAATTAAACCGCACCCCACCCCAATGATGGCTCCGCCCAACACTACGGTTTCCATTTCCGACCCCTTAAAGACTATAGGACTGAATCCAAACCATATTGGCAGGGAATCAATAAGCCATAGAGCACAGGAAAAGACGAGAACCGCTGTCATCATCTGAATTACGAAATACTTACCGATTTGTTTAAAGGCTAAAATAACAAAGGGCAAATTAAATAGGATTAAGCAGAAAGGAAGATACTTATGGCCAAAGAAATGAGAAGCAATTAGGGATAACCCTACAATACCACCATCAATAAGCTCATTAGGAACTAAGACCATTTGAACGCCGCAAGCGGCTAGAAATCCTCCAAGAATAAACCAACTTAGAGTCTTGGAAAAGTACAGAGGAAAGCTAAACTTCGTTAAACGAGCTCCATGGGGCATTTTCAACCTCTGATTGAAAGTTCGCGAGAGACGGGGCTTGAACCCGCAACTTCCGCCTTGACAGGGCGGTGCTCTAACCAATTGAACTACTCCCGCAAATGGACACGACAGGATTTGAACCTATGACCCCCTGTGTGTAAGACAGGTGCTCTAACCGCTGAGCTACGCATCCAAACAAGATTAGGTGCATAGATTAGCAGAAGAAATAGTTTAATCACAATCATTTTTACTCTAACAATTAAGAAAGATTGTGATTTTTAGGAGAATTTTCTGTACGCAGCAAATTTTCTCCAAAGATATATGCCAGGGTGCTTTACAGTATATTTCTGATTCGACAAGAGAACCCTGCATTAAAGAAAAATAGTCAGTTGATCATATGCTATTTGTTCGGTGCTGAAGTCGCGATATTTTTTCTTCTTAAGAGAAAAAGAAATCGCTAAAAAAATTTGATTTCTCCCTAACTAAGCCACGAAAAGAAAGTTAGATGACCTCACAAATATTTACAAATATAGACCAAAATTAAGTGTTGTGCAGGCTTTACTGTTCAACAAGTAAAGAATCTATGGAAATGGATTAGCTTGAAACCTTTTATAAAAAATCCTTTTAAAGAAAACACCACCCAACTTCTCTACTTCAATGCGATCTTGTTCATTCCAAATGTTTGAAATTAATCGCATGTCAGGGGACTGATGTTCTCTTAATAGGGACTAGATCAAAGAATTCATATTAACGATCAAAAAGTTTAACTCCGGATTTCAGAGTGAATAAAATCCTCAAACTCTTGTTGTAACTGTTGAAATTCTTCCTCACTCATTAAACCTAGAGGAGAATTTCTTACCAATAAAGGTGCTACTGTAATTTTTTTTGTCAAAAGAGAGTGACACTCCTCAGAAAGATCTTCGTCCATCAATCTTTGACAATCATTTAAAGAATAGAACTTGCGTTTTCCGTCATCGCATAGAAGTCTTGGCACACCATAGGCAAACTCTTTTCCTGTGGCTACAAGCTTCATACCCTGCCATTCTTCATTATTTTCACATGCAGGGAAATTGACATTAAACCCAGTCAGGAGAGGAAAAGGCCTGGATAAAGCATAAAGAACTAGCATTTTTATTAGTTCACAAGATTTTTTTTCTTGAAAGCAGGATATGTGCTCTTCTTGAGAAAAAGCTATTGCAGGAATACCTGATATAACAGCTTCCATAGCCGCTCCCGCAGTTCCGGAGTAAAAAATATTTCTTCCTGCATTAGATCCGTTATTAATTCCTGACAAGACAATATCTGGTAATGAGTCTAAGAATAAGTCTCCAAGAGCAAGCTTGATGCAATCCACTGGGCTGCCAGAAACTGCCCAAGCACCTGCGACAGGTTGGTGGTAGTCAACGCGTTCGATAGAGACGGGTTCTGTATAAGAAAAAGACATGCTCTTCCCCGACTGTTCCGTATTAGGAGCAACTATATACAGATCAGCAAAATCGGCTTTTAGTAAGTTAGAAACTAACAGACTTATCCCTTTCGCAAAAATCCCGTCATCGTTAGTTAACAAAACCTTTAATTTTTTATTCATATCATTACCAAAAAAACAAACATCACCATAATTAAAAAAAAGCGAGGTTAATCCATGAAAAGAACATTCAACTAGTTTTTATTTTTTATCCATAAAAAAAACATGTTTAACTAGCTTTTGTTTTTTGAGCTTTTGACAATCCATGCTGTTCTATAGCAAGAGCAATGTTATGTCTAGCTTGAGGAAAAACTTCTTCTAATGATTTCAATGCCGCTTCCGTTTTTGTTCTCAAAGATACAACTGGACAACGACAGGTAACACGAGCAAAACCACTTTCTTTTGAGAATTTACGTATCCACGATTCGGGGGTAAGAATTAAAGGACGTAAGATAGTGATATCGAAATGTACCATGCCTAAAACAGGTAACATCCCTGCAAATTCAGCTTTATGCAAGAGATTCATTAAAGCTGTTTGTACGACATCATCACGATGATGTCCAAAAGCTACGGCTGAGGCTCCTACTTCTTTCGCCGCCTGAAATAATAAGCGTCTTCTAACTTGAGAACAAGAATAGCATTCAGGAACCTCAGGAGAATAGGGGGAGGCAATAGAAGTGAAGGGGACCTGAATTTTATCACAAATATTGGCTAAATATTTCTGGCTAACCTCTGATCCACAAGAATACTTTCCCCCAATATTCACAGCATAAAGATCAAGTTCTGGAAATCCTCTCCCAGAAATAGCCTTGAGCATTAAAAGCAAAGTAAGACTGTCCTTCCCTCCGCTAAGAGCTACGACAATCTTAGTATGATTTTCCAACATGCAATACGTATACAAAGCCTTACGAACCAAACTTTCTATACGTTTACCAGATTTAATCCAAGGGGGGTGTAAATGTAAAATAGACATGAAAGAATAGTAAAAGGATGGAACAAAGCTGGCAATACAATCTTAGTTTGTCGAAAAACTTGTAATTGGTTTTTATCTCCAGCTTATTTAAACTTTCCTTTAAACGCTTCTCTTTAAGAAGGATTCTATGTCAAAAAAAGTTAATAGAAATGATCCGTGCCCATGCGGTTCCAACAAGAAATACAAGCAGTGCTGTCTTAAAAAAGATAGTCAACCTGCTCGTTATACTTCCGAAGGAAAATTCAAATTTTCCGCAGAGGTCGTTACTTCGGGTGAAACAGGAAATAGCTGTACGCAATTATTTCAACGTCTTTCTAAGAACTTAACATCTGATCAAAAGCAAGCAATTGATAAGTATCATGAAATTACCAAAAATAAAACAACTCTGAGCAAGAAAACTATGAAAAAAGCTAAGTCTCAAGAAGACCGTTTGGTTGCTGAACAGCTTAAAAAACATAATTTTCAAGTAATGGACACAAACACCCCTCTAGACCTTTCGACAGAGCAGGTGAATCTTGATACAGATTTTGTTTCTGAGGAATTTATTCCAACTCAAGAGGACTACCGTATATCAAAAAATATTGATTCTGACTTGGAAGAAAATAACCAATAGCGTATAAGTTAACTTCCTGTCGGTTAATAAAGTTTTCGCTGGAGTAGCTCAATTGGCAGAGCATTCGATTTGTAATCGAACGGTTGAGGGTTCAATTCCTTTCTCCAGCATTCTTTTGGGGGTGTCGCATAGCGGTCAATTGCATCGGACTGTAAATCCGACTCCTTACGGATACGTTGGTTCAAATCCAGCCACCCCCAAAATTTTCTTTAGTTTTTCTTTGTTTCTCCCTCATCTTTTTATTGTTGTTTTTTGATCGTTAACTTAATTAATTTAATAACAATAAGCATATTAAAAATTGACCTATATTTTATTATTTGATTTTTATTAAAAAAAAATCGGAATAATAAATGAATAATTCTAATGACAATAATAACAATTGTTATTTCTCTATAGATTCTACTTTTCAAGGAAATGTTGCTGCTGGAAACGTACAAACAAATGATGTCAGCGCACAGTCCATAGAATCTACAGACAGCTTTTCTATAACCACGCCGGGAACAGCAGCTTTCAAGGGCTCTATAAACGTTGCCGGTCTTACATCAGTTAACGCACTCACAATAAGTAGTCAGCAAAACTCTGCTTCTATAAATCTGAATGGTAATAGACTAAGCAACGTTGCTCAGCCTAAGGATGACTCTTCTCCTGTGCCTGCAAACTACCTGCGTTCCCCTGAATATTTTTTCTGTTCTCTCAAGGTGTTTGGAAGAATTAATATCAACTCGTCAAGCCCAGTGCCTATACTAGGTCCCGCTAGGACCTCATACCAAACACACGACATATTCTCGCACATACGATTTGTTGACTACAACAATAAGCAATCCACTGTTACATACCCAGGAACACAAGCCGTACAACTATTGTCCAAGGGTTTTTACATGATAGATGTTGGACTCAATAAACGTTGGGGATGGGACAATGGATGGGGAGGTAGTATTCACTTACTAGATGGTGCCGACACAATGTATAGTAGCAATACGATTTATAGTGGGGGAGGATATTCTGGACAAGCAAGCCTATCTACCTCTGTACACATTAAGGAAGTAATGCTCAACCCCAACGACAATCTAACAGATGTAGGAAAAAAGCAAATTTTCAGAACTCTCCTTAGAGAAAATGACGCTGTTTTAGGTGCTTTTTATTTCGGAATCATTTTCTTCCCGGAGGCCCATACTTAACTATGAACAAGCAAAACAAACTTATTTCTAGCTCGACGCCATCACAGCCCACAAAACAAGCGGAAGAATTTGATGCAACAGGAGTTAAAGATCAAAATCTTTACATGGATAATGCCACTTTAAACATAGAAGGTGGTTTAAATATACAAGACGAGTTTAACGCAGACAAATTGACCGTCACTAATGACGTGAATTCAAACTGTGACTTTTTTATTGGAGGAGATCTTACGGGACAGTCTGGATTCTCATTAAAAGAAACCACCCTCAATGGAGACATTACTCTATCACCAAACTCCAATAACTCTCTGCATCTTAATAATATCGCAGACCCCGTTGCTCCATACGATGCCCTTACTTTTAATTATTATAAAAAAAGTTGCGTACAAGCTTATACATGTATGATAGATAATCGAGGCTTCGTAAGTATTCGGGAGAACTCTAACTTACCTTTAAAATCCTTTTCTTCAAAGGATTTCGAAAATTACACACAACTGTATCGAAATTACTTCAATGTTGATACACAATATATAAAAATTAAAGCCCCGGGAATTTATCAGGTAACTTTTCAGACAACAAGATACTCTGGTCAGCACTCGGGAAATGACGAGGTAAATTTATTTTTAAGACTCAGTTCTGGGGAACAATACGAAAACTTATGCACAGCCGATACTCGCGGGCGCTACCCTAGAGATAGAACAACCATCTCATTATACTCAATATTCTCGGTCGCAAATATTTCTACTCAAGAGAACAATCAGCCTAAAATTAGCGTATTCTCAAGCGCTTATATGTCAATTTTATTTTCTTCTATAAGCGTAATTTGGTTCCCATTTGCATCAAGATTTTCTGAGGAGGACTAAACTTTATGGCAACACCTAAAACTAATATCAGTTTTCCTACCTTTGTTCGTTTTAATATCTACTCCCAAAATTTATCAGCTGAAAAACAAACAACCGCTCTTACTGTATCAGAAGGCATAACATCAAAGAACACTATTGTTAAAAATCTCAACTGCACCAACGGGCAACTCAATTGTAAAAAAGATTTGTTCGTTGGTGGTAATATGAATATTACAGTCGGGGCTAACCAACAAGCAAATTTCCATGGAAAAGTAAATTTAACCAACCATACGATAAGATATACTTCTAATTTTAATAATAACCAAACCGGTCCTCAACAGTATGTTTCCTATGGACGTTTCAAACAAACTAAAACAGCTGTTGCCATGCGCTCTGCCAAGTCTGGAGGACACGTAGGATGGGGAGACGTCGGAGGATGGTCTTGGAATATTCCATGGAATCGATTTGAAACAGTAGTCGAATCTCTAAACGGAATCCCTGGTCTTTCCATCAACACACGTAATGCTGCAGAATTAACGTTTTCAGCATCTGCATCTAACCCTAAGCTTTTCCGAATTAGTGTTGTTATGGAAAAACACGGAGGATGGTTAGACAATGGGACCGGAGGAGAGTGTTGTTTAATAGCTGTAGTTGGTGGACGAGAAATATTTTTACAAGGCTGCACGTGTTCTGGAACAAGCTATTATCGAGCCAGACCTATGCAATGGATTGCAACTACATACGTAGCCAAACAGAACGGATTTTTCCGATTAAAAAATATAACCTATTCATGGCGTGCTGCATCATTTTCTTGGAATGTAGTTCAATTACCTTATTTTGAATAAAATACCGAATCCTATTTTGCCCGGAAACTATTCTCCGGGCGCCTTTTTCACAACTCGACCTATAAGATCATAACCTACATAACCTGTAATTTCGATTAAGTAACGCTCACCAAATCCGGAAACTAAACGAGCTTCGTTTACAATAATGCAAGGATCAACTTCTGGAGCCTGTCCATAAAAACGTGCTGTCAATAAAAGCTCACTATCCGGATGATACCCATCAATGACAGCTTCAACAACTTGCCCCACAAGCTTCTGATTATGTTTCTCAACATTTTGCTTTTGAGCTTGAGAAAGAATTTTTAATCTCTTGGATTTTACACTCTGAGATACTTGATCGGGCATGTCAGCTGCTACAGAACCTTCTTCTTGAGAATAGGAAAAGATACCTAGATTATCGATCCATCCCTCTCTAACGAAGTCTACAAGATCTTGAAATTCGTCATCGGTTTCTCCAGGGAATCCTACAATAAATGATGAACGGATATAAATATGTGGAATCCGTGTGCGAAGTTTGGTTAATAAATCTAGAATTTGCTCTTTAGACGTTGTTCTCAACATCTTTTTTAAGACCCGATTATTGATATGTTGAAGAGGAATATCAACATAGGGGAGAAGGCGGTGATCGCTTTCCATAAGATCAATTATAGTATCATCCACTTCGTCAGGATATAAATAGAGCATCCTAATCCAATAATCCCCCGGCTCTTTGAGCATCTCTTTTAGTACTTTATCTAGACAAGATTTCCGATCCGCAGAGAAGTCTTTGCCATAGTCACCTAAGTCTTGAGCGATTAAAATGATTTCCTTAACCCCCATTTTTAACAATAGGCGAAACTCTTTAATAATTTGATCCAGAGGCTTGCTTCTTAAAGCACCTTTAATAGTAGGAATTATGCAAAAAGCACAGCGCTTGCGACATCCCTCAGCTATTTTTAAATAAGCATAGTGTTTGGGTGTCGACAACTTTCTCGGAATCTCGCCCATTTCTAAATAACTTTTAGAAGAGATTTTTTCCCCATATTCTTTAGATTCAATAGCAGATAGAATATGTTCAACATCCCCAGAACCTAAGACATAGTGTATATGGGGAAGCAAGGGTTTCAACTCCTCCTTATGTTTAGAAACCATGCAGCCCGTTAATATAATCTTAGCTGTTTCTTTTTTTGCCTTAATTATACGTTGAAGATAGTCCGTAGATTCATCGCGAGCAGCTTTTAAAAATGCACAAGTATTTAAAATTAAATAGTCGGCTTCTTCAAGAGATTCGGTGGCTTCATACCCAGACTTTAATAAAATCCCGAGCATTACCTCCGTGTCCACAAGATTTCTAGAGCAGCCCAAACTAATAAAATGAATTTTATTTTTAGAAGCTTCCTGTTTAAAAAAAAACTGTTCCTTAATTTTCATGAAGATTCTCTTGTAATGATGGGGAAGTTTTCTTGATTCTTTTTGAAAATAAATATAGTATCATAAGCGATTTATCATTTTCTTAAAAGGATTCATCAATGGCTAGTAAGAATCGTGAAATCATCAAATTAAAAAGCACTGAAAGTTCCGATATGTACTGGACTGTGAAAAATAAAAGAAAAACAACAGGTCGACTAGAACTCAAAAAATATGATAGAAAACTGCGTAGGCACGTAATTTTCAAAGAAGCTAAGTAAAAGATTCTATTTACCTGCTAGCTTCTATCCAAAGTTGTTGAGTAGGTCATGAAATTAGAACTTCTAATTGCCTTTAAGTATCTAATACCAAGAAAAAAAAGATTGTCATCTGCCATTGTTTCTATATTTTCAATAGGCATCATTTCTTTAGTTACTTGGTTATCCATTGTTTTTATTTCCGTAATTTATGGTTTGGAACAACGTTGGATTCATGATCTTTCCCAGCTTCATTCTCCAGTAAAAATTCTTCCTTCTTCTATTTATTACGACTCCTACTACTATCAAATAGATAGGCACGCCGATCTTTCTCAATACACAACTAAAACTATAGGAGAAAAGCTCTGCTCATCTTGTACAAATCCCTATGATCCAAATTCGGACTACTCTCTACCAGACAATTTTCCCATGCCCGACAATACCTCGGGGGGAGAATTAAGGGATCCTGTAAAAATTGCTTTTGAAAAGCTCTCTCCCTATCTAGAACAAAATCAAGCTCAACTTCTAGAATTTGAAGAAGGCGTGGGTTACGTTCAAATGGATAGGATTGCAAATCCCAATACATCTGAATCCCGAACATTTTCCCAGTTCATTGCCTATCCCTCAGATCTGGCATATAAAGACCGGGTTCTTCCCTACGAACAAACAGACTATAGCTCTGAAATTTTAAATCCTTTCAATAGATCTCCTGAAGGCTGGGAAAAAGATTTTGTAAGACTAAAAGATACATACGGCGGGTCTTCGATAATTCTACCTGTTAACTATCGAGACATTGGATATCGAGTAGGGGATAAGGGGAGTCTTAGTATTTTTTCTCCAGAAACTCAAAAGGAAATCAAACACCCTGTATATGTCATAGGTTTCTATAATCCTGGTTTATCTCCCTTGGGAAGTAAAATTGTATTCATTGATATGGACCTAGCCTCTCAAATCCGTTCAGAATCCACAGGACTAGGAATGCTCAATGGCTTGCACGTATTCTTCAAAAATACAAAACAAATCATTCCGATTAAAAATCAAATTGAAGCCCTACTAAGTCAATCTGGAATACACCAATACTGGGAAGTATCATCTCTTTATGATTATCAATACTTCAAACCTATTTTAGATCAGCTACGTAGTGATCAAGTCTTATTTCTATTAGTCTCTATTATCATCCTTATCGTTGCTTGTTCGAATGTTGTAACCATGTCTATTCTCTTAGTTAATAATAAAAAGAAAGAAATAGGGATTCTTAAAGCCATGGGGACTTCTTCTCGCAGCTTAAAAATGATTTTCGGCTTCTGTGGAGCATTTTCTGGGAGTATCGGCGTTATTTTAGGAACCGCTTTTGCTATTTTAACAATGAAAAACCTCTCAGTGATTACCAGGGGATTAAGTTATCTACAAGGGAGAGAAGCTTTTAACTCCACATTCTTTGGTCAAGGACTACCTCAAGAACTCCATGTGCCTACTATTTTTATTCTAGGCTTGGGAACTTTAATCTTAGCAACTATTTCAGGAGCTTTGCCAGCCAGAAAAGTGGCAAAAATGCATGTCTCTAATATTTTAAAAGCAGAATAACCATGTTACCTCTTATTGAAGCTAAAAATCTTTCTAAAGTTGTCCAACAAAGCAATCAAAATATAGAGATACTTCGCAATGTAAACTTCAACTTATACCCAGGAGAAATAGTTGCCATTACAGGAGCTTCTGGAAATGGGAAAAGCACGCTACTTCATCTACTGGGGACACTAGACACTCCCTCTTCAGGGGAACTCATATTCCTAGGAAAAAAAAAGGAAAGTTATAATCTATCTGCATTTAGAAACCAGCATATTGGTTTCATCTTTCAAAATTTCTATCTCTTAGAAGATGATACTGTAATAAACAACATCTTAATGCCCGCAAGTATTGCTCGACAAACCACAGCCAAAGGATCTTCTACTTATAACAAAGCGTTAGGACTCATAGAAGCTGTAGGACTATCTCATCGAACGCATTCACAATGCAGCCTTCTTTCTGGGGGAGAAAAACAACGCGTAGCTATTGCCAGAGCTTTAATAAATAATCCCTCAATTTTATTAGCAGATGAACCCTCTGGCAATTTAGACGACAAAACTTCTAAATATATTCACCATCTTCTTCTGTCTCAATCGCACAACTCGCGCGGAGTGCTTATAGTAACACACAATAAGCAACTTGCGCGTCAATGCCATCGTGAGGGGATTCTACAAAATGGCGAACTTGTTTTTTAAGACATCACCCCACCCTATTCCCCGTTGAAAAATCTAAAGTATACCTAGGTAAACGCTCTAAGGCCTCCTTAGGGACTAGATCTATAGCTCTATGATAACGCGATTGCCTTGTAAAGTATTTAACAAGTCTATCCTGGGGATCGCGTATTTGTTGATTAAGAAGAGCTTCCACATCCAACCCTAGCCCACGAATATCCCTCCAAGTCACCAGAGAAATCATAGGTTCGTATAAATGATGTCTCTCATCCGAAACTTCTTCAAGACAGGGGACTGCAAACCTTTGGACTCCCTGTTTATTTCCATCAAGAGCACACAGAAAATTCCACTCATCAGAATTCATAGAACTAATTAAATTTAATTGACCCCAACTAACTCCATGCGTGCATAATTCTAAAAGAGAGTTCTCAATTTCTTTAAAGAAATTCGCAACATCAATACCAGCATTATCCTCAAGAGTCTGTTTTTTTAATTCCAAGCACGCTTCTGCTATTCTATGTTTTTCAGCAACTAATTCCTCATTTAGCCAGTCATTGCTTTGAATACATAAAGACAACTTCTCGAAATCTTCCTTTTGTATCTTTTGAGAAATAAAATAAACGTTATCTGAAAAAACAGTTCCTGCATTCCTACATCCCCCAGATCTTCCTAACCAATAAGAAGCGACTTCTTCATAAGACGGATCGATAATCCCTCTAACAGGAAATTCCGGCGCCGCTTTTATAAATTTTCTCAACCAATACAGCGGGCAATTTTTAATCAATACTGAGTCTAAAGAAACAAGATCTCCTTGTTCGAGCCCATCGACAAACTCAGAAATACCGTATCTTTTTAATGCTGTTTTTAACTTTGGAGGTAAGGCTACTGAATATTTATGAAAAGAAATGTCCCTATCAGCACCAGCTTCTTCTAAAGCATTAAGTAATAAGCGTATTTCTTGAACCGTAAGCTGATTTTTCTCAATAAAACTACAAAAGTCCGGAGGATAGTTTTCTTTAAAAACCTTTTTAAGCCCTTCAGGAATATTTGTTCTTAAATAATTTGTTAGAATCGCAAAAACAAACAGCGCGAGAGCTATTCCGCCAAAAATCCCCGCCCAAATAAACCCTATAGGAGTGGCCATTATAATGGCTGGAATAAGCGCTATAATCAAACTAACAGCAGAAATAACGGTCATAATTATGGCTATTGTCACACGATCGTGAATTCGCTTATCAAATGAATAGGAAGCATGACAACGACAGTCATTTCTAAAAAGGGAATGTAAAATAATTCCTGACATAAAAAACACCCTAAAACACACAGATTTTGATAATTAACATTATGATTTAGATGATGAATTAGGGTTGAAGAGAAACCCCATGATCTAGACGTCTGTAAGAACACGCATAGAAATTAAGACGTGTTTTCTATCCCAGGCATTAGCAATCAGACAGTTCTATTAAAAACTTTATTGCAACAATGAAATCTTTCTGTTTGTTATGAATTTGTAAATAAGATTCTTAAAAAAAAGACTAGCATCAGTTTTTTGATTTTTCTTCCAAATAAAAAATAAAGTTATCTCATTTAGAGTAAATCTAATCTTATAGCCTGAAAAACACATAGGAAAATGACTCCACACGGTCATATAAACAAAATAAATCAGATTTGATTTGCCTTTCTAAAGATTATCTATTTATATTAATTGTCTTTTGGGAAAGCAGCTCTCGATTGCTTTTGTTGCTTTTTATTTGGAAAAAAAATTGCACAAATTTATAATCCCCCTTCTGACAAGGCGGTTATATTACTATGGAAAAAAGAAAAGACACGAAAACAACCATTGCTAAAGCATCTGAATCTCAGAATAAGTCTTGGTATGTTATCGATGCTACGGGGAAAACCTTGGGAAGACTTTCTTCAGAGGTTGTAAAAATCTTACGAGGGAAACATAAGGTAACTTATACGCCTCACGTAGCCATGGGCGATGGTGTTGTCATTATCAATGCTGAAAAAGTGCATTTGACAGGCGCTAAGAAAAATCAAAAAATATATCGCTACTATACAGGATATATTTCCGGAATGCGCGAAGTTCCTTTCGAGAATATGTTGGCTAAAAAACCATCTTATATTATCGAGCACGCCATTAAAGGTATGATGCCCAAAACTCGTTTGGGTAAACGTCAATTCAAATCCTTAAGAATATTAAAAGGGGATTGTTACAAGACGTTCGAGTCTCAGAAGCCGATTGTATTAGATGTTTAATTTGGGGTGAATTGTGGTAAAAAGTACAATAGAAGAATCAGTAGCTACTGGAAGAAGAAAACAAGCAGTCTCTAGCGTCCGCCTTCGTCCAGGAACTGGTAAAATTGACGTAAATGGAAAAGCCTTTGATGAATACTTTCCCTTGGAAATTCAAAGAGCTACCATCCTTTCACCGTTAAAAGTTCTTGGCCATACTGAAGAATTCGACCTTATTATTCGTATAAATGGTGGTGGAATTCAAGGACAAGTGATCGCAACACGTTTAGGGTTGGCAAGAGCTCTATTAAAGAAGAACGGTGATTCTAAACAAGAATTAAAGAGCCGTGGTTTTCTTACTAGAGACCCTAGAAAGAAAGAACGTAAAAAATACGGCCATAAGAAAGCACGTAAAAGCTTCCAGTTCTCTAAGCGTTAAGATCTGTTCTTTTATCCAGAGCAAGCGAAATTTTTTTCAAAGTTCAACTCGCTTGCTTTTTTATTTTCTGAATCTAGAAAATATTTTAAATCTAGTTTGTCTTTCGTCTAGAAGAAGACTTTTCTTTTTCTTGGCACTCCAAAAAATGCTTTTCCTTGAGCATTCTGAGCCCGAAAACTGTTTTTACTAAATACTATATCTCTTCCCAAAGAAAAAAGAACGATCTTCCCCAGAGTTTGAGCTGCGTGAATTAAACATGTTGAACTTTTCTTCAACATCACATGAGAAATTCGCAACCCCTGATCATTTTGTAAAAAGACAAATCCTCCTGGAGGAAGACTTCCAAAACTATCCACTAAATCACAATCTTTGTATTGATCTCTTGCATTTCTAGGGATGCTTAATCCATGAGCTTGAAACAAAATATTTATAAAACCAGAACAATCTAAACCACAATCTATTAAAGAGCGATGAACACAACGTCCTCCCCATACATAAGGGATATCTAAAAAATTCTCGGATTCTTTAAGTAAAAGATCCATAGAAAGGGGAGTATTCAAAAAACGCACATGAGTCAATTTACAAAAAGGCTCTTCCTTATCAAGAGGGAATCTGATCCCTTTTCTAACTTCTTCAGGCAAGAAGACCTTTCCCCGAGAATCTATGGTTAGTGGCGTGCCATAGGGTAGGGGAATATGCCAGGGTTCTAAAAAAGCATCAAAAGATTTGACTGCAGCGTTAGGTGAAATGTGTTGAAGTAGGTGAAAAAATGAGGCTTCTGATGAGATGTTTTTGACTGGGTAGGGACGCCAAAAATCTCCATTGTAGACTAATTGAGAGTAGGCATAGTGGGCATCTTTACCAGAAAGTAGGCGCTCTCCAAATAATAGCTGTGTTTCTAAATCACCATGTATAGATGAGAGGTCAGAAACAGGCGCATAAAGTTGATAATGTTTCATCTTTCTTATCTACATCAAAAAATTGCTTTTAAAACGCCTAAAAGGAGAGCAAAGCTTAATCTTCTATACAAGCCAAGATACTTTGGAAAACCTCATCAGGAGATTTTTCAGCAGGAACACATGTGAGTTTCCCTAAATCTGCATAATAGTCAATTACAGAAGCCGTAGTATTCTTATAACTTTCCAGCCTCTTCTGAATAACCTCGAGGGTATCATCAGAACGACGGACTAACTCACTATGACACGTAGGACATTCTCTAAAACCCTGACTCTGATTATAGACGAAATTACATGAAGGACAAATAAATCGGGAGTAGATTCTGCGAATAATTTCTTCATCAGCAACGTCTAATTGTATCACTCGGTAATCAGCATTAGCTTTTACCAAAAAATCATGCAAAAGAACTGCCTGATCTAAAGTTCTGGGGAAACCATCAATAATACATCCTGATAAACATTCTGACTTGTTTAGAGTTTCTTGTACAATTTCCCAAACAAGACCATTTGGAACTAGCTGCCCCTCATCTATGTATTCCGATGCTTTGATTCCTAAAGGAGTGGATGCTTTTATAGCAGATCGCAAAAGATTTCCCGAACTGATATGTGGTAATCCCAATTTTTCAGCAAGACATTGCGATTGTGTTCCCTTTCCAGATCCTGGAGGGCCCATAATGATATAAAAAATATTCTTTAACATAACAATAGTCGAAAATTCGCCTACAAAAAAGACGCCTATATAAATTCAGAAGTTCATCTCTGATGCTGTAAATAGCATCAAAGAAGTATATTCTATGAAAAAAATTAAAAACAGAGTAGAAAAATCACGATCTACTTAGCAATCATTAAGCTACAAGTTAGATCTCAATAATTGCAACGGATTGCATTGTGTTAGTACATTAAAATGGTTTGAAATAAAAAGAGAAGTCCAAATATACTCCTTCGGTAATTATTGAGACTGTGGATCTGATGACCGCTTCCCTAGACCATCTTCATTCTAATAGCCGGGTCCTGGTTTTTTTTGACACCATCACGGGGAATAAATCTACAATTTATGAAATTTCAAGATGCGAAAATAGCTCCCTAACCCGACTTATAAATTCTGAAGTCACTAATAGTAATCCAACTATTAATAATCTTGCCGTTATAAATGGGATCTTCTTATCCGAGGCTGCTCCTCTTTTTCCAGAAAGACCAACTCCAGCTGTTCAGCTCACCTCCGACTGCTCTCCCTGGTTCTCGTCGCAAAGAAGTCCTTGTTGTAACTTTTCGGAAAGCTCTAACTTCTTTTTAATATTCGTTCAAGAAATATGCACCATAGTTAATGTTATCTATCAAAATACACTTGGAAATGTAATAAGAAGCGCTGTCAGCGTCTGCCATCTGGTACACAAAAGTGTGCTTTTCCACAGACAAGAGAAAAAAATCTTAAGCCTTCTTAAAAATAGTCATATCTCACCCTTTAAAAAGGGTGGTTATATAGCTTCTGCAACAGCCCTAAATCACGCAAAAAAATCAGCATTATAGTTACTTGCTTGGAAAATTGTTTCTCTAGCCATAGCCATACTTTCCGTACTAGCCATAATAGTGTTTGTTGTAGGAAGTGTGTTTGCCTTTAATTCCGGAGGTATTTTCTCCAACACATTTTTTATGTCTCCAGCGGCATGGTCTCTTGGAGCGGGTGGTTTAGCCTTCTTAATTTTAGGTTTACTTTCTATTCCCCACTCAAAATGCAGTCAGAGACAACGTCAATCAGCGGTTGATTCTATTCATCGCTCTCTACTTAGCCTTTATATCAGTGAGCAAATCCGGTCTCCACAAACCTCTAACGATATCGCTTCTGTAGTAGCCAGAAACTGTTTAAGTCCTCACAGCGAACTTTTAGACCCCAACGTCTTTCCACTTTTCACATATTCCGAAGAGCGGTTAAGAGGGCGTACTTTAGCTCATATGGAACATGTTCTTCAGATAGGAGAAGAAGAGATTTTTACCTCTCCGACAGCTCCTCCTAACAGCCCTGAGCCCATCATGCCGCCTTTGCCACCACCCTATACACAAGCCCCCCCACCAACTTACGCAGAAGTTCTAGAAGAAGATCGAAGAAGAAATCAAAATAATAGACACTAACACTTTTACAGTATGAGGTTATACCATGACGTGTTATTTAAATTTTGGACAGCAAGATCTTAGCGATTACTCAACCTCTAAAAAGGTCGTATGCGTAGTTTTTGATCTTATTACCTTTCCTGCAGTTTCGGTAATTGCGAGTATTTTAGCTTGGTCTATTTTAATTATAAAAATAGTTGCTAAAACCCTAAAATTTCTAATCCAAAGAGGAGAAAGCGGCATATCTTTAAGCGAATCTTTTGGGAGAATACCAACAGAGATAATCACAGAACATCTAATTCTCATTCCTTTAATAGGATCCATTTTACATGGGTTAGCACTCGTGTTTAAAGGGCATCTAAATAATTACGCAAGTTTCGGATCCATAGACTCTGTAGTCAACTTCGCGTCGGGCACTCCGGCATACCTGGAACACGTAATCAATTGGTAAAGGATTCTTAAAACATAAATGGTTTGTAAAGAACCCTCTTATTAAACACAAAAATAATAACGAATTAAAATTCGAAATAATTTATAATTAGTGCTTCATTGGTTTATTTTTAATTGAAAAACTACCATCATGACAGTTTCCTCCTTAAACAATAGGGTTGCTTCCTCCAACTCGGCTACCCGCAACTTAATTTTAAACCTTACGGATAGAGGGAAGTTAAACTTTACAAATCTAGACTCCAGTTGTGAGTATGCTGATTTTTTAGAAAATCAAACACAAGCAACTTCTAGATCAATAAATAAATTAGCAACAACAGATTCGGCTCTCTACCCTTCAAGATCAGCTCCTGAAATCGATACAGCTTTTTCTATCATGACAACTTCAGGTGCTGTTCTGCATTGTGTGGAGCACCTCTGCTGGATAAGTCTATTATGTCGTACTTGCTGTGATGGAGGAAGTTTATATCGCGGGGGATCCGGCAGCGGTGGGGAATTTGTTATTGTTGTTTTTATCCTTGGGATTCTCGCTGCTTTAGTTCTAGGAATATTCGGTTCTTCTTTAGGATCTGCGATTTTAAGCGCTATAAAAATCCATAAAGCCTCCAACGAGATCTCTAACTTAAAACATAGAAATAGGGACATCTACTTGAATGTAGCCTCTTTCCAGGCTGACAGCCAGGAAAAAGCCAAATCAAAAGCCGTTGCTATTGTTTCTGTAGAAGCAAATAAACATTTAATATCAGCTTATAAAAATTACAGAGCTGTTAAGATTAGTTTCCTAATCTGCGCTATCATTTGCACCCTAGCCCTACTAGCACTTGCTGCAGGAGCTATACTATCTATTTTCTTCTCTGGGCCGATGGCAGCAGCTATTATCCCCGCAGCGATTATCGGTTGTTGTGCCGGAGGAGGGGGGCTTCTATTAACCGGGTTGATTAGCTTTATGATAGCTTCTGTTTATATGTCTAAAAAACAGAATGCAGCTGTCGGCCATTTAAATAGATCTATGCTGTACACCATGATCGCTGATCAAATGGTTCATAACGCTAATGAGTATAATAGAAATGAGATAAGCCAGACCGTAGTACAACAGTGTATTGCAAATTACCCAATAACAGTGTTTAATTACAGAGAGCGCTCATATCTAAATGCTGGATTATTCTCCCATAATTTAAATACTCAAATGTCGCCTTCAGTTCCGAGTGCTCCTCCACCGCCTTATGATGAGGAGCCCCCACCAAGTTATGACGAGGTAGTACGATCCTCGCAAACTTAACTAGGAGAGGTATATTTCCTGATCTTTGAATATCTTACTGAACCTATAAATTTAGATAATGTCTAATTTATAGAGAGAAGAAATCTGGTCGAAGTCTTTCAAATCATAAGCATCTGCAGCAAGAATCCAAAACAAGGGGGTTCTTGCTTGTCCAATAAGTTCTATAGGATAAGACTGAGCCTTTTTATCTTCTGGGAAAAAAATGCTCTTTACTATAGCTTTTTTATTTTCCCCCTGGACATAAACAACTACATGTTTTGCTTTATGCACAACGGGGAGTGTGAGTGTCATTCTCTCTGTTTCTAATTGAGGAACCTCATTAAAAACGACTAGGCGTTCGTGTTCATTTAAGGCCTGTGTATTTGGAAAGAGAGATAGGGTATGACCATCTTCACCAAGACCCAGCATAACCATATCAAAACTTACCTCTGGGACTGTAGATTCTATAAGGTTTTGGTATTTCCTAGCCCCGTTAGGGTTTTCAGTTTCCATACGGAAAATCTGCTCTTCAGGAATATCTAGCTCCCGAAGTATACTCATTGCCTGACCATAATTACTTTCTGAAGATGTGTGGGGGACATTTCTTTCATCTCCCCAAAATAAAAAGATCTTCGTGGGATCAGAAAGTTTTTCTTTATTCGTTACGATGTCTTTAAAAATTTCTAAAGGAGTTCTCCCGCCTGAAAGCGCAACATAGAAAGCTCCTTGCTGCCTTATCGATTTATTCGCACTAGCAATCCAATCTTTACTAGCCAAATCAATAAACAATTCTGGTTTTTTTGTGAGGAGTAGTTTGTTCGTATCATTAAAGTTAACTAATGTTGCCATAAACATCTCATAATAAAGTTAAATTACAGAGGACGCCAATTCCTTCCATCTGCCTGTAGTAATTCCTCAGCTTCTTTGGGGCCTGAAGATCCGGCAACATAATTAGGGAAGAAGACATCTGAAGAATCTTGCTCCCATTGCTTTAAAATCGGAGTAAAGAGCTCCCAGGACCCCATCACTTCATCACTGCAAGTAAATAGGATCCTATCACCTAAAATACAATCGCAAAGTAGTCTTTCATAAGCTTCTGGAGCAGTCGTTTTAAAGTAGGTATCATAGCGAAAATCCATTTTCACAGGACGCACGATATTATTCATTCCGGGAACTTTACAATTGAACTTCAAGGCTACACCTTCATCCGGCTGTATACGGATAATTAAAAGGTCATTCTCTAAAGGGCATACGGGGCATGATTCTGATTCAAATAGAGTAGAGAAAGACTTTTTAAAGATAATAGAAATATCTGTAGAACGTTTAGAAAGACGCTTTCCTGCTCGAAGATAAAAAGGAACCCCAAGCCAACGGGGGTTGTCTATAAACATTTTTAGAGCCACGAAAGTCTCTACTGAAGACTCTGGAGAAACATTTTCCTCTTCTCGATAACCAAGAACAGAAACCCCTTGCACTTCTCCTGGGCCATACTGACCTCGAACAATACTTTCTTTAGAAAATGGGCGTATTTTCTTAAGCACCTTGATCTTTTCTTTCTTTATCTCTTCAGAATTAAATATCGAAGGAGGTTCCATGGTTAATAAACACAGGAGCTGCATCATATGGTTTTGTACCATATCACGAAGCATTCCTGATTTCTCAAAGAAGTTCCCTCGTGTGCCTATGCCTATAGATTCGCTAACGCTTATTTGCACGTGATCGATGTATTGGGAATTCCAACAAGACTCGAATAGGGTATTAGCAAAACGTATCGTAAGGATGTTTTGCACGGTTTCTTTCCCCAAATAGTGATCTATACGATAGACAAACTTTTCATCTAGATTATCATCTATGTACTTTTGCAGAACCCGAGCGCTTTGCAAATCCACACCGAAAGGCTTTTCTATAATCACCCGCGACCAGGGTTTTCCCTCTCCTTGATCGTGATAGAAAAGACCATGCTTATTGATATTTTCGATAATCTCGGGGAAGTAATCTGGAGGTGTTGATAAATAAAATAGCCGGTTACCTTGAGTTCCAAACTTTTTATCAATATCTTCCAGCCTCTCTCTCAAGGAGTCATAGCCTTCGGGAGAGGAGAAGTTAGACTCATGGTAAAATATACGAGATTCAAATTCTTCCCAGATGCGGATATCAATCTCCTGAGCACGAGAAAAATTCTGTATGGCTAATTTCATTTCTTCTCGAAATTGCTCATGACTTTTCTTTCTTCTAGCAAATCCTATACAAACAAAATTTTCGGATAGCCTGCCATCTTTAATCAGATGATACAATGCTGGAAATAACTTGCGTGCTGTTAGATCTCCAGTAGCACCGAAAATCACCATTACACAGGGAGGACAGGGAAGTGGAGATCTCCCGCCATCTTTATTTTCTTGACTCGTCATTTCCATTGTACTTAGGACCTCTTTGACATAGCTAAAAACATTTAGGATAACAAAAAGGAATAAAAGTAACTACGGAGAAACATTCTTATTTTCCCACGCACATCTAAGTGTAAGCAAAAACAGGTCATTTCTCTTGGGAACAACACAGATAAAAATAGTTTTTATTCTACGAACATTAATTCTGTTTGATCTACTTGTATTAGGAAAAAGATTATGAAGCTTTAACGTAGCGAAAATCTACAACTCCAGTCGGAGAAAAATTAAAGTTCGACAGTTTTTTATTTAGAGCAAAATGAAAAGCATCGTGATAAATGGGCTCAATAATATGGAATGTTTCTAGATATAGAGATGCTTGAGAAACCAATTCACGACGTTTTTTTAGATCCCTTTCTTCTTGAATTGTTGTTAGAAGTTTTATGAAATCCTTATGGTTTAATACATAAGGAGGAACTCCCGAGGGGTAAGCAAAAATTGTTAGAAACGCCATAGGGTCGGAAAAATCTGCGAACCATCCTCCCATTGCCAATGAGAAATGTCCTGAAGCTAGTTCCGTTTGCAAAAGTGCAAATTCCTTTCCTGCTATAGGAATAGAGAATCCCAGAGAGTCTTTCCATTGTTCGCGAATCATCTGAACAAGCAAAGCGCTTATTGAAGAACCCGCAGAAAAAACGAGGGAATGACTCTCCAAATCCTTTGCTGAAATATTAAGTTCTTCCAAAGCTTCTTGAAAGAGTTGTTTAGCTAGATACTTACGTTGTTCTTTAGAAGGAGCCTCTAAACTTGGGTAAGTATGTAAACTATTAGGCAACAAATGTTGAGCAGGCTTAGTTCTATCTAAAAATATCGTAGAAACCAAAGATTCCTTATCCAAAGCTAAGGCTAGTGCCTTTCTTAACTTGATATGATTAAGAGGAAATTTATTTACGTTAAAAGTTAACCAAGAGGTTCCCGCCACTTCGAAAGAATGGAGATTCCCTTGAGATTGCAAATGCGATAGGGTTTCTGTGCGAATACGTTCACCCCAGGGAGGCCCTTGCCAATGCAACTTTCCTTGATTAAACAATAGAGCTGCGGTATTAGGATCGGGGATAAAATGTACTGTAATTGTTTGAGTTTTAACTTGCTCCTGATTGTAGTAGTAGGGATTTTTCTCTAAACGCAGCCATTGTTTCTGTTTTATTTTTTTAGGATAAAATGCGCTGCTAGCAATTGGTAGATTTGGTTCCGAACATCGCTGATCTTTATGTACTGGGAAGAAAATCGGTAATGCTAAAAGTTTTAAGAAGTGAGAGGTAGGAGATTCTAACTCAATAACTAGAGTTTTATCATCCTCGGAGCGAAAACCAACATGTTCTAGAGAAAGCTTTCCTTGTTGAATTTTCTTAACATTTTTAATAGGGTCAAAGGCAAAATTATAAATCCCAGAAACTTCTTGGCTTACAACTTGTTTCCAAGAGGCAATAAAGTCTTCAGCAGTTAGGGGATCACCATTACTCCAGTACGCCTGCTTTAAATGAAAGGTATATGTTGTTCCATCATCGGATAGAAAATAGCTTTCAGCAAGAGCTGGTTCTAGATCTCCTGTCTGTGTATTTTCCTGAACTAATCCCTCATAAATATGCTTAATCAAGTTAATGTCAGAAAGCAAACGGACTTCGCGAGGGTCAAAAGACCTCGGATCGTCTTTCATATTTATATTTATTGAGATACGTTCTTGTGATGTTCGAAGGCTTTTACATCCATGAATCGTTAGGGATGAGGAGATAAGGAGTCCGCAACAGATTCCCAACGATATCTTGCGCATGGAGTAATTCCTTGGGTAGTTTTTCTTGAGAGAAACAGCTCTCTTCCTAATCCTGCAATCATCGCAGCATTATCCGTGCATAACTTAGAAGAAGGAAAATATAAAGGCAAATTTAAAGTATTTTGCAATAAGGTCTGGAAATACTTATTGTTTGCTACCCCTCCTCCAACCAGGATGGACCTGCAAGAAAAATTTTTTATAATTTTAGGAAGTTTTTGTGCAATTGTCATAAAAGCCGCTTTTTGGAAAGAGGCTGCAATATTGTTTTTTTCTTTTTGAGAAAGGTCCGGAAGAGGGGATCTGCTATTACTATTATTCCCTTTAATTGCGTAAAGAACCGCTGTTTTTAATCCACTAAAAGATAAATCATACCCAGGAACTTTAGCAGCAGAAAAAGGGTAAGATTCTTCGCATCCTTGAGATGCCATCATTTCTATTAAGGCCCCCCCTGGATAAGGAAGTCCTAGAAATCGCCCCACTTTGTCAAAAGTTTCGCCGATAGCATCATCTCGGGTATTCCCTATTAACTTATAACTTAAAGGGTCTTCCATCAAAAACATGGAGGTGTGGGCTCCGGACATCACCAATCCTAATGCAGGAAATTCTACATTTTTTGCTTCCATATAAGCCGCGTAAAGATGAGCCTCAACGTGATTAACTCCGATCATAGGTTTTTGAGATCCTATAGCCAATCCTTTAGCAAAATTTACGCCTACGGCCAAGGAACCTATCAATCCTGGAGTATGCGTCACAGCGATAAGATCAATATCGTCCAAAGAAACTCCGGACTTTTCTAAAGCAGAATTTACCACAGAAGGAAGCATTTGGAGATGGGCCCTAGAAGCCAGCTCAGGGACAACGCCCCCGTAAGAAGCGTGATACTGTTGCGAGGAGACTACATTAGCCACAATTTGCGCATCGGCATCTACTAAAGCACATGCCGTCTCATCACAAGAGCTTTCCAACCCAAGGGTAAGCATAAAAACCAAAGAAAAATATAAACCAGTACTCTATAGTAAAGTGCTCTTCTGAATATCAGCAAGGAAAACTTCGAGAGGCCAAATGAAAAAAAATGTCGCAGTTGATGAGGCTTTAAAAGAAATTTTAAACAAAGAAGGAGCTTCAACCCAGGAAGAAATTTGTGAAAAACTCTCTTCATTGGGGATTGCCATGACCCAGTCTTCGGTATCGCGTTGGTTAAGAAAAGTTCATGCGATAAAAATTCCCGGAGAAAAGGGGGCCCGATACTCTCTTCCCACATCAATAGACGAATCTAGCGTTAAAGGTTTGGTTTTTTCCGTTAGATATAATTCTTCATTAATTGTTATTCGCACAGCTCCAGGCTCAGCCTCCTGGATCGCCAGCCTAATAGACAATAAGTTTTCGGAAAGCATTTTAGGAACTTTAGCTGGGGACGATACGATTTTTGTCACTCCAATTGCAGAATCAACAATTTCTTTTATAGCCAAAGACATAGAAAACTTCTTGCTAGTTTTTTCGGATTAGTTGCATGATTACGCTTTAGAATCAAATAAATATGCGCGACTAATTTATGGGACATTGGGTTATTACAGCAAAGGTGCTGCTACGCGGTTGTGGTTATACGTTATTTGTTAGCGGAATTTCCATACTCTGCGGCTCTCTATTAGGTCTGGTCATCGGAACGATGACGTCGCGCTACTTTCCCTGTCGCATTACACGATGGATGGGAAATCTCTATGTCACGGTAATTCGTGGGACTCCACTATTTATTCAAATTCTTATATTTTATTTCGGGCTACCTTCAATCATCGGCGTGGATCCAACGCCGTTGATGGCGGGATTAATAGCTTTAAGCATTAATTCCTCCGCTTATCTTGCTGAAAATATCCGTGGAGGAATCAATGCCTTATCCGTGGGTCAGTGGGAATCTGCTAAGGTTTTAGGCTACAAGAAATCACAAATTTTTTTTTATATTATCTATCCCCAGGTTTTTAAAAACATACTACCCTCTTTAACTAATGAATTTGTTGCTTTGATTAAAGAAAGCAGCATTTTGATGGTTGTAGGTGTTCCCGAACTTACCAAAGTAAGCAAGGACATTGTTTCTCGAGAACTCAACCCCATGGAAATGTATAGTATTTGTGCTGGCCTATATTTGTTTATGACATCGTTATTTTCTTATGTCTCCAGATTGCTAGAAAAGAGGGAAGGTTATGACTGTTAGGGTGAAGGATCTTACGTATTCCGTAAATAACAAACACATTTTATCTAAAGTATCGTTCTCTTTAGAAGAGGGGCACATCACTCTCTTTGTCGGCAAGAGCGGCTCAGGGAAAACAACAATACTGCGTGCACTTGTAGGCTTAGTGGAAACTATAAGTGGGGATATTTCTATAGAAGGAGAACCCCCAGCACTAGTTTTCCAACAACCAGAGCTTTTCCCCCATATGACAGTTTTAGACAACTGTATGCATCCACAAATTATCGTTAAGCGCAGAAGCAAGGAAGAAGCAAAAGATAAGGCATACGATCTTTTAAGGCTTTTAGACATTGAAGACATTGCCACAAGCTTCCCTTGTCATCTTTCTGGCGGACAAAAACAACGAGTAGCTATAGTTCGTTCTCTATGTATGGATAAACATACCTTACTTTTTGACGAACCTACTTCAGCTTTAGATCCTTTTTCTTCCCTAACCTTTAGGCGTTTATTAGAATCCTTAAGGGATCAAAACCTCACGTTGGGGGTATCCACCCACGATATGCACTTTGTTCAAAACTGTCTAGACCGGGTATATCTTGTAGATCAAGGAAAGATTGTGAGCACCTATGACAAGAGCTGCGGAGATTTGGATGACAATCATCCTCTAAGTCTCTATTTAAACTCTGTAAAACAATAGTTAGAACACACAGCTGTAAGAATACAGCTGTGGCCTGTCTTAATAACGTCGCCAGCTACACGAGTAAGCAGCTTGCACAATATAAAGATCTTGAGGGGGGAGTCCCTCTTGGTCATTTTCCAAATGTATAGTCACTCCGCCGCAATTTTCAGGAACGACCAATACTCGCGCATTTCCTGCAGGTAATTCTACAATATCGTAGCTATGGCCGCCTAGACTTGTTCGTCCCACAGAAATTAGAGGCATTTCTATATAGCCGGCATTACCTCGAAGCTCTTCCTTATGATTCCAAAAAGATTGATCGTAATATACTCTCATCCTTATCTTCGGGCTTTTCTGTTCTAAAATTGAGGGGATTAAAGCTTTCAATGTAAGATCCCAAGTGTAGCTTCCTGCATATTTCCCGTATAAAATGTTGTTATTAAGTACAAAACACCGTTGATCTTGATCAGACAATGCGTATTTAAGAGCATTCATAGGGAATTTCCCAGAGGAGGTTGGACTTTTTGCTCTCCAGGTAAATCCTATCATTCCTTGAGAAAGAAGTGCTATAGGAAGAGGACAATCTACCTTGTGACTTACTCCTATGGAATAGAGGCTGCATGCTTCCACATTAGCAGTTGGACACTGTAATACAGATTCTGTTACAGAACCTTCAGAAAGATTTTTCGATTCTAGATAACTATGAAGATAATCTAGAGATATCGCGTCAGAACGTTCTCTAGGATATGCAATCCCAGTGAGTCTATGACCATCCATATCTACGATTCCACGAAATTTCCCTCCAGAAACCGGCATCATTTGAAAATTCATAGAAGTTATGACACTATCGTGGCTTTTCACTTTTTCACATATTTCAACAAGTTTAGCCTCAATAGGGCGTAGTTGAGATTCTACATACCCCACAGATGCTGCATAGGAATCTGTAGGATTTTGGGGCATTTCAAGCCCCAAAACCGCATGATTATTCATATCGATATTTCCTGAGATCGTTCCTCCAGATGTAGATAGGAACTTCTGATAGATCTCTACTAAAACAGACCTAACCAAGTGACTATGATCATTTAGTGAGTTATCAATTCCTTCCTCTACCACAATCTTTAATCCTTTCAATTCTTCTAAAAGGTTGTGCAGGGATGTCTTCACAAAACTCATATCCGTTTCTAAATTCTGAATTTGCTCATCGGTATTTTTTGTATATAAACAATCTATATCCTTAGCCTGTTTCACTAAAATCATCTTGATTTCTTGAATATCTGCGCAAATCTTATTTAGTTCTAAATTCACTGGATCCCCAGTTCTACCTTGGATCCTTTCCACCATAGTTATGGTTTTTTGAATCATAGAAACCAAGGGTTCGGGTTTACTGGGTGTGGGGTGAAAGAAAGAATGTCGCTTTCTCATAGTTTTATCCTATGCAAATAATCAATCATAAATTTGCGTATAACAAAACAATTTAAATTAAAAAAATATAATTAATTATTAAAAATAGTTAAAAAATTAGACGTTTTATTAAATTAGTTGTTTTCTTGTGAATCGCGTGGTTTTTCCCAAGGCAAGGGAGAAACTGTTTGTGGAGGCGTAGAATCTCCTAAAGAAGAGAAAAGTTTATCGGCTAGCGCACTAAATGGGCTAGCAATTGTATAGCTTTTGAGAAGGGCGATACGTGCGTACGCTGAAGACCAGTCGACTTCTGGAGAAGAGATAGATCCTCGAATTTTTATGAGGAAGAAATTCTTAGTTTTTAGAGAAGTATTGTGGAAGTATTTCTTGATTACCTCGGGATCAATTCCCAATGTCATGGAGATTCTATCTTTGATAATATCCGTTTTCCCCCATAAAGCAAGGCGTATTCTATTATCTATTAAAGCATCAAAGCGCTTACAGATAATGCTTCCTTTTTGTACTGAGAAGAAAATAGGAGTAAACCACGATTCGACAAACTGCTTGCTTTCTTCAATATCAAGAAACTTAAACAAGTCATACATGGTCCCTGTATTTGCTATAGAAATTTTCCCGAAATCTAAGCTCGCTGCCTGGATATGAAACTCTTCGAAAGAGTAGGGAGAGATTGGGAGATAGAAATTCTCTTTGCTTACCTGAAGTAATACTGGGTGTTGGGAATAGGCATTTCCTGAAATTAACGGGTTAAACTCCTGAAAGAATGCTTTATTGATTTCTTCGTTAATGTGCAAGGTAGCTACAAGATCATCTTCTAAAAGGATGGCCTTTTCTTTTAAAATTAGCGGAATATAAGCTTGAAGATTTGCAGAATCTACTTTTATTCTTATAAGCCCCTCATCACCGAGGAAGCGATTTTTAATATCCACGTTTATTCTTGGTCCTGCAAGAGAAGACACTTTAGTTTTCACACTTGGTGAAATAGGAAAGATTCCCGTAATAAATGATGAAGGAATGTGTTTCCATTCTGCTGTTTGTTCGAATTGCCTTTGTAAAGGATCTAGCAGGTGATCAATAGAACCTTGTATAAGAAATTCTGCAGAAATTTTACTATCCTGACTAGGAACTAAACAGCTACCCTGAAGATCATACTGCACCTTCGCATCTAAATTACTAGAATATAGAGATCCAGATAGGTTGTTGATAATGAAGGTTTCCTTCGATACATGATCGTAGAAAATTAGGGGATTTGTTGATAAAGCCCCTTCGAATCCTCCTTCTGTAAGTAAAGAAAGGCAGGAAAGGCCGGATTGTTGCTGAGCACAAGACAGTTTAGATATATCTAAACGAGCAGTAGCCGTTCTATGAAGCGTGCATGAGGGGAAACATGAGGAATTTGCAAAAAAGCCCGAATAACGCTCTGGGGTG
The DNA here is from genome assembly GCF_000009945.1 of Chlamydia felis Fe/C-56. Lineage (NCBI taxonomy): Bacteria > Pseudomonadati > Chlamydiota > Chlamydiia > Chlamydiales > Chlamydiaceae > Chlamydia > Chlamydia felis. The sequence continues at coordinate 548,132 of NC_007899.1, read as the reverse complement.
ATTTCCAATTGTAAAGTCCCCTGAGTTTTAGAAGAAAGGGTTAGGCTATCGTCCATAATGAGCTTTATATCACCTTTAAGAGCTTCTGTTTTGAAAGATGAACGAAGAACTAGTCTGTCTTCTTCTTTTGGATTATACAATACTGAAAAGGTCATGTCTCCTGTAGGTCCAATATAGGTAGATAAGCACGCTGTCTTTTGCTGAATTCTGAGCATCCTATCGATAGGGAAGTCAATGACTTCCCCCGCCCCTTGAATCTTAACATTGTTGATATCTATAGATTTTTCAGGATCTATAGCAGAAACCAAAACATCGGGGATAAGAATGCGTGAAGGAGGAAGCTGGGGATCTTCGGGATCCTCAATCATGAGCTGTAAGTTTCCTTTTGTTAAAGATCTCGCTCCATCAGTATGAAAAGAGAAACTGGCTTTGGTAAGTTGCAAAGGAATTAGCCTTGGAGATACCATACTTAAAGGTAGTGAGCATAGTTTACCGTGAACTAATGTTGAGCAGGTATCAGGACGTATCGGTTCATTAGGTTTCCCAAATTTTCCGTGTATGAAAATCTCATTTTCTCCCGCAGTAATTTTTCCAGAAAACTTAGGAAAATAGAGGTGCTTTTGCGTCAGATGAACTTTTCCTGAAAAGGAAGCTTCAGCATAAGAAAATTGCTGAGAAAGTTTCTTCTTTAGGTTTTCTTCTAAATAGTAGGTGGCACTTCCCTGAAATAACAGCGCTTGCAATGTTCCTGAAGAAGAAAAATTCACCTTAAGCAAGGAATTATCCAGATCAGCTTCAGCTTTTATCTGGGAATTTTTATACTCACCTCGAACTTCCAAGGAGTAGTAGGGGACTTCTAAAGGTATATTAACGACAAATGGACGCGGAAATAGGGCTCGTAAATACGTATGAGGCAACATAGTTTGTTGCAACAAAAATTCTGTGCGTTTCTTTTTACTATCAACAGTTACTATGCCATTAACATAAGATTGTGCAGCGCCTCCAAAAACAGATACAGAAGCCCCACGAATATAGGTGTATTGAGCAGTCTTTTTAATTCCTATTTCTATATTTCTCATTTGCACAGAAAGATTTGGATCTTTTGGTGATAGAGAAACCATAGGAAGTTTTGTCTGTAGGTTAGCTTCTATACTTCCCCATCGGGTGAGGTCCAAAGGAATTTTAGCATTAGAGATGCGTGTTCGGATATGTTCACTGGAAATCTTCACAGGCAAAGCAAGAATCTCAGAACATAAGAGTGAAGAGATTTTCGGCTGCAGCTCTATAAATGATGGACTACCTTCTACAATATAAAAGTTAGATTGATGGATATAACCCTGAAGTTTAGCTTGAATTTGACTTCCCTTAGCAGTTGCTGTCATAAGAATTTTTCCGTTACTATGAGCAGCTTCGGCTTGCAGATCGATAAAATCTTCTTCAGAAAGAACACGATCTATAATTGGTGAGGTGATGAAAAGCTTAAAAAATGAAGCGGGGACCGAGTTAAGTTCTGCAGTAATATTGACCTTTGGGGAAAGTCTACTCTCTATGAAAACTCTTCCAGTTACATTGTCTTCTGTAACAACGCCCTTAACTAATAGAACTTCTGGTGTCTTTTCCACATAAAATCCAGACAGTACCAGGGTAGATCCCTTAATTGTCTTCATGACTATAGACCCATGTTCAGAGAGTATGGAACTGTGCACCAAATAAGAAAGAAACACTCCAGGATCAAGATTCCCCACCGAAGGATGGTCTATAGTTAACGACTCGTCAATTTGCAAAGACCATCCCAAGAGGGATATGGCCTTAGGACGCTTATAAAGAAGTAGTCTGAGCAAAGATCCATCGATTTCTATCTTTTCTGCAGAGAAAATCTCGCTATTTTTATCCTTCCCAATAACTTTGACTTTCTTAGCTACTTGCGGACCCAACCAAGACAAACTTAAATCATCGACATCACAAGACAGTCCTGTTTCCTTATGAATTAAAGAAAGAAAGAGATATTTCCCGGATCCTTGAGAAAGTAGCGGAGGCAGAAAATAAACAAAAGTCAGGAAAACTCCTAAACTTATACTTATCCCTAGAGTCTTATACCAGGATCTTCGTTTCATTTTATCTTTCCGGCAATATCTGTAAGAGTTAGGTTATAAGAGCTTTTTGTTGCTTGATTAAACATGTCTTTCAAACAACTTTGTATTAAACTTAAGGCTGCGTCTGGATGAACTTGACTGAAAGTTTTTAAATGGAGTAGTTGCTCGACTATATCTTTAATAGTGAGTCCTGAAATGTTATAAGTTGGCTTGTAAGCTCTCTTATAAGAAAGAATGAAGCCTTCATTTTCTAAAATATCTAAACACTGGGAGATCTCTCCAATAGGGATTTTAGAATTTTTAGCTATGGTCTTTGCGGTAGGTGGTGTGGAGGCCTGATTAAAATCTCTCGATACCACAGAAAGAATATAAGTGCATACTACAAGCTTTATATAGCAATTGGTCAAGTACTGTTCTGCAGGCAAAACAAAGTTACATCCTTGATTTTGAATAAGAAAAGTAAAAGCCCCTCCAAAAAGATAAATCATTGCATAGAGATAAAGAAGCAGCAAAAACGAAGGCAGAGCCACTAAAGCTCCGTAAGTAAAACTATAGTTAAATAGGTAAAACTGTAAGCAGAAGAAAACCTTCTGAAAAATTATCCACAGTGTTCCTGCCGTTAAAGCTGAGATAAACGCTGCTGTCTTTTGCACAGAAACTCTAGGTAAAAATGCATAAAAGCAAAATAAAGCCAAATAGATGAATAAATAGGGCGTCAGTCTTGAAAATACGTACAATGCTGTAATGGAATGGCTTAGAGAAAATAGACGTGCATACTGCACTGGCATAATTTGGGTGATATAAATCCATGAGCCGCACACAATAATAAAAATCATTGGGCTTACTAACGTAATGATCAAATAAGAAACCAATCTCTGAATAGATATTGGGGTCCATCCAGTTCTGAAGATCTTATTCAAACCATCTTCTAAGGATAAAAGCATAAGAATCCCAGCCCAGCAAAAAACAAAGAAACTTCCTACCAATACCAAGCCGATATTACTCGTTGTAGAACGGTAAGCAGCTTCAACAATCGCTAAGATAGGTCCTTTATAATCAGGGAACTTAACAAGCAGCCACTCTTTCCAATCTAAATTTACAAAAAGATGCTGGGATAGCCTTAAAAAAAAGACGAGTATCGGTATGCAGCTAAACAAACCGTAATAACTCAAAACACAGGCCTCTTTAGAAACCTCATTTCTCAATAAAACCTTGGGGGCAAGTAAGAAAGATCTAACGATTCGACTATTTCGAAATCCCAACTTTGGATTCTTTTTTTTTTTAGAAAATAGTGAGAACTTCCGAAACATATTAAATCAAAAAGCGTTTTTACTTATTTTAATAAAAAAATGCTTTTTGACGCCAAGTTTTATAAACTTTATTTTATTAAATATTATTAATCTTAATACAAGAGATTAATAAGAATAATGGAAACTCTTCGCGACAAACGTTTTCTGCTTTGGCACGTGTTCCTATAGATTTTTTAGGGGAGATCCACTCTTCCATATTCTCAATAACAAACCCAAACCTCGCTAATGCTTGGGTCCAGTAACTTAAGGGAAAGTGAAAAGAAATAGAAGATTCCGACTGCTTTTTTCCTGGATGGGCAATTATCGGAATTATCATTTTAGAAAGATAACGATCAATCTTTCTAGAAAGAAGCTTTTTATCTTCGTCATAATGCCACGAGGATACTCTAGGAATACGAAAACAAGGGTGATTTAACACCATTAAAAACCTTCCCTTATCGCAAAGAAGCTTAGAAGTGTTCTTAATTGCCTGATCCGGGTTCTCCATATTTTGTAGAGATAAAATAGCTACAGCATGAGAAAAAGACCGAATATTCTCTACTTCAAGATTTTTTGTAAGATCTTGAATAGCAAATGCGTGGGAGCGTGATTTTCGCAAATTCCTTGCAATAGAAATCAGACTAGGAGAAATATCTAAACCTAGATACCCACATTCCTTGGGAATCACTCTTTCTAAAATTCCCTGACCGCAACCGATATCCACTAAGGAGTCTTTTGATTTTAAATCTAATAAAGGAAGCAGTTTAGGAATTATGACTTCTTTATGATAAAAATGCCCTTTATTCTGAACGATTTTATGATAATCTTCAGCTATGGATTCCCAAGATGTTGACTTTTCATATGCTTTCCCAGAAGAACGGGAGCGCTTTTTTTTGAAGGTATAGTGAGACATTAGGAAAAATTTATACGGAGATAAAAAAAAAGGCAAGAGAAACCCTCCAGCCTTTTGCGATTAAAAATTTTAATGATTTTCATATGATGGGAGAATACAGATTAGATTCACTATAACCTAATATTCACAACGTCTTTACAGCTGCGATTCATCTTCTTGTTGATCACTGTTGTCCTCCAGATCTCCGGAAACATCTAGGTCAGTTTCTGCAGAGACTGTAGTAGAAGATGGTGAGGCCCCTCTGTCATTTGCTATAGAGTTAGTAATACGCCCCTCTACATTTTTTAAGTTCTCTGTAGAAGTTCTTAAAGAAGCAATAGAAGCTGTTAATGTTGAGCACACTTGTTCTAACTCTTGTTTCCGACTCTCTAAGAAACGTATTTGCGTTTTCCTGCGCTCTGCGTCCTCTTTCATCTGCGCTAAAATAAGCTTATTCTCTTCTATAAGCCCTTTGAAATTCCCCAAACTATCTCTCAGAGCACCCACAGAAACCACAAGTTCCTGAACACCTTCTTTAGAAAATGTATCGTGTAGAGATTTAGCTAATTTCTCAAATGGAGAAATAAAATTTTCTATTTTATCACCTATAGACTTAAACCCTTCTAAACTGTTTTTGAAATCCACAATAAGATCTCTGAAATCTCCAGTGTGAGTTTCTAGCTTATCACCAAAATCTGATAATTTTGTATGCAAGTGTTGCAATTGAGTAATTTGCTCAGAAAGCTCCACATTAGCTTGTTGTAGGGTATCAACTTCTGCATGTAGACGATCGTTTTCTTGGCCCAGTTGCTGAACCTGCTGTTTCATTTGTCGGGCTATTTGAGATGGTAAGCTACCTTGAATCGCTATAATAACAACGATAAATGAGACAAGCAGAATCGCAATCATTAAAATGAGCGATGAAGTTGATACTACCACCCCAAATTGCAAACAAATTAAAGCCGCTATCCCTACAGCCAATAGGGCAACAGCAGAAATAATTTTCATAAAATGAAGGGCTCTTTGAAGAAAAGTACCCTTTTCTGAAACTGGGGTTCTCTTAGCAAGAGTCGTTGTGGTTTGTGAATGCCCAGGGACTAGAGTTGTGCCTGTATTTCTTTCTTGTATTTCTCGCTCTCCAGAACGGATATCAGGGACTTGTGACAACATTGGTGAGGGATTTTCCACTGGTGCTGACATAGATTTGTTTCCATTTTCATAATTTAAATTCGAGGAGGCTAATTACATAAAACTATAAAATCAATCTCTTTATAAAAGACATGCTATTGATATTCGCATACAAAGAAAAGTAAGTACTCTCTATGAGTTACCTAAAAAACTAAGGTGAATTTTTTTTTGAAAAACATCCCTAAAAAAATACCAGGGATTATTTTAGACGACAGAAATCTCCCTGTATTTACAAGATCTCTATGAATTTTAATCAAAAGATGTAAGAATCTATCTCTTTGAAGTTTTTCTTGTGGTTATCCTATTTCAAAGGATATGGTGGGATAAATGCTTTGCTAACTACACCTTAAGAGACTTCTTTAATTTTGATGTGTTCGCAAAAGGAAATAGGTGAATAAGAAACAACGTCAGAAGACTTTAATAGCTCCTTCAATTATGGGAGGAAATCTTGCATGCATAGGCACAGAGGCAAAACGTATTGAAGCAGCAGGTGCAGACCTCATTCATATTGATATCATGGATGGTCACTTCGTCCCTAACCTGACTTTTGGCCCCGGCGTGATTGCTGCAATCAATAGATCTACAAACCTCTTTTTAGAGGTGCACGCTATGATCTACACACCTTTTGATTTTATAGAGGCCTTTGTCAAATCAGGGGCAGATCGTATCATCGTACATTTTGAAGCTTCTGAAAATCTTAAAGAACTATTATCTTATATTAAAAAATGTGGAATACAAGCGGGGCTAGCTTTTTCCCCAGAAACCTCTATCGAATTTATCCCTCCACTCCTACCCTTTTGTGATGTTGTACTTTTAATGTCTGTACATCCAGGATTTTGTGGTCAAAGTTTCATTGCTGATGTTCCAGATAAGATTCGTTTTACAAAACAGGCAATAAAGACCATGGGTCTTGAAGATTCTTGTTTGATTGAAGTGGATGGTGGCATTGACGAAGCTTCCGCTAAAATATGTCGCGAAGCAGGTGCAGATATTTTAGTTGCAGCCTCCTATATGTTCCAACAAGATGAACTGACTATGGAAGAAAAAGTTTTGCTACTTCGAGGAGAAAGTCATGGTATTAAGTAGCCAACTCTCTGTGGGAATGTTTATTTCCACAAAAGACGGTTTGTATAAAGTCGTAGCGGTTTCTAAAGTCACGGGAAATAAAGGTGAGACCTTTATCAAGGCTTCATTAAAAGCTGCTGATTCTGACGTCATTGTTGAAAGAAATTTTAAAATTGGCCAAGAGATAAAGGAAGCACAGTTTGAATCAAGGAATCTTGAATATCTATATGTTGAGGGCGAGAACTTTCTTTTCTTAGATTTGGGAAATTACGAAAAAATTTATATCTCAAAAGAAATCATGAAGGATAATTTTTTATTCTTAAAAGCGGGGGTGACCGTCTCTGCCATGGTTTACGACGATGTAGTGTTTTCTATAGAGCTACCACACTTTTTAGAATTGATGGTTTCTAAAACAGATTTCCCTGGAGACTCGCTTTTACTTTCTGGTGGCACAAAAAAAGCTTTATTAGAAACTGGCGTCGAAATTACAGTACCTCCTTTCGTAGAAATCGGAGATATTATAAAAATTGATACACGTACGTGTGAATATATTCAACGCGTCTAACTTCAGGCTGAGAAGATAAGAGAATACAGGTATGGATTTAAAGCAAATAGAAAAGCTCATGATTGCTATGGGACGTAATAGCATGAAGCGTTTTGTGATAAAACGAGAAGGTCTAGAGCTTGAATTAGAAAAAGACACAGGAGAAAAACCCAATCAAGAACCTGTATTTTACGATAGTAGGTTGTTTGCAGGTTTTGCTCAGGAACGCCCCATTCCCACTGATCCCAATAAAACAATGGCTAAGGATGTTTCTTTGGAACAATCTGAAACAGAATCCCAACAGGCTTCCGGAGATTTTATTAGCTCTCCATTAGTAGGAACTTTTTATAGTTCTCCGTCTCCCGATTCTCCTCCTTTCGTAAAACCCGGAGACGTGGTTTCTGAAGATACTATCGTTTGTATCGTAGAAGCAATGAAAGTCATGAATGAAGTTAAAGCCGGAATGTCTGGTCGTGTTGTTGACGTATTAATCACCAACGGCGATGCTGTACAATTTGGATCCAAGTTATTTCGTATAGTTAAAGCTGAATAATGAAAAAAGTCTTAATAGCTAACCGAGGGGAAATTGCGGTACGTATTATCCGTGCTTGTCATGATCTTGGATTAGCCACAGTTGCAGTGTATTCCTTAGCTGATCAAGAAGCTTTGCATGTGTTATTAGCTGATGAAGCTGTTTGTATAGGGGAGCCTCAGGCTTCCAAGTCCTACTTAAAAATATCGAATATTCTAGCTGCTTGTGAAATCACAGGAGCCGACGCTGTTCATCCTGGCTACGGTTTCTTAAGCGAGAACGCTAACTTTGCCTCCATTTGTGAAAGTTGCGGATTAACCTTTATAGGCCCGAGCTCAGAATCTATAGCAACAATGGGAGATAAGATAGCGGCAAAACAGCTCGCAAAGAAAATTAAATGTCCTGTGATTCCCGGTTCTGAAGGCGTTGTTAAAGACGAAACAGAGGGATTAAAAATTGCCGAAAAAATAGGCTTTCCCATAGTTATTAAAGCAGTCGCTGGCGGTGGCGGTCGAGGGATCCGTATCGTTAGAGAAAAAGATGAATTTTTCCGAGCTTTTTCAGCAGCAAGAGCTGAAGCAGAGGCAGGATTTAATAATCCCGATGTCTATATTGAAAAATTCATCGAAAATCCCCGACACCTAGAAGTGCAAGTTCTCGGAGATAAACACGGAAATTATGTGCATCTTGGAGAAAGAGACTGCACAGTACAAAGACGTCGACAAAAACTCATCGAAGAGACTCCTAGTCCTATACTAACTCCCGAACTGCGAGCCAAGGTAGGGAAGGTAGCTGTGGACCTAGCAAAAAGTGCCAACTATCACTCTGTGGGTACAGTAGAATTCCTATTGGATAAGGATAAGAAGTTCTACTTCATGGAAATGAATACTCGAATTCAAGTCGAACATACGATCACAGAAGAAGTTACGGGAATAGATCTTCTTAAGGAACAAATTTATGTAGCCATGGGGAATAAACTCACCCGGAAACAAAAAAACATTGTTTTCACGGGTCATGTAATTCAATGTCGAATTAACGCTGAGGATCCTAGCAATAACTTTTCTCCTTCTCCGGGTCGGCTAGATTACTATCTTCCACCTGCAGGTCCTTCTATACGTGTTGATGGAGCTTGTTATAGCGGCTATGCTATTCCTCCCTACTACGATTCCATGATTGCCAAGGTAATTTCTAAAGGAAAGAACCGAAAAGAGGCCGTAGCCATTATGAAACGCGCCCTAAAAGAGTTTCATATTGGAGGGGTACATTCTACGATTCCTTTCCATCAATTTATGTTAGATAACCCTAAATTCATTAATTCGGACTACGATATCAACTATGTTGATCATCTTCTGTCCCAGGGCAATTCTCTATTTTAAGATTCTTCATACGTCTAGAGATTTTATCTCTAGACTTATTTCTTTGCTCGCAATTAAGAAATTTTAACAATAACGGCTTATATTTAAATAATTCTATTAATAAGCGTTTTATGTTAAAATATTTGAGTTTTTTTATCTTAAATTAATCTTTATGAGAGTATCAGAATCTTTTTGCTTAAGTTCTTTGAATAAAGAACATTGCTTTTCCGATAGAATTTTATCTAGTCTATACAATTATTTTTATTTCGGCGGTAAACGCATAGAAATCATTTCTAGAAGTGAAAACCAAGACATTATTTGTTCTTCCAACCAAGGAAGACCCGTACCCCTTGCCGAAAAAATCGTAAAAATACTTTCCTACTTCCTTCTCTTTCCTATTGTACTAACCGTCCTACTCGTACGCCTCCTACTGCACAGGGCTATACATAATCATAAAATTGTTCTTCTTGACAGTCAGGACCCTGGTGCAGCGTGCGCCACCCATTTCAAAAACGCCATAAAAACAGAGATCGGTAAAGCTTCTCAATTTGCAGCTTCCTTCCTAGGAGGTAGTGTATCCAACATCGAAGATGTGCAGGGAGGTGTAATGACACACCTAAAGAACTTCATGAACATAAAAACATCCGATACTCAACAGGATTTTTTTACCCCTTTTGTAGGAACAAGTTCTCAAGACGGGGTTCTTCAAAATACCCGTCCCCAACCCACGACGCATCAGACACCTCTGACAAGTCAGCCCCAAATAACTGCGCAATCTAGGATTAATAAGCTAAGGTCTATATTACCCAAGGAATGGGCAAAAAACCCCGAGAAAATCAAAGCCCCTCTATTTAAATCGCACCCCGAGCAAGCTTCTCTATCTCCGCAAGCGAAAGAACGTCTCGTAAGGAAATTCTTAAAATTCCTCTCTGGAAAAAATGTTCTGAATTATCAGGGTCGTCAGCTCGTCTACTTCTGCCACCTTGAATACTTTTTTCTCGTAAAGGGGGAGGAGGATATGCTTAAGCGCTATACTAAGTGCGGAGCTCTGTTCTATAAGCCTAATAATACACAGGAGAAATGTCTAGGGGAGAGCCTTATGGATCAGCTAGTGGATCTAGGTATCTTTACTGAATATACCAACACTGAGTACATGGTTTCCGGATATTTCGATTAGTCCCAGAGGTGCTGTGAAGTAAAAATACAAAAAATTATATAAATCGTGAAGCTGCTTTTTCTTAAAGACAAGCAGCTTTAACAATACCCTCTCTCAAATACTTATGGGCGCTCCCTGAGTAGATTACGGGGGGACCACCCCAAAAACATCATGTTAAATTCCGTAACATTTACACCAACATATTCTCCTAGTCGAGTAGAGAAACTTTCTGCCGTTCTAGATTCATATTTTTATCTGCAGGGTAAGAAAACTAAGGTTATAGACAAATCCACTGAATTAGGTCTGAGGTTCGCTGTTCAGCATCAAGGACATTCTGTACCTACCACTGAAAAAGTTCTCAAAGTACTTTCCTGGATCTTTATTCCTATTGTTATCGTTGCCTGGATATTACGCCAAGCCTTGCATCTATACTTACATATTGCCTATCCGTGTGTATATCTCGATACACCTCTACCCGAAGCCCTGCAAAAAGACGTTTTTACAACCTGCCAGAAAATATCACGTACCCTTAATTCGAGTACAATTTTAACTATGCCAGAGGAAAAATACCAAGAACTTAAAGCTGAAGGCATCTCTATAGAAAAGCCTAAAGGAGAGTTTTCTACAGCTCTTCCTGTAAGGTTTTATTTGGATTCTCGTAAATCACATACATTTTACTTATTAGGGCAACGAGATCAATTTGATACGCATTGCCTAGATCTTTATCACCTAATTCAAAAGGGAAAAAATCTTATTTCTGAATTCGAATTAACAGGAAAGAACGATAAAAAATCTATAGAAAAACTCTTAAGAACTCGGCTAGGAATCGCGGCAAAAATTACCAACCTTCCTAATCAAAATCAACAAGCATTATACAGAGGATTAAAAGCAGAATTCTACTTCGATAACTATCCTAGTTATGTTTGTTCTCTCGAGGATAACACCATAAGCCTGCATGATGTCGCAGGGTCGTATCAAGATGAGTTCAAAGAAGTCGATGTAGCAAGATTTGTGCGTAATGTTTTAGAGGCACGCCATCTAGAGAAAAAAGAGAGTCACTCTTATATATCCTGGCCTAAGTATATTGGCTGTGACATGAGTTCCGGGGTTGTTATTTTAGATGATGAAGAAGAAAATAAACAGTTAATAACTACAACTCCTCAGGGTAATACCGAGGCAAACCTTAAATTCTTCTCGTCACAAGCGTTTATAGATTGTTATAAGAATATGAAAAAAGGGCATATGGTTCCTTACGTATTAGGGGAGCATGCCGCATTCAAACACCATCAAAACAAATACCAACTGATTATGAATGAGTCGGGGAGCCGCCTACCAATGGACTCATGCGAAAGTCGACAACACGTGATGACTGCCTTCCTCAGACAAGTCCCTAGCGCCTTTCTAGGGGATGTATTGAAAGAAGCAACACCCCAAGAGGTTGCGTCAGCACTACGATCACTAGATCGCGAGAAGATAGCACGCTCTCTGAATTTAAATAGAATTACGATTCCTAAGGAGCACATCTTACAAAAAAAACAACACCTAAGACTTCTGAATGATAAACAAATTAAATTACAATTAGCTATCGAATTCATCGCAGAAATTGTACCCTCGATATTGCCAAGGACAGAAGGAATTTTCATTCCCTACAGAGAACAAAGCTGTGTTAGCTCCGAGACTCCACTAACCTTATGGGGAATCCTTGCCGGTTCGACAAAAGACAGTTTCACAAACTCTATACTCTTACAACTGGTAGAAATGCATATTCTCGAAGGGTTTACGGAAGTAAAGTGCGGATTACATGTACGCCTTAATACCAGACAAATAGACCTATAATTCACAATTATACATTCGCAAATAGAGAACCGTGCGTCCTTTGTAACACTTAACAGGGGACGCCTAATATCTTTGTCCTATATGAATCTAGAAACCAGACTTTAGGGGATAGTACCCGAATATTGAAATCCGCGACCGGTATCTACTCTTGAGTGCTTAATCAAACGATCCTCTCTTGCTTCAGCAGCCTGTTCATTGCCAATATACCAGCAAGCCTGCTCGCAGAAATTATTGTAGAGAGCTCTCCACTCAAATTCAGGCGTACCCTCTCGATAAAATCTAGCAGACCAACGATTAACCACATCTGAGGGAAGGCTGCGATCGCAAAATATATGTAGGAATCTTGCAAAAGAATAAGCTACTGATGCTCCATAAAATGTTTTATAATGATAGAAGCGCCTATTAACTAATCTATCTAAATTTGATAAAGCTTGCCCTTCTCGTTCTCTAAAGGCATCTAAATCCCTCAAAGTATAGATACTAATTGCGAAAGATGCTTGAAGATATTCCGTCATGAGAAGTGTAAACAACTCATCTTCTTCCTCGGGGAGTACAATGCGCCCCTCGTCGTTTATCAATGCACCCAAAAGTTCTTGTCGTTTTTTTTCTACTAAAACAAATAAATAAGAAATATCCTCATTAATTGGGGGAATGCAGCGTAGCCAAGTAATAGGTTCCAAGTCTCCTCTTTCATCCCGGAGCAACTGCTCTGCAAATTCCATAGCAGCCATGCCTTGAGTGTTTAAAGGGGGGCACGCACCTTCTGCAGCTGACCTCAAAGCCACCTCCGGTAAAGCGACTTCTGCAAGATTAACTGAAGACATTTCAAAACCCTCTAGGGACATTTCAAGAACCTCTGATGAGGATTTTTGTCTTCTACAAAGGGCTGCTCTAATTAAACAAATAATTACAAGTCCAAACGATATGCTCCCAAAGATTAACAATCCACAACTGGCACTTCCTACAAGACCTAAAGCTCCGAGAAGTATAAAAATAGTCGGAAGTGCGACCCCAACAATAGAGGCACTTATTTTCAAAAACTTAGACTGTAAAACCCTTCGCCCTGTTTCAGTGTTTTGTGTAAAACTTAAACAATTGTCTATTCCGTTCGAACTAGACATACAGCACCAAATTAAAAAATCGACCGAAAAATTCTAAGCAAACACACCAATTAAAATCAAATCAAAAATTCTATACCTAAAATATTTATATTTTTACAAATCTACAAAAATCCCGGGAATCTTCTAACTATAAGTATGGATTGGGGAAAAGAAAAAGTTAGGAAAACACAAAATTGATAACTTTCTGGGAATTTTTCCTGGTTCGATAAGAATCAATGGGTGATCTTCGTATTTATGCAAAAACCCCAAAAGCATGTTATCGAGGATTTAGAAAGAAAAGTATGGGGAAGTCACGCGCCTTAAGATTACACAAGAAAACCTTTGATTTATAAATCCCATATCTCTTCTACAAACAGGAGTTCTTCTTATTTTCTAATATATAGAAGAAAAAGCTGGTTTCCGTGTAGCTGAACACAGTATGCTCATTATTTTCTTCTATACTCGCATTTATAGACTAGATTTTAAGTTGGGACTGTTCCGGCGAATTTAAACTCGCGACCATTGTCTGCTCTTGAATGCTTTATCATGCGCTCATCTAGATTCTCGGCTTCTTGTTCATCACCCAGATACCATCGAGCCCGCTCGCAGAAATTATTGAATAAAGCTCTCCAAGCAAACTCTTGAGTGCCTTCTTGATAGAATCTAGAAATACTACGCTCTACCATATCTTCGGGAGCACCACTATCACAACGTCTGTCTAACCATCTTGCCAAGCTATATGCAATAGACATCGCATAAAATGTTTTATAATTATATGAGTTCTGTCTAGATAAAGCCTGTGCGTAAGAGGCGGTATCTGCATATTTCTTCATATACGCATCCAGATCCCTTAGAGTATAAATACTTACAGCGAAAGCCAATTGCAGGTATTCCGTCATAAGTACAAAAAACTGCTCATTTTCTCTATTAGAGAATACAATCCGTCCTTCCTCGTCTTTCAATATATTCATAACTTCAGAACGTTTGTTGTACATCAAATCGAATAAGCAAGAAAGTTCCTCATTGATAGGAGGACGGAGATAGTTCCAGGGAAGAGGTTCCAGGTTGCCTCTGTTATCTTCAAGAAGTTGCGTTGCATACGCCAAGGCAGCCTCGCCTTGCGCATTCAAGGAAGGAATCCCGCCTTTTACAAACCTTAACGCATTACTGACCAGATTAGTTGATAACTTTTGCCGTCTACATTGAACGATCAAAGATCCAACCCATCCACAAGATAAAAGACCAAATGTTACTCCACCAAAGACTAACAATCCAAAACTCGCCCCTCCTGCCAGGAGTAAAGCCCCGAGAACTATAAAAATAATCGAAAGGGCTATGCCTAAAACAAAAGCACTTTTTGATATTTTACACCAAAAACCTCCTTGTACTGGTGTATTGTTTTGTGTTAAATTTACGCAGCTGCATATTCTGCTCAAACTAAGCATATATAAAACCAAATTAAAAATTGACCCAAAGAAGGTATAACACCAGTTAAGTTAAAAGCAACTTGAAAATCTCATTCCTAAAATTAAACAAACTCTGACCATCTTCTTTCCCCGGCTCCCAAAACAACTTAAACTTCGCGTATTCCTTGCCAGAGAGTAAGGTATGTTGTTTTATAGAGTAGCGATTTTAGAATCCTGATAGATGCTCCCAAGATTTCGAAATGAAACAAAAAGATAAAGTCTTCGGTATAATTAAAATTTAGAACCCATTCTATTGTTTGCTCACAAACAGGAACTTCTCCTAAAAGTATAGACTCTGAATCTGAGAATCCAAAAATTTGAATTTTATACAGGCTCGTTTTCTACAAGATGATAGGATCTAGACTGATACCATTTTAATACGATAAATTGCACAGCAAATGCGACCAGTCCCAAGCCAGACATCCCAAGACCCACACTACCTATAAGCAATAACGGAAAGCTAGCGCTTCCGGCCAAACCTAAAACTCCAAGCACCACGAAAATTATGGGAATAGAGATTCCGATAATATTTACACATATCTGCACAGCTTTAGAATGTAGACAAGTTCTCCTAGGTTCAAAATTTGTTAAATGAAAAATACCTCTCGATATACTACCGGAATACCCCACAACCCGACCAACTTAAAAAATAAACCGAAATATTTTAAACAAAAAAATAATTAAAACAAAGAAGATATTTTATTAATCTCGTGCTAGTAGAGAGAATAGTTATTAAACACCCTCTTATCTTCAAGAGTGTCTTGTTAAACCTTGCGAGGGGGCCAATAAATAATAACCTTATTCGCTGAGTAAAAGTGTTTTTCAGCGCTTCCTAGAATTCCTAATCTTTCTAATTCTTTTAATACCCGAGATCCAAGCAATCCCTGTGTTAGGGGGTCTTCGTCTGAATAATCAAAAAACAAGAGTTTTGCCCACAGAGTGTCGGGGCGGCCTAGAGGAATAGCAGTCTGTATTGTACCGTCTGCATTTTTTTGAGATTTATAAATTAAGAATGCTAAAAATAGTCTGGTTAACTTTTCCATACCCCCGTGACTGAGAATATTGTCCGACTCATTTTTAAGAATTTCTCGGCAAAGCATGGGGAAATTTATGGGAAAATCGGAAGGATCGCCTTGAGGGCTTTTCTTCACTTTCTTGCGCTTATATAGAGGAATTTGGATCCCAGAAAGATTTATTTTACTCGATAGCTTGGGGTAATTAACCCAAAAGCTCATATTCTTCAATTTAGAAGAGTCTGTTGAATCAAAAGATATAAAACAATCTTCCAAAGGCAAAAAGCGGTAGATAAGGGGAAGACGACGTATATTTTGCAGCACATCTGGACAAGAGATAAGTAATTGTCTTTCCTCTGCAGAGACTAGGCTATCCAAGCAAACAATACGACCTTTATAAGATAGATATGCGTGCAAAAGGTTTCTTAGAGCTAAAGCAATAATTGTCAATGGGATTAATACCCAACTAATGATTTTTAAGACTTTCTCACAGGTAGACAAAGTTTTTCCTGGAACGGTCACAGATAAAAATCGGTCCTGGGGGTCTCTAGCAACCACATAGGTTTGCTTTCCTTCCAGGTAAAAACAAGAATCTAGAAAAGAAACGGTTTTCTCGAGAAATGATGGCTTAGAATAGTCGGAAAAAATGATATGCGGCATTTTCCCCCTAGACAACAAAAAGCTTTCAAATTTTCAAGTATTTTACACCAAACCACAAAAAAATTAAAACACTGATAATCATTCTCCTCTGTTCATCCGAGAGGTCCCCTCTGACGTCTCTGCATACATGTTAAGAACTCTTTACCTATAAAAATATACTCGCGAAGATGATAGAAAGTCTTCATCGGATTTAGATAAAACTTGTAGAAGTAGAGAAGGGGGTCTTGGATTTGAATCCGAAAAACATGCTGCAAGATTTGCTACGGGGAAGACTGGCATAGTTCATGGTTTTTATTCATATGTACTCCAAGATAAAAACGGAAATTATACGGATACCTACTCTATTTCTGCGGGATTAGATTACATAAGTGTGGGACCGATACGCAGAAAAAGTGTATGAATCCAGACGCGCTCAATATACCTAGAATCTACTCATACAATGGCTCATACAATCAACATTGCTCCTTCTATAGATAAGGATACCATTGCCATTGTTAACCTTTCCGAACGAGGGGACAAAGACTTAGCACAAACTATAAATCTCGCAAGACATTTTCACCTTATCCAGACAGACAAACTTCCCCGTGTAAACACTTGGCTCTCACAGTTGCTTATTAAAGCTTGGAGCTAGAGACGCTCTTATCTTTGTCCGTAGTAGTAGAACTTTTCCCTGAAATAGAAGATTTGAAGCTCACATGATAAATGTGACTATCGTGAAGACTTTTCTGGAAACCTGATTTAATTTTTCTTGTAGCATAGACTTGCTCAGCAAGTGATCTAATATGAGCAATATTGCGATTGATTAGCACAGTGGCTATTGTATAATTACCCACCTGTAATTGATAGTTATACTTAGTACCATCACATCCTTGCAAATCCAAGCGTACTTCTCCTTCTGTGAGAATTTGGCTTTTGGCCTTATTCCTCCAAATATTGGAGTAGGTCATCCTATTGACTAGAATTTTTGCATCGCGTTTATGCGCCTTTGCAATATCACTAACTTTGGATGAGTAGCCTGGAAATAACTGCTCGCGACTTACCTGAATCTCATTTGAACATGATCTAGAACCCTCTCTCAAGTCATAGACCCTAACAGGGGAGGCAGGAGAAACCATAACCTACCCCCCCCCCCCCCGAACACGAGGAAAGACTTCCAGAGATTACTAGAAGACTATTATAGCCTATTCTTACAGAGGGTATAGCACTAACAACCTCTCTTAAAAGAAAATAGCCGCGTACTAATCCAGTAATAAAGCACCCTAAGAAATTTTCTGTCTCTAAATGATTCACATCTTCTCCGAAACAAGGATTTTAGGCCTATTGTATAACCTCATGATAGGGGAACCTCTGATCAATCAACGATACAGATCTAATAGAAATTAGCTATTCGGATAATGAAAACAGCATCGTTCATATCTGAAGTTCTAGATAAAGTCCGATGATTATCCTTAAGAGGTGTTGTCGCTAAATATTCTTTGCTTGCGCTGTGCTTTAACCGGACCTCATCTCCATCTCGCAAAAATTGATCTTTTGTTGTGTTAAGCTTCTCAACTATCCAGCCACATCGGTCAGAATAATCTCCGCTGTCAAAATAAGCTTCCCCAGCAATTCCATAAAATGATAAGAATGGATAATCCGTAAACTCTTGACCCAAAAACCCTCTTTGAATAGCTACAGATCCTAAAAAGCAATAGGTATTATGTAAAATATTTTGCGTAACCGATCCATTGTTATCTATGCAGAAGTAAAAAACTATCGGCGAAGCCGCTGAACTTTCTTTTAATGTAGGGAATAGGTAGGGCAATGTTGACCAAACAGCCATGTAGGGATTACTAACAACCAGAGGGGAGTGAGCAGCTTCTAAGGTAAACCAAGCTGTATTTACGTTAGCCCCTGAAGTAAATACTGCTCTTTCCTTTCTTTCACTAGTTTTATGCTTTTTTAGATAGACACGAACAGCTTGTTTAAGAGACTTTTTCTTCTGTGCTAACGTATCTTGATTTTCCTTAGGGAAAAAGTCTGTGGTAAGTAAATCGGCAATAGGCAAAAGAGAAACTTGAATAGGCACTGGCTCTAAACGCACACTTTCTGACCACTCTGTGAAATCCAAATGTTCATCTTTCATAGAAGGAAGGACGGTGCCTCCTAAAAATACTGTGTGCGATGAAGACTTAGAATCATACGAAGAATAGCCGGACTCAACTTGATTGGATACAGATCCTTTAATTAAAGAGTTAGCTGCAGCGGTTTCCAGGGAAATTTTCTGACTTTGTAATTCCTCTACTTGCTGGAAAGAGAGTTTTAAAGCTTGAAAGCCCATTCCACCGTATGTGGCGGAGGTGATGTAATGAGTTCCAAAGCGTTGTATGAAGGCTTCAAAAGAAGAAGGATCATTCACTTTTAACTTTGTTTCTACCCAAGACTGGAAACCTGAGTCTAATTTTTTCTGACTGTTTCCCTCATCTTCTTTCAAAATATATAAAGAATGAGCAGCTGTAGAGCAAGTAACTGTGTTTTTCGCTTGGTGCGTACTTTTCTGTACGAATTCATAAGTCACGCTCAATGAAAAAGCTGCACCTTGTGCTAAATCACCATCTGATTCCTCATCACCATCACCGCCCACGAGAGGAACCTCTGGAGCTCCAGAAAGTAAGCTTACTCCCTTTTTCAATTCAATTAGATAAATATGACAATCGTCTAAACTTTTCTGGAAACCTGATTTAATTTTTCTTATGGCATATGTCTGCTCAGAAGGAGATTTGATATTCGCAATCTCTCGATTAATTAGTACAGCAGATATAGTATGACTACCTACCTGTAATTGATAGTTATACTTAGCGCCATCAAATCCTTGAAGATCCAAGCGTACTTTACCTTCTGTAAGAATTTGGCTTTTAGCTTGATTTCTCCAAATATTTGCAAAAGTGATTTTATTAATGAGAATCTTGGCTTCTCTTTTGTATTTTTTAACAATATCAAGGAGCTTCGGTTCATAACTAGGAAAAAGCTGTTTGCGAGTAACAAGAATTTCCGTTTGCCCTGATTGAAGAGGAGCAGGACTACCCAAAGATAAACTGTCCACTTGAGACAGAGCGGGGGGAGGTACATTAATGGTAACAGAAGTAGAAAAGTTCTTCGTAAAGGAAGTAGTCTCCTCAAATATTGATGTATCGATTTCTACATCTAGAGATGGTTTTGGTAATAATTTAGTTCCTGGAGGAATACCGAATCTTCCATCAGAACTCAGTTGTGCTGTTGATTGACTGAAAGAATAGTCCAAAATATTCTCAGAGCTAATACTATTTAAGATATTCAAAGGATCTAACTTCACAATATCTACAGCTCTTCCTAAGAAAGAGACATTACGCACCAATTCAATTTCATCACCAACGAGAGAGAGCTCTGGCTCAAAAGATCCTTCTGGAGGGGATTCTTGCGTGATTAGGTACTGCACACCATCGAGAGCACTTCTGAGTAACGCTTGTTTTATCTCTTCTAAAATTTCAGGATTTTTATCACGAAGATCAATAGCTAAGTCGACAATACAAGTTGCTGCGCAAGCTGAAAGTCTTGGTTCTACAATCTGAAAGAGCGTTCCGTTCTTTACTGAACTAAGAGACAAAATGTATGGCGACTCATTGTTTTCAACAAATTTTTGAGTTTCGAAAACATCCGAAGGAATTTTCTCAATAAAGGACGCTAAACGATTTTCTTCCTCCATATAGGAGTCTAACGGTAAAGGGCAGCGCCCTAAGCGGGGATTAAATACAGTATAGGGTTGCACAAGATACAAATATTGCGAATTGGGCATGGAGAAATCCTTCGAATTAATGACTACGGCTACTACAGTATTGTATTTTTTTTAATAACACCACACGATTCAATAACTTTAACAGCCTATTTGCTCCCAAAAGTCTGCTGAAAAGGAACTTATATTAAAACATGAGATATTAAATATCTCTTAAGTTTTTTATTAAAAACACAAGTATTATAGAAAGATTTTTTATGAATAAAAACGACTATAATTACATCTTCTTTTATAGAACAACCTAGTCTAATAAACCTTAATTTTCTGTAAATTATATGGTTATGACGCAGGCTTGTTGATTTTTTTTTAAATTTTCTTTAAAATTCACCAACATTTTTCCGAACTCATTAACATTCAGGGGGTTAGTAGTGGGTTATTAAAAACAACTTGTGTGCGTTGATCATGACTCTGCCAGAAAACGTAACATCCGCCTCATTGCAATTCAATTATACAAGCCAATCTACCGCTAATTCCTCCTATCTTAATCAAAGCTCTCTCGCGTCTACCTCACTAGATGATAGGCTTGCCCTCTATGATGAAGCCGTAAATCAAAATAACTCAACGGAAGGTGTCGTTAAAATAGGCGAGATGATTCAGAAAGATCTCTATAATTTGACACAGTCGAATACCACTGAATTCGCTGCATCACCAGCCAATCATACCGGAAATTGGAAAACTTCTTTATTATATAATTTAGCCCAGCTAGTCGCTAATCTTTTCCAGGTGCAAGTGATTCCGGCTAAGATTATCAAGTCTACCACCCCGCCCCCACCTACACCTGAAGAACCCAAGAAGACACCCACAAAAACTCCAGCCCAGCATACCAATAAACACATGCGCACTTCTTCAAGTCAACAGCGCCCACGTTTGGGGGGGGGGGTTCCTGGAGTAAGCCCCTCAACAAAATCAAGAACGGTGTCCTCTCGAAACTTACGCGCAGAAAAACTACGTTCTTTTTCTAGAAAGCGGAGATCTTTAGAAGAAAAGGCAGAAGGGAAGGTTAGCTCGAGTTACGATCTTACCTCTAACAATATTCTTGAAAAATTAAAACTAACAGAAGAGCAGAGGCAGAAATGTCAGAGAGCGATTAATAGCTTAAAGAAGTCCATAAATCTCTATAATCTCTTGGAAGACAAAAATTCAAGAGAAGGACAAAACCTACTAGCTAAACAAGCTAACGCTTTATCTTCTATTCAAAAAACAGCCCAACTAACTCAGGATCACGAAAGTACCAAGGTATTATCTTCCATTAAAGCTGAGTATTCATCACATCGTGTTCTCGTAGACAAGCATTTTCACGGTATTTGGATTGCAGGGTCTCCGCCAGATGGAGTAGACACCTATATTAAATTATTCTTAGAAGTACACCCTGATTTCGATTTTTTATTCTGGGTTGATGAAAAGGCTTATGGAGCTGCTAAATTTACGTCCACTATGAAAAAAATAGCTTTTGACGCAGCTCTTGTAGAATTAAGAAATAAAATACCTGCAGCTGATCAAGAGTTTATCAAAAAATACGACGATTTAAAGCAGAAACACGCCGAAACTAAAAATCCTCGGGAAAAGAAAGCCTATAACCGCGAGTTATTAGATCTCTATACAAGCTACTCAAGGATAAACAAAGACATTAAAGAAAAATTTGATGTGTTGTTTTTAAAGAACATGGTTACCTATCAGGACAGTTTCTTTAATTGGTGTCTGCTTAAGGGGGTCGATAGAATTTCTGATGAGAACCGAATCGAATACCTTGAAAAAGAACTGAAGCTGTCTGAAGACGAGGTTAAACAATATAAAGAAACTATCGAGACTAATAAAAAGAAAATCCAAGATATCGTTGCTAAAGTTAATGAAGGTTTAGGATCCGAAAAAGTCCATATTAAAGACATCAAAGAACTGAAATCCATGCAGGATAGAACTAACCGCTTCAATTACGATTTAGAGATGTTCTTGAGGTGGAATTATCCTGCAGCATCGGACCAGATCAGAATGTATATGCTTAAAGAATACGGGGGAATTTACACAGATTTGGACATGATGCCTCCATATTCCCAAGAAATAGTGAAGCTAATTCAAGAGAAGGGCGGCTCTAGGTTTTTGGATGAAACGCCTAATAGACGAGCAGTTTCTGCTGCGGTATTACGAATGGCAAGCGGACAAGAAGTTACTATAGATAAAATTGGAGAGGACATTGATATCAGCAAACTTACAGCAGAGGATAAGACCAAACTAAACAATCTTATTTCTTCTTTCCAAAGCATGAGTACAGGCTCAAATACAGACTCTAGGAAAAGACACGTACACCATTTCTTTCAAAAGTTCAATCTCGAAGTCATTCGAGATCACATGCCTATTTTACGAAGATATCATAAACGCGCAAACGGTGAGTGGAATGTTCGTGGATTAAATGGTTTTATGCTAGCTCATCAAGGCAGCGAAGTAGTTGATAGGGTAATTCAAGGCCAACAGCAAGCGTATAACGAAGTGAGGAACTTAAGGGAAACAGTTCTTAGCGGAGAATTTTTTAATACCCTAGATGATCTAAAACAATTTCACCACAAGGCTGTGGTAGGAGGCCATTTAGTTGAAAACTACCTTGCAGGAAGCTTGTTTCATGATTTTAGACAGGATACTGTTATTCCACATGCCTTAAGTACTTTGGGAATTTCTGGCCCCGACTTAATCACGAAACAGATGGTCCAATACTTCCAAGACCTGGGCACACTTGGGCAAGATTATCTTAGGATGAAGGGTAAAAAATTAAATACAGCAGCTTACATAGGCACCTATAAAGAGATAAGAGATGAGAATGGGAAGATAGTTACACTCGATTGGTCGAATCCAATATCTGTAGGAGCCAATGACGTCACTCCCGCAGATGAAAGTACGTGGTGCGTATCGAAACAAAAATGTGCCGCTGAGCTACTTTTTTCTGACACTTCCAAACTACGTACAGAATCTCCCAAAAAGATTGAGCGTACTCGCGTCTCTACAGACGAGTTCACTAAGTTATGGTCTGAAGACTCCAAAAAACATCTCCCTAATGATTTATTAGATCGATTTAATCTCCTCATTGAGAGTAGCAACGTAGATATTGTACAGATATCCGAATGGGATCGTGATGCCTATATTTTAAAGACAAAGATATCAAACGATGCAGCAGCAACAGCATCCATATTTTCTCTACAGTTACAAATAGCCTATCTGATTCGTAGTACTCATCTTCCCATTTCCAATCAGGTAAATTTTTTCTTGGATACTTATAAAAATTTTGAATCCAATATAGAAAAATCTATCCAACTATATCTAAATAGTCACCCTCAGACAAAAATTATATTCTGGCATAGCGAAACTAGTGATCTATCATTATTCTTAAAGGATATAATGTCTGTGTCTGCTCGAAAACAAGCTATCCATAAGCTTGTGAGTTCTACAGAACAACCAGCTATGTCTACTGAAGTCGCTGCTCTTCTAGAACAATACTCAGAGCTAAAATCTAAAGACAGTTTAGATATCCTTACACCAGAAGAATCAGATAAATTCCTAGAACTAACACTCCAGCTATCAGAGAACAAGGATATTACAACTAAGATTAAAACTCTTGAAGCTGAAATCACTTCGGGTCATTTCTTTAAAGATCTAGAAAACACAATGAAATCCTGGCTGAAGCTCTCAGAAGACAAGCGAAAAAAGAAAGTCCTAGAGCGCATAAAAAAAATGGAGAAAGACGGGGAGAAGGGTAAGCAAGACCAAAAAAATAAAAAGCAATGGTATGATGAACTTTATGACAAAGCATATAAAAAACGTGTCATAGATCCTAAGAATAAATTACAAAAGGTTTTCCAAAAGTTTCAAGATACTAATCGCGTCAAAATAGAAGATCTGGATAAATTGTTGCATGACAAGCCCTTATTCGCACAGATGTATAAGGACGGCTACTCTTTTAATGACCTCAAAGACATCTATAAGTTTATGGCAGCTGATAGAGGTATTTCAGGCATCTTTTCTTCTGACAGTATTTTCCCTAAGCCTTCCAACCAACTCGTAGACATTATAAAAACCTCTCTGGGAGAAGATTATGATGAAGCAGCAAGAGCTCTTCCGATTATATATGATTACCTAGCTATGGATCCGAAAAGTTCGGAAGCACAGCAGGCCCTAGAGAATATTCCAGACGACTTGAGAGAGAAGTTAAAAACCTCTTTGCCTTCTGATTTACTTGTGCCTGCAGTTGATGCGAGCGTATCTGCCTTAGGCATGCAATATGGAACAGAGAATGGTTTAGAGTCCGAGCATGTCATGACCAGTGTAATTCCTGGAATTCTTAATCCATCAAGCTACACTATGGCTCATTATTTAGAAGCTCTATATGTACTACATAAAGAAATTCATAACGGCTCTTTAACAGCAGAAAAAGCAAAACAATTACTTAAAGATGAGGGGGCCTACTGTTTTACGCACGAAACGGGTATCAATGACCTAATAGAACGAGCGAAAAGTAAGGATTATCTTTCCTTAACCGAAATTCATCGCATTCTTACTAATCAAAAGAATTTAGCACAAGCAACGTCATCTTTATTATCAAGAATTTTGCCTGGAGCCAACGGAATCTTGCAAAGAGAGGCAGATTTCGGTCGTCCCTTAGCAACAGTAATGGCAGATTCGCCCGCCATCAATTCCTATGACTACCTTGGGGTAGGACTAAGTAAAGATCTGTTTTCTACACCGCCCGATATACCCACAATACAATCTGTCGTAGAGCAAGCAAAATATACAGTATTTTCCTGGAAAGAATTTTATGAAAGTCATGTCGCCCTCTGGGATGTTGTAGCAGCACGATTAGGTAGTGAGAAAACTCAGATACACCCGCAAACATTTCTATATGAATTAGAAGGACGTTGTATGGGTCTATCTATGCTTTATATGTCAGCGACTGACGTTGTTACATATGCCACATTAGTGGAAAACCTTATGACTGCGGGAGCTCTATTTCAAACAAAAGAGATAGAACGTCTACCACTAACTTGGTCTGACGATAGATTTCTCTCTAAAACCTTAAATTTAGTCGACTGGTTACAATATCAGGGAAATAAAAATCTAAAAGCCTCTGGAATATTAACCCCACATAATTGGGATATCCCTACGTTATCTAAATTCTTCGAAACACACCCAAATGTTAAAAGTTTGTTAGTTACTACGCCATCCCATTCCATGGTTTTGCAACCACTTGGCTCTACTTATAGAGTCACAGACCCCAACTTTGGACATGTCGACTTTCCCTCTATGGAAGCAGCTCTCTATTTCTTAGAACTTTCTGTACAATTATCAGACAAAATAAAAGCTCGTTACGGAATATCTGACGATCAACCGATACAACAACAAATAAAAGTCTTTTCTGCTGATACCCAACAAGCCCAACATACTTGGTTTCCTTCTACCGAAGCGGGGTTAATATCGCAGCATCATTATCCTACTTGGGAAAAAATGATTTTAAAAAGTGAGCTAACAATAAATCACATAAGAACAACTTGGGATAAATTATACTCCATTGGTGGATCTATCAACAATAAACGAATTGATGAGACCACCCGTGAAGCTGACCTCGACCGTTTGAAATTAAATGGGGACATTTTATCCGAATTTCTTTCTAAGAATGTTCTTGATGCTGAAAGCGTCAAATTAATCTCACATCTTTTAGAAACTCGGGGTGTTGAGCCTGGAACTAAGCAGGTCAGCAGAGGAGCTATTGTTGAAACTCCTAATGATTTTGCCCCTTTATTGCTCTCTATAAAAGCAAGGGCTTCTCGGGCTCGCTCCATGTTACAAAACATCATGGGCGAGATTTCAAAAAAGATCCAAGAGTTAAACCCTTCTAAAGATAAAAAAATATCTGTTCAAAACATAGAGGTTACTGATGGCGATGAAATCTCCTTCGATTTTAAGCTTGGAGAATCTCTATTAAAAAAGCTCAAAATTAAAAGCCATGGCCTAGTTTCAACATTTAAAAAATTTGGCTCCATGTTAAATGATCTTGCTTCTACAGGGGTCATGGACTTAGAACTGGGGATGTCTATAGTTTCTATTGTACAGTATGTACGCCTGGTGCAAGCAGGGAAATCTGGAGACCCGCTGGCAACTTTTGATCTTCTATTGGAGGTCAAAGAACTTTCTGAAATGACTTTAGGAGCGATTATCCAAGGAGTAGCTGGAAAATTTATCACTTCTGAAGGAATTGATGGATTTCGGTTGGAATCTGTCTTGTCCAAGCAACTTATAAAAGCTTCTCATAGAGTTGGAGGAACTGCAGGAAAAGCACTTGCTAGAGCAGCTCAGGTTTTAGAGCTTCCTATTCTAGAAGCTGTTGCTGGTGTTTGGGGCCTGTATAATAGTGTGGACGAACTACTGCACGCGTCCTCACATAGTGATCTGATGTCTGCACGTGTTCAAGTCGCCTTCGATGTCATTACACTTGCATTAACAGGAGCTTCTATCGTTGCCCCAGCCGCGATGCTAGCTGTAGGGCCTATTGCTGCTATTGGCATGGGAGCAGCATCAATTGCTCGCAACGTAGCTAAAACAGAAGAACGTCACTGGAAATGGGAACAATATAAACAGTTCCTTCAGGAAGGAGGAGAAAAAGTTCTTACAGCCATTCCTGAAAGAGGATTGCTTGATTTTTCTGGAAATCTTGTCCTAGGAAATATAAAGCTAGACCTAGGGAAAAATCCACCCACACTGACAGGAGAGCGTTCATACAATTTCAACCAATGGCTGGGGCATAAACCGACTTGGTCAGACTGGCAGGTTCGAGATAGGTTGGGCTATGGCTACCGGATTAGTCCAGAAAGAGCTTTAGCAAAAGGACATGCAAATAGTTGGTGGCCGCTTCATGTTCCTACAGTTCCTAGAGGGACCTATAATACCGTCATTCTGGGATACGGAATTACATATAAAGCAGTAACCGAGGTTGTCTATCTCTCTAACAGGGTAGTTTGGAGAGAAGCTGTTTTAGAGCCTGAGAGTCGCCGCTATGAACCTCCCCTGTCGGCTCAGAATAAGTTAAGCACGGTCATAGCTGGGACAACACCGCTAACTGTAATTCCTGTTCGTCTTTTAGATGAAGATTCTGATGAAAGAATTGCGACCGCTTCAATGTATAAGGACTATAAAATTACAGTTGTCGGGGGTATGGGAGGTTTAACTGTTCAAATCGGAGGAGCAGGTTATTATAACATTACAGGAGATCCACGAACAGAAAACACTATTTCATTCCGCGCTATTCCTCAGCCATTTTCTGTTAATTTTAACCTAACAAAATTAGAACAAGAAGTTCCTCTAATAAGATCTAATGGAACGAAACTAAATATTTTAAAAATTAGACAAAAGGGATTCACGACAATCATAGGTTCCTCTTCTGGTCAGGATACTTTAGCGGGAAATCATAATACAAAATTCTACCTGAGTCCTGGAGGAGGAACTATATATTCTGGAACGGGAAAAAATCAGTACCACATTCCAAAGCTAAATGGGAATCTTACTATTGTACTCGCTACGAATTCTACTGAGCATAATCTTTATCTCAATATGAATTCATTTGAAATGAAGTCATGCGGAGACAACTTAAACTTAGTGGGGCTGAATGGAAACAGCACGGGAATATATATTCAGAATGCGGACAACAGTACTTCCTACAATCATTGGACAGATTGTTTCAGAGTGAAGTTTACGGATGGTATTACAGTACAAGCTATCGAAAAAGCAACTCCAGAAAACACTACAAGTACTGTTACTTTAGGATTTAAAACATGTGATCAACATGCGTGGGCACTAAAACATCCTGAAGAACCTGGATTCCCTGAAAATATTATTCAATATATGAAAAAAAATCTCTGGTGGTTTGCTCCTAAAGTATCCATTATTCAGAGAGAAAGTGAGGTATCTTATTTTGATTATGAAAAACTTCTTGTTTATAAACCTGCTAGCTATACGGAATTGGTTATCAGGGCTCAAGATACCTATCAAACAAAAGTCGAAGGTGCTGTAGGTGTTTCATATATTCTCTCTTCCTCTCCAAATACAAATACTTCGCGCATCACAATACAGCTAGCAGATGATGGAGATTCTCCTCAACTTCTTGACATGAGCAATATTGTTCCAAGTTTAGTATTAGGTAAAATAACCAATGGCACTGCAAATACTTCGAGTATAGATTTAGAGGTTTCTTCCCCAAGATACAAGATTCCTCTAACTCTACAATGGAATCCAGAAGAACCCCCTTGGCAAACAGTGGTAGAAATTAATCCACACGATTGTCCTACACTGGGTCAATGGTATCGTACTCTGCAAGAAAATCCGACAAAATGGCATACCCTTTACCACCACAGTGCCCTAATTCCTGAAAGATTTGAAGGCATAATGAGCCTGAACAACACGGCCGTTCTGATGTTAAGTGAATCACGAAAAAACAGAGAACATATTCTTGGTGTGGAAAATAGAGGGGAGGTGAATCTAAAGATATGGGGAACGCTCTGGTCTGGATATATCAAAGGAGCACTTCCACATCATCTACGATGGATAATGTTTAAAAATTTCCGAAATCTAAAGAAATTTGACATTACAATACGTCCACATCATTTTCAATATCTTGCTTTCGAAGGCAGTGATAGAAGTGGTGATAATATCCTGTTCCATAGTGTACTAGAATCCTACCCATTTGAAGCTAAAGTTAAACCCCAAACACAACTCTCTCGCCATCATTGGAAGTACTATGATGAAATTCGAGTCTTCGCAACCTCATTGAATCTTCAAGATTTCAATCGCTATCGCATAGCATCAGAAAATGAGGCTCTCTCAAGACAATTAATGTATGCTCAAGGTTTAGTCAGCATATCAAACAGAGACTTCATCTTAAAATTCTTCTATATCAGAGAGGGGGTAGGTATAGGCGCCATACGCTTGGTATTTAAAAACTTCTTTGTTCCAAGCATGGATGAGATTCACGAGTCCACATTAGAAAAAGAAGCAAAACCAATTCTGGCAGCAAATCCCCGCCAATTAATTGATTCAGCTTATTGGAACTATTTAGAACTAACATTAGGAGAAGAGAAATTTAACTTAGCTACACTTGCTAAAGAATTCAGTTCCTCCTCGCATATTTTACCTCTGAAAGAAGACAAAACGCATCATCTTTTGGCTCTTCCTGAGAAATATCGTGCCGAAAACCTAGTTGTATTAACTTATACGATAAATCCTAAAAACAATAACACTTCGATCAAAAATACATTGAAGATCATTGATAAAGAAATGCAAGAATACAAGCTGCCTTTGCCAACAATCGTGGAAAGCTCGTATTACTTGGATCCAGTAACTGGAGATCTTTATTTAACGCGCATTCTGGAAAATACAACAAAGAATCAAGCATTTGTCATTAAGTTGAAAGGATTTAAACGCGATTGGGATGCGTTTAAAAACACTCTCATCTCAGGAGAACATACGAAACTTATAACATCTAGTGGAACTATGGTGACGTTTGTTGGTCCTGAGTTGCGTCATTTAGAAATTGATTTTCCAAAGAATATTACAGAGACAACCTTCTTGAAAGAATCGGTAATTTCTAGATCTGGTTTAGTGTTCCCACCCAATGATCAAGTCGTACATTATGATCCTCGAGTGAATGCCCAATTCTACACATGGTTCGATTATGTGTTATGGAATCTTCGAGACAGAGCGAAAGGATCTAAGAGAGCTAAAGCATACGATAACTATTTGTTAGAATCTGCTATGCATATATACGATAAAAATCCTGAATGGAAAGTTCCCGAAAGCATGCTAGAATATGCTGCAGGCTATTACAGAGCACAAACTTCTCATTGGGTACGTTACCACATGCGTGTAGGCACACGTATGAAAGTTCCTGCAGGCAGCATTAAAATTTCATTAATCACCACACAAAATGAGATTTTTTCTCGTAAATCGGGATCTGGTTACAACATCTACTTCATCATATTAGGCTTAAACAAACATGTCATAACACATACTCAACCCGGAAATATGTTGGTTGATGTAAATAAAGACACTGTTCTCACAGTGAAGAAAATAGATGAAAGTGAATACCACAAAAAAAGAATCTATGTAGTGACAGAAATGACTTCAGAAGAAACTCGCAAACTCCAAGCTGATAAAAACGTAATTGTCATTCCTGGTGGAGAAATAGGGAACAATAAACGAAAAAATAGCGATAGAGAGGTTATTTCAACTACTGTACTGTTGAAAAATCAACATCATTATGGGAAGGACGTTTAACTTTGTATGTGGACGCAAGTTGTGAAACCACAAGAAGCTTGTCAAAACACAAAAAAAAATTTATCGAAAATGCCTCTAATTAAACAAATTATCCTTAGAAAGGCCTTTGCAAAAACTAGATAAAATTTCTTACATTTGGCAACATGTTGAGCACACGAAACAAAATGGAGTACGCTAACAGAGAATTACATAGAGCTAGAGTTTAGAAATGCTTTTACGGCAAAACACTATGCCTATAGAGCTATCTTGGGGGAAAACATGCTATGCTCGTGATGCATACCTATGCACAAAGATATAGTTTCGATGGTGTATTTCTCGGTCTTTTTATTTCTTCGTTTCTAAATATTTAGAAAAGTCTAACGAAGAAACTGCATCGCCACCCACAGTTTAATCATTGAACTCGATAATGAAGAGAAGTTCTATATAGCAACTAGTCTCTTCTCCTGTCTATTTTTCTCTTTTAGGGATTGTTTTTTGAATTTGCATCAGAGATATGGCTGAGGGCCATTTCTTTTGTTTATGTTTGTCTGAATAAAGTGAGATACAATGGTAACACCTGTTCGAATTCCCACGCATAATTTAACTAATGAGAACCAAGAAAATGATATTTCGGAAGAAGGAGGAAATAATGTCGATACTGTCGCTATTCGAGTAGAACAAGCTATTGTACATTTCAACTCTAGTACTGACCCAACTTTAGGATCTGAAATACATCTAGTGGGTAACGACGGTATGTATGGCCATTCAGGAGGGAATAATATTTCTGAGTTTTTATGTATTGCTGATACGAATACCCAGGAGCCTGCGGACTACCAGGTTTCAACGACATATATTAATGGCAGTTGGCAAACAGAAACAGAATCTCAGCTAGAAGGCATGCATATTAGCGGACTTCGAGGAGAACCCGTACGAGTTTTGTATAATTCTGGAAGCGGTCTCACAACTTCAGGATTTTTAGACCGACGTAATTCAGTTAGTCCCACGCATCCTTTATGCGTTGCTTTATTGGAGGTTTTAAACTCCTTTTTTTCTCATTCAGAAAACGCTAGCTCAAGACATACTATTATATTTTATGGCGATGGAGGAGCCTATGTTCAGCAAGCCCTGGATTATTGCAGATTCTCTAATCGAGTGGATTGTATAGGGATTGCTCCGACAATATATGTCGTTGGGCATCCAAGCGTTCATCATTTTCGTGTTACTGGAGATTTAACAACTTTACTAGATCGCTATGGTTATAATCATTCTAATGTTAGCACTTTAGGATATTCCGCTGGGGCCGAAGGCCTTATTTTACCCGGATTGAGAGATCCTTCCTATCAATATGTTCTGGGAATACGGAATCTTTTCCAGTTAAACGGAGGTCCGATTACAGATCCTGCAGTTGCCATGTCCTTGATACAAATGGGATCGGATATGCGAGATTTTACTCAAAGAGAAGCCGAATACAATAATACGGATAATCCTCACGAAGCATTGGTTAACCCTCATCCTTCTACGTGTCCTGATATCCTACTCTCCGGAATCTTTCTTATTCCTAGCGTGGTTGCAATAATGCAGGACGTTTTTGTGCGTAGTATGTTACCAGTGGAAGACCGAAATTTTTATTGGATCACTCATATTGGATACACTGCAGGACTAGTTCAAAGACTCGTGTTAATGTTCACAAACCGTAGGGAAGTAAGATTCGGTCATAGGAGGGCACGCTTACTAGCTAGATCTCTTACAGCTCCTATGCTGTTAATTTCTGCTGCAGAATCTATAAATTATGCTCAAAGACTGCAAAGACCTGTCCCCATCCTACAAGCAATTTATTTTGGCGGAGCAGTAATGAGTGGAACTTGGGTAGTTTTGGCTATTGGAAACACGTGTTTAACCCGTTTCCGTGCAAGAGCCCAAAGACTTGGGCTAAGACTTATGGGAGAGCATGAACAAGCGGAAGATGGTAATGGTGAAAGGAGGGTTGTTCGCGTTGCTGATGCCGCAAGGCGAGGAGTTGCTGAAGCTCTGCCCGTAATGTGCGCGGGGGTTGTCGCTGGACTAGGTGCTGGAATACTAAACGGATGTTCTATACCGAGCGCCCTGAATAATCCTATCAATGCAACAGCCAATAACCTGCCCGAAAATAGAACTTGGATATTTGATGGAGATATATTAAGAAATCCTTCTAGATCGTGGGTATCAGGTGATTGGTTTGCTGTATCTGCAACTGTCTCCCTCATACTAGGATTCATCGTGATTTGCGTTTCTATTGGAGTCATGGTGGCCTCTGTAAGGAGAAATCAGTACCGCAGAACATAAAAGAGTGACAAATAATCTGTACTGCTGTAACATTACAACAATTAAAGGGAAAAGAAATGGCGCAAGCAAGTAATGAAAACGGTTGGAGTGATTTTTTAGAGCTGTGCTCTAAAATTAAGACTCCTGAAGCATTTCGTGATTTCTTTGCGTTATTTCTTACTTTTGGAGAGCGAGAATCTATGGCTTCTCGTTATTTAATTATCCAAGCGCTGCTAGCAGATCAGCTAACACAACGTGAAATTGCCAAAGAATATGGGGTGAGTATCGCGCAAATTACAAGAGGCTCAAACGCTTTGAAAGCTGTTGATCCTGAATTTAAAGAATTTTTAAAACACTCAAGTGGAAGATATGAAAATCAATAAAGCCGATACATTTTCTACAAATGCTTTAGCCTTATTGAATAATTTATGCGCATTATATTCCTCTGCGCCCTTCTTCTTTTCTCTTTGGTGGGCATTCGCCCAATAATTTTCTTTATTTCCTATTTTCCTAATTCGAAAACTTTGTCCTTAAAGACGGTAGAACATCCTTTGAAAGCCATATATTAATGCTGTCAATGAGGGTAAAAAATTTAAATTCTTGGATATCATTTTACATCCAATTAATTTGAGCGTTGCCATGCTACAAACTTATTTGCAATCAATTATGAATCAATCACATTTAACATACGATGAGGCGGAATCCGTTACTAATCTCATGTTAAATGGGTCTGATCCGCATCAAATAGCAGCCTTTTTGGCTGTGTTAAAATATCGAGGGGAAACACCCACAGAAATTGCTGGAATGGTGTCTGCATTACAAAAACAGGCAACATCTGTAGATCTACCTTTTCCAGCTTTAGACATTGTAGGCACAGGGGGAGATTTAGCTAATACAGTCAATATTTCCACAGGATCAGCCATATTATCAGCAGCTTGCGGAATTCCTATTGCAAAGCATGGAAATCGTTCTGTTTCTAGTCAAAGCGGGTCTGCAGATGTTTTAGAAGCACTCGGGATAGAAATAGAAATGACTCCGGAAGAATTGCTGTCTTGCATTCAAGAAGTGGGTATTGGATTTATGTTTGCTCCTATTTACCACCCCTCCTTGAAGAAATTGGCTCCTATACGAAAAGGGATGAAAATCCCTTCCACATTTAATATTTTAGGCCCATTGCTCAATCCCGCAAACACTGAGTACTCTTTGATAGGGGTTTCTAATGAGCCTATTTTAGAACTTATGAGCGAAGTTTGCCTCCAGTTTCAAAACACTCAGAGAACTTTTCTTTTTCATGGAAGTGGTCTTGATGAGTTAACTACTCTAGGGAAAGTCGTTGGCTATGATATTCAACAAGGCAAAAAAACTCGCATTGAAATAGATCCAACGTCTTTCGGGTTTGCTTCTTGTAAGATCGAAGAACTAAAAGGCGGCGATTCCAAGATGAATGCTTTTATTTTGAAGAAAGCTTTCTCAGGCCAGCAAGGCGCTATTGCCGATGCTCTTATTTTCAATGCTGGAGCCGCCGTTTGGATTTTTGGCAATGCTACAACTTTAGAAGAGGGAATACAGATTGCCCGGCAAACACTGATGGAAGGAGAAGCATTAAGAGTACTAGAAAAGTGGGTAGCATTTTCACAACAACTAAAGTTGAAGAGGGGATCATGCAATTAGCTCATCATTTAGCAAACATCGTTGCTTATAAAAAACAAGAAGTAGAACGGCTCAAAGAAGAAGTTTGCACACAGCCGGATCATTATCTGAGTCAAATTCTAAACCAAAATCATTTACGAAGAGAGCATTTTGCCACAGCCCTAAAAGGACCGGGTTTATCCATTATTGGCGAAATAAAAAGACAATCTCCAACACGTGGAAAGATTGGATGCATAGATAATCCAGCAGATCTTGCATTAAAATATTGTTGCGGGGGGGCTGCTGCTATTTCAGTTCTTACTGACACCCGAGGCTTCGGTGGATCTTTTCTAGATATGCAACAGGTAAGCCAAAAACTCCAATCACAATACTCTCATGTTTCTGTATTAAGAAAAGATTTTATCCTAGATCCTTTACAACTAGCGGAAGCTATTTTCTTCGGAGCAAACGCAGTTCTTTTAATCGTGAGCGTTGTTGGAGAAAATTTAAAATTTCTCATACAAGAAGCGCATAGATTAGGTTTAGAAGTTTTAACCGAAATTCATGACTTTTCAGAACTTGAATTAGCTTTAGAAGCAGAAGCTTCCATTATTGGCATTAACCACCGTAATCTTAAAACTTTTGAAATCGATCTCAATCTATCAGAGAGCCTAAAACCCTTTATCCCTCCTCAGATCATTACCGTAGCTGAATCAGGAATCCATCACCCTATACAAGCCAAACGGATGCGTGAGCTTGGATTTGACGCCGTTTTGGTCGGAGAAGCTCTTGTGCGATCTAAAGACCCTGCTTTGTTAATTAAACAAATGAAAGGGGAAGAAAATGAAAGTTAAAATTTGTGGAGTTACACATCCTGAGGACGCGGAATATGCCGCTCTTTTAGGGGCAGATTATATTGGAATGATCTTTGCTGAGAAATCAAAACGCAAGACCTCGTTATCCATGGCAAAAAGCATTACTAACACAACAAAACGCCTGGGTGCTGAGCCTGTAGGTGTGTTTGTGGAACAAACTACAGACCAGATTATTGCTATCTGCGAGCAAACAGGAATCAAGACCGTTCAATTACACAACTCTTTTCCTTCGGGATCTCTGGAAAAGCTCTTAAGAGATTATTCCATCATTTACGCAATTTCTGTCCGAGAAAATGGAGATGTTTGTCACCCACAATCTTTGCCTCCTAAAGTCATTCCTTTATACGACACTGAAAAAGGGGGAACCGGCAAACAATTTAACTGGAAAGCTTTCTCGTCACCAAGAGATACCTTTTGGATGCTAGCTGGGGGATTAAACCCTGCAAATATAGAAGAAGCCATTGCCACTTTGCACCCTAATGGGGTTGATGTTGCTACAGGTGTAGAATTCCCAAATAAGACAAGAAAAGATCCAGATTTACTCAAAGCTTTCATCCAGTCTGCAAAAATTTTAGGGGAGAAAATATGAAACATCCTTACCCATTTGGTGGGCAATTTATGCCAGAAATATTGATGGCTCCTATTCAAGATTTAAGCAATAGCTGG
The DNA here is from genome assembly GCF_000009945.1 of Chlamydia felis Fe/C-56. NCBI lineage: Bacteria > Pseudomonadati > Chlamydiota > Chlamydiia > Chlamydiales > Chlamydiaceae > Chlamydia > Chlamydia felis. The sequence goes on along the minus strand of NC_007899.1, from coordinate 512,386 downwards.
GAGTCCCTACGAGATCAAAGTGACTTTAAAAATGAGTTGGATTCGGTTTTAAAAAATTATGCAGGAAGACCGACACCGCTAACCGAAATTAAAAACTTTGCCAAAGCAATCCATGGACCGCGTGTCTTCCTAAAAAGAGAGGATCTTTTACACACTGGAGCTCATAAAATTAATAATGCTCTAGGTCAATGTTTACTTGCTAAACATCTAGGAAAAACACGAATTATTGCAGAGACAGGAGCTGGGCAACACGGAGTTGCAACAGCAACTGCTTGTGCCTACTTAGGTCTCGAATGTGTCATTTATATGGGTACTAAAGATATTGAAAGACAGAAACCCAATGTAGACAAAATAAGCTTATTAGGCGCGGAAGTTATTTCCGTTGACCAGGGCTCCCAAACCCTAAAAGATGCTGTTAACGAAGCTCTTAGAGATTGGTCCAAAAATTATGAATCTACGCATTATTGCTTAGGATCTGCTCTCGGACCCAGTCCTTATCCCGAGATCGTGCGCAGCTTCCAATCGATAATAAGTTTAGAGGTGAAATCTCAGCTGCATGAAATAGGCTGCTCTCCCGATCTTCTTATTGCTTGTGTTGGAGGTGGATCAAATGCTATTGGGTTCTTCCATCATTTTATTCCCGATACACGCGTTAAACTGGTTGGAGTTGAGGCAGGAGGATTAGGGGTTGAATCGGGTCATCACGCTGCTCGATTTGCCACAGGTCGTCCCGGAGTTTTACACGGATTTTACTCCTACCTTTTACAAGATAACGAGGGGCAGGTTTTACCCACTCACTCTATTTCTGCAGGTTTAGATTATCCTGCAGTAGGTCCCGATCACGCAGTATTATACGAGTCTGGAAGAGCTTCCTATACCGTAGCAACAGACAAAGCTGCTTTAGAAGCTTTCTTTCTTCTTTCACGACTCGAAGGCATTATTCCAGCTCTAGAATCATCTCATGCTCTTGCAGGATTGATTAAAATGGCTCCTACTCTTCCAAAAGAGAGCGTTGTTGTCGTTAATCTATCCGGAAGAGGGGATAAAGATTTAGAGCAAATAAGCAATCTAATAGAGGCTGGTAACAATGAATAGAATTGAAACAGCATTTAAAAATACAAAACCCTTCATTGGATATTTGACAGGAGGGGATGGCGGATTTGACTACAGCGTTGCATGTGCTCACGCTTTACTTCGGGGAGGTGTTGACATCTTAGAAATAGGCTTCCCTTTTTCAGATCCTGTTGCAGACGGTCCTATAATCCAAAAAGCTCACACAAGAGCATTAAAAGAAAAGACCGACTCTACTACCATTTTAGAAATCGCAAAAGCTTTGCGTCAAACTTCTGACATTCCTTTGGTGTTATTTAGCTATTATAATCCGCTTTTGCAAAAAGGCCCCCAATATTTGCATCAGTTAAAAGCCGCAGGATTTGATGCTGTTTTAACTGTAGACCTACCCATTCCTAGGAATGCAAATGAATCAGAATCCTTCTTTCAAGCTTTAATGGAAGCTAAGTTGTTCCCCATATTATTAGTCACACCTTCTACCCAGGAAGAACGATTATTACAAATCAGTAAGTTAGCAAAAGGTTTTCTCTATTATGTTTCTCATAAAGGAACTACAGGAATAAGAAGCAAACTCTCTGATGATTTTTCTACACAAATAGCGAGATTACGTCGATATTTTCAAATTCCGATTGTTGCTGGATTTGGAATAGCTAACCGAGCTAGTGCTATAGCAGCTTTAGAACATGCTGATGGCTTTGTTGTAGGTTCCGCTTTTGTGGAGAAATTAGAAAAGAAAATATCTCCTGAAGAACTTACAACATTTGCTCAATCCATAGATCCCCGCCAGTAAGAGAAGCAAAAATGAATGAAATTTTAAAAAATTATCAGAAAAAAGCCACGCAATTGGACGAACAGGATTGTCTGAAACATTTGAGAGCACGTTTTTCCCTGCCGAAAGATCCCAATGCTATTTATTTCTGTAATAATTCTTTAGGTCTTCCAGCAGTAAGCGCTTTTACGAAAATAGAAGAACTATTGCAATGCTGGTCAGACGTAGGAGTGAATGGATGGTTTGAGGGGACAGGAAACTGGTATCGTTCTTTTGATAGGCCTTTAAGACAACCTCTTTCCAAGATTTTAGGCGCGGAATATGAGGAAGTCATCGTAATGAATAGCCTCACTATGAACTTACATTTGTTGCTGGTTTCGTTTTACCGACCAACCGACACAAGATATAAAATATTAATCGAAGGTCCCACATTTCCTTCTGATTTATATGCGATAAAAAGCCATCTGAGTTTTCATGGGAGAAATCCTGACGAAGCTTTAATTATTTTGAAGCCCCGCGCAGATGAAGATTTACTTCGTTATGAAGATTTTCAACAGATTTTGAAAGAACAGGGTGAATCTATAGCCCTTGTATTTATGAACTGTGTCAACTTTTTAACAGGACAAGTTCTGGAAGTAGAAGCCATCACACACTTAGCAAAAGAAAAAGGATGCATAGTTGGTTGCGACTTAGCACATGCTGCAGGAAATATTCCTCTTAAACTCCACGAATGGGGAGTGGATTTTGCTTTGGGATGTTCCTATAAATACCTTTGTGGAGGACCGGGAGGACCGGGTATTGCTTATGTTCACAAATCCCATCATGATGAACAACTTCCGCGTTTCAGTGGGTGGTGGGGAAATGATCCTGAAACACGTTTTCAAATGCAACTACAACCAGAGTTTGTTCCTTACGGCGGTGCTTATAGCTGGCAGGTGAGTACTCCTTCTATATTATCTCTCATGCCTCTTCTTGCAACCCTGGAAGTTTTTGAAGAAGCCGGTATGGAGAGGGTAAGAAACAAATCAAAACAGATGACAGCTTTCCTATTAGAATTACTCGAGTTAGCTCCTTCTTCGTATTTTGAAATTATCACTCCAAGAGACCCGGAGTTGCGGGGGAGTCAGCTGTCTGTTCGCATTCAACAACATAGCGAAGAGGTTTTACAAAAACTGGAAGCTCAAAGGATAACTTGTGACTCGCGACCACCAGATATCATTAGAGTAACACCAACACCTCTTTATAATACTTTCAGTGAAATCTACCAATTTACCTGTAAGTTACTTGAAGTTTTAGAGATAAAATTATGAATAAACAACCTATTTTATTGTCAGGTTCTTCTAACGTAATATTAGCTCAAAATGTTTGTTCTGAGCTGAAAATAAAACTTGGACATATGGAGTTGAATCAGTTTCCTGACGGAGAAACTCACGTTAAAGTTTTAGAAGATGTTCGAGGGCGTGATGTTTTTATATTGCAATCGATTGTAGGTCAACCAAACCATTACTTATTCGAATTGCTTATTATTGCCGATGCCGTGAAGAGATCTTCCGCAAAGAGTATCACAGCAATTATTCCTTATCTTGGCTATTGCCGCCAAGATCGAAGAAATAAGACTGGGGTACCTATTACAGCCAAGCTTGTAGCTAATGTACTCACTACAGCAGGTATTACAAACCTTATCACATTTGATTTGCATGCTGATCAAATAGAAGGCTTCTACGAAACACATGTGGATCACTTGCACTGCCAACAGCTTTTTATAGACACTATAAAAAGCTATATAAGCCAAGACTGCCTTGTGGTGGCTCCCGATATAGGGAGTATTAAAATCGCAGAAAGGACGGCAAGGATGTTAGATACCGCACTGGCTGTGATTAAAAAAGAACGTCTAAATTCGTTCGAAGTACGCATGAAATTAATAGGAGACGTGCAGGATAAAAACGTCGTAATTATTGATGATTTATGCTCAACAGCAAATACGCTGGTTGAAGCTGCAAATTTATGTAAGCAAAAAGGAGCAAAAAAAATTATTGCTACGGTGACTCATGGTCTTTTTGTTGGTGACGCTATACAAAAAATTGAGGCAAGCGCTTTAGAGAGTCTTTTTGTTACTGATACGATACACTTACAAAGTGTTTCAAAATGCATAAAGACTTTATCAACAGCTCCAATGATCGCTTCAGCAATTAGAGAAACGGTATCTTTCTGATTGAGATGTCTTTAGGATCTAAAGACTCCACTATTCATGCAACATAATGAATATTATCAGACCTTATATAAATGCCCTAAACCCCAGCGGTAAGTTTAAGAAGTCAAGCTTTACTCCCCCTTAAATTTTCCCGGCTAGGTTCTTTTTTATCACATGGAACTAAGCAGAGATTATCTAGGGAAAATCCATGATCTCTTAGAAATGAGACCACTGTTCGAAGACGCTCTGCTACAATAGAATCCTCAATAGACCCAAACCAAATAGCCCATTTATCATTAATAGGAGAATTAGCTTGATAGCTTCTTAAAGACAGAACATAGGTAGATAAGTCCGCAAACGTAATAAGGTACGTGGCCCCTATTAAATCTTGAGGAATTGTGTCAGAATTGAGCTCAATCGCATGCAAATGAAGAGAATATCTTTGTATTAGATGATCCAAAACTTCTAGCTGCTCTATGGAACGCAACTCACGCCCTTTCTTAGGGTATATTGTAAAAAGAGTGCCGCCATTCTGCAAATACTCGCGAATAATATCGGGGCGTTTTTTTACTGTCAGCAATCGTTCTATATCATTCTGAACTTCAGAATCTACAAGTCCCCTAGAAATCTCCCCATTCGTACACAAAGGCGTTGCAGGAGAAGGAGTATGAATAAGACATACACAACTTATAACCCGATTACACTTAAGCCAATATACAATCGCCCTTTCAAAATCTGCCTGAGCATTCACAAAAATTGGCCGTTGGTCTGCATCAGTCCCCTCACGCGAGATAAAAGAAGTAGCATTTAACTCATCAAGCAGTTCAGACACAGGATTTTGAAATGAACTGTCCCCCGCAAGGGTAAAAGCCTTGACCTCTTCTACTAGAGATCGCGAATCGTTCATACAAGTTACAGCAGGTTTGAGTGTAGAAAAAATACAAATTGCTCCAATCAACAGAGCACACGATAAAGTAATCACTATTTTTGTTTTTTTCATGCTCTGTTCTCTCAAAAGAAGTGTTGATAGTTTTTTCAGAATATTTAATTTTCAAACGATAATTCTATTAATTAATCCGTTTAGACACGGATTAATCCCAATAAAGCTATGAAAATTTGAAGATTGCACGATATGTTTTACCCTACTTTAAGCAATCAATCAAGCAGGGACTTGAAAAGCATCCTAGAAAATTGACAACTGGGGTAATCTCTTAATCGAATTTCTTCGCAAGCAAGACCCCAACGGGTTGTCCCTTAATAAAGAAGGTCTCTACTCTAAAAATTCCCAATAAAGGTTCGGATTTTCTCTTTTCTTTTAGAAGTTCTTCAACTTCTTCCTGTGTTGTATCCATTGTGATGGATCTAGACTCTAGGAACTTGGAAGTTAGATCTCTCCTTTCTTCACAAACAAAAATAGCCCTGTCCGATGATCTAACAATATTTCGGCCTCTATTTTCTTCGCGTAGATAATCAGGGCAATAAGTACATGTGATCCCCGGAATTCCTATTAACTCAAATATGATAGGAGAAGTATATGTATGCATATATCGGACAAGAATACCTCTATCTGCATAATCTTTTGGGGTTGCACAACCTCGAGAATAGAGTAGTTCAATAGACTTAATCAGAAGATCTCTCTGTACCTCAGATAATTTAGGCAGAGTTACAAATTTCTCTACAATTTTTTCTCGAGAAAGAAGACGGGATGGAAATACAGTTGCCTCTCCAACAACATCTGTCTCTTCAACGATAGGAACTACTACCTCCTGTACCTCCTGAATACCTCCCGAATATTTTATACACAAACACAGTCTCACGATAATCTTTAATACTAGTGCAATGATTATCGGAACAATGAGAAGCACTAGAAGTACTTTCAAATACAGAGAGACTAAAGAATCAACCTTCTTAACCCTCTCAGCTAATAATCGTTTATTATGCCCTAAAGCTTTAATTTTTAGGCCATCGGATCTTTGTATAAACAACATGTCCAGATATCCAGCTAGCCTTTCTAGAAACACAGTTTGACCAGCTTGAGCTATTTCCCCCAAACACTGTTGAGAAAACCCCAGAGGAGTGAAAAAACTAACGCTCATTATCCCACACTATTTATAAACAAAAAAGATCATAACTTTAGTATTTATTGTATTTAAGATTAATAATTTTCTAAGGTGAAAATCATCTTTTGATCAAAGAATTATAAGAATTCCGGACAATATTTTTAAAAATCTCAACACTCTCGAATAATCAAAACACGATTACCCACGGGATCTGTGCGTATCCGGCGAATACCGATAGTCCACGGATGATTAAATCCTCGCAACTGGGATAACTCCTCTTTTTGAGAAGTCAAGTAATCTCGAACGATTAGATCCGCCCACTCCTGAGAAGAATACCCGACCGAATTATTGATTCTAGCAGGTCCAACAGACTGAAATTCTAAGCGAGAAAAATCAGGGTGTGTGAAAAAAATATCATCTTTCTCCCCTAAGATATCACTACGGCCATCCACTTTAGATTTGATGCTCCTAGCTCTTCTAAGACGCTGATGTTCCTCTAAAATTCGATCAAAACTCTCCTGGTCCAGTGGAGGAAGATGAAAATCTATGTTTTTGAGTTGAGTTTCGGTGAATATGGGAGGCTTAGCACTTGGTGTCTGCGGAGAATCATGTAAGATATCTGTTTGTTCGGACCACCTTTCCCATCCCCCGTATTTATAATACAGAGCTATACGAGCAATAATTTTAATAACCAACATAACGATAACAGGAATAAGCAATAAATAGAGAAGAATAGTTCTTATCCTTTCTTCAAAAAACAAAGGGATCTGAATGTTCACATAGACAAGTTGTCCTCTTGTGTTCATCCTATCAATATATAAAACACTAGATCCGTTCCGAAATTGAAGTAGTCTATCCACCCTCTCAGCTAAAGATTCCAAATAACCATTCCCCATGCCAAACTTAGGAAGATCATTTATAAAGCTATGTGAAAAAATTAGAGATGAGAAAAAACGCGAGATCATGAATGTAAATAAGGAGAATCTCTTCGGAATTCAAAATAAAAAGACTGGAGTTTAATACACAAACTCCAGGCACAAGCTATTGCTTACATCAACTCGAGGAAAACTTAATAGAAAAAATGAGCGGCCTCGTATTCATCACGAATAGCATTTAATAATGCAGCTCATTAAATATCTATCCCGGGAAAAACTATCGTTCAAATTCCTCTAATATCACCGCAAAGCCGGCAACACTCTCTTATCATTTTCTGATAAGTATTCGGATAAATATTCAAAGATCCTATTTAAAAGGATTACTTTTGTTTTGGTATCCGAAAATGAAGAAACTATCGCCTCTATATTCAGTTGTATGATCTCTTTAAGGGTAAGAGGTGAAGATTTAACACAATTTAATTGTAAATCTTCATCAGTAGGAAGACCAGATAAAAGCAGCATCGTATTTTGCAAAGAAGTTCCCCCCATTTGGGGATTATCGGAACTCAATGTTACGCTAAGTTTATGATTCCTGAACAATGCAAAAAAAGGATGACTATCAAAACTATCAATTGTCGTTTTACCTATTTTTTTTAGCCCCGCATACTGGTGTAGTGAAGCACCAAGTATAAGATTAATAGCTGGAGCCATAACTAAAGTAATATTTTTCTCTTGGATTTCATGAATAGTTGGCAAGTGTTCGATTGCTTGAAACCCATGCGCTATTCTCTGCACAGGTAAAGCTTGCAGTGTTTGTCTTAAATATAAAAAGCCTGTTCCCTCTCCTGCATGAGCCTCGCATCCGAATCCCTTGTCATATGCATGGCGATATCCTGAAGTTAATTTTATTGGTACAGCCTCCGGGCAGGTTTCTGCTCCTGCGGATTGCAATCCAATAAAGAGATCGGGAAAACAACTCTGTGCTTCATCAAGCCAATGCGCGGCTTCTTCTGATCGTTGTTGTGTAGATTGTTGCAAATGAGAAGAACCTGTTTTATTAAAGCAATTGAGAAAACGAAGATAAATTCCTTGACTTTGGAAGAGTTGAGAGGCTCTAGAAAACAGATCGTACAGGCGTAAGCGAGCTTCCTGAGGTTCTAGAAAAGGATAAATTGCATAAGCTATTCGAATATTTTGTTGAACTTCAGTGTAAATGATATTGTCTTTTAGACATTGTTTTAAATAATTTTGCAAAACAAGCCAAAGATCATTTTCATTTTGGATTCCTCCTGGAGGGTGTCTATGCCCCTGTACGGTAGCCATAATCCGATCAAAGCTGGCAAAATCACGAGAAACAATAGCATATTTTAACAAAGAAAGATCGGGATCCCTCTCGTAGCGAATGCTCTCAAAATTTTTGAATATTTCAGAATAACTCTTATGGGGATTTCCATTAGACAAAGGAGGAGATATCCATCGTCCGTTCTCCCATTTTATAAGACCATTTCTGACTCCTAGTTCCCAAGCTGTTTCTGTCGAAATAGTCCCTGGGAGATGCACGTGAATATCTGCTTTAGGCAGATCTTTAATAAACTGACTTGTACAAGGCCTATTATCGTCCAGATCGAAGGACAACTGTGATAACCTTTCAGCAATAAAAAAAAGCTTCTTATCAATCATATCTTATTTTTTGTGCCCAATCCTATTCCCATTCAATAGTTGCTGGAGGTTTATCGGAAATATCGTAAACCACTCTGCTAACTTCTGGGATTTCGTTAATAATGCGTGATGAACAACGGTTAAGAAATTCTCTAGATAGGGGCGACCAGCATGCTGTCATGAAATCAGAAGACTCTACTGCACGTAAAGCTATCGTATAGCCATAATGACGACAATCCCCTTTTACAGCAACCGACTTTACTGGTAAGAAAACAGCAAATGCTTGGCTAACCTTGTCGTATAAATTAGCTTTTTTTAGTTCTTCAATAAAGATACTATCAGCATGTTTTACTATTTCTACATATTCTTTACGGATTTCTCCAAGAACTCTGACTCCTAAACCAGGGCCAGGAAAGGGGTGTCGGGATATAAAGACTTCTGGTAAGCCCAAAACTTTGCCCAAAGCTCTAACTTCATCCTTAAAAAGAAAACGCAAAGGTTCTAAAAGTTTCAGATTTAATTTTTCTGGAAGTCCGCCAACATTATGGTGAGATTTAATTACTTGCGTTGCATCACAAGATTTTGCCGATTCAATAACATCGGAATAAATAGTTCCTTGAGCCAACCACTGAACCTCAAGGTTTTTAGATACTTTATCAAAAACTTCAATAAAGGTAGATCCAATGATTTTACGTTTCTGTTCGGGATCCTGTATTCCGGATAACTCGTAGAAAAATGTTTCAGAAGCATCTTCCACTATTATCTCTAGCCCTAGAGATAAAAATTGCTGTTTAACCTCTTCAACTTCATTTTTCCTCAATAGCCCCGTATCAACAAAGACACACGATAAACGATCACCCAAGGCATTATGAAGTAAAACAGCTAAAACAGAAGAGTCTACCCCTCCAGACAAGCCTAGTAATACACGTTCCTTTTCTCCTACTTGTTCTTTGATCCTTTGAATAAGTTGTTTTTCTATTGTCTCAATTTTCCAAGTTTCCGAAGCCCGACAGATATGCTTAACAAAATTTGATAAAATTGTATCACCTATTCCTTGAGAATCTGAAACTTCCGGATGAAATTGGAGACCGAAAAGTTTTTTCTCAGGGTATTCTATGGCTGCAACAGGACAATGTTGTGAACTTGCAGTAATGAAAAAATCTTTAGGAGGGACTGTAACAGAGTCGCAATGACTCATACGAATTTCAGTATGAAAAGCGTCCTTATCCACAAGGCCTTGAAAAAGTTTTCCCGGATAAAAAACTATAGGGGTATAGCCAAACTCATTCTCTCCTCCCCTTACCTCACTTCCAAAATCTCTAGCGATAAGTTGCATACCATAACATACCCCAAGTATAGGGATGTTAGCGTTATAGATTTCTCTATCAACTTTTGGACTATTCTCCTGATAAACAGAATGAGGCCCTCCAGAAAAAATTAGACCTGAAGGAGACTCTTGAAGAATGTCTTCTAGAGGTGTATTCCAAGGAAGTACCTCACAAAATACGGAAAGTAAGCGTATCTTTTTGGCTAAAACATTCGTATATTGAGAGCCAAAATCAAGAATAAGAATCTTACTCAAAATAGAATACCTCTTATTATTTAGAGACTAGGTAATTTGGAGCTTGTTGAATATGTTGCAGATTATGAATGTGACTTTCTGTTCTTCCAGAATGAGTAATGCGTGCAAATACAGCATTCTTCCGCAATTCTTCCAAATTACGGGCCCCTACATAGCCCATACCAGATCGAATCCCTCCTAGGATTTGATAAAGCACATCATGAAGAGAGCCTTTGTAAGGAACAAGCCCCTCAACACCCTCTGGAACAAATTTCTTGGCGTTATGTTCTTGAAAATAGCGCTCAGCGCTACCCCTTTTCATGGCGCCTAGAGAGCCCATACCTCGATACATCTTGTAAGCTTGCTCATTAACATGAACTATTTCTCCTGGTGCTTCATTCGTTCCTGCTAGCATGCTACCTAGCATAACGCAGTGCGCTCCAGCAGCAAGAGCTTTAACTATATCGCCAGAATAGCGCATTCCTCCATCAGCAATGACTCGAACGGAAGAATCACGCAATGCCTCAGAAACATCCATAACAGCTGTTAATTGGGGTAATCCTACACCTGAGATGATCCGCGTTGTGCATATAGATCCTGGACCAATACCCACCTTCACAGCATCCACGCCAATTTCTCCTAAACAAAGAGCTGCCTCTCTTGAGACAATATTTCCCACAATAAGAGTCACCGAAGGATAATGCTTTTTAAGGGTTTTTGCGGTATCGAGAACCAATCTTGAGTGTCCATGAGCAGTGTCTACAACTACGGCATCTACACCAGCCTCAACTAAAACATCGGCTCTTTGCAAACCTTGTTGACCAATGCCTACGGAACACCCCACAGCCAGAGAAGAGGCTTGTGATTTTATGTGTTTTACCATACTAACTTGTTCATCCAAATCCATATTTTTATGGATAACTCCAAGTCCCCCAGCTTCAGCCATAGCTATAGCCATAGATAATTCTGTAACAGAATCCATTGCTGCAGATAAAATAGGGATAGCTAGATCCAAAGATTCCGAAACAGAAGCAGATAAGCAAGCTTCTCCAGGAAGAACTTCAGAATATTGAGGAACTAATAAAACATCATCAAAAGTCAAGGCTTCACGCATGTGCTTCTCAATAAAGGAAAACGATTAAGAGTAACGCCTGATTGAGAAATTTATTCTTCTCATCGGCACCAAACACAAAAGAGGTCGATAGGAACCAACCTAGGAACCAACCTAGGAACCAACCTAGGAACCAACCTAGGAAAATTTTAGGGAACGGTATTACTTTTTTCTAATAATCTTCAAGAACTATTTAATAATTTTTAGAAAAGATTCTTTCTAAATAACCTCTCCCTACAAAAGTTTAGAGCATTATTGAGAGAACCTCGTGAAAAAATCACAGATGAATAAAAGTGGGCAATCGTGATCGAGATGATATATTAAAGCCAGGGTCCTATAAAAAGATCCCCAAGAACAAAAGATTGGCATTTAATTCTATAGAAAATAAGAAATTTAGTAATGAATAGGAGCGTCTTTATATTCATCATGAATTGTCTTTATCGACCGTCCATCGGCTAAAAAAGTTGTATTTAAATACTCCTGAGAAAAGTTATCACCAAAACTCTCTCGAACGCTATCTGCTGTTATTCCTTCCCAAATCATGGAGTAGTAACTTTTTAAAGGAAGTACATAGTTAGAGCAAACCTGATCTCCAGCAACCCAGGCGTAGGCTACACTACGATGACATTGTCCTGAAGATACATAATCAGAAATTACAACAGGAACACAGTTGTAAACCCCTTCACGACGACGACATGAGACAAAATCGTCTTCACTAATAGCTAAAACAATCCCGTTGCAACTTTCTCCTTGCGAGAAATTCAAATTGAGAGCCCCGCGATTATCTTCACCATCCACATCTGTCACTCTAGAAGAACCTCCAAAAAGACGTGTGTCTAAGTTAAATACTCTAACATAATCATGAATCCAGACAGCATGAGAATGGTACTCCTGAAGTGTGTTTTTCGCTGAAATTGGGTTCATTAAACTTCCATAAACGACTATAGGAACATAAGGAGTCGTTAGATGCATTTTTTCATGTATCTCTTTCCAAATCTTGAGAGATTCTTGATCTACTTTCTCAATAACCTTAGGATTTTTATTTTCTTTGGAGAGACATTGAGCCGGTGTGTATGCCGCAGAATAGGATGAAAACTCAGAAATAGGAAGTTTAATACAAAACGCTTGATCTATAGCGTCTCCCTGTGAAGAAACAGTTTCAGCACACCCGCTAAGCACAAGTAGTAGGCACAAAAACAAACTCGTTAATTTATGCATAAACTCCCTTACAAACAAAACAAAAACACGAATAATGCCGCCGGATTAATTTTTCATTAATAGGCGTCTAGAACAATTAAAATCTTTTCCCACCCACATAGAACTCTCAACCGTATTCCGATGAACCGACAAGAGCGTTTTGTCAAAAATTTTTTACAACAATTAAACAAGAAGCAAACCAGTATCCCCATGAGATTAAATGTCTTTTATTTAATCGTAGATTCTAATGAATTGTTTATCTTTCCTAGGAATTAAGATGATCCGTTGCTGTTAAAAAAAAATTTATATATTCTGCTCAACCAAAACTAAAGAACTAACTAGGGATTCGGCATGTCAAATCCAATACCCACACAAAACCAAAATATTTCTCCCTTTCCCTTAACACCACTTCCTACCGAGATAAACACGAATTTATCTCAACGTCAGACATCCCTCAGACTATTCCTAGATACAATGCTGATTGTTTTAGGTTTCTCTACTGTAGTTTCCATCTTTGTTGCTATTTTTTTTCTTAACGGACTCAACATGCTAAACGCAACAACCATTGCCCTCTCTTTATCTTTAATTCTTATAGGCTTTGTCTTTATCAGTATTGGAGTACTTTTCTTTGTGAACAATATAGAACAGGGACTCTATGGAGTTTTAAGAAAACGTTTAAAGCAAGCTGAGACAGAAGTAAAAGAACTGAAAAGTCAACTTCAAATTTACGAACTTAACCAAGCATTCGCCCCCGCAGAAGAAGCTCCAAAAACATCGTCTCTTCAAGAAACAAGTTCTGAGCCCGTTGTAGAAATCCAAAATCCAAGCGATACACCAAATCATTGAACGAAACAATTAAAGACTACGCTTAGTTATGAACTCCAAAAAACATCACAAAAAAATAAACGGTAAAGAATCAAAAACTTATACAAACTTCTAGAGGCCATAAGGTTATCGCAAATCGTCTTTCCACAACTATATGAGCAACATTTTTTTGTTTTTTACAATGTTTTTATCGCAAACAAAGTTGTAAGTTGTTACGGTCTTTTGCTTTTACACTAAAAATTGCGAATGAGGCAAGGATATGAGAACACAAAACTTCTTTCTATCGAAAATTAGATTATTGGGTGCTTTATGTCTAGCTTCCCTTTCAGTTCTAATTGCTGGATGTGCAGCTGATGATGTATTTACTTCCGACAAAAGCGTGGTTGAAGAAGCTAAAAGTTCGGCTCCTCTTTTTAACAACTCTATTGATCCTAACTCGATCTGGGATAATGTAAAAACAGCTTGGGGATTATCTGATCAAATGAATTGCGTCCCTGTAGTAATTTATGATGATCTCATGAATCCTCGCAATTTCGAAACTCTCGGAAAATCCCTTTGGAATACTGCTGTAAACGTAGATCGAGCGAAGCGTATTTTCAATTACGATTCTCGTCAGGATAAAAAAGACAAAACGGCAAAAAATTATGCTGATCTCAATGCTCTTTCCCTTGATTTAGGAAACTCCAAAGAAGACTCCGATTTTTCTGCTGTTTTATACGGTGTAGACCAAAAAACTTTTTCTTCTCTATGCAAACATTATGCCCACCACGGTTTAGTGCCTGTAGTCGTGTCTAAACAAAACAATGACACTACTGTCTACAGCCTTGGATTTATGTTCTCAGTAACAAACCCAGACTTACTCACCCCACAAGACGTGTTACCTAACCGAGAGCGTTTTTTAAGTATATGGAATAGCATTAATTCGGAGGATGTTACCAGTCTGTATGGAATGCAATTCCCAGCGGACTACATCAACACAACATTTCTTGCTGATGGGGAGTCCATTAACTCTTTAATTCCACCATTATCTAGTCATAATAAATAATTTAATATTAATTTAAGACTACAGCTAAGAAACCTCGCAAATCCACTTTGCGGGGTTTTTTTATACAAACACCCCTCCTACTCCCCCACTCTACTCTGTTCTTGATTTTGAAAAAAATATATCTTTAACACTTACTCTTAATATGTTAAAATGACAAGAATGTTAGAAAAAAAGATGTGTACCAGATTGCCTCCCTGCATAACTAGCTTTCCCATCATAAATATTTTTAAAGGAGAAATATTATGTGTATCCGTAGGTATGAAACTCCCGAAAAATTTATAGATGCGATCCACAACCGTAACGGGTTAATTTCAGGTGCTTATTCACGTGTTTACCCAGACGGACATATCGCAACTGGCGTACGTATAAGATCCCAATTATTGAGCTCCATTCCTATTTTAGGAACAATCCGAGGTTTAGCACGCCTTTATAGTATCTGGTCTGTTAAAGACAGAAGTGATGATTCCACCTTAAAACTTATAAAACATACCATAATCGGTGTTCTAGAGACCTTAGGATTAGGTATCATCCACTTTGCTCTATGTATTGTCCTTACTGTTCTTGCAATTTTATCTGGCATGCTATGCAATTTTGTGTTGCAATGCTGCTCCCCTACCAGGATGAAGTTTAATTACTAGGGAGATGTTTCTTATCCAACAGTTGATAAACTCCTCCGACCGCCGCCTCTATATGTTCTAATTTATCCTTTCGATAAGGGGCGGGGACCTCACAAGTACGGAATGACCAACGGAGATGTTTATATGATTGGTCTTTTGTTCTTGCCTTAAAAAAAAATACATTTACTATGCTTGCTCCTAACGTGTTAGGATGGTTTTTATTTGTTAGGAAAAGATGATGTTTCTCGTATATGAAAACGATTTAAATTTTTTAATAAAAAAACCTCTGCTAATTCTCTAAAGACTTCCTTGTTAAGACGTTTCACATTCATTGTTGTCTCATCCCGCCGAGACACTATTCGGGATTCATTAAGACGGGGAGAAAATGCTTGTTGTAATCAATCTGCCACGGCTAACTGGATTGAAATAACCCCCTTATGTAACTAACACACCCACCATGAATATTTTTAAAAGAGCAACATCATGTTTATCCATACGTATAAAACACCCAAAGATTTTGTAAATGCAGCCCGCTACCATAATGGGTTAATTTTAAGTGCCTATTCACGAGTTCTTCCAGACGGACATATCACTGGAGAAGGGAGTCTAACATCCAAAATATTGAGCTCCATTCCTATTTTAGGAACAATCCGAGGTTTAGCTCGTCTTTATAGTATCTGGTCTGTTAAAGACAGGAGTAGGGATCCCACCACAAAACTTATAAAACATACCATAATCGGTGTTCTAGAGACCTTGGGGCTAGGCGTGGTCTACATTGCGCTAGATATTGTCATTACTGTTCTTGCAATTTTAGCTTGTATGTTCCTTATGCTATACACCCTGGCGCACTATTGTGTTACGAAACTGATTCCCCGCTCCAACCCCGCACCGCAAAGATTCTGATTTGATGGGATGAAATCTAATCATTGGAAAAGTTAAGAAACTCCTCCAATCTCAGCCTCTATATGTTCTACATTACCCGTTCGATAAGGAGCGGGGAGGCTTCAAGTACGGAATAACTAACGGAGATGTTTATATGATTGGTCTTTTGTTCTTCCCTTAAAAAAAACATTTATAATCTTTATTCTTAAAGACTTACTTATTGAGCTATTTCTCATTATTCGGTATTCTCCTCCCCTGCTAACGAATTAAAAATAACAGCCTCTGCGTAGCAGGCTCTCCCATTATAAGTATTTTTAAATGAGGAACACTATGTTTATCCATACGTATAAAACACCTGAAGATTTTGTAAACGCAGTATCCCACCATAATTGCTTAATTTCAAGCGCTTATTCACGTGTTTACCCAGACGGACGTCTCACAGAAGAAGAGAACATAATACCCCAAATATTGAGCTCCATTCCTATTTTAGGAACAATCCGAGGTTTAGCTCGTCTTTATAGTATCTGGTCTGTTCAAGACAGAAGTAAGGATTCCAAGGCAAGACTTATAAAACACACTACAGTCGGTGTTCTAGAGACCTTGGGGCTAGGCGTGGTCTATCTTGCTCTATGTATTGTTCTTGCTGCTCTTGCAATTTTAGTTGGCATGTTCATCGTGTTATTCCTCCTAGCGCACTATTGTGTTACGAAACTGATTCCCCGCTCCAACCCCGCACCGCAAAGATTCTGATTTGATGGGATGAAATCTAATCATTGGAAAAGTTAAGAAACTCCTCCGATCTCTGTCTTTATGTGTTCTAATTCATCTTATTCTGGAGGCATTAAAAATTTTCCTTATAACCCCAATAATTTAAAAAGGATTTTTTATTGAAACAACTGCCAGCAAAATAGATACAAATTAAGTTCCCCTCCCTCTATACTTAGGGATTATTTATTGGCCTTTTTCAATGATTGCAGTCTTATATTCTAAAAATCCTAGATCCGTGAGACCCGATTCAAGGAGATTCCGCCTTGCACAATGAAATGATTTTTATAGCACAAACCACGTTTGTCGTGCTTGCTGGTATATTTTTTTCTTCTAGAAGTACGGGATGGCTGACAGGGTGGATAACCACTCTATCGGTAATTATGAATGTTTTTGTGTTAAAGCAAATCGTTCTATGCAATCTAGAAATTACCTCCGCCGATGTTTATATGATCGGCCTTTTGTCTTGCCTAAACTTCTCTAGAGAGATCTATGGGCAAAATAAAGTCAATGAGGCTATGGTGGGTTCATGGATTATAACCATTGCTTTCCTCCTTTTAACACAATTACATCTCGCTCTTAAACCCTCTCCTACCGATTCTTCACAAAGTCATTTTATAGCACTCTTCTCACCTACTCTACGATTAACCTTTGCATCTCTAATTACCTTAATTATTGTGCAAATTGTGGATCTTAAACTCTTCTCCTACCTTAAGCACCTTTTCCAAAATAAAGCTTTTGGCACCCGATCAGCCGTATCTTTGGTTTCTTCTCAAATTTTAGATACCCTCCTATTCTCTTTCCTGGGGCTCTATGGAATCGTATCCAATCTCTCTCACGTAATACTATTCTCTTTGATCACTAAAATTTGCGCGATTGTCATGTCAGT
Organism: Chlamydia felis Fe/C-56; assembly: GCF_000009945.1. Lineage (NCBI taxonomy): Bacteria > Pseudomonadati > Chlamydiota > Chlamydiia > Chlamydiales > Chlamydiaceae > Chlamydia > Chlamydia felis. The sequence continues at coordinate 494,869 of NC_007899.1, read as the reverse complement.
GCCCATCGTCGTTCTTGGGAAATACTTAAAAAAGCAGAAAGAAGCGCAATCCGATAAAATCCGTATGGACGGTTAAAAATTAAAATTATTTGCGTATTTGTCTATTTCAAGAAGCTTTCTCTACCTCAACGGAAAATTCCCCTCACTCTCTATAAATTCTATTTACAGGAAAACATACTCCCGATACGCTTATTCTCCTGTTTTCAAACGAGATGGAAAAACAGAAGCTTTTTCCTGAGAATTCAATTTCAGGTTTCTAACCGTGGCATTAAAATTTCACGTCATCCATCAATCTAAAAAATCACGGGCTCGAGTGGGCAGAATAGAAACTGACCACGGAATTATAGACACCCCCGCTTTTGTTCCCGTTGCAACTAACGGCGCTTTAAAAGGTGTCGTGGATCATAGCAACATTCCACTAATGTTTTGTAACACCTACCACCTCTTGGTTCATCCGGGAACAGAGTCTATTGCCGCTATGGGCGGTCTTCATAAATTTATAAACAGAGATGCTCCTATAATTACGGATTCTGGGGGATTCCAAATCTTTAGTCTTGCTTATGGTTCTGTAGCAGAAGAAATCAAAAGCCATGGAAAAAAGAAGGGCTCATCATCCATATTAGAAATTACTGATGAGGGAGTCTGGTTTAAATCCTACCGCGACGGGCATAAACTTTTTTTATCCCCCGAGGTTTCTGTACAGGCCCAAAAGGACCTAGGTGCCGATATTATTATTCCCCTGGATGAACTTTTACCTTTTCACTCTGATCAACAATACTTCTTATCCTCATGCTCAAGAACCTATGTCTGGGAAAAACGCTCTTTGGATTATCATAGAAATGATCCTAGACACCAGTCTATGTATGGAGTGATTCATGGGGGTATAGACCCTGAACAAAGAAAAATAGGTTGCCAATTTGTTGAAGATCACCCCTTCGATGGATTTGCTATTGGAGGTAGCTTAGGAAGAAATTTAAATGAAATGGTGCCTGTTGTTGATATAACAACCTCGCATTTATCTAAAGATCGTCCTGTTCATCTTTTAGGTATAGGAGATCTACCATCCATCCAAGCTACAGTCAAGTTTGGCATAGATTCTTTCGATAGTTCCTACCCTACTAAAGCTGCACGACATGGATTGATTTTATCATCTCAAGGCCCCATTAAAATTGCCAACCAGGCTTATGCGAATGACCTTTCTCCTATAGATCCAAAATGCACTTGTCTCACATGCTCTTCAAATCTATCAAGAGCCTATCTTCGTCATCTATTCAAAGTTCATGAACCTAATGCGGGAATTTGGGCCTCTATTCATAATCTGCACCACATGCAAGAAGTAATGAAAAATATCCGCAAACAAATTTTAAATGATGAGATCTAAGACGTTATTTTTCTGTAGAATCGACATGTATTTACATTGAATTATTCACAAAAATACGTCGAAAAAAACTCTAGAGAAGTTTGCTTTTTATTAAAAATAATCTTAAATTTTTCCCCCAAGTTTTCTAGATAGGAAACCTCCTAACAGCCGACTATAAAAGCACTACGGTTTCTGAATAAATTCCAAAAATAAAGACCCCTATACTTAACAAAGTTATTATTCCAAGTATGAAGATGGATTGTTTTATCAATAAGTACACAGATAACGAGGACTTTTTTTTCAACAACCAAAAAGCCTTCTGGCTATTTAAAGAGGGCTTTATCAGGTCAAAAACCCAGATGTTACCCTACACTATCGACTGGGAAATCGATATTACCAACGCTGATGAAATCAAAGAGCTTCTTATACGTTGTATCCCCATAATCGGAAATATTCTTGGGTTAGGGAAACTTTACAGCCTATGGTCCACTAAAGATCCTGAAGATCGATATAAAGATATCCTATTTCATACCCTATCAGGAGTATTAGAGTCTCTAGGATTAGGCATAGTCGCTTTAATTTTAAAAGTAGTGACAACAATGATTTTCTACTTCTTCGAACTCCTTGAGGTCCTTTTATTTAACATTGCATCTTTAATTCTTCCGTACATTCCATCTTCAGAAAGATTTTCTCTCCTCAACCTAAATTAAAACCCAGAATGAAAAATCTAAATATCCCGTACTCTCACAGCATGCGTTTTTATTTAAATTACGCATAATCATAGATGCTAATAAAATTTGTATTGAATTTATTCACAAACAACTAAAAAATGGTTCGCCGCAAAATAAAATAAGAGATTTTTATTAATGTTTGTAAATATATATCACGACAATTCAGAATTTAATACAGCTACACAGAATTATTCCCAAATCTTTAGACTCGGATTCGTTCGTAATCAATTTGGACTCAAGGCATGGCCCTACGATTGGATGTTTTCTAATGATATTACCGATTTAGATGCGGACGGTCTTGTCACACAAATCTTACGAGCTTTACCCTTCACTGGAACAATTCTAGGCGCGGGTAGGCTTTATAGTGTATGGTCTACAGATACCTTGGATGATAGACATATAGATAAGATAGTTCATACATTCATGAGTCTTATCGAAATCTGTGGATGTGGACTCGTTACCTTAATCTTGAAGATTCTCTACTTCGCTTTAGCATTTATCATAACAGAGTTGTCTAGCTTTATCATCTATATAAGAAAAGACAAGGAAGCAGCAGAACATTTTCGAGACGACCTAATCGATAGATTTACTTGCGGGCTATAATCTCACTGCTTTTCCAAGCATCATGATAATAAATCATTAAAAAACAAAGATTTCCAAAACAACAAAATGTTAAGTCGTTACATGTTAATAACATGTAAATACGATTAATGTTTATAATTGAAACTATTTCAAACAGAACATAAACTATCTCGCACTTAATATTTAACAGTGAAAAAGATAGTTTATGTTGATTGATAGATATTCAAATAATTATAATTTCTGTGAGGGCACGAAAGATCATTTTTTCCTATTTCGCTCGGGTTTCGTTCGTGATCTGCGAGGCCTTCGATCCCTGAAGGGTGAATGGAATCTCTCCATAGCAAGGGGGATTTGTTCTAAAACCAATATGCATGAAATCGGGAAAACCCTGCCTATTATAGGAACAATCTTGGGGTTAGGTAGACTGTACAGCGTGTGGTCAACCAAAGACGACAAATCAAGCAAGATACGGCTATTCTTACACACTTTGACAGGGGTTATCGAAACTTTGGGATTAGGAATTATTATCCTAATTGCGAAGATTGCACGTATTGCAATTACGACTTTATGTGAAAAAATCGGCCCCCGTTGTTTCTGTAATCGCTATCAAAATTTAGAAAGCGGTCATTATAGTTTAACAAGTTCAGATTCAGATTCAGAGACAGAAACAGAGATAGAAAACACTGCACAAACAGGGAAGCTAATAAACAATACGACTGTGTTGCTAACAAATACCGAACCTTCACAGGTTCAAGAAGAGTTGCAAGAAGGATTGAACGTAGTAAACAGCATTTCTTCTACAACTCAAAATTTAGTGAAAGGAATTACACAAAACAAAACAACTTTCGTACTACCGACTACACAAGAAGAAACTTCTAAAGAAAATACAACAGATCCTTCGTAAATAACACCTACTGTGACTAAATAACTCTAAACTCCTTCCCCTCTTCTCCTGTATTATCCTTTTGATAAACTTCCAAATATAAGAGAAGAGCCCCCTGTCCTCCGATAGCCCCTTTATTTTCTCTTACTTCTGGATAAAATCAATAAGCAAGAAATAGTACAAAATGCAAATGCTGATGCCATAGGCAGGGTAATAAATCCAAAAACAAATAGCTTTGTTGAGCAAGATACTCGACCACAAATGTCTATCGTCATTCCGGAAATTTCTTGAAGGCAAATCTGATAAACAGCGGTTAACATACCCATAATAGATAACGGCAAGGCATAAATTTTTACCAAACTATCCTCACGATATGTGGCAATTCCCAGGATAATCGATAAAGGAAATAAGAAAATCCTTTGATAATGGCACAAAACACAAGGCTCTACGTTTAATAGGTAACTGTAATAAATACTCATCACAGTGCCTGTACAACAAATCAGCCATGCAAAATATAAAGCATAATTACGAATGAATCTAATCATCGTTTTCCTCTGCAGCTTGTAAATGGCGGATTTGTTTAATCACACGCTCTAATTCATCAAACGTAGGATCTTCTATAAGATAATCTCCAACAACAGCTGTCGGAGTTGCTAATTGCCCTCCAAGAACGCGAGAACCATAAATATTATTCTTCTTAATTTGCTCTTCATACTGTTGGGAATCTACACACTGTATTAATCCCTTAGGATTGATAGTGCGGCCAGAATGCGTTTTCAAGTTCTCAGTAAGCTTAGTTAATACCTCAGGGGTTGCCCAACGTTTTCCTTCCTCTTTAGGATAATTAAGTAAGCGATGGAAATATTCTATATATGCTTCTATATCAGGCTGCCGAGGATCGTGATGATATACACAAAGCAATGCCTGAGCCGCTGGCATCGATCCCCGAATAAAGCATACCGGGATTAATGTAAACGACACCTCACCAGTATCAATATAGTGCTCCTTTAATAATGGGAAAACCTCTGAGCTAAATTCTGCACATGCAGAACAAGAGGGCTCTTCAAAAACTGTAATATTAATCGGTGCATAAGGATTGCCAAGAGTTGGAAAATGCTTGGCATTAGTAGGGATATGAGCTTTCGGAGGCAATAGCGTTTGCTTTTTGTATATCATTAATCCGAAGCACAGTACAAAAAAAATGCTGGTAGTTATGACGAGTATCTTTTTATTCAATGATCGTTCTCTTCTATTATATGACTCATCCAGAAATGAGAAATAAAATAAAAAAATAAAAAATTAAAACATTTTTTTACTCCAGAAAGGAGAGAGTACGTCTTTTTAGTTCCTTATTTAATTTTACGAACAGGTTGGTATTGATAAAAAAACTTTTAGTTTTATCACACTCATTCTATTTAGAAAGAAAAATCCAAGGATTTTTCTTTTTATGGACAAAGAAGCCCTAGAAAATATTTATAAGCACTTCCGTTATCGTTTTTTTAAATTAAGTATTCTTCCTGCTTTCTTAGGATTGCTGCTAATATTTACTCCTAACACACTGAACTATCAAGAACCTAGTATTATTCTCTCAGATAGAATCTGTGGCAGCCTGCTGATTATCTTAGCCCTGGCATCTTTTTATAAGCGCTCTGTTCTTTGGTTCGGAGTGTTCGTAGGTATCTGGGTCACCCTGTTCTCCTGTTTTCCAGAACGTTCTTCTCTTGTTTTCGCTAATGATACACTCATAGGCTTTGCTATTTTTGCTGTTGTTTGTATCCCCCCTACGCGTCCGGAAGCCTTAGAAGTCGGCCCCACCCTTCCAGAAGGCATTTCCTATAACCCTTCATCAGGAGGACGCCGCGCCGCTGTTTTATTATTAAGTTTAATATCTTGGATACAATCTCGTTATTTAACAGCATCTGCTTTAGGTCTTTCTAAAACAGCTTTCGAAGGAGATTTCTTTGTTTATGCATCCATGATGACCGCATACTCCCTACTTATCGTATTGTCTTTATCAGGAGGAGAACGTCGTTGGCATACACGACCAAAAATCGTAATAGCAACAGCAATTACATTACTATTTACCATTGTCCTTACCCTAATACCCATCGTGTTAAAACAACTTAGCCTGGATTGCTGGATATGCTTATCCCAAACAATACAACCCGCTTTAGCTTTTGTTTTTGCTTATGACGAACTCAGGGCTACTTTTATTTACTTATCACAGTTTATTGGGAAAAAACGCGAACTGATTCGCATGTCGTTTTTTGGATCAGAATACTACAGAGATTCTCTATTTTGGGAAGAACGCACAGTACTTCCTTTTATAAAAGCATGCAAACAAGCTTTTCAGGGAATATCCTTCCCTATTAATCTTTTAATTGCTGTATGCGTAGCTATAGGATTTATCAAAATTAGCGATGAGTTAGCGATCGCAGATACACTAAGAAACTATATCAATATTTGTTGCTGGTTCATTATTGTATTATCCATCCTATCTTTTGCTGAGAGCCTTCGCCGTTTAAGATGGTTATGTTTGATTTTTTCAGTAGCGATCCTACTTTCCCCAGTTTTTTTCCATATTCCCCTACACTCTCCTATACTCATTCCCACAATAATCACGGGAATAACGTTGATTGTCCTATCCATAGGGAAACTAACCCCTAAGAAATAGTAGTCGTCAATTACGTAAGCATAGAGCTAACGGCAGAAGAAGGTGCTTGCTTCTGCTCTATTCTTTCTTCCTCTTCAGCTTCTAACCGATCTCGTTTTTCTTTGTCATACTCGCTGGCATAAATATTATCTTTAGCGAGATCTACCCCATCTGCAATGAGAGAATCATGTACTGAAGCATTTGGAGAATCTTTCCCAGGAATCACCTTCATAGTCTGCAATAACGTAACATAAGAAAAACTCTTCGTATACTCGGAGAGGAAAACCTGAGATTCTATAAATTCTGCTACATTCTTTTTTGAAACATTGTCTTTTTGACTTTGGCAATAATTTAAAATTTGCAAGTAATTGCTTTCTGCCAACTTCTTATGTTTGCTTAATGCTCCCCTATGATGCTGAAGAGCATACATAACTAAAGGAGCAGAAATCAGAACTAAAGAAAGAATTCCCGGAAGAAGAAAAGGAAGAAATATATCTAGAACAAAAGAAAATCCCTCAAGAGGAAATCCTGTCAAAATAGATCCTATCAATAAAAGCACAGCAGAAATCACAAAGACAATCGTAGCGATAAGCACAAGAGGAGAGCCCTTACAACGGTGTGCATGAATACCATTATACAGAGCTAACTTCTCCTCAGAAGTGAGTAAGTTATATCCTAGCTGTGAATTTTCTATATTAGCTAGCAATGATGTCATGTTAAAAGACACTCCCGGATATCCTCTATAAGCATATGGACATTACCGGAAGAACGCATGGTGTCATTAAAAAATACAGGAACGAGCTCAAGATTTTTAAGTACATAAAACGCATCTCCAAGAAAAGCTACATCTCGAAAATCATGAGTAACAAGTACAACAGTTTTATTTTCTTGTCTTGCCAATCGCAAAATGTACTTATATAACAGTTCTTTAGTCGTAATATCTAAAGAAGAAAATGGCTCATCTAAAAGCACTATAGGTTTTGGGGAGAGACACTGGCAAGCCAGAGATACCCTCTGTTTTTGTCCTTCAGAAAGCTCATCGGGATAACAATCTAATAAATCCCCTATATTAAAGCTCTCTACTACCTCACTTAACTTCTCGGGAAATATAGAAAAGCGCTTACTTTTAATTCCTAATTCAGAACTGAGGTAAATATTTTTCAGCACAGTTCTCCACGGCAGTAGAGTTTGCTTTTGCTGCATATAGGCTACATCTGTTTGCTGAATAGGCTGACCCTGCCATAAAATTTCTCCTCCATCAGGAGATAAGAAACTCGCAATTAAACGAAATAATGTAGTTTTCCCTATCCCAGATACACCTAAGATAATAGAGATCCTTCCCGGATAAGACGTGAAAGAAGCCTTTTTTAATATTAATTTGTCCGAATAAGAATAACTAAGATTTTTGACTTCTAACATGTAGAAACCATAATTTTTGAAAAGAAGACGACTTGCGGTTACCAAGACTTGAACTTGGGACCTCGACATTATCAGTGTCGCGCTCTAACCAACTGAGCTATAACCGCGAAGAGTTGGAGACTAGGAGAGTCGAACTCCTGACCTTCTGAATGCAAATCAGACGCTCTACCAGCTAAGCTAAGTCCCCGTTTATTCTTCTCTTATTTCGATCGAAAAACAAAAAGTTATCTTAATGACTAAGAGATTTAACCTCAACTAAAGAATTAAGAAAAAGATCAATCAATGGGTTAAACAGATTTCTTTGAGGACACTTTTTAAGAGAGAATCCATGTAAAACTTGCTAGTTTCACTTTGAAGCTGTAGCCAAGACTCATTACTCGAAGACTCCAAAGGATGAGGAATAAGAATATTTATTCCCAAACAGGGAACGTTAAATTCATAACATACCTGAGCAACAGCTCCCCCAGCACTATCAAATCCTTGAATTTCGGAATGAACTTTTTGAAGAGAAAGAAAGTAATTTTTAGACATTGTAAAGGCCTCGCCGGTAGCAATGATGCCCTCCGTAAGACCATGTTCTGTAGAGGTCGTAGGTTTCAAATAGCCATGAATTTTTAATAAATCCTCAATAACTTTTTTATGAGTATTAAGAAATTGCCCTCCCCCAATCTTCGCAGCCTCCCTATACGCTTCGCTTGTAGAAAAAATACATTGATTGATATCGGGGATTTCGAATCTTTTGAAAAAAGGACGCACATCAGAATCATAATTCACATAACCATTGGAAATCAGTACGTTTCCAAAACGACCACTTTCTGAACGTGAATAGCATGTACCTATGATTAAAATAAGCTCCACACGATGCTTGAGAATCATGTTACAGCTAATTACAGCCGCAGAGACCTTATTAGGCCAAAAAGAAGACATAACTAGATATTTCCCGAAATAATCTCCGGAATAATATGTTCTTCTCCCCTCCACAGTCTTTTTGCTGTTGGCAAACCAAGGTATGGGGCACTCTGCATCTGAAGATTTAGAAATTTCGGGAAGAGAAAAAATAATTCCTATGCGAGATAAAGGAGCGTTTTTTTCACTGAAAATATCCTCAGCTTCTGCTTTTAAAAATAAGAAAAAAAAGGCGGTAAAAAAAACGCGAGGAACCATAAAAATCCCACTTATAGAACTCTGGCTCCTTATAGAAAAATACACTGTTAAAGAGAATTAAAAAGCTAAAAACGAAGATAGCTCTTTCGACTCTAGAGGTAGCGAAAAACTAGACCCGAAAGAGCAGCTCTTCTATGAACTTTTATTCATAACTCAAGAGAAATACTCATTTTCAAAGTCTGACTTTCTTTTTTAAATCGATAGCTCTAGCCTCACGAACTTTGGTAATCCTAAACGATTTCGTAAACGTTTCATATTCTTTATCCAAAGCTTTGGCATCTTTGTTTTTATACACCATAAACACTTGATACAATGTATGGTTTACTGAAACCAACATTCCTCGAAAATAAATATCCTCACAGGAAATCCAAAATTCTAAAGCTTTATACCCCTGCAGCTCTTTTGCTTGCATAAATAGAACCTGGGATTCCGGAAGAGCTTGTAACATTCCTGAAAATCCTTCCTGAAGATTTAATTCTGGACGACTAACGTCTACCTTTTCAGGATACTCCCAAACAGACACCACATAAACAGTATTGTCCGACTGTGTTTCTGTAACGTATGTATCGTAACGTATAGTAAGTTCGGATTGAGGAATCTCTATGATCTGACCCGAATGGTCTGGATCCCCAGGAAATTCCGCAGAAAACCCACAATTTTTTGTGTAGTCATACCGTTTCCACTTTAGGCTATCTTTAATCTTGGAAACAGATACGTCATTCCCCCCCATCCCATTGCTGGAGAACCAATTTTTCATCTTAGAGAAAAAACCAGACTTTGTTTCCCCTGCGACTAATGAAGCTGGCGTTAGGGACTGAATAGATATTAATACGGTTAATAGGAACTTACTTAATTTTGAAAGCATAATAAAAATAAAATACGTTTATTAATTTAATGATATAACTTCTTCGACTTTTTATTATAAATAAAACGCAAAAAATCAAAATCACCAAAAAACCTTGTGTTTTATAAAAACCATAATGATAATCCTGCTTGTTAAAAATCTTAGAAATTAAGAGTTATTTCGGCATATGGAAGAACAAGTATTTGCTAGTAAGAAAGTTGGAGTTTTACCAGCAAGATGGGGTAGCGTCAGATTCACTGGAAAGCCCCTAGCAAACATCCTTGGAAAGTCTTTGATACAAAGAACTTACGAGAACATTAGTCAAAGCACAACGCTGGATAAGGTTGTTGTAGCCACTGATAATCAACGCATTATGGACCATGTTTTAGACTTTGGCGGTGATTGCGTGATGACCAGCCCGGAGTGTGCTAACGGCACAGAGCGGACAGCAGAAGCTATATCGCGTTACTTTCCAGAAGCCGAGATCATTGTAAATATTCAAGGGGATGAGCCCTGCTTACAACACACCGTTGTCGATACTCTTGTCCGCAAACTTGAAGAATCCCCAGAGATTCAAGTGGTTACTCCAGCTGCCAAGACCACAGACTCTCATGAAATCTTAACTAATCAAAAAGTGAAATGTGTTTTCGATAAAAATGGAAAGGCTTTATATTTTAGCAGAAGTCCTATTCCACACATCTTGAAGAAAGAGACTCCAATATATCTTCATATTGGTGTGTATGCGTTTAGAAGGAATGCACTGTTTAGTTACATTGAATCTACCCCAACATCCTTAAGCCAAGCCGAAGATCTTGAGCAACTACGCATACTAGAACATGGTGGATCTATCCATATATGTGTAGTGGAAGCTAAAAGTCCTTCAGTTGATTATCCAGAAGACATAAATAAGGTGGAAAAATACTTAACATGTCATTCAAGTGCATCTTTTTAACAGGAGGAGTCGTTTCCTCCCTGGGCAAAGGGTTAACCGCAGCCTCTTTAGCTTTATTGCTAGAGCGTCAAAGCCTTAAAGTTTCTATGTTAAAACTAGATCCCTATCTTAATGTCGATCCAGGAACTATGAATCCTTACGAACACGGTGAGGTTTATGTTACTAACGACGGAATAGAGACGGATCTAGATCTTGGTCACTATCATCGGTTTTCTTCAGTAAAACTATCTAAATATTCTACAGCAACTTCTGGGCAAATCTATGCTCGAGTAATTAAGAAAGAACGCGAGGGGGTTTATTTAGGAAGCACAGTTCAAGTTATCCCCCATATTACCAATGAAATTATTGAAGTTATTTTAGAGTGTGCTAGAGAAAATCAGCCCGATGTATTAATTGTAGAGATCGGTGGTACTGTTGGAGATATAGAATCACTACCCTTTCTTGAGGCTATCCGGCAATTTCGTTACGAACACGCTGAAAACTGCTTCAGCATCCATATGACCTATGTACCCTATTTAAAAGCTGCAGGGGAGGTAAAGACCAAACCCACGCAACACTCTGTTCAAAGCTTGCGAAGTATTGGGATTATTCCCGATGCTATCCTTTGCAGGTCTGAGTCATCTTTAAGCCCCGATGTAAAAAAGAAAATCAGTTTATTTTGTAATGTTCCTAATAATGCAGTGTTTAATGTTGTTGATATTGAACATTCAATATATGAAATGCCCTTGATGTTGTCTCAAGAAAACATTTCTACATTTATTACAGAAAAATTAGGACTATTTACAAAGCAAGAAGACCTAAGTGACTGGAAGACCTTAGTAGAACGCTTACGCAACCCTTCTCTTGATAAGGTGCGCATAGGCTTGGTAGGTAAATACGTTCAGCATAAAGATGCGTATAAATCTGTTTTTGAAGCACTTACCCACGCAGCGCTAAGCTTAAATAGCTCTGTAGAAATTCTACCCTTAGATTCTGAAGATCCTCATTTTCTTGAAACTCTAGAGCAATGCGACGGTTGCTTAGTTCCTGGAGGTTTCGGATCTCGAGGTTGGGAAGGAAAAATTACCGCAGCAAAGCTCTGCAGAGAAAGAGGAATTCCTTATTTTGGCATCTGCTTGGGTATGCAAGTTCTTGTAGTTGAATATGCCCGCAATGTATTGCGCTTAGAAAAAGCCAATTCCACAGAAATGGATGCAGAGACACCTGATCCCGTTATCTGCATGATGGATGGCCAGGCCTCTCTAGTCGCTACGGGAGGAACAATGCGCCTTGGAGCTTATCCTTGCCTAATATCTCCAGGAACCAAAGTGCATGAAGCATATGGAGAATCTGAGGTTATGGAACGCCACCGTCACCGCTATGAGGTGAATTTTGACTATGTTCAGCAATTCAAAGATTTCGGTTTGAATGTTGTCGGAACATGCCCTCAACAAGGTCTGTGCGAAATCGTAGAAATCGAAAATCATCCCTGGATGATAGGTGTACAGTTCCATCCAGAGTTTCTTTCAAAATTGATAGCTCCCCATCCATTATTTGTAGGCTTTATTCAAGCTGCTATTCTATATTCTAGGAATAAAAGTTATGTCCAAGCCTAAGGCAAAAAAAATTTTCCTCGGTGTAGACTACGGTCAGAGGCGTATAGGCCTTGCCTATGCAGCCTCTCCTCTATTCATCAGCTTGCCTATAGGGTTTATAGAAGCTGGGAAAACATTAGAAGCTACAGCTCAAAGTCTTGCTAAAATCATTCTAGAACGCGAAGTCTCCTGTGTTGTTCTAGGAAACCCCATTCCCATGCAAATAGGGCAAAAATCTTCTCTACAGGAAGAAATCCTCAAAATTTCTTCTTTAATTCAGGAATTTTGTCATGTTGATGTTGTTCTTTGGGATGAGAGGCTATCCTCAGCACAAGCAGAACGCATGCTAAAATGTGATTGTGGTCTTAGTAGAAAACAAAGAAAAGGAAAGACCGATAGTGTCGCTGCAACACTTATTCTTACGAACTTTTTAGAGAGTTCTCCTTCAATACGCTTTTAACATAACCCCTCCCAAAATCAATTATCAAATTGATTTTTTACCATACTAAAAAGTACTACTCCTATTCTTTTTTAAGATATAAATCGTTTAAATTCAAAACTGAATAGAATTACTTTGAACAAAAACCCAAAACAAATTAACCTGCTAGCTTTGAAAGTTGCGCACCTCGCTTGTACTCGGAAAGATTTTCAATAAAATCGTTCGGACACATGGTGAAATAAATCCTGTGTCTTTCTTTGTAAAAAACGATAACAAAGGTATTTTCCTTTTTTATGATGTACGCATGGTGGTTGATTGCTGTTGTCTTTGGGTCTTCGCTTTTAGGAGGCTGTTTCCCAACTGCCTTAAGGTCGTCCAAACCCCTCTCTATTGCTATTTATGATGATCCCGCCTCTTTATCTCCTGAGCAAGCTAAACGCGCTTTAGATCTCTCTATCTCTAAGCTCATTTTTGAAGGACTTACAAGAGAAAATCCTTATAAAAGTGATCATGTGGAATTTGCTTTAGCAAGTCACTATACCATATCCGCAGACGAAAAAACTTACACCTTTTTCATAAAGCATAACGCTGCATGGAGCAATGGAACTCCAATCACATCTCAGGATATTGCCCGAGCTTGGGAACATGCAAAAACATTTTCACCCCACCATCGAGCATTCGAAGGGATTAACTTTAAATCCTGCTCACCGTCAAGCATTACCCTTACCCTAGATTCTCCGAATCCCAAGCTACTTCAATTGCTGGCATTCCCAGCATTTGCCATTTTCAATCCTGACAATTTAAACGTATTTAGCGGGCCTTTCCAAATAATAACCTATAATCACGGCCACTGCCTATTATTAGAAAAAAACCCGCATTACTATGATAAAGACAAGGTTAATATCACCAATATTAGTCTACTCGTTATTCCTGATTTATACACCGGATCTCTTTTACTAAATCGTGAAAAAATCCACTGGTTAGGACAGCCTTGGCATCAAGGACTAACTAAAGAGCTCAAAGAAAATACCCCATACCACTATACCTGCTACCCCGTAGAAGGGGCTTTCTGGCTTATACTCAATACAAAAGATCCTTTCTTATCCCAAATTAATAACAGGTATAGACTAGCAGCAGCTATTAATAGAGAAGAAATTATCAATCACGCTCTACAAGGAGGCCAGGAGCCTGCCTACACACTATCTAGAAATTCCACCCCTCATTATCCGTATAAAAAGCAAAAATTGATTTCTCCTACAGAAAAGCTGACTCTCTCATATCCTTCGAACATTTTACGATGCCAAAGCGTTGCAGAAATTCTGAAAGAACAGTGTAAATCCGTGGGTCTTGATCTATTTCTTGAAGGCTTGGAATATCATGTATTCCTAAGCAAAAGACAGATGGGTGATTTTACTATAGCTACAGCAACAGGAGTGGCCTACTACCCAAGTGCTTCACTCATACCGCAAGCAGAAAGACTTGTAAAAAATTTGGAAATAATTCCCCTCTACCACATGAACTACGATTATATTACAATATTTCCGATAGAAAAAATTCTCCACAACGCCTCTGGAGCTGTAGATCTTAAATATGCTCATCTGCCTTAAAACCAATCCACAGCGTAGGGACAAGTAAAAATCAGACTGTATGTAGATCCAAGACTGGATATTATTTTTTTTAAAAGTAACCTAACTCTCTCACTATTCAAGCTTAGGATAATTTCATGGCAAATAAATTCAGAACATCCTTTGGCATTTATCTTCCCTTATTTGCTAGTTTGTTTCTATCTGGATGTCATCAACCCGCTCCCAAAAATGAAGGGAAATGCTTGAGAATTGGAATGTCGTATGACCCCCTCTCCTTGGACCCTAGATGCACCTATTTAAAAAAAGATATTTCACTAGCAAAAGCCCTTTATGAAGGATTAGTGCGTGAACGCATCTCGAATGACCAGATTATTCTAGGAATGGCGGAAAATTATACCGTGTCTCATGAAGGTACTGTTTATACATTTGATTTGAAACGCTCACATTGGAGTAATGGGGATCCCGTAACCGCACATGATTTCGAAGAATCTATAAAACAAATTCATACAAAAAATCTTCCCATATCTTACCATAATCTTCTCTATATCATCAAAAATTCCAAAGAAATTATAGAGGAGCGGTTGCCAATAGAACAGCTAGGCATCAAAGCTCTAGATGCCCGTACTTTAGAAATTACTCTAGAACACCCTTCAGAGAATTTCATTGAGATTGTTTCTCACCCTTTGTTTTTCCCTGTTCACACCTCTTTAAGAGAGTATTACTCCGATCAAAAAATTAAACCTATCTATATTTCTAATGGGCCTTTTGCCCTGAGCGATTTTCAACCTCAAAAACATCTGAAAATACAAAAAAACACGTACTACTATGATGCAGATAAGGTGAAAACTGACACTCTTCTCTTTAAAATCATGTCAGATTCTCAAACCGCAACAAAATGCTTTAAAAATAACCTCATTGATATTCTAGGCAATCCTTGGATAGCGAAAATCCCCCAAGAAATGCTAATCAACACTCCTCAAGAAATAAAACACGAATATTCCGTGTGTTCAACTTCTATATTGATCTATAACCTGCACATGCCTGTGCTACAAAACAAAGCTCTAAGAAAAGCCCTGGCTTATGCTATTGATAAGAAAGCTCTAGTTCCCCTTGTCAACTCAGCAAGAGTCGCAAATTCCTTTGTACCTCCAGAATTATCCGAAATTTATCCAGAAGAACTCAGCAAAGAACAACGAGAAACAAAAGCCCGAGAATACTTTGAAGAGGCAAAAGCAACCCTATCAAACAAAGATCTTTCTGAACTCTCTCTTATTTACCCTCAGGAATCCAGCGTTTTTTCTCTCGTGGTTCAAGAACTTCAGCAACAATTCAAAAACGTCCTCGGCATTCATATACCTATTCAAGGTGTTGAATACTTTTGCTTCCTAGAAAAAAGAAACAAAGGCGAGTTTTACTTATCTGTAGGAGGTTGGATTGCAGAATACCTTAATGCCAGAAATTTTCTTACCATACTAGGGAATCCCGAAAATAAAGAAACCAGCCACCAGCTAGGGAAGTGGAACCATAAACTATTTGATGCAATCCTAGAGAAATACCATACTCAAACTTTCTCTAAGGAAGATCAAATTCAGGCAGAAAGGCTTATCGAGGAAGAACTCCCTATATTCCCCCTCTACCATTTTAACTATATCTATATAGCACATCCTCACATACAAAATCTCTATACTTCCCCTTTAGGTCATGTCGATCTTAAAGAGGTTGAAATCATAACCTCCGACCCCAAAGTATAAATATTTTTTTCAAAATCAAAATATGTACAAATCAAACGCAGAGGTTTAAGATAGTTAACCAACAGATAAGTTGATTCTGCGACTCTATTACACTACTGGGTAAAATTAAACAGGGATTAAACACCTCGAGCAAGCATGAGACATGCTTTTAAACATATGACAAGAAAATCGAATAAGTTCTTAATACTTATCTTATCATCGATTCTTTTCTGTGGAGTTTTGCTGCTGTGTACAACAAGCTGTCATACGAATACTTCTAGAGATAAACACTCTTTAAACATAGCGATTAGCCATGACCCAATGTCTTTAGACCCAAGAAACGTCAGCTTAAGTAAGGATATTTCTATAGCACAAGCTCTTTACGAAGGTCTGGTAAGAGAACGCCCTAACCATCCTGAGCTCGCTCTGACAGAGCGTTATACCGTATCCGATGATAAAACTATCTATACATTTTACCTTAAAGACACATCGTGGAGTAATGGAGATCCTGTAACAGCCCATGATTTTGAAGAGTCTATAAAACAAATTCTGCATCTTGGAGCAGCCTGTTCTTCTAACTCTCTCCTTGGAGTGATTAAAAACTACCAAGCTGTGATGAGCAAGCAATTGCCCATCGAATCTTTAGGAATTCGCGCTATAGACACATTGCAATTAGAAATTACTTTAGAAAAACCTATTCCCCATTTCTTAGAACTTCTCGCCGCCCCTATCTTCTTTCCCGTACATAAATCCCTGAGAGAATTTTCCTCGTCAGGAGGAGAAAAACTTCCGTATATATCTAACGGCCCTTTTATCATTGACTCCTACCATCCTCAAACTCAACTCATTATTAAGAAGAATCCTTTATACCACGACAAGCATTCGGTCCACATCGAAACAATCACATTTCAAATTGTTCCCGACGCACACACATCCTTGCAACTTTTTCAAAAACATCTTGTCGATTGGGTAGGGTCCCCGTGGAGCTCTCCCATCTCTAAAGAAGAGCAACATCATATTTCTAAAGATAAACTGCATACTTATCCGGTACTTGGGACAACATCTTTAATATGCAATCTAAAAAATAGTCCTACAAATAACATCTTCCTAAGAAAAGCTCTTGCCTACGCTATTGATAAACCATCCTTACTACAGTTTGTCAGCCACGGGAAAGTTGCTAACCATTTCCTCCCCCCAGAGCTATCTAAAATGCCAAGAATATCCGCTCAATCACCAGAAAAACGCCAACAACAAGCTTACGCTTATTTTAAAGAAGCAGAAAAAGAGCTCTCTCAAAAACAAATTTCAGAATTATCTATTATCTATCCCATAGAATCTACTTGCCTAAACGCCATTGTTCAAGAAATACAACAACAAATCAAAAATGTACTTGGAATTCATCTCACCATCCAAGGCTTGGAATATCATTGTTTCTTAGATAAAAGGCGTCGCGAAGACTTTACTCTGGCTACAGGAAGATGGATAGCAGAGTATCCTAGACCCTCATCTTTCCTTACTTTTCTTGGAAATCTTAAAAATAACGAATCAACGAAATGGGAAAATGCTCAATATAATCGCATCCTTACAGAGCTTCTTTCTCAAGAGGAAAAAATTCAGGATCAAATCTTAGCTGAAGAACTTATCGATGCAGAAAATCCAATCATTCCACTATACCACTTCAACTATACCTACGCTGCCAACCCTAAAATTCACAATGCCTACACATCATTACTCGGGCATATTGATTTGAAAGAAATAGAACTTACAGCGTAACATCCCTTTCTCAATATTCTGATAAATTCCCTACATTTTACTTAATTCAAACAAAATATTGACTTAACCTTGAAAAAAAATATCTCAAAGGCGACCCTCCTCACGAAGCAATGAATTATTTTATATTGAAGCCTCGAGAAATCGAAGATATAATGTTTTGGCTTGGGAAAGGTCCTAGATCATGAATACTTACCAAGTTATCAAAGAGATTAAGGGTGTTAGTAATGTTCCGTTATATAAAGAAACGCCTTATATTTAACCTGCTTTCTTTATGGATCATCCTGACCCTAACTTTCCTGGTTATGAAAACCATTCCTGGCGATCCATTCAATGATGAAAGTAGTAACGCTCTGTCACAAGAAACTCTACAAATTCTTAAGTCGCGTTACGGACTAAATAAACCTTTATATCAGCAATACCTACACTATTTAAAATCTTTAGTCACTTTAGACTTTGGAAATTCCCTAGTTTACAAGGATCGTAGCGTAACAAGCATAATCTCCTCAGCTTTTCCAGCGTCGGCAATTTTGGGGATTGAAAGTCTTCTTCTTTCTATTTCTGGAGGTATTTCTCTAGGAACATTAGCTGCATTAAGAAAAAAGAAACAAGGACGCTATATTCTCCTTTCTTCTATTTTACAAATTTCCATTCCGGCATTTGTTCTAGCAACTATGCTGCAATACATTTTCGCTGTAAAAATACCGATTTTCCCCATAGCTTGCTGGGGAAATTTCTCGCATACGATTTTGCCATCTCTAGCTTTAGCCATAACTCCTATGGCATTCATCACGCAACTAACCTTTTCTTCGGTATCCTCAGTCATAAATAAAGACTACGTGTTACTTGCCTACGCTAAAGGACTCTCCCCAATTAAAATCATACTCCGACACATTCTTCCCTATGCGGTATTCCCCACGATTTCCTACGCAGCATTTCTCGTAACTACTGTCATGACAGGAACTTTTGCTATAGAAAATATTTTTTGTATACCTGGGTTAGGAAAATGGTTTGTCTGTAGTATTAAACAACGCGATTATCCAGTTACTCTAGGACTGTCAGTATTTTACGGAGCTTTCTTTATGCTCTCCTCCCTATTGTCTGATCTCATACAAGCCATGATAGATCCTCAGATTCGTTATTCCTACAAAGGAGCTGAAAAAGAAACGATCCTTTCTCAAAAAAGTGAACGTCTCTAACGCAATCTATCGAATTTGGGTGACGAATAAACAGAATTAAAAGAAACAAACAGGACAATTGACAAACTTCATGGATATTCCTTTAAAATCTTCTTATCCCTCTCTTTGGCAACGTATGAAAGGAAATACCATGTTTATGGTAGGAGTTTCTATACTTGGAATTTTAATCTTAGGAGCTATTCTTCTTCCATTACTCTATCCTAATTACGAACAAACATCCTTAGAACATACCCTAACTCAACCAGGAAGAAAATTTCCTTTCGGAACAGATGCTTTAGGACGTTGCATGTTAGCGCGAACGACTCAAGGTATTCGCTTGTCGCTTCTTATCGCAGTAACAGCAACTCTCATAGATGTTTTCGTAGGATTGCTTTGGTCCACAGTAGCCTTATCTGCAGGGAAAAAAGTTGCCTTCCTTATGATGCGCATTACAGAAATCCTATTTTCAATTCCGAGAATTCCTGTAATCATTCTTCTTCTTGTTATCTTCGACCATGGGATTCTTCCTCTGATTCTTGCCATGACACTTACAGGATGGATACCTATAGCAAGAATTATCTACGGGCAATTTTTACTTTTAGAAAATAAGGAATTTGTACTTTCCGCCAAGACTATGAACGCCTCCACATTTCATATTCTAAGGAAACATCTTCTTCCCAATACACTTACTCCAATTATTTCCACGTTAATTTTTACCATTCCCGGAGCTATATATACAGAAGCGTTTATTAGCTTTCTAGGTTTAGGAATTCAGCCTCCACAAGCTAGCCTAGGAACATTGGTAAAAGAAGGTATCAATGCCATCGACTACTATCCTTGGCTATTTTTTATTCCTTCATTTTTCATGATTACGCTCTCGATCAGCTTTAACCTTATCGGAGAGGGAGCAAAGGCCCTATTCATAGAGGAAAACGCTCATGCCTAATACCCTGCTGAATATACAAAATCTCACCATAGCGTCCAAAAACCCTCGAAAATTGCTCATAAACAATCTTAGCCTCACAATTAAAAAACAGCATAGCCTAGCTTTAGTTGGAGAGAATGGTTCGGGGAAGACAACAATTACCAAGGCAATTCTCGGCTTTCTTTCAGATAATTGCGAAATCCTAGAAGGAAATATCTTCTTTGAAGATAAAGACTTGAAAACCATGTCGTATAAAAACTTCCAAAAAATCCGAGGAAGGAAAATCGCTACAGTCTTGCAAAATGCTATGGGATCTCTTACGCCATCTATGCGTATAGGAGCGCAAATTGTAGAAACCATACGACAACATAATGCTATAACAAAAAAAGAAGCCTATACAAGAGCTCTAGAACTACTCACAAGCGTACGCATACCCAATCCTGAACGGTGTTTTCATCTCTATCCTTTTGAATTAAGTGGAGGCATGCGACAAAGAACTGTCATTGCCATATCCCTAGCAAGTTCACCAGAGCTTATTCTTGCCGATGAGCCGACAACAGCGTTGGATTCTGTATCCCAAGCGCAGGTCCTGCGCATACTGCGTAAAGTGCATAAAGAAAACAACACAGCAATGTTGTTGGTGACCCATAATCTGGCACTAGTCTCGGAGCTTTGTGACGATATTGCAATTATCAAAGACGGTCAACTTGTAGAAACTGGAAGTGTCAAAAACATTTTCTCCTCTCCACAACACCCCTATACAAAACGTCTTCTTAAAGCCGTATCGAAAATTCCTTTAACAGCTTCCTCATCGCCTATTTTAAAAGCGAAACTTGAAACTTTAAGAAATACAGATACCCTACAGACAATTCATGACTAATTTAATCACTATAAATAACCTATCCATTTCAATTAGGAAGCAAGTCATTCTCAATGACGTTAGCCTACAATTGAAAAAGGGAGAATGTCTGACAATCGTTGGTGCAAGTGGATCAGGAAAGTCTTCATTGGCTCTGGCAATTCTAGGATTAATGAAACACGATCAAGGCTCGATTACTTTTCATGTTGATCCTAAAAAACCAAAAGCAAAAACAGTGCAAATTGTTTGGCAGGATGTGCATTCAAGTCTAAATCCTACAATGTGTGTCAAAGATCTCATTTTAGAACCTTTGCATATCATAGGAACTTACTCTAAAGAAAAACAAAAAGAAAAAATCCACCGTGTTTTACAGCTTGTTAACCTACCATTATCAATACTACAGTTAAAACCTCATAAACTTAGTGGGGGACAAAAACAACGTGTGGCAATTGCAAAAGCTTTAGTATGTGAACCCGATCTTATTATTTGTGATGAACCGATATCAGCTCTAGATACTCTCAACCAATCACTCATCTTAGAGCTTTTTCAAACAATAAAACAGCAATGTGAAAGCACTCTTCTCTTTATTACCCACGACATGTCTGCAGCCTACTATATTGCAGATACCATTGCCGTTATGGATAAAGGATCTCTGGTAGAATGTGCTCCTAGAGAACAAATCTTCCTGAATCCTAAACATGAAAAAACCCAAGAGTTACTCGATGCTATACCGATATTTTCCCTAGAAGATACTGAACTTCACCAAACTTATGTTCCTCAAGAGAAAGCTCTTGTTTAACCTAAACAAAACTACTTTAGACTCAAACCAAAGACCTAAAGTTCTTTGTAGTATGTGAAGAGTTATGTATACTGCGGTGCGTACTCATCTTACATTTGTCTTAAACCACGTGCTTGTAAAGCAACAATTGTAAAAACAAATACGACCACATACACACCTAAAGAACCGGTTCTCAACAGCATACAAAAATGGCTGTTAAGTGCTTTAGGCATTATGTGTAAATCATTGACAGGAAGAAGTTGAGCATGCTACGAACCAAACTAACAGCCGTTGAAATGGAGCGTCATTGACGATGGAAATTTCTCATATCTTGGAAGACCTCGCTTACGACGAAGGGATTCTTCCCAGAGAAGCTATAGAAGCTGCTATTGTCAAACATACGCAAATCACTCCTTACTTACTTCAAATTCTTGAAGATGCTACGGAACGCGTTCCCGAATTAATCAATGACGGCAGTTATCAAGGGCACCTCTACGCAATGTATTTACTAGCGCAGTTCCGAGAAACTCGAGCTCTTCCCCTTATTATAAAGCTCTTTTCCCATACAGGCGATACGCCACATGCTATTGCTGGTGATGTTCTTACCGAAGATCTTTCAAGAATTCTAGCTAGCGTATGTGACGATGACTCGTTAATTAAGGATCTCATAGAGTCCCCGGGAATTAACCCCTACGTAAAAGCTGCAGGGATTTCTAGCCTTGTGCATCTTGTAGGAATAAAAAAAATCTCTAGAGACGCAACTATCCGTTATTTTGGAGAACTGCTAAACTATAGATTAGAAAAAAGTCCTTCTTTTGCTTGGGATAGTCTCATAGCTGCCATATGTGCATTATATCCTGGAGAATTATTCTATCCGATTAGCAAGGCATTTAACGCTGGTCTAGTAGATGTAACCTTTATAAGCATGGAAGACGTAACAAATATCATAAATGAAGAAACTGTTGAGTCCTGCCTTCAAGAACTTCTGTTTTCACCAGAACTCATCAACGACACCCTAGAAGAAATGGAAAAATGGCTCGAAGACTTTCCAATAGAGCCCTAACCCTCTTGGGATTGTCCAACAGACCGTAACGCAAAGAGGTCCTAAGTGAATAAACAAAAACGTTTCCTATCTCTTTTATTCCTCACTTTTTCACTCTTAGGCATATGGTTTTGTCCTCACCCGGAAGCGATAAATCCTAATGCTTGGCATCTATTCGCGGTATTCACAACGACAATTTTAGGCATTATCCTACAACCGGTGCCTATGGGAGCCATAGTCATTATCGGGATCTCTACATTACTACTCACACGAACATTAACTTTAGAGCAAGGTCTATCAGGATTCCATGATCCTATTGCCTGGCTAGTCTTCTTGTCTTTTTCCATAGCAAAAGGGATTATCAAAACAGGCCTCGGAGAACGCGTTGCTTATTTTTTCGTAAGCATCCTAGGGAAAAACCCCTTAGGATTAAGCTACGGTCTGGTAATTACAGACTGTCTATTATCCCCAGCTATTCCTAGTGTTACAGCACGATCTGGAGGAATTCTCTATCCTGTAGTTATGGGCTTGTCAGAATCTTTTGGAAGCTCTGCAGAAAAAGGAACAGAAAGCCTTATCGGGTCTTTCTTAATTAAAGTGGCGTATCAAAGTTCTGTAATTACTAGCGCTATGTTTCTCACAGCTATGGCGGGGAACCCCTTACTAGCAGCTTTAGCAAGTAACGCAGGCGTAGCATTAACATGGGCAACATGGGCAAAGGCTGCGGTATTTCCAGGGCTGCTTAGTTTGGTACTCATGCCTATAGTTCTCTATAAACTGTACCCACCTACAATTACATCTTGTGAAGAAGCTATTCGCACAGCAAAATTACGTCTCAAAGAGATGGGACCTTTGAAAAAGGGTGAAAGGATCATCCTAATGATTTTCATTCTCCTAGTAGTCTTATGGACATTTGGAGACTTACTTCGGATATCTGCAACAACAGCAGCTTTAATCGGCTTGTCTTTACTTATCCTGACAAATATTTTAGATTGGCATAAAGATGTTATGGCAAACACAACTGCCTGGGAGACCTTTATTTGGTTCGGCGCTCTTATTATGATGGCGTCCTTCCTTAATCAACTCGGGTTTATTCCCCTAGTTGGTGATTCTGTAGCTGCGGCAGTATCAGGATTATCTTGGAAAGTAGGTTTTCCCATACTCTTCCTCATGTACTTTTATTCTCACTACCTATTCGCAAGTAACACAGCACATATCGGGGCCATGTTCCCCGTATTCCTAGCGGTATCTATATCATTAGGAACCAACCCTATTTTTGCCTGCTTAGTGCTTGCTTTTTCAAGCAACCTATTCGGAGGGCTTACTCATTATGGATCAGGACCTGCTCCTCTTTATTTTGGGTCACAACTCGTTTCGGTGAAAGAATGGTGGAGGTCTGGTTTTATTCTAAGTGTTATCAATATTGTCATTTGGGTAGGTATTGGCAGCTTGTGGTGGAAACTTCTCGGTCTCATCTAAGCCTCTGATAGCAATGAACATGAAATAAACCTTCTGAAAAGAAGGTTTTCTCATTGTCGATAAAAAAAAACACAGTTAACCTACGAAAACAACCGTATCCATTAATTGTTATGCACCCAAATTTTAGTGATCTCCGTGGTGTGGTTATTCCTGACAGGCCTACCCTGCCTAGAGAACTACAAAAATTTCCTTCTTTAATTCCTATTAATGACCAACGTTTTTCTCCTAAGTTTGATGCCGATATCGCTAAGCTTTTTCCTAAAACCTACGATAGTCCCTATCTAAAATTCACTTCGGGATCTCCTAAGTCTTCGCAACCATTAAAAGTCGGCGTTATGCTATCCGGAGGTCCTGCTCCTGGAGGGCATAATGTGATTTGGGGACTTCTACATAGCTTAAAAAAGGTCCATCCCGATAGTTCTTTAATAGGTTTTCTCAATAATGGTCAGGGCATTCTCAATAACAATACCATAGAAATTACCGAAGAATTCATGGAATGTTTTAGAAATTCTGGAGGATTCAACTGCATAGGAACAGGAAGAACAAATATCATCACCGAAGAAAATAAAGCAGCATGTTTAAAAACGGTACAAGCTTTGGATCTTGATGGTTTGGTAATTATTGGTGGTGATGGTTCGAATACAGCAACTGCTATCCTTGCAGAATACTTTGCTCAACATCATCCTAAAACATGTGTTCTTGGTGTTCCCAAAACTATTGATGGGGATCTCCAACACCTATTTTTAGACCTTACTTTCGGATTTGATTCTGCTACAAAATTTTACTCATCAATCATTAGCAATATTTCAAGAGATACTCTTTCTTGCAAAGCTCATTACCATTTTATAAAACTTATGGGACGTTCTGCTTCTCATATTGCTTTAGAGTGCACCCTACAAACACATCCCAATATTACCCTTATAGGCGAAGAAATCGCAGAAAAGAACGTCCCTTTGAAAACTATAATCCACAAGATATGCTCGATAATTTCTGATAGAGCATCTATGGGAAAATACTACGGGATAATTCTGATTCCTGAGGGCATGATTGAATTCATCCCAGAGATTAATAATCTTGTAAAAGAAATTGAAAGAATCCCCGAAAGTTCGGATAAATTCTCTTTGCTATCTCAAGAATCTCAGAAATTGCTAAAGAGCTTCCCAGAAGCTATTGCTAATCAGCTGCTCTATGATCGAGATGCTCACGGAAATGTTTATGTCTCTAAAATTAGCATAGATAAGTTGCTCATACATCTTGTTGACAACCACCTAAAGAAGCACTTTAAAAACGTTCCCTTTAACGCGGTTTCTCATTTCTTAGGTTATGAGGGAAGATCCTGTTTACCGACGAAATTTGATAATACCTACAGCTATGCTCTAGGATACGGTGCTGGAGTACTTACGTATAACCGTTGTAACGGCTATCTAACAGTGATCGAATCTCTTATCAATATAGTAGATAAATGGCGGTTACGTGCCATACCTATCGTAAAAATGTTTACTGCAAAGAAAAAATCAGACGGAACAATAAAACCTCTAATCAAGAAGAGTTTAGTCGATATCAGTAGTCCTGCTTTTCTTAAGTTTAAATTATACAGAAAAATCTGGGCTCTTGAAGATTCTTACCGCTATCTAGGACCGTTACAAATTGATACTCCACCGGACTCTCATTCCGATCATTTCCCTCCACTAACTCTTCTTCTCAATCATAACGAATGGCAAAAAAGATGCTCTATCTGTATGGAAATCCCTGACTGCGATTATTAAGTTCCTATCCGCACCTACATGAGAGTATAAGGAAAAAACTGGAATTTGTTCTCGACGAATTCGTTTTAAAAAATTAAATTAATATGAAAACCCCCTCTATAAACAGAAGAGACTCAGAGCCGAATGAGCACTACATGCCACAAGCGTGAACAACGCCACATTATTGAATTTAACATTCTGAATAATATTAAAACCTTCGGCATCCTCCATACGCCAGTACAAGTTTCTCCCTATCCCTTAGTTATTACTCTTCATGGCTTGGCCTCTAGTAAAATCGGCTCTAGACGTACTCACGTACAACTTGCTGAAAAATTGACAGAATGTGGCATAGCCGTGTTACGTGTTGATCTTCCTGGGCACGGTGATGCAGAGGGTTCCCTATATGATTTTTCTTTCAGTGATTATATTACTAGCGCTCACGAAATTATATCCCAAGGCTATAGACTACAGAATATCGATACAAACCGCATGGCTATTTTTGGTTCTTCATTAGGAGCAACACTAGCTCTATTGAATATGCCTACCTTGCATTATATCAAAAGTCTAGCTGTATGGGCACCCACAATTCAAGGTGCTGTATGGTTACAAGAAACCGTGAACTCTTCTAATCACATAATAGCCCATGACCCATACTCTGAAGATATTCTCTACGCAGGCATGCCAGTCAATAAAACTTTCTGTTCTCAATTTATTGAGATGGACGTTACCAAAGAAATCCCCAATTTTTCTGATTCCCTAGCGATTCTCCATATGCAAGGAGCAGAGGATACTACGGTATCTTTACGCCATCAGAAAATCTTCTCTGAAGCTATGAGCTGCAGGCCCAATCCTTGTGAGATACGTACGTATCCGAATACCGGCCATCATATTCCTCAGTCTTGCTCTATGTTTGCAGAACTTGTACAATGGTTAAAACATCAACTTATTCCCTAGGGACCACCCGTGGAACTCCTCTCTGTAAATAAAAGCTACTTCGAATTACAGCGTTTGCATTACCGCCCAGAAACTCTAAGCTTCTTAAATAATATCACCTCACTACACATTGTAGACTCTACAAAGTCTCCTTCTATCCCCAAAGATCTTCAAGAACACATTCCTAATCTATGTAGCATTCCTGAAGTGATTATTGAAACGGGAGAAGCTACACCATCAAAACAATTGAAAATTGGTGTTTTACTTTCTGGAGGACAAGCCCCAGGAGGCCATAACGTAGTCATAGGACTATTTGAAGGTTTACGCGCTTTTAATCCCCAAACAAAGCTCTATGGTTTTATTCAAGGTCCTTTAGGATTAACTCGTGGTTTGTATAAAGATCTCGATATTTCTGTAATTTATGATTATTACAATGTCGGGGGATTTGACATGCTCTCTTCGAGTAAAGAGAAAATCAAAACCAAAGAACAAAAAAGCACGATTCTTGCTACTGTAAAAAAGCTAAAGCTTGACGGCTTACTCATCATAGGAGGAAATGACTCTAACACTGATACAGCAATGCTCGCCGAATATTTCCTCAAGCATAACTGCAAAATTCCTGTTGTAGGTGTTCCTAAAACTATTGATGGAGATCTTAAAAATTTCTGGATTGAAACATCCTTAGGATTCCATACATCCTGTCGTATTTATTCAGAAATGATCGGAAATTTAGAAAAAGACACTTTATCTATAAAGAAATACCACCATTTTGTCCGTCTCATGGGACAAAGAGCTTCTTACACAACTTTAGAATGCGGTTTACAAACACTACCCAATGTTACCCTCATCAGCGAACATATCGCCATGAGAAAGATTTCCCTACAAAAACTGAGTGAGCATATCGCTTTAGGTTTAGTAAACCGCTATAGGTCGGGGAAAAATTATAGCACGATACTCATTCCTGAAGGCTTGCTAGAACATGTTTTCGATACAAAAAAACTTATAAATGAACTTAATGTTCTACTTTTAAATAACAATCCGAACTTGGATATTATTAATAAAAAACTCTCTCCAGAGTCTCTGAAGACATTTTCCTCCCTACCTACAGAAATTGCTCGTCAATTACTCATTGCTAGAGATTCGTATGGAAATGTTCGTGTATCTAAAATTGCCACCGAAGAACTTTTAGCGGCGCTAATAAAAAAGGAAATCCAGAAGATAGAACCCCAAATGGAATTCCAACCTGTGAATCACTTTTTTGGTTATGAATCTCGGGCTGGATTTCCTTCCAACTTTGATGCAAATTATGGACTAGCCTTGGGGATTATTTCTGCGCTTTTCATTGTCAGACAGCGAACGGGCTATATGGTGACTATTAATAATCTTGCACGTCCCTATAACGAATGGATTGGGGGGGCTACTCCTCTATATAAAATGATGCAACTAGAACATCGTCTAGGAGAGGATACTCCTGTAATTAAAACAGATTCTGTAAATCCCAATGCTGCAGAAGTACAGTATCTTTTAAATCAAAGTGACACTTGCTTAATGGAAGACCTTTATTGTTTCCCTGGACCGTTACAATACTTTAGCGAAGAACAACTGATTGACCAGCGACCTTTAACCCTACTGTGGGAGAGTAGAAAGAAATAAGCACCCTTTAAGGCAACATTGCTGGCTACTTCAAAAACTACTCAAAAGATGCTTATAGAAGAAAAAATAGCGGTAGTCGGACTTGAACCAACGACTCGCAGATTATGATTCTGCTGCTCTAACCATCTGAGCTATACCGCCACACTAGATGGTGAAAATTAATAGCGGGAGAAGGATTCGAACCTCCGACCTTTGGGTTATGAGCCCAACGAGATGACCACTACTCTATCCCGCGATAAGTAAGAGACTTTAGCAGATCTCTATATTTTTACACAAGGGATATATTTCTTAAAAGATTCCCAAGTACGATCAAAAGCCACTTTTTCCTCATGTAAGAACTCTTTACCCTTTTGAACATAGGCAGCTCTTTCTTCAGGATGATCAAGTAAAAATGAAACTACCTCTATCATAGTTGTTTCATCTAAACAGCAACCTGCTTTGATGGATAAAAGACGAACCGCTAAGTCTGATTGAGATTTAATATGGGGACCAAACATCAGTGGCACACCGCACTGAAGAGGCTCTAACAGATTGTGTCCCCCAACTCGATCGTCAAAAGTTCCGCCTACAAAAGCTAGATCGGCAGCAGAATACAACCGTTTTAACCAGCCAATCGCGTCCACTATAATGGCGTCGTTCTCCTTGAAAGTCGCTCCCCGACTCCACAAGCCATAAGAAATATTTTCTTTAACTAAAAGGCTTTCAAGTTCCTTAGATCTCTCAATATGACGAGGCACCCAAAGAACTTTTAAATTTCTGTGGTGAATCCCGCGAATGACAGGAAGCCAAGCATCAACATCTTTAGGATGCGTGGAGCCCAAAACTAGCAATTCCGTATTTGGAGACAATTGTAATTTCTCTCTCCAATAATCCCGTTCATTATTTTCAGAGGAGGCTCCTGTATAGGTTTTAATATTTCCTGTAACCTCTATTTTCTCTTCACTAACGCCAAGACGTAAAAAACGTTCTCTATGCTGGTCATCCTGAAGTAAAAATCCATCTATAGGAGAAAAATAGCTTCTGCCAAAACGTTTTAAAATCGTAAACCGCTTACAAGAATTTGCAGAAAGCTTCCCGTTAATCACCACTGCAGTAGCCCCAATCCTCTTTGCCTCTTCGACAAAGTTTAACCAGCAATCCCCTTCAGAAAAAACTAATAAAGAGGGTGATATTGTTCTGACAACTGGTTTAATAATTAAGCTTAAATCCAAAGGTAAAATGCAAGTAGCGACTCCCATAGGTTCAAACAATCTGCGAGCATTTTCATATCCAGATTCTGTACAAGATGTAACAAGAAAACGCCATTCGGGATACTCTTTCATGAATCGTTGAATAAAGGGAACCAACAGCGCTGTCTCTCCCACGGAAGCACCGTGGAACCATGCTACAGGACCTTTTCCTGGCAATTTTGGTTTCTCCAATCCAAAACGAATTTTTAACGACTTAGCATACTTTCCATGAACCAATCTTTTATAGAGAATCCTAGGAAGCGCAACTATAAACGCCAAGATCAAAAAGCAATCGTATAGGAAGGTATGTAACTTAGTTAGTCGTCGTTTGATCATAGCACAAAATTCACTAATCTATTTGGAACGAAAATTTCCTTCTTCACTTCTTTATCTTCTAGATACCTAGAGACAGCCTCTCGTGCTAAAGATAAAACTTCTTCCCGCGCCGCGTTCTTACTAATATCCAGACGCGCTCGTAACTTCCCATTTACCTGAATGACAAATGTTACCGAAGTATCTTCCAAATATTTAGGATCCACCTCTGGCCATCCAGCCTGATCTATACCAGGAGCATTGCCTAAAATAGTCCATAATTCCTCACTGATATGAGGTGCTATAGGTGCTAAAGCCCGCACAACCATAGCTAAAGCAGATTTAGGATAAATATCAAGCTTCACAAACTCATTTATGAATTCCATAAAAGAAGATGGGATGGTGTTTAAAGACATTTTTTCAATATCTTCCCCTACGCGATGTACTAATCTATGGGCTAAATACATTCCCTTAGGATCATCAATATCTTGAACTAAAGACGACGTGACCAATTCATAAAAACGATTGAGGAAGCGTCGGCAACCAGAAACGCCTTGATTACACCAAAGCTTATTTTTATCTAGCGGACCAGAAAACATAGCGTACATACGCAAAGCATCTGCTCCGAATTCTTCGATAAGAATTTGAGGATCAACTCCATTTAACTTTGATTTAGACATCTTTTCCTGACGAACTTCTAGTTCCTCTCCGGAAGTACTCATCCATACCCCATTATCCTCATGAGCATCTTCAGGATAGACATATCCCTTACCAGGAATCCGATAAGAAGTTGCAAGCACTAAGCCTTGATTTATCAACTTTTTAAATGGTTCTGGAGTGGAAACCATGCCTGCATCATAAAACACTCGGTGCCAAAAACGGGAATACAATAAGTGCAAAACAGCATGTTCAGCCCCCCCAATATACAAGTCTACAGGCATCCAATATTTTTCTTTTTCATTAGACCAGGGTGCTTGCGAATTCAGCGCGTCGCAAAAACGCAAATAATACCAACAAGACCCAGCCCATTGAGGCATGGTATGCGTCTCGCGTCTCCCCTGACGATTGGTTTTCTTATCGTGAATATCTACCCACTCTTTTACTTTTGCTAATGGCCCCTGGCCAAAACCTTCGGGACGGTAGTCTTGAATTTCTGGAGGAAGTAAAGGAAGCTCATCGTCTTCCAAAGGACGACACGTACCGTCTTCAAAATGAATAATAGGAATCGGCTCTCCCCAATATCTTTGACGAGAAAACAGCCAATCGCGCAGTTTATACGCAACCTTAGACTCCCCTAGATTCTTTTTCTGCAGATAAGCAATGACATAATCCTGAGCTTCCCGCCCCCAAAGACCGTCTAAAAGAAAGTCTCCGTGATTACTATGAATGCAATATCCATCTGTATCAAGAACTTCATAAATAGGCAGAGAAAAAGTTTCGGCAAACTCCCTGTCTCTTTCATCGTGAGCAGGAACGCCCATAACCACTCCAGAGCCATAACCAAGGATAACGTAGTCGGAAACCCAAATAGGAATATCTGCTCCCGTGATAGGATGCTTAGCATAGGTTCCTGTAAATACTCCGCTTTTTATTTTGCTCTCGCTTATACGATCTCTTTCACTTTTACTTTGAGCGCGGCAAATATAAGCCTCTACTTCTTCTCTCCGATCCTCAGCAATTAATTGACCAACCTCAGGGTGCTCTGGAGCAATGACCAAAAATGATACACCACATAAAGTATCAGGACGTGTTGTGAATACCTCCAAAAAGTTTTGATTATTCACTTTAAAGCGTACGAGAGCCCCTTCAGACTTCCCTATCCAATTTCTTTGAAGCTGCTTAACATTTTCTGGCCAGTCTAAGCCCTCTAGACCTTCTAAAAGCTGATCAGAATAAGCTGTGATCCGTAAAATCCATTGACGCAACATTCGGCGCTCTACAGGATACCCTCCCTCTATAGATAAGCCATTTTCCACCTCTTCGTTGGATAAGACAGTCCCCAACTCTGGGCAATAGTTGACCGCCATATCTGCCATATAAGCTAGGCCTTTTTCGTAAAGTAAAAGAAAAAGTTTCTGCGTCCAACGATAATATTCGGGATCACTCGTAGCGAACTCTCTACCCTCATCATAAGAAAATCCCATAGCAGAAAGTTGCTTTCTAAAATTTTCTATATTCTTTTGAGTTGTTTCTCTAGGATGTGTTCCCGTTCTGACAGCATATTGTTCCGCAGGCAATCCGAAACTGTCCCACCCCATAGGATGTAAAACAGAAAATCCTTTAGCTCGCTTATAGCGAGCGACAATATCCGTGGCGGTATAACCGATTAAATGTCCGACGTGCAGTCCTGCTCCCGATGGATAAGGGAACATGTCTAATACATAATATTTAGGTTTATCATCAGCTTCGTTCGCCTTGAAGCTCTTGTGTTCCTTCCAAAATTCTTGCCACTTCTTTTCTATCAAACTAGGATCGTACCGCATAATATCCTGACAAAGAGATCTGTTAAAATAAAATAGAGGCTAGTGTATCTCTCACTCAATGAAAACACAAGAATCTTCTAATCAGAGTTCTTAAAAGATTAAAATTTTTATAAAAAACCAACTTGTGTTATGGTTTCTCCCGCCCTTGGCTTTCAGCCCCATTGACAGAAAAAATACAAAATCCTATTTTAGTTATCTTTTAATTGGGTTATTTTTCATGTTAGTTAAAATGCGCAAATTATCCGCATTTATTTCTTTATTTTTCATAATAGCAAACACATCTCACGCTGCAGCAATTAAAGTCCCAGGCTTCCCTGAAATTCCCGATAGTCTGCTCGTTATCAACGAGACTAAAACTCCAAAGGATGAAATCTGCCGAGCAGTTAATGTACAAAGTGGGGAACATAATCTTGTAGGAACTCTACACTTACCAACGACTCCCATGCCTAAAGATGGTTATCCTACTGTCATTTTATTTCACGGTTTTCGCGGCAATAAAGTTGGGGGACTAACGGGATCTTATAGAAAGCTATCACGATCTCTTGCTCAAGCTGGCATTGCAAGTGTGCGTTTTGACATGGCAGGTTGTGGTGATAGCGAAGGCATTACTACCGAAGTACCCATTAAAACCTATCTAAGAAATGGTGAGGATATTCTTTTTTCGATAACACAGTATCCTGAAGTCAATCCTCGTAGATTGGGAATCGCCGGATTTTCTTTAGGATGTCACACGGCTTTCCATCTCGCTCGTTTTTACAGCCCTAAGCAATTTCAGATTCGTGCAATAAGTATTTGGGCTCCTGTTGCAGATGGAGCAATTTTATTTAAAGAGATGTATGAATCTATAAAAGACAACAGTACTGTTGTTGACAACATAGGAAAAGATTTTGGATTTGGTCCAGCTCCTTTGGTAATATGCGAAGAAGACGTGAAGGATTTTCTCTCTCTTCAGGATCACATCGTTTTAAATTCTCTTCCTACAAGAATACCAATCTTACATTTACAGGGACTTGAAGATAACATAGTTTCTTTAACCCAACGAGATTTATTTAAAAACACAGCTCCAGGAAACACACGATTTAATACCTATGATAATACGGATCACAATCTTGGTTCTTCCCCACATCTAAAGATGATTATCAATGACATGGTCGAGTATTTCCAATCCCATCTATAAACTTCTGTAAATCGCTTAGACATATTTAAACAGACTTCTTGGGAAGAAACGGATTAGCAGATTTTCCTTAAACATTACCTGCTTGATTCATCATGTCTTTTCCCCTATACTAGATTTTTATTCACGTCTTTTACTTATAGAGATCGATATGACAGATGTATTAGTCATGGGTGCAAACCCCACGGGTCTCATTTTAGCAAACATGCTCATTCAGCATGGAATTCTTGCAAAAGTTATTGACCATCGAGATTCTCCTGATGCTCCAGGTTTCGTAGACTTCAGGGAGCTGCCGGTTGTTTTATCCTGTTCTTCTCTAGAACTTCTAGATAATGCTGGTTTGTTGGAAGATTTCGTAGAGAAAGGACATAAACTCTTTGGAGCTCGCTATCACTGGAAAAAACGCACTGTCTTGTTTAAATTTAGCCAAGCATCAGAGTCTCGTTTTCCCTTTGCTTTATCAACCTCCTATCAAGAATTAACCAAGCATCTTATCCACAAGTTTGAAGAAAATGGTGGGACAATTCACTGGGGAACACGTCCTGTTACCCTGGTAGACAATAGCATTTTCATTGAGAGCACTAAGACTTCTCAAAATTTTGAAAATCGAGAAATTTATAACCCTAAATGGATTATTGCCAGCGAAGCCGATAGCGATCCCGATATCAAAGACCTATTTAAAACCCAGTTAAAACCACGCAAGTTGGCTAAAGAGGTCCTATTCGTTCATTGTGATGAAGGAGAACCTTTTGAAGAGAGCCATATACATCTTGTCCCAAGTTCAAAAAGTTTTTTAAATTTTGTCTTTTATAATCACGAAAAGGGTACCAAGCAGTTATATCTTAGCAATACCTGCCCCCCCCTATCGATCAAACACAAGCAAAAGCTCCTCTACAATTATAATCTTGCTGTTGCTGATGAGCATTACCACATAAAATCGGTTTTTCACCAGTATCCTTCGGATTATAACAACTTTCTATTTGTTGGTAACTTAGCCAATAACTTGAACTTGTCCTACCTTACAGGAATCAATTCAAATATCCATGCGGCCTTCAACTTAACATGGAAGCTCATACCTGTAGTAAAAAAAGCTGCATCAAAACATCTCATAGCAGCTAAAGAAATTGAAAGTGGGAATATCCTTCCTCATTTTAGTGAAAAAGGACAGAGTCGTGCGAAGAATCTGTTACTCTCCAGTCTCTATGCTCCGGCACTGATGTATTATTTCCTTAGGGGCTGCCGTCAATTAGATGTTTCTGGAGGCGACTATTACTATCCACCGCATAGGGCATTGAAATATCAAAATAGCGATATTATTAAGATGTCCTCTCAAGATAAAGAGATTCTTGGTCCCGGCCCAGGAATGCGTGCTATTAACGCTCAGCTTGAAAATGGGAGTTATTTATTAGACGGTTTAAAGAGCACTAAGCATCTTCTAATCTTTTTTAAAGAACGCGATGACTTAGAGCGAGCTCTTAAAGAAGAATATGGAGAATGGCTAGAGGTCGTGGTTACTAAAGACCAAAAGATTTCTAGTCTTTACCATGCGAACCCGGACTCGTTATTCATTATCCGTCCTGATTGCTATATCGGCTATAGAACTCATAAGTTCAAATTACATGAACTTATCTCGTATCTATTACGGATATTCGCTGCTGAAAAGGTAGATTAGAGATAGAGAACACTGTATCTGAAAAATCACGAGAATTTCTAGATACAGTCAATTCTCTCTAGTTTTTGATCTCATCATCAGAGAACAATCGATTGCGAAGAGCAATTTTCTCTTGAACCAGCTGATGTTTTCTTATCTGTAGGTTTTGAAGCATTTGAGATAAGTTATGTAGTTCTCCTTCCCAAGAAGCACGGCTCTGGGCAAACATTTTATCCTTTTCTTCAACCACACTAGAGACTGTAGCAAGCCGTTTCTGTATCTCCTTAGCTGTTTGCATCTTTTGGGTAGCCATTAACGCTTTCACTTTGAACTCTCTCGCAAAGTATAATAAGATATATTTCGGAAGTTTGAGTAGTTTGTTATACAGCTCTTGTAATTTCTCCTGATTCTGAGAACCAGAACTCTCACAAACACGGATGCTTTCTAGTAAACTGGAAATAATTCGTTCATTATCTCTCTTACTTGCCCTCTTAGCAATCCAGTTACTAATTCTCTGCGTTGCTAAAGAACATAGATTATGAAGGCCTAGAGTAGTATTTATCTCTACAATTTCCTGAAGAGATTGTTTCTCCCTCATTATTTGCGTACTTTTAACAAAGTTCTCATCCCCTAATAATGTTCCATAGGCTAATGGAGACAATTGCTTTTCTAATTCTAAGTAAGATGAGAGCAGTCTTTTTGCCTTCCTGTACTCTTCAGAAGAAACTTCGCCACTAGAAGTTATTTTTAACTTTAGGAGACGTAATTCCTTTAAAGCATCTTGAGCTTGGGAATTTCCCTTCCCAGGGACAGAAGAAAAGGAAAACTCTAAAAATGGAGAGACGTAGCCAACGCCTAAGAAATCTAAAGCTCTTTTACGAACTTCTAGTTCCTGCTCGCCAATGACTGCTCTTTGGGACACCCTATTTAGCTGATCTCTTGTATCTTCCTCAGGTAGAGATGCAGCTCTAGCTTGTTGCAGACGAGACAATTGCTCCCTACGGATTTGATCTAGCCTTACATTGTTACTTCCTAAACAAGCTGACAACTCCAACACTTCCTGAAGATCTTGCAATGTCCCTGCATTAGCAACTTCTTTAACTAATCCATCAAAAATCTGTTTAGCCTCTTTTATATCTTCGCGAGATAACTGCGGGTCGTGGATTTTAAAAATCAGCTGGGTAAGAATTTCCGTTTTCTCAAGCATTTCCTTAGAATCAGCTTGCGAGTCCGGTAATTGAGAAATTGCTTGAGAGAGAATGTCTGCCATTCCCTGGCTCTCAACAATCTCTTTTTCTAAACCTGGAAACTGCGTTTTAACTTCATTAAACTGCTGTTGCAACTGCTTCCTATAGGCTTTCTGCTGCTGATAGCGCAATACCTCATTATCGTAGCGTAAACGATAAGCTACGATTTTATTTTCCTCTTCTTCTATTTGAGCAATCCCTACGACAAGCTCATCTAAACGACGCTGACGAGCGGATGTAGAAACCTCTCTTGCAGACACTAAGGGGGTTGTTGAAACCTTATCGACAACAGAGACCGCCTGCGAACTTGAGGATTTCGTTGGGTTCACTGTCGAGATTTTTTCTGCAGATTTTTTGCGATCTATAAGGTCTTGAAGATTGTTAGTCCCGAAACGCTTCCTAATATTTTTATCTAAGGACTTCGAGGCATTTTTTAACTCGTTAACCGTCCTTTTAAAGTCCTCTTTCTTATCCGTAGGAGATCCATCTAAATCGCGAATAAGTTCCTTAGCCCAACTTTGCTCATACCCCTCAAGTTGTAAAATATCTTGAATCTGAGAAAGACGTTGAAGATTCGGATTGTCAAATTCTGAAGATAAGATCTTCGTCGCGGGTAACAAATCTTTCGCTAACGCTGCTGCGCGTACATCAAAAGTCTTTTTCTCAATCACACGATTAAAGAACATAGGAACAAGCTGCATAAAGAGAACAGCCGCACTGAGACCTACGGGAATCCATACCATCTGCAACGATAGTAATGATAAGCTGACAATAAGAAAAATCAATCCTAGGACAAACAGAACTATAGATTGTCCTAAGTTCCACTTCTGGGCAATTTTTTGTACCTGTTTTAAAAAGCCGTCCAGATCTTTATTCCTTGTCTCCCAGAAACCTTTACAGACTTGTTGAGCATCACTAACCGTCTGAGTAGTGCTATCTGTAATCTCTCCTAGTTCTGTAACTGCTGTAGCGACACCACCCTCACCACGTGCCGACAAGATCTCTTCTAGATCTGCCAACTTTGAAGATCTAGGATCGTGCATAACTGAAAATAGCTGATTAGATGCACGAATTATCTCCTCAACAGTAATGTTGTTAGGATCATTTAAAGACTGCTCTAACTCTCCCATTCTAGAAAGGATAGACTGCATGTAATCAATCCCCTCATCAAGCAAAATATTGATATTTTGCTCTGTCTCAGAACGTTTTCCTCTAATTGCAGCTATAAGCTCTGCTTCTTTTTTCTTAGCTTCAATTTTTAGCGAGGACTCTTTACTTGTAATCGCCTGTTTTAATATGGCTGAGCCGGTAATCCCCTCGCTTTGAATTCTTTGCCCTGCAGCCTGAATCTCAGGAATAACACTCTCCAACTCACTGAGAAGAGTTTTAAACTCCCCAGACCACTCGGCAACCTCTTCTTTAGTAGGAAGAGATAGGGAATCTTTAAGAGAGGTATAAGTGGAATTTAAAAATGTACGACAATCAACTATAAAAGTTTCTACATCACAGGCCCTGTGGTGTGTCTTCCACAATTTACCGATAGCAGACTCTACTGCAGAATAATTT
Source organism: Chlamydia felis Fe/C-56 (assembly GCF_000009945.1). Taxonomy (NCBI): domain Bacteria; kingdom Pseudomonadati; phylum Chlamydiota; class Chlamydiia; order Chlamydiales; family Chlamydiaceae; genus Chlamydia; species Chlamydia felis. Next base: position 456,928 of record NC_007899.1, on the reverse strand, counting down.
TCTGAAAAATCACTCATCAAGATTCGGGTCATCTTTTGAGATTTAAAGTCGTTATACTTCTCACTCCAATGCTCAACCTTTTGTCGTATTTTCCCTAATTCTTGTATAATTGCATTCTTTTCCCCGAGGATCTCCTCTACGGATTTCGTAGAAACGGCTCCCCAATCATCTTTATTTACTAAACTTAATAACTGATCTATAGAACTTAAAATTCGAACACGTTGATTATCAGGATGTCTCTGGATAGCTTTTTCCAGATCCGCACGAACAAAATTTCCAAGCTGTATACATTTATGAATCTTATCAAAAAGCGGGCACAAATTCCCTAAGCTGGAAAGATAACCAATAAATTCCTTCTGCACTTTATCAGATAAATCTGCTGGGTGGGCGCGCTTATCCCCCAGGGATTTGCATATATTTTTAAACTCTTTCTCAAGAGACTCTTGAAGACTTGCTTTTATTCTATCAACACGGTCACAATTTCCGGCCCGATATTCCGTAATGATGCTTTCTATCTGCATCAAAACATTTCTGACCAAGGTTTGACGAGAGCTGTTTATTCCTTCATGAATATTCAACTTGTTAGCGCTTGCTATGATTTTTTGATGAAAACCTAGCAACGTGGGATTTTCAATTAGGGAGTAAACATCGGTTTTCCAATCGGCAAATTTCTCCAACCAATCAACTAGCTGCACTCTATTTATATGCATTTGCAGCTTAGCAAACATATCTAACGTAATGTCAACAGTTTGTCGTTCCTTAGATAAGTATAAGCGTGTTGATGGAGAGACTTCACATAACAAAGACGTAAGAGTTTTACTGTGTAAATATGTACGCTCATATTGGTCTATAGACTGACGAATTTCTAAACCGACTTTATTTCCAAAAGCACAGATACTCATTAGAGACTTAGCAAGATCTATGAAATCCATCCCCGGTAGCAAAGCGGGCAAATCCACTCCTGTTTCCTGCAAAGCAGAATTGGAGATCGTGCGTAAGGTTTCGTAAGCAGGGGTACTTTTTAATAACTCCACTTTTGCTTTTAAAACTTCTTCAAGGCGTTTTTGCCAAACACTATCTTGAACACTGTCTATACCAATAAGAGCTTCACATTGGTAACGTGAGTTAAGATCCCCAGACAACCCCAAACTCTTATCAATAGCGGCACCACCATCATAGGTGTGTTGATGTACATCTGGCCTTAGTTTAGCCAACATCTTATCTTTTAAAGACTTGTTTTTAGGAAACTCTATACGATACTTAGACAGTGTTGAGCTTCTTAAATCAGGGTGTTTACTATAAAGGTGCCTACGATACACTTGTAGCGAACGATATTTTAATCTTATTTCCTGACAGCACGAGCGTAATTTACCACTAATAGCCCCAGAGAATACAGCCACTCCTAAAGTAATAACGACAGGAATCCATAGGGAAACATTGAAAATCATGGCTACAGGAATAACAAAGAGAATCGCCAGACCAATTACAGTCAAAATAACAAGAGCAATCTTATACAAACGTAACTTTTTCAGATCCGTCTGCTCCATAGAGGACAGCTCTGCTTCCACGGTATCCAAAAGAGCTTGCTGAGTAGTTAATGAAGCACGAAGTCCGGTAGCTTCCGAACTCAAAGGAGATGGTGGGGGAATTAGGGACGGAGAGGTCCCTTGAGAATTTTGATTAGCATCTCCATTGGCGAGGAAAATAGACACTGACAACCTCAGGATGTAATAATATTTTCAAAAAAATTAGTTTTAGATAAACATTATAACCCCAAAAGAATTTATATTAAATAATATAAGAACAGAACACCTTTGCTATTTATTTAATAGTTAAGGTAAAGAACTTAACAAAAATAGAAAAAGCTAAGAGGGGATTAGTTTGGGTAAAGGATTTTTAATAAATCACTCTCATTAAGAATGGGGATTTGGAGCTCCTGGGCCTTTTTTAATTTAGATCCAGGATCTTTCCCCACGACGAGATAATTGATGCTTTTGGATACGGAAGAACCGACTTTCCCTCCACAATTACGAATAGAAGCCTCGGCTTCAGACCTGGTCATTTTTTCAAGACTTCCAGTAATCACAAAGGTTTTCCCTTGGCAAGAAGCGCTTGCCCTAGAGTATGGAAGCACATTCACCCCTAGGGAAAGCATTTTCTGGATCTCTTCGACATTGTCTGATTGATGGAAGTAGTCTACTATAGACTCCGCAACCTTAGATCCAATTCCATCTATAACCTTCAGTTCTTCTAAAGAAGCGCTCATCACAGCATCCAAAGAGAGAAAGTGTTGAGCAAGAGCATTAGCGCCGCCAATCCCCACATAGGGAATGCCAAGCGCTGCAATAAAACGCTCTAACGGAGCACTTTTAGCCTTCTCAATACTTTTAAGAACATTTTTTATGGATTTATCCTTGAAACCCGGGACTTGAAGAAGGTCCTCCTCAGTAATTTGAAAAATGTCACAGCGTCGATGAATTAATCCTAGATCAAATAGCTTTGTGATCACCTTTTCCCCAAGATGCTCGATATCTAGAGCTTCTCTGCCCACAAAAAAGCGAATTTTTTCTATAGTTCCCGCAGAACAAGAAGAATTTGTACAGCGTACGGAAACCTTATCGGATTCCCGAGATACCCTTTCGTGGCAAACGGGACAGTATTCTGGCATAACCCAGGGCTTCGTACCCTCCGGGCGCTTTTCCAAACATACTCCAACAACTTTAGGAATAATTTCCCCGCCTTTTTCTACGTATACGGTATCCCCAATACGAATGTCTTTTCTTTCGATTTCTTCTTCATTATATAAAGAAGCTCGAGAAACTTTCGACCCCGACAAAAATACAGGACGCAACTTAGCCACAGGAGTTAATACTCCTGTCCTACCGACCTGAATGAGAATGTCTTCTAAAATAGTTTCTCCCTGTTCAGGAGCATATTTATACGCTAACGCCCAGCGATAATGTTTCGCTGTCATTCCCAAAACTTTTTGATCTTCGGTGTTATCCACTTTGATCACTACACCGTCGATTTCCATAGGTAACTGATCTCGGATCTTCGCTATCTCATGAAGAGCTTTTACAACTTCCTCTACACTCTTATATTGTCGTGGCCGTCCAAAAACAGGGAACCCCCATTTCTGACACAACATAAGATTGTCATAATGCGATTCCGTATTCTCCTCTGCCCAAGCCCCATAAATAGAGAGCTCTAAATTTCTTTGAGCAGCTTCTTTGGCAGATAAAAGCTTCAGAGTACCCCCTGCAGCATTTCGGGGATTAGCAAATTCCGGTTTTTCTGACTGCCTTTGTATAGAGTTTATCTGTTCAAAAGTTGCTCGCGTAAAAAACACTTCTCCACGAACTTCAAGAAATTCCGGAGCCTCTTTTGGTAAGCGCAAAGGCAAAGAGCGTATTGTGCGGATATTTGTTGTAATATCCTCTCCTTGACGTCCGTTCCCACGACTTAAAGCTTGAACAAGGACCCTCTGTTCATAACGAATAGCTACGGCAATACCGTCAATTTTTAGCTCTAGGGTATATGTAGGGGTATACCCTAAAGTTTTCTCTACACGGGAAAAGAAATCATTAAGCTCTTCTAAAGTATAGGCATTAGCAATAGAGAGCATGGGGTGAGAGTGCGTAACAACGGGGAAACTTCCCGAGATGCGATCTCCAAGACGCATAGACGGTGACCACAATACCCGCCATTCAGGATGCTGAGCCTCTATAGAAAGAAGCTTTTGCATTTTCATATCATAGTCATAATCCGAGATTATAGGATCATGAAGAACATAATAGCGGTAATCATCTTCTTCGATATCTTTACACAGAGCTAAATATTGTTCCCTGGTATACATATTGTGCATACAGTGTCTACTTAACTCCTTTTGCGCAGCGGAATCCGTAGGTACTATTTACCGCACCGGGATTATTTCGGTGACGATGAGCACAGCGAAGATCATCTTTTAAACTTTTCCAGCATCCTCCTCGCAAAACACGATAAACACCTTGAGCAGGACCACGAGGGCAGTGAGACTCTTGAGCGGAAATTTCATAGAAATCATAACCATACCAATCTTCACACCACTCATACACGTTTCCCGCCATATCATATAATCCATAGGGATTTGCGGGATAACTCATCACTGCTGTTGTATCAGAACTAAAAAAGTTTGCCTGACTTTTATCTATTTCTTCGCCGCAAGGATAACGTTGTTGAGCAATCCCTCCATAAGCAGCGACCTCCCATTCAGCTTCTGTGGGAAGACGTTTTCCAACCCAGGAAGCATAGCCGGAAGCTCCGTACCACGTAACACCAACCACGGGATGTTTAGCATAACCTGGTTCTATAACAAGCTTTCCGGAACGTCGTTGAATTCGCGAATCCTTAAGACGGATAAGCTCATTGTAATATTTATCCTGCTCGCTACCCGCGCATTCTAAATAACGAACAAATTGCTCATTAGTCACAGGATGAATATCTAAGAAAAAGCTCTCTAGAAAAATCTCATGCACGGGATGTTCATCACGTTGTCCCTCGCGCCCCCCTCGAAAAAATCCGCCTCCCTCAATAAACACCATTTCTGTGAATAAGGGTTGAGGTTTGATTTCTTCCTTTTCTTCCTCTACATAACGGCTAACAACAGGTTCTCGTATTAATAAAGACTGCAAAGCATTGGAATAGCTTTCATCTTCTCTGATGACTTCTTCCGTAGAATCTACGGAAGTATTCATGGCCTCATCTATAGATTTTGCTTCTACAAGGACAAATGCTAAATGATCAGAAGATTCTTCGATTATTTGATTCTCACTCTCTTGAATAATATTCGCTACGCTCGGAATTTGGGGTTCCTCACCTATTTCTCTTAATTCTTCTTCTACACATTGTGCTTTAGCAGTAACAAACAGTTCTCCCGCAGTTTTTTTCACAAGTAAGGGAGATAGCTTCTTGGGCCTTTGATTAATGGAATAACTCAAGCAGGATTTAATTAATGAATCCCAATCATAAATATAATTAGGGAACGCTTCAGAAGGCAAAGGAAACACGCCTTGAGGAAACTGTCTCAGCAACAGAACATAAACAACTACCCCGAAAGCATAAATATCTTCAACAACTGTTCCTGATGTGGGTTCTGGAGCCTGAAACAACAACATCTGCTTTAACTTATCGAAAGAAGATTTCTCTGATAACTCTGCTAAAAGATGCTGGGCATACTGATCCTTAAGTAAAAAAGAAAATCCAATCTCAGGCAAAAATACTTTCGGGGATGGTCCAGAAAGGTCTACATGCACGGAATCCAAACTTAGTCCGCCATGAACTAATCCTCTAGCGTGCGCGTAATCTAAAATCTCGGCAAGCTGACAGACAAGGTCTTGAATTTCTAATTCTGATAATCCCTGAGGGCGACTAGCAAGATATTGCGTTAAAGAAAGAGTAGGCACCTCTCTTTCTTCAGTTACTAAAAAGTACCTTCCATCTACCTGTGAAACATTTTCTATAGAAATAATCCCAGGATGTTTTATGGTTGCCAATTTAACAATAGTTTCATGAAAAGCATTCATGAACGCTTCTGATGAAGTAAGCTCAGCGTGGGGTATTTTTAAAATATAACGTTTTTTTATAAAACGATGCTCGGCAAGAATATCTTGGCACCATAAGCCCCTTCGCAAATAACAGAGAATCTTATAATCACCTAAAAACTCAACCCCTATATCTTGCTCGTTTACCATTGAGCAAACTCCTTGCCTTTTTTTAGATTTTCTATCTTCTGCTTACATTGAGCTAACTATAGTAAGGGAAGGGGATGATTGCAACACACAAAGAACAACAAAAAAGGACTTGGGGAAGATCCGCCTAAAGCCCTTCTTTGTTCTAAGAATAAATCACTCACCAAGAGATTTTTTTATTTACAATACTTTCTCAACTATAATTAGTTACATCAGATTATCATTAAAACCGCATTCTAATTAAGTCTAGTTACCAACAACAGATTGGTTCTGGGTAGTAGATTCTCCTATAAGATTATTTCTTTCCTGAGATTCTTTGATTATTTTCCCAACGCTGCATAAACGAATAATCATCACAACAACCCAAGATAACAAGAGGATACCAAAGACAATAGAGCACCCACCTGCTAATGCTGAAGTCGGGCAACATAAAATTAAAGTTGTAACTCCAAGGACTAAAATAGCAAGGGCAAACACACCCACAACAGCGGCAATGATACACCGGCTAATGTCCACACATTTACGATCTGCTCTAAAAGCAGGTATTTTTTCTATAGATAAATCACAGCTCCCTAAACCACCAAAAACATCTTTTACATTTTCAATAAAAGGCATCAGAACCCCTCTATTTTTTAGAGACAGCTTATAGATTATATACACAGGATTCAAACATTCAATCAGAGATTCCCCTCTGATTATAAAATAACAAGAAAAAAGGAACCTTCAACAAACAGTCGTGAATGCAAGACTTTTATTATTTAGAGGCTCTGCATAAAAACAAAAGTATCCGACTTAGGAAAAATTATCTTACTTGAAGCCATTCTTGAAAGAGACTATCACTTGGAAACATTTTCAACGAGTTGTCTACGACAGCGAGCTATTTCCCTACACAACCTCTAGGCAGAAGTAAGATTCTTCACTTAAGACCTTAAGCCCCATAAGGATGGACTAAGATACTCCTACCAATGCAAAAATTGTAGTGCATAATCTGTAAAATAAGGACGTACTATTGACAACTCAATATGCATAAGCTGCGATTCACGTTGCGATGACAAAGATTCCTATTAATAAAACTCGCCCTAGACATTCGGATATAAATCCACCACTATCCAAAGAAGAGCAGACACTTCCTGACATGCTTGCTCCTCCTAATCCATGACAAATCTCTATTGTTCCTGCTGAGCAAGTCACAAGAATCTATGAAACTTTTTTCTCAAACATCCGTTTAAATACAATAGAAGACCAAATAACTCCAAGGACCGATCCAATAATAGTAACCAAACCACAGTATAGAGACAATCCGCCACTAGCACAGCAAACACAACCAGCAATCAGCGATACAAAAGCTAAAAGAAAAGCCAAGATACTTATAACAACCCTAGTTATGCTTGAACATAGCTTCTGATTTTTTTCAAAAGAAGGAATAGCTTGGTTAGAAACATCAATTCTTCCTAAACCACCAAAGACATCTCTCAAAATTGCCATAACACTCATGACAATCTCCTACTTTTTAATTTTAAGGGAGAACGATACAGAATGCTCAGTTTTAGGTATATGAAAACAACAGACACAACCGACTGCAAGGTCTTTTTTAAAGACAATAAGAAATGGGAGATCCTGAATCAATCAAACCTATTTCCTACCTGTCTGTCGAGAGAATTTTTCTCATAAAAAAAACCATTCTACAACCATGGAGATTATAGAACGGTTTCTTACAACGCTCAGTTGTTTACCCAATAAATATTTTGAGACTATGCTAGGAGCGGACCTCTTCTTGAACTAGAGTCTTTTTACTGTAACTAGAGAATACCGCATGCCCCCAGCACGCTGCCAACATAAGCAAAATTAATCCCAGAGCTATGGCAGCACCTCCGGACAATGACATAGCCATAAATGATGCAGCAGTACATGTACCAATACCGCAGATTAAAGATCCGAGCCCAAGAAGCAATGCCCCAAGCGTCATAATGACACGAACAATATTCACAGAAAGTTTATGTTTTACAGCATGAATTCTGCTAAAACCACCAAACCCCAGACCGTTGCATACGTCGGCCATAACTTGTCTACAAGACATAAAACACCTAAAACATTGGTTAATAAAATTCCTTCGACTCATCTTACGGCTGGGGAACAAATATACACCAACCACGAGTTATCAACTACCTAATGGGAGTTCTCACTCGTCGAAGAGGTCGTGAGATCTGATGTTTTATGACGGCGATGTTTTGACTTTGCCGCAAGACTACGCTGCAAATCATGCGCAAAACTATTCCAACGCAATGCATGACTTCTCCAGCTTCTCTCACGTCTGAGCTCACCTTGCCTCAAAATTGCAGACATAACAGCGGAGGTTAGCAAGGCTGCGCCTAAAGCAAATCCTACAGGAACCAGCCATACACTATAACAACAGCCAACAGCCAAAAGTCCTGTTGCCATAGCCACAGATAAAGCAAGACACGCAGCCCCTAAAATGGCAGTTGCTATTTCCATAACGAGCCTACTTAAGGGGACTACGAGCACAGTATTCATTTCTAATGTAAGATTATTGCACCTATCGCGAAACTGCTGGGCAGTCATGTGCGCAGGGGCTTCCGGTCTCTCCACGCTAGTACTCATAAAACATGCTATTCATAAATAAAAAACTAGTTAATTATATATTGAACTACAATTAATCTCAATAAATCAAAATATTAATACTAAGGAGCGATTAGAAACATTTTTTTTCGAATTTCATAATACAGAGTGAAAGACTTTTTATCCTCGCTGCGCAGTCCCCTATCCTTTAAGAGACTTTCCGCTATTAAAAAATATTTTTGAGCTTTTACGTAGTCATGGCGATCGCAAAGGACCTTACACAACTTTAAATGAAGAACAATATCTTCAGGGGATTCCTCAGCACATCGTTCTAAAAGAAAAACGCTCTCTGCAGTTTTTCCAAGATGTAACAATACCGAGGCGAGTCTACGACGCGTTTCGCAACATTTTGGAGAGCGTTGCAAAGCTTTTTTTAAAGCCTCTTGATAGCAAACTATCTCATCATAAGTAGAACCCGGGTCGGTAAACAACAATTTCAAGGTTGCCTTGTCAATATTTCCCCGTAAATAATCATAGGACACGGATCCCTCGGATTGTGACTGAAGAGAATTTTTGAGAAGCGCCTCCCCGGCCTTTTTCTGACCTTTTAAGATTTTCACAACCCCCAGAAGCTCCTCTAACTCATCGTCATCTATATATTTCCTAGCTTTTTCATAAGCTTGATCGGCTTCATGATACTGTTGCTTTTGCAAAGCAAAAGATCCCTGGTTAATAAAAGTTAGGCCAATCAATTCTTTTTCTGAGCGAATTCGCAACTCATCAATGTGTAAACAATCACAATAATGCTCTGTGGGAAGATGTCTTCCTCCGGCGGTAGTTTCAATATTGACTTTTCCTCCCCCATATCTCAAGTAGATGTGTCCTGGGGGCGTGACAGATTCTAGAGGAAGATCTAAACGTTGAGATAGAGATAAGTACAAAGAAGACACCCCTAAGCAAACCCCGAATTTTCTATCTGCAACTGAAGATAGAAAAGAAAATTCATCAGAAAACATTTCATTTTTCGAGGGATAACGAATTCCCTCTTCATAAAATAAAATTGTATTCAGAGCCTCTATAGTCGCCCTATGGTAGGCCTCAGAACCCAACGCATAATGCTCTTGATCCAAATATCTTTGTCTTTCGATATGCGCTCGCAGCGCTAGAATATCTAGATAGAGTGTATAGTGCTCTGCCTTGCACCTTCCTTCTTCTCCAGGAAACTCAGCAAGCACAAGAGCGCGGGCTAGATCTTTTTCAGGAAGAACGGGTTCTCCGTCCCTATTACACAGAAAAATGATTCCCTGAAGAGACAGTTTTTTCATAACTGAGACATCCTCATCAGAAAAAACATAATCAGAACTTTTCGATAATAGAACGCAGTTAGACAGAGTAGCCAACTCATCAACTGTGAGTTGGGGGAAAAATTTTGCAAGCTTCTGCCTACTTTCATGATCATTGTGTATTACAAAATACGCACACAAACTTTCCAAACAGTAGGGATCAAGATTCCAAAAATCCTCATGTTTGTTTTGTGATATAACTGCGATTTCACAAACAACCTTTGATCTAATCCCCACCGTACCAACAACAAACACAAGAAAAGCACAAAGCAACCTTGGCATCATAAGTTCTTTCCTAGATATTGTTTATTGACGAGAGAATTATAGCAGAGATCCTCTCATATTTTGATTTTTTATTTGTTAAATGTTTAGCTCGTAAATAGATCATGAAAAGAAATAGTAGATAGTTACTATTTCATGATCTTCTAAAAGCCTTCCTATCTTTGCAATCACAAACGCATCCGGAGAAGTTTTTTTCTTCCAACCCTCTCCCATCACACTTGACTTTTAATTATTTTTGTGATCGCCTTAAGCAAACTCAAATCACCCAGAGCATGAACATATGAAACACCCAGTTTATTGGTTTCTAATATCTTCGGGGTTAATTACCTCGACCACCCTGAGCTTTGCTCAAGCAGAAAATCAAACACTATCACCTTCCGATAGCTATGACGGAAATGCAGCAGGAAATACAGCTTTTAAACCCAAAACCAGCTCCAACGCAAATGGAACAACGTACACATGTATTGGAGATGTATGTATTGCTTATGCTGGAGCGAGCCAAGCTTTAACAGAAAGCTGTTTCTCTCAAACTGCGGGAAACCTTTCTTTTATAGGCAATAAATGCTCTCTATGCTTTGAGAATATTACCTCTACAAACAAACCGGGAGCTATTGATGTAAATGTTAATGACAAGACATTGTCTGTTAATGATTTTTCTCTGTTTTCCTGTTCTTTCTGTCCCCCAGGATCCAGTCAAAAAGGAGCCATTAAAACCCAGGGAAATTCAACATTCAGCAACAATATAAAATTAATTTTTCTTAAAAACAGCTCGACAGATAGTGGTGGAGCTATCTCTTGCACTAACACAGGAAATAGTGCTGAGTTAAAATTTGAAGGTAATTCCCAACTCATTTTCTCTGAAAATTCGTCATCAGCCAGCGGTGGAGCTATCTATACCAATAAGCTAACCATAAATTCTGGAGGGACCACTGTATTTTCCAATAACACAGTTTCCAAAGACAACTCTCCTAAAGGTGGAGCAATTTGTCTACAAGATACAGGAGGTGAATGCAGTCTAACGGCAAATCTTGGTAACATTATTTTTGAAGGGAATAAAATAATAACAACAGGCAATAGCCCTTCAACAAAAAGAAATGCTATTGACTTGGGTACGAATGGAAAATTTATGAAATTAAATGCCAAGGAAGGCTTTGGGATTTATTTCTACGACCCTATCGCTAACAAAATGGGGATACCGCCACAGAATTAGAAATCAATAAAACTGAAGGAACCTCAACCTATTCAGGTCGTATTGTCTTTTCTGGAGAAAAGCTAACCGAAGATGAAAGAAAAGTTGCGGACAATTTGAAATCCACTTTCAAACAACCCATCAAAATAGTGTCCGGCTCTCTTGTACTTAGAGATGGAGCAACAGTAGAAGCAAAGAAAGTCTCACAAACCGGTGGCGCTGTTGTGATGGATTGTGGCACCAGCCTACTAGCCACAAGCACTGCAGGTGAAGATATCGCTTTAACGAACCTCGTCATCAACACCGCCTCATTGGGGGGGGGTTCCTTTCCGGCACAAATCTCAGCTGGCACAACCGACAAAAATGTTACAATCCAAGCTGTTAATCTAGTCGATTCTGACGGAAACGGTTACGAATATCCCGTTTTCTCCACAACACAATCCTTCTCAGCAATAGAAGCTAAAGCTAGTGGCAATGGTAAGGCCACAATACCAGCTGATCAGCTAACTAACTATGTCCCACCAGCTCACTATGGCTATCAAGGAAATTGGTCTATCAACTGGAAACCGGGAACCACAAGCGCTACACAAACTGCTACTCTAGACTGGAAACAAACTGGTTATCTTCCTAACCCAGAACGTCAAGGACCTTTAGTTCCTAACACTCTTTGGGGATCTTTCTCCGATATAAGAGCTATCCAAAATCTTATGGATATTAGCGTCAAAGGTGCGGATTATCAAAGAGGCTTCTGGGTATCCGGATTAGCAAACTTTTTACATAAAAGTGGATCAGCAACCAAACGTAAGTTCCGTCACAATAGTGCTGGATATGTTCTAGGGGTATTCGCGCATACTCCTTCCGATGACATCTTCTCTGCCGCTTTCTGCCAATTGTTTGGAAAAGATAAGGATTACTTAGTAGCCAAAAACAATGCGCATATCTACGCAGGTTCTATCTATTACCAACATACCTCCTTCTGGAACGCTTGGGATAGACTGCTACAAAATACTCTCGGTGCGCAAGCTCCGTTAGTACTCAATGCACAGTTAACTTATAGTCACATGTCTAACGATATGAAGACCAATATGACTACTAAGTATGCTCCCCGTAATGTCGTTTACTCAGAGATCAAGGGTGATTGGGGTAATGATTGTTTCGGCATAGAACTCGGAGCTGTTGTGCCTATCGAATCTCAATACTCTTCCCTTTTCGATATATATTCCCCATTCCTAAAGTTCCAACTTGTTCATGCTCATCAAGAAGACTTTAAGGAAAACAGTAGTACCGAAGGAAGATACTTTGAGAGTAGTAATCTCACAAACTTGTCTATGCCTATCGGTGTGAAGTTTGAGAGATTTTCTGAAAATGACAGGGCTTCTTACAACCTGACACTGGCTTATGCCCCAGACATTGCAAGAAGTAATCCTGATTGTGCCACGTCTCTATTAGTTAGCCCAACCACTGCTGTTTGGTTAACTAAAGCTTCTAACCTAGCTAGACAAGCTTTCATTGTAAGAGCAGGAAATTATCTATCCCTGTCATCCAACCTTGAAATCTTTAGTCAGTTTGGTTTCGAGCTCAGAGGCTCTTCTCGAACCTACAACGTAGATCTCGGATCTAAAATCCAGTTCTAGTCTCATCCACCTCCCCTGCCCCATCCCGGGGCAGGGCCTCTCTCAGTTTCTTTCAAAACATTATGTATTTGAAGCATAAAAAAAGACCCTCTGCTCTAAAAAAAATACTTGAGCAAGAGGATCTAGAATCACAGTAACAAACGGCTATACTAATGACTAACCGCTAACTTTTTTGAAAAGCAAGACATCCCGAGACATTGTAAGCTCTATAGACGTATCTGATTTAATATCGCCTTTAAGCAAAGCTTTTGATAACAAGGTGACTACCTTCTGTTGAATTAACCGTTTTAAGGGCCGTGCTCCAAAGGAACTGTCATAACCGTGCTCACTTAAATAGAGTATCACAGAATCATCCCAAGTTAATGTTACACGTCTTTCTAACAAGCGTTGAGCCACTCTACGCATCTGAATACCGACAATTTTTACAATATCTTCGGTATTCAAAGGAACAAAAGGAAGAATATCATCAATACGATTGATAAACTCTGGACTGAAGTATTTCTTTAATTCTGGGGAAACTACCGATAATACAGTCTCCTTACTTACCTCTCTTCCCTTCTTAGCGCAGTAATCGGCAAGTTCTTGAGAACCTATATTTGAAGTCATAATGAATAAGGCATTTTTACAATTTACCTTACGCTTTTTACTATCCGTAAGAATGCCTTCATCAAAGATTTGCAAGAGAATATTAAATACTTCTTTATCTGCTTTTTCAATTTCATCAAACAGCACGACGGAATAAGGACGTCGACGTAAAGCTTCAGAAAGACTTCCCCCTTCTTCGTAACCTACATAACCTGGAGGCGATCCTATCAATTTGGATACGGAATGTTTTTCCATATATTCGGTCATGTCAAAGCGTACCATCGCCTCTTCTTTATTAAACAAAAGATCTGCGAGAGCTTTAGCAAGTTCTGTTTTCCCCACTCCCGTAGGCCCCAAAAATAAGAAAACTCCTAAAGGTCGTTGAGGATCACTAAGTCCTACACGGGCAGCACGTATAGAATCACTAACAGCTGCAATAGCAAATGGCTGACCAACAACGCGCTCTTCTAAAGACTCTTCTAAAACGAGAAGCTTCTCGGCTTCGCCTTCTAACATTTTCTGAACAGGAATTCCTGTCCAATTTGCCACTACCTGAGCAATAAGACGCTCATCCACTTCTTCTTGAAGAAGGCGATTGTCTCTTTGATTTAAAGCTTCTTCATCTTGACGAATTTCTTCTTCAAGAGCAGGAATTAAACTATAGCGTAGCTCTGCTACACGATTGTAATCAGCAACGCGTTCAGCTTCTTCTTCAGAAAACTTCATATTTTCTAAAGAATTCTTTTTCTCCTTAAGGCCTGAGATAAGTTTTTTCTCCTCATCCCAACGCAGACGCAAAACTGCCAACTCTTCCTTAAGCTGATCTATAGACTGCTGCATAGCCTCCGCTTCTTCTTGATATGAAGGAGCTTTTTCACGTTTTATGGCTTCTTGCTTAACAATCAAAGCAGCGAGTTCCCGCTCTTTCTCATCGATAGGCAGGGGCAAACTTCCGATTTGCATGCGAATTAAACTTGCAGCCTCGTCTATCAAGTCAATCGCCTTATCTGGAAGAAAACGATCGGGAATATATCTATAAGAAAGAAGAACGGCAGCATTTAATGCTCCCTCAGTAATACGCACGCCATGGAAAATTTCATACTTCTCACGAAGACCGCGAAGAATAAACACGGCGTCTTCTAAAGAAGGTTCTGTTACAAAAATAGGCTGGAAACGCCGTTCTAAAGCGGCATCTTTTTCTATATATTTTTGGTATTCATTAAGAGTTGTAGCTCCGATACAATGCAGAGTACCTCTTGCTAAAGCGGGCTTTAATAAATTTGCAGCATCCATAGCACCATCAGTAGCTCCAGCACCTACAAGAGTATGCACTTCATCAATGAATAAAATACTCTCACCATCCACAGACTCTACATCTTTAAGCACACTTTTTAAGCGCTCTTCGAATTCTCCGCGATATTTTGCTCCGGCAATTAATGCTCCCATATCCAAAACGTAGAGCTGTTTACCTTTTAAGCTTTCTGGCACATCCCCCTGAATAATACGCAGGGCCAGCCCCTCAGCAATTGCTGTTTTCCCAACTCCAGGCTCACCTATAAGCATGGGGTTATTTTTAGTTCTTCGTGATAAAACTTGAACTGTACGACGAATTTCTTCGTCCCTACCAATCACAGGATCTAATTTTCCATCTTTTGCTAACGAGGTTAAGTTCTTACAATACTTTTCTAGGCCCCGAAGATTATTTTCTGCGCTAGGAGAGTCCATACGATTTCCACGCCTTATATTAATAATGAGTTTCTTGAGATCATCTAAGGATACTTTTACCGTTTTTTTCCAAGAAGCGAAAGGCTCCTTATTGGATTTCCAAAAAGCTAGGAGTACATGATCTCCAGAAAGGTACTCATCTCCGAGATCTTTAGCCGTTTGCCTAGCATCTAAAAGTAGACTTTGTAGCCCTGGAGAAGGCTTAGGCATAGCATCTCCACTGACAACAGAGGGCTCTAGAGAAAGGGCCTCGTCCACTGCAGTAATAAGTAATTTGGGGTTGCTTTGTATGTCTTTTATTATCAAATAAAATAATGACTCAGTATTTTCTAAAAGACATTTAAGAAAATGGTTTTCACTTACATAAGGATTTTTTGCTGATTTAGCGAGCTCAAAAGCTTTTTCTAGAGCTTCGCTTACCGCATCCGAAATCTTATCCATAAAACAGCCTTAACACTCTGCTGAAAACATTTTATTCATTGCATAGAGAAAACAAAAAATCTACCTATTTTCCAGAGCAACTTGTTGTTGTTCCTCACTCAGTTTTTTCTTATCTTTAGCTTTTTGCTGTTTTTTCCACCGTGAGTTGTATTGATATAATAATCCGTAATTTTTAACGTTGGAGGCAATGTCTCGGCAATCATTCATTAATCCATCGATACGTTCAACACGCCCCTTCCCCAAGCATTCTGACAGCCTATCAGCACTTTTATGTATTGACTCGGTTGCCAATCGCGCTTGCTTCACTAAAGAAGCATCCTTCTCTTCATCAAGCAAAGTCAATAATTTAGAATAAACGTTCGAGGTTTCTTCTTCTAGTTTTCCCAAGACCTTGTCCGCCCTGTCCACACATTGGACTAACTTCTCTATGGGATCAATATTATTACCATAGACTAAATCCTGAGCATAAAGACGGTTATTTTCATCTCTTATCCTTCCCGGAATGATATTCACAATAGATTCTCCTATGATCTTGGGAGAGTACATTGCAAAAGTGTCATCTTTATATAAAGAAATTCCTGAGTCAATTTTCAAGACCAACTCATAGCAATATAATTGCCCAGAATCTCCAACAATGCCCTTATCCATAATATTATGCACGGAAGCCACTGAACCGACGACCTTACCAGCTAAGCAAACATTCATTCCCTTGCTCACTCCACTAATATGGGTGAAGGCCACATGGATTTCTTGCTTTCCATTACCTCGACTCTTTGGCGTGAATAACATTATAGAAAACAAACCGAGAATCCCTATACAAAGAAATAATCCAAAAAATATTGCTTTACGATCTTCTCTAGACACTAGCCCTCCTTAATCGGCATTTCATAATACTGTCCGGCAAAAAATTGCCTCGCCAAAGCATCATTTGTCTGTATAAATTCTTCCTTTGTATAGATACGCGGTATGGTTCCTTGATGGTGAATTGCAATTCGATCAGCAAGAGCTAACGCTAATGTAATATCATGAGTAATGACAATCCCTCCAATTCCTTGCTCCTTACGCAATCGAAAAATTAACTGCGTCATTTCTCGACTTGTCATAGGATCCAAACCAGCCGTAGGCTCATCATAAAGAACAAGTTTTGGAGAATAGACTAAAGAACGCGCTAAAGCGACTCGCTTCACCATACCGCCCGACAACTTATTCGGCATAAAATCTGCAGCATAACTTAATCCCACATTGGATAAAGCCTGATTTACTTTAGCATTTATCTCTCCTTGAGAAAACACCTTATAACGTTCATTATAAGCATGAAGACCGAAGGCAACATTCTCTCTAACAGAAAGAAAATCAAAAAGAGCTCCCCCTTGAAATACCATACTAATGGTGAGGTCTTTTAAACGCCCTTTATATGTGAGTTCTTTGGCATAACGCACCTTTCCAGAATCAGGGACTTCTAGTCCCATAATATGACGAAGAAGCACACTTTTTCCTGTTCCGGATTTCCCTAAAATCACTAACAATTCATCAGGAAATACCTGGAGAGAAATCCCATGTAATACCGTATGACCCTGACCTTCGTTATCGTAATAACTCTTATAAATCCGATCTACAGAAATCCAGGGCTCTACCATATCCCTCCCCCTAGTAGCCTAGAAGATGAAAAAATGTTGTAATCACACAATTTGCAAATAAAATGGAAATGTACGAAGTTACAACTCCTGCTGTGGTTACCTTTGCCACATCCATAATACGGCAATGCTTTCCTAACCCCTGATAACAAGCCAAAGATGTGATAATGAATCCAAATACTAAAGACTTAACAATGACCATTACAATATCGGATATCAATACATTTCCCGATACCATGTGTAAATACACATGCGCGGGTAATTGAAATGCGCAACGACACAGCAAATACCCACAAAAGATCCCAGCCCATACCGCAGCAATGACTAAAGCTGGCATGGCAATAATACCCGCAATGATTCTAGGAAGAGCAAAATATTCTAAAGGATTCACTCCTAAAGTTTCCATAGCGCTCACTTGTTCTGTCATGCGCATGGTGCCTAAAAAGGCGGAGATTGCTCCCCCTACTCTTCCCGAAAGAGCAAGTGCAGTAAGAACTGGACCAATCTCCACCAAAATACTTTTTACAACAAAAAATCCTATAGCGCAGGATAAGCCATGAATTCCTAATTGATAATAGGACTGCAAGGCTAAAACAATACCTGTAACTGCTCCAGTAAGCATAACTACTGGCAAAGAAGCCACTCCGATATCGTAACCCTGCATGCTTGTCGATCGTAATAAGCTCTTTTTCCATGAAAAGCTTTTGATTACCGCATAGGTAAATCCCATCCACCTACCTAATTCCAAAGGAAATGTATAAAGTATGCGGAAAATACGAGAACGCTTTTTTGCCTCCATGTCAGTATCCTCAAAACCTTGAGAAAATCCCTTACCTTAAACGTTGTCGAAAGATTTCACCAAACTATCAATAAGCACATTTTGCGTATAGGCTAGATTTTCTCTACTGTGTACAGAAGAAATAAAGCTCGCTTCAGTAGAGGCGGGGGACAAATACACTCCTAGAGAAAACGCCTGGCGATAAAATAACCCAAATCTTTCCTGATCGCATTGTTGCACCTCACTAAGATTAGCAGGAGGAGTATCCCTAAAGAAAAAAGAAAACATAGAACCAGATCTTACTAAAGATACAGGAAATCCTTTAGAACGAATTATTTCTTCTATAGGAGATAAGAATCCTTCTGTCAGATTTTCTAATTTAGAATAAAAATTGGGTTCACAACAAAGCTCTATAGAGGCTTTTCCTGCAGCCATAGCAACAGGATTCCCGGAAAGAGTGCCTGCTTGAAATACCGTGCCTAAAGGAAGCAAATGATCCATAATATTTTGATGCGCTAGAAGCGCTGCAACAGGCATCCCCCCACCTAGGATTTTCCCATATACAGTAATATCGGCAGTTACATCCATTATAGACCGCATACCTCGAATTCCCATGCGAAATCCAGTAACAACTTCATCCATAATGGATAAAGCTGAATAACGCCGGCACATAGCTAAAATACTCTCAATAAATCCATGTTTTGGAAGAATAACGCCCATATTAATGCAGATAGGTTCAAAAATCACACAAGCAACACGTTCTCCTATCTGATGCATGACTTCTTCAAAAATCATCACATCGTTGTAAGGTAAAATTAAAGTTAGGGGTAAGCAGGGCTGCCCGGCGAAATAGGTATCCACAATGTGAGCAACATTTTGAAGGTTATTCTCATCTACAGAAATCCCCTTTAACAAGACATCGGCGTGTCCATGATAACAACCTAAAAATTTAACAATTATTGAGCATTTTGTAACCCCGCAGGCAAGACGTACGGCAGTCATTGTCGCTTCTGTACCAGAAGAGACGAATCGCAATTTATAATCCTCGAGATCCAAACAGGAAAACAGGGTAGATGCTAGAGAAATTTCATTTTCGGAAGTAAGTCCATAAGAGGTTCCATGAGATGCTGCATTACAAATAGCATCTAAAATTTTCGGATGGCTATGACCGTGAATTAACGATCCCCAAGATCCGCAGAAATCTATAAAATTATTTCCAAAACTATCTATGAAAATATCACGACAGGCGCTAGAAACAATAGGAGGAACAATCCTCACGGGAAGGCAAGCGCGTATAGGAGAATTGACTCCTCCAGGAAAATAGCGACAAGCTTCAGCATATGTCATTGTTGACTCATCAATAACCGGCATAATAATCCCCTATTTAAATCCGGGATTATTCTGAGCCATAGCCATTTTAAAACCTAGGAAAAGACTCGCTAGGGATTAAATAAATAACCCAAGTTAATTTAGAAAAAGATTCTCTGGAACTGTTGATAAAGACGCGTATTTTCCGCCTAAATCTTTAAGGATCTTAGACCACAGGTTTTCCGGGTTATCCATGAATACATAATCATAACTTGCAGGAGCTAAAAACCAATTGCCATCTAAAAATTCTCTTTCTAGCTGTCCTGCTTGCCAACCACTATACCCAAAACACAGGTTGATCATTGGTCCAGCATCACTAGCAGCAATCTCTTGCAAAAAAGATAAATCCCCTCCCAAATATACAGAAGGACAGATTTCTAAAGTCTGTTCAGGAATTTCTGAACATGAATGCAACAACATCATTTGATTTGCTTGTAGAGGGCCTCCCATGCAAAAACGAATGTTATTATTTGTTACTTTATCAAAAGAAAAGATATCGTCAGCAAGCTCCAACCCTAATGTCTTATTTAGAATTAGCCCAAAGGAACCATTAAGGCTGTGCTCGCATAGTAAAATTACACTACGAGCAAATACTCCCTGATCAGTATCAGGAGAGGCTAATAATAACGAACCTTTCTCTAAAATAGCATAGGGAATTTTTTCCATAAGATACCGTGGTATTTTATTTTATTCTTCATAAGCTACGGCAGCATCAAATACAGACTTCACACAAAGAATAGGAATTTTATGTATAAGCGCTAGAGGAATGCTGTCGCTAGGACGAGCATCAACATCGGTGATATAGAGAAAATCTCCCTGTTTTTGTTCTAAAAACATACGTGTGTAGAAAACATTATCTTTGTAGTCACTTATAACTACACGCAATACATGGATATCAAAACCCGAAAAAACAAAATTTAAAAGGTCGTGAGTCAGCGGTCTCGATAAAGAAAAATGTGCCGGATCAGAATTTTGAAAAGCCTGGCCCATAGAGGCATGCCCGTATATCGCAAACTTTTTCTCTTCGGTACCAAGGATAATCCCTGCGTAGTGACAAAAGCTTACTAACTTATAAAAGTTAAGCAAAACTAAAGGGGTATCCTGGAGCAGCTCTTTCTCTATACTCATACTATGCCGGTGTTCTCTTTGCAAATCTGACCATTGGTATAACCAAACCATACCTCAACATTCGCTATAACAAACCCGACCTCAATAATACCATGAATTTGTAACAGCTTCAAAAGATCTTCCTCGGGATGAGGATATATATTCGGTGTATGAATATCGTAAATATAATTTCCATTATTGGTGATAAAAAATCCCCCTCGAGAATTCTTTCTTAAATTTCCCAAATATCCTATAGCTTCTAAGGCAGCTATAATAGAAGATCTACCATAAGGACTAATCTCTACGGGAAGACCAAATTTCCCTAAAACCTTAACACTTTTACTTTCATCAGCAAGTATCAAACGTCGTTGACTCGATTGCAACAGAATCTTCTCTCTAAAAATAGCGCCTCCACCACCTTTAATCATACGCAGTTGGGGATCTATCTCATCGGCTCCATCAACAACAAGATCGACAGAAGTAAAATTTTCATCATCAATCAGGGGAATTCCTAAACTACTCGCTAAAGAATAAGACTCTTGCGAAGAAGCTACCGCACAAATATCTAAGTTTTCCTTCGCCAACCTTTCAGCAATAGCTTTAATAAATTCTCTAGATGTAGAACCACTTCCCAGTCCCACAAGCATTCCAGAAGTTACTAAAGCTGCTGCTTCACGAGCTAAACGCTTTTTCACATCTAAATAGGGATCTTCTTTCACAACACCTCTATTTCTTTACTTCTCTCCATCCTTTGGCTCACACAATCTCTATATTTTCGTATAAAAACTAAAAGCCTGAGGCATATTAATACAATGGCAACTGCAAGGTCAAATATGGATGTATCCATTACAACAGGATAAAAGCAATCGACCTCATTAAACTGCAAGAAGGGTTTTTTAATATGGCTAGATGTATAATTACTACGCGTTTGCACTGACAGTTTTCGCGAACAAAAAAAATAAAGAAAGACTCTATCCTCGTCTGGCACCTGATCTTACGCCTGTACCTAATAAACAAAGAGAAGCTTGAACAATAACATGTAATAAGCACGGGACACGTGTTAGTTACAGCATTCTCTCCAACAACAGTCCCATAAATTCCCCAAGGAAAGAATCCCTAAAAAACAAAAAGTCCTAAGGAAAACTACCTCCCTCTCAGTTCGCAAATCTATCTTTGATAAAAACATACCCCCCCACAAGAACCGAAGAGATTATTAAAGAGAGTATAGAGAAAACTGTATGCAGCCATAGGAAACCGTGCTTTAAAAACCCAAAAAGACAACACACAAAAGGTAGATCCTCTGACACAGAATTTAAGTCAATCAAGGAGGCGGAGATCCATTAAGAGAATTCCAAAAACTTAAGATCTAAACACATATCTCGAGTACCGGAATCAATTCGATGACGCGGAAATAGCTGACAACTCTTCATCAAGACGTTCTTTTAAAGCGGCATTCTTACTACATTTTTTTAAAATGGCTAAAATACCCTGACGCGCTCCACATTGTCTATCTTTTTCTCCTGCTGCTGTATAATTCTCTACCCATTCCCTCCAAGAAAGTAGAGCAACCCCAGGATCAAAGTTTTCTTGTGATTCAAAAAGATAAGGATAAACAGAGGCCGTGCTTTGAGCTAAAAAACCGCTCTCCCCGGATTGTTGCTCTAAATTCGATATGAAACTGATAAATCCGAAATGCACAAATTCAAACAACCTCAATTGCTCCCAGCACACACCATGTGTACATAAGCGAAACAACCAATCACAAGATCCTATACTCAAATTCAGATTTACTTTTGCTTGCGAGACTACGTGGCCTAAATCTTCTTTTAAGAAAGCTTTCATGCGTCTTTTCAAATCTGCCACTAAATCTTGTGCTTGATCCCAAGTATTGTTTCTAGCGTGATTAAGAAGAGTCTGATACTCGACTTCTGATACAATGCGGGATAACAGCCAAATACTTGGATGAAAAACAGTACTTGAGTTTTCTGATAGTCCCATACGAGACATCCAGTAAATTTCCGGAGGCAAATTTTTTGCCTCTGGAAACTCTTTAGGACCCAAGTCAATGAACTGTTTTATAAAATAAAAAGGACATTCACAAAGTAAAACATTATCCAAAGGAGTCATAGAAAAGGACTGACAATCTACTTTAACCCCCTCATAGTCATCTCGAATCTTTTCTTGAAAATCTGGAAGATAATTTTCTAAGACATAACCCTGAATCAATCCATCTATAAGAAGGCGCACCTCCTGAATAGTTAAATTCTGCTTTAAACATATTTGGAGAACTGTATCAGGATAGCACCGCTTTATTGTATAAAGAATATGTCCTGGGATGGGGCTGGCTTTGTAATTTAAATCCAAGGCGGGCTTATGAACAGTCCCCAACCTCTGATACTTTGCATAGCCATATATTTGAATGGAAAGCATTATAGCCAACAGGGCGAGAGATAATGCTAAACCCACAATAAATACTGGCTCCGTCAGCCCACAAATAAGAACCGAAGCGAATGCTATAGAAAGAGAGGCAAAGACAACTTTTCCTATAAGCAAAACCCCTTTGCATACTCGTTTTTCTAAAAAAGAAGAATTATTTCCCCGAATGCAGAAAGAACCGACATCACAAGAATATGTTTTCAATAAACTCATCACCACCGCCTAAGAATATCAACCAGAGTTATAGACTCGTCTTCTCAAATAGCGGGGAAACTTTAGAAATATCCTCCCTTTATAAATGAGCGCAAACATTTTACTAAATTATTAATAAATAATCCAATTGTTGTTTTGTCGTGAAATAATTTTAATCAGATTCAATTAACACAGAAAAAATAGAGAAATAAAGCCAAAGCTAACCCCAGTATATATGAGCCATGCTCCAAAGCACTTTCAAACCAAACTTCTGCTTATACCCACTACCTAACTCACCTGGTAACGATTGCAAGGAATTTTTATTTATGAATTAATGGTACATTCTAAATAATGCTTGTGATGCAATATGAAAGTCGCGGATCTTCTTGTTCACTTAAACACTCTGTTGTCTCCAGAATCTTTTTCTGACTACGGTCCCAACGGATTGCAGGTAGGAAACCCTCAGATAGTTGTTCAAAAAATTGCCGTGGGAGTATCTGCAGATTTAGCGACAATACACGCAGCGATTGATAACGATGCTAACGTCTTGATTGTCCATCACGGATTATTCTGGAAAGGTTCTCCTTACCCCATTACAGGAATGTTATACAATCGAATGCAGTATCTTATTAAGCACGATGTACAATTAATCGCCTACCACCTACCCCTAGATGCTCATACAAGCATTGGAAACAATTGGAAAGTAGCCCACGATTTAAAGTGGAAAAATCTTCAACCTTTTGGAAGTTCTCTACCCTATCTTGGAGTCCAAGGATCTTTTTCTCCGATATCCATAGAAACTTTGATAGATAAGCTCTCGAACTACTACCAAGCACCAATAAAAGCTAAAGCTCTTGGAGGCAAGGAAACAGTTTCCTCCGCAGCACTAATTTCAGGTGGAGCTTATAAAGAGCTTTCAGCCGCTATCCTTGCTCAAATCGATTGTTTCATTACAGGAAATTTTGATGAACCTGCGTGGTCCGCAGCTTTAGAAAATCACATCCATTTTCTAGCCTTTGGACATACAGCCACAGAAAAAGTAGGACCAAAGGCTCTTGCTGAACATTTACAAGCACAACTGCCCGTTCCTGCAATATTTATAGACACTTGCAACCCCTTCTAACCTATAAAAATGCTCACGATCCTTCTTGGATTTTTCTTAGCTCTTTCTTTATAGTAATTTCTTTCTGACCAAAAATACAAAGATTATCATGACCGTAGACCTAGACAAGAAAGAAGTTCTCCCAAGACACCAAATTTCCCCTAAAGACTGTTGGGATATTACTTCTCTATATCCAAGTAGAGATGCATGGAAGGCAGATTTTGACTCTTTTAAATTAAAAACAGACAGATCTTTAACATGGCCAGATTTAGAGCCCAACCATTATCAAATCGAGAATTCAGAGTCTCTGTTATCATTATTAGTCAAATTGCTTTCTATTGAGAGAAAGTTGGACAAGCTTTACACCTATGCCCATCTTGTTCATGATCAAGAAATTACAAATCAAGAAGCAACAGCTGACCTTAAATCTATAACACACTTATATACATTGTTTTCTGAAGAGATATCTTGGATACAACCCGCCTTAATTTCTCTTCCAGAGTCTGTCATAGCTCAGCATTTATCTGCTCCTTGTTTATCTCCTTATAGATTCTATTTAGAAAAAATCTTTAGACTTTCCACTCACACAGGAACTCCTGGAGAAGAAAAAATCTTAGCCTCAGCATCTGCTCCCCTTGAAGTAGCAAGCAAAGCCTTCTCTTCTTTAAGCGATTCAGAAATTCCTTTCGGGGAGGCAACAGACTCTGAAGGAAACTCTCATCCTCTATCTCATGCTTTAGCATCCTTATACATGAGCTCTCCAGATAGAGAATTAAGAAAAACTGCCTACCTAGGACAAAGTGAAAGATATCACAATTACCGACATACATTTGCAAATCTACTTAATGGCAAAATCCAAGCGCACTGGTTTTATGCTAAAAGTAAAAAATACAGCTCGTGTTTAGAAGCAGCATTATACCATAATAATATTCCCACAACAGTTTATACAAATCTTATTGATATAGTAAAAAAGCATACTCCATTAATTACCAAATACTACTCCTTAAAACAAAAAGCTCTAAATTTAAAAGAGTTTCATTTTTACGATGTATATGCTCCTTTAAATCAGACAAAAGAGAAAAAGTATTCTTATGAAGAAGCTGTCAATCTTATTTGCGACAGTCTTTCTCTACTAGGCACGGAGTATGTTGATATTCTGAGAAAAGGGTTAACTACCGATGGCTGGGTAGATAAATACGAAAATCTTAATAAACGCTCTGGAGCATATTCCTCCGGATGTTATGACAGTAATCCGTATATTTTGTTAAACTACACAGGGACCCTGTATGACGTGTCTGTAATTGCCCACGAGGGTGGTCATAGCATGCACTCTTATTACAGCCGCAATAACCAACCCTTCCATGACGCACAATATCCTATTTTCCTTGCTGAAATAGCTTCTACGCTCAATGAAATGCTTTTTATGGACGCTCTGCTTCACAATAGCTCTTCAAAAGAAGAAAAAATTGCTATTCTGACAAGATGCTTAGACACGATTTTTGCCACCCTATTTCGTCAGGTTCTATTTGCATCTTTTGAATATGAGGCTCATTCTGCAGCAGAACAAGGGATTCCTCTAACAGAAGAGTTTTTATCCACAACTTATAAAAACTTGCAAACAGAGTTTTACGGAGAAATCATAACTTTCGATACCCTATCCAGTATAGAATGGGCTAGAATTCCTCATTTTTATTACACTTTCTACGTATATCAATATGCTACAGGTATCATAGCGGCTCTATGCTTTGCGGAAAAAATTCTTTCTAAAGAAGATAATGTCCTTAGCTCTTACCTTAGCTTCTTGAAAAGCGGGGGCTCCGACTTCCCGTTAGAAATCTTAAAAAAATCTGGGTTAGATATGACTACAAGTGAGCCCATTCACAAGGCCTTTTGTTTTATCGAAAGAAAAATTCAAGAGTTATCATCTTTAATTTGAAACAACTAAAAAAAATAGCACTTGATATTATTAAGTGCTAAAATCATTGCCAAAAACAGAGGACTTTGCTATCGTCTTCGAGAAACGACAAAGTCTCTTAGAACATAAAACATAAGGAGCTTATAACATGTCAGATCAAGCAACGGCCCTCAAGATTAAGCCCTTGGGAGATAGAATCTTAGTGAAAAGAGAGGAAGAGGACACCACATCGCACGGCGGCATCATTTTACCTGATACAGCAAAGAAAAAACAAGACCGAGCAGAAGTGCTTGCCCTAGGAACAGGGAAGCGCGATAAAGATGGTCAAATCCTACCTTTCGAAGTTAAAGTTGGCGATATTGTTTTAATAGACAAATACGCAGGACAAGAGCTTACCATCGAAGGTGAAGAGTACGTCATTGTTCAAGAAAGCGAAGTTATGGCTGTTCTCAATTAAGATAGATAATTATTTATAGATCGCAAAAAGTTAAGGAGCATAAAAACAATGGCAGCAAAAAATATTAAATATAACGAAGACGCCAGAAAGAAAATCCACAAGGGAGTTAAAACTCTCGCAGAAGCTGTAAAAGTAACCCTGGGTCCTAAAGGACGTCACGTGGTTATTGATAAAAGCTTCGGATCTCCTCAAGTTACAAAAGATGGCGTAACTGTCGCCAAAGAAATTGAGCTCGAAGACAAACATGAAAATATGGGAGCTCAAATGGTTAAAGAAGTCGCTAGCAAAACTGCTGATAAAGCTGGTGACGGAACCACAACTGCTACTGTTCTTGCTGAAGCTATCTACAGTGAGGGATTAAGAAACGTAACAGCTGGCGCTAATCCCATGGACCTTAAAAGAGGAATCGATAAAGCTGTTAAAGTTGTTGTCGATGAAATCAAAAAAATTAGCAAACCCGTACAACATCACAAAGAAATAGCTCAAGTAGCAACTATTTCTGCTAATAACGACGCTGAAATCGGAAATCTTATCGCCGAAGCCATGGAAAAAGTGGGCAAAAACGGCTCTATTACTGTTGAAGAAGCTAAAGGTTTCGAAACTGTTCTTGATGTTGTCGAAGGTATGAATTTCAACCGAGGATACCTATCCAGCTACTTCACAACAAATCCTGAAACACAAGAGTGTGTTTTAGAAGAATCTCTTGTTCTTATCTACGACAAAAAAATTTCCGGAATTAAAGACTTCCTTCCAGTTTTACAACAGGTAGCAGAATCTGGACGTCCCCTACTTATCATCGCTGAAGATATCGAAGGTGAAGCTCTAGCTACTTTAGTAGTAAACAGGCTACGCGCTGGATTCAGAGTTTGCGCAGTAAAAGCTCCTGGATTCGGAGATAGAAGGAAAGCTATGTTAGAAGATATCGCTATCTTAACTGGCGGTCAACTCATCAGCGAAGAACTTGGGATGAAGCTTGAGAACACAACTTTATCCATGCTTGGAAAAGCTAAGAAAGTCATTGTTTCCAAAGAAGATACAACGATTGTTGAAGGCCTTGGAAACAAAGAAGACATCGAAGCTCGATGCGAAAATATTAAAAAGCAAATCGAAGATAGCACCTCCGATTACGACAAAGAAAAACTCCAAGAACGTTTAGCAAAACTTTCTGGAGGCGTTGCTGTAATCCGTGTAGGAGCTGCTACTGAAATCGAAATGAAAGAGAAAAAAGACAGAGTAGACGACGCTCAACACGCAACTCTTGCTGCTGTTGAAGAGGGTATCCTACCTGGTGGTGGTACAGCTTTAGTTCGTTGTATCCCTACTTTAGAAGCTTTCATTCCTATTCTCACAAACGAAGATGAGCAAATTGGAGCTCGTATTGTTCTTAAAGCATTGTCTGCTCCATTAAAGCAAATCGCAGCAAATGCTGGTAAAGAAGGTGCTATCATCTGTCAACAAGTGCTTGCACGTTCTTCTAACGAAGGCTACGACGCTTTACGCGATGCTTACACCGACATGATCGAAGCAGGAATTCTCGATCCAACTAAAGTCACACGTTGTGCTTTAGAAAGCGCAGCTTCTGTAGCTGGACTTCTATTAACAACTGAAGCTTTAATTGCTGACATTCCTGAAGACAAATCCTCTTCTGCTCCAGCAATGCCAGGCGCAGGTATGGATTATTAATCCCTAATTTAGAGAACTTTCTCTCTATCGTTATAAGGTCTCCTTTCATCTATCTCAAAAAAGAAAGGAGACCTTTTCTATTTTCTAATATTTCTTTCTTCATCTATGTTATAAACTAAGATAAACAGTCTCATCATGCATGATTAAACTTTTAAAGAATTTATTTTTATTAGCTTTTTGCATTACCGCTTACTTTTGGATTCGTAAAGAAAGCATTGTTGAGCATTGGTTATCTAAAAAATTACATACTCAAGTGACTGTAGGACGAGTTTCTCCTAGAACTTCAGGAATAAAAATTCGTCACCTATGTATTCACAATCCCATGCCATCGGAACGCTTCCCCTACGCCTTGGAAATCGAATATATAAACCTACGTTTTTCTCTTGTTTCCATGCTTCTATCTAAGAAAATAGAGATCTCGGATCTTCTGGTTCATGGAGCAAACTTCACCATACTTCCCTATGACAATCAGTCATCAAAAACTAATTGGTCGTTACTATGGAAAAACTTTACTCCGCAAAGTCAGGAAAATACTTTGCCTTTTTCATCATCCTCCTTTTCATCAAAATTTGATGATATTCCCGTATTAATTAAACGCTGCCTATTCGTAAACACCCGCCTTCACGGAATAAAATCAAATAATAAAGAAATTCCCTATCTTGCCGTACCGTCCTTAGAATTCCATAGCAACGTAAGTAAAAACAAATCTCTGCCCAACCTTGCCACAGCACTAACCTCAATTCTCTACCTAGCCGTAGAAGAAAGTTTATATCACGTAAATGTCCCTGGAGATATTGTTAAAGCCTTATCTAACCAATCTCATACCTATTTCAACTCTGCTTACCCCGTATTAATAGAGATCGAACCAGAGACTACGAGATCTTCAAAAAAGTCTACTGATGAAATTGTTGGGTTTGTTAGAGAGCTTTTCTTTCATTAGAAATAAAAAGAACTAACACGCTTACCCTCTTTCAATTACACTAGTTAAATAAATCCCGCCTATGCCTCTTCTCAAGAACATATTTTTACAGAAAACCTATTGACTTTTTTGCTATTTCACTTAAAATTGTTTTCTTTAAGGATGTTCCGGAGTAGCTCAGCGGTAGAGCAGTGGACTGTTAATCCATTGGTCGTTGGTTCGAACCCATCCTCCGGAGTTTTGTTTACTAGGTCATACGGCATAGAAGAAAGCAAGCTCTATGGCTGAGTTTTGTTCAGAAATTTCCCCTCTCAGCTTATTATTCTCAGTTATCTTTCTTTAACAACTATGCTTATTACACATTTATAGACATCTCTGTGCTCAATAAACGTGATAAAAGAGACGTACGATACTGATTCAACACTCTAGCATCTGTTAAAATTTCACGTGTTTTTACTACATTATCCTCTGACATATGGCAATGCTCAGGAAGATACTCTATATGTAACCCGGAAAGAATAACCAACCCTTTTTCTAATCTTCGAGAAATAATCGCAGCAGGCTGATTAGGAAGGTCTTCGTACCGTGCTTCTATGCAAATTTCTGAGTAAGCATCCGCATGTTCAAAATAAGGACCTCCATTAAATAAAGCCCATCCCTTAGCATTAAGATCAGAGAAAAGCAAAGGAGAGGCTCGAACACCTATCGGGCTTGTATAAGAAAAAACCTTACCATAGGCGGGGCCTAAAGCCCGTCCAGGAAAAAAACCCAATCCCCTATCAGCAACATAAAAAGAACCATCGGGCTCATTAAAACCCAAGCTCTTACACGCAAAATAAGCTCCAGCACAAATCCCTAAATAATTCCCCCCCTCACGAATATAATTATCGATCCTAGCAGTTCCCAAGCCGTGTAAAGTTCCGTGATAAGGGCGATCGGCCCCCCCAGGAATAATTAGCAGTCTTGCTGTAAATTCCCATAAAGGATCGTAAAGCAGGAACTTTCCATCCACAAGGCTGATTTTCAAATTTTCCTCAGAGGAAAGACTGCTTCTTAACCAGCGAATCAAATGGCGCAAATAATAAGGAGAAACTCCCTCATCAGAGTAAACAAGTATTTTGGTTCTCATAGAAAATAAAAAACTTAAGATTAATACTTGGATTAGAATGTCCCAAGTATTATAAAGTGTTTAATTCATTAAAAATGTTATTTATGGCAAAATATCTCTTGTACTGCCTATAAAAACCATTTAATTTTGCTCAGGCCGATATGTTTGCTAGTAATTCCCAAACAAAACAAGCTCGTAGTGTTCCTTTAGGAATTTTCCACAGCCTTCTGGCCTGCCTCTATTGGGGAATAGTCTTTGTAATCCCAAATTTGTTAGGATCTTTTCACGAACTTGATATCGTCTTAACCCGTTATACCATTTTCGGGATTTTTTCTCTGTTTTCTGTTCTTTGGAAAAGACAAAATATCTTTAAAAATACTTCTTGGTCTGTTTGGGCTCAAGGATTCCTTTGGGCCTTCCTCGTAGACATAGTTTACTACTTTGGCGTAACCCTAGCCATTCGTTACATAGGTTCCGTAATAACCATTATCATCGCCGGATTGGCTCCTATAGCTGTCCTCTTTCATTCAAATATAAAGAAAAAAGAACTCTCCTACACCCTACTCTCTACTATTAGCTCCGTAATATTCCTTGGAGTCGTCCTAACCAATGTTTCAGAATTTCATTCAACAACAGTCGCAAACCCACTACAATATTTCCTGGGTCTCTCCTGTGTGATAGCTTCCACAGGCATTTGGGTTGCCTACATTATCTGCAATTATGACTTCCTGGAAAGAAACCCTAACATTTCCCCAGATTTGTGGTGTGTAATGTTAGGAATAGCCTCACTAGTGATTTGTCTACCTCTGATCGTCATTTTCGATAGTCTGGGCATTACACATATTGCTCGAGCCTTTATTTCTCATACCCCCACAACAGAGAGAGTCTTATTCATTGTTCTCTGCTCCGCTATGGGAATATTCTCCTCGTCACTAGCCATTACGGCATGGAATAAGGCCAGCCTACACCTCTCCCCAGCTCTTTTAGGAGCCTTGCTAATCTTTGAACCGATTTTTGGACTAATCTTATCCTACCTTTATGAAAAGACTCTGCCCACACTACAAGAAGGTATTGGTATTTTTCTAATGTTAGGAGGAAGCCTTATTTGTCTAATTCTTTTCGGAAGGAAGTCGAACAAAAAAGAAACAGAAGAATCCAAGATTCTTCCCTCTGCGGACTAATCAAGCTTCACCCCATGAATGCATTCAAAGATTAACACGTTCTTCTCATCTTACATCCTTTTTTAGAAAGCCCAGAAGCTTTTCTCCTTCTAAAAATAAAAGCTCATCCTAAAAAAATACTCATCGAATAAAAAATTTAGCTTCAGCTACACTCACCTTACTATCTTAATCAACAAAACTTGATAAAGATTAAATTAAAATCTCGCGTTTGAAAGTACGAAACAAAATTCATAGTGCGGACATCTTAGTGAGAGAAAAGAAACTACGTAAGTGTTCTTATGGACACATTGGCAACACTAGTGTATAGGCGTCTTGCATTATTACGCTTAAGCACTAGGGAGTTTTTCAGTCTCCAAAATATTGGAGAAGAGTAGCTGGCGTTGCCCTAGGAGGCAAGCAAATTGAAAAAAGTCACACCCCCGAATCTCATAAGTTGTGATTGTGGGAACACGTCAGTTCATTCTCCTACGACACTCGTCCCCCGAAAGTAGATTTTAAGAATTCTATGGAGAAAATTTCCGGAAAATTAGAAGGCGTACTTTTTGAAGATCACGATTCAAAGGAAACCGTTGCACGTATAAGAATACCTTATAAGGGTACGCTCGTTGTCATAAAAGGCCAATTCCCAGATTTTTTTCTACAGATTGGCATGCAGCTACATTTATATGGAAAATGGTCCGAAAACCCTAATCTAGGACAATATTTCCAAGTATATAGCTGTGATTCTCAAGAAATGCGAGATAATCGAGGTATAATCAATTACCTTACCTCTAAGCTTATCAAGGGTATCGGACCAAAAATTACCGAAAAAATCCTCGAAAAATTCCAAAATGACACTGCGTATATCCTCGATAATCATCCCGAAAGATTAATAGAAGTTCCTGGAATCAGCAAAAACCGCTGCGACAATCTCTGCGCACAACTTCGTGAACAAAAAGATCTTAGAACAACATTGCTATTCCTACAGCAATACGATATTGCTATCCACTACGGTGTAAAAATTTTTAAAAAGTATAAAGAGCACGCTATAGAGAAAATCTGTGAAGATCCTTTTCTTTTAGCTAGAGAAATGGAGGGAATCGGATTTAAAACCGCGGATCTTATTGCAACACGCCTAGGCGTGCCTTTAAATTCGCAAAGTCGATTATTTGCAGGAATACAACATGCCCTTGAAGAACTTCAAGAAGATGGACATACTTGCTATCCTCTACAAGGTCTCGCTCAAGCTGTAGAAAAACTCCTTAATCAAGATATTCCAGAAAAACTCATACAAATTGAAGAGATTATTTCTCAAGTGCATCTTATGCAAGAGAAAAATATCTTACATATTCAAGAGTTGGAAACCACCCCACACGTATGGACAAAGCATATTTACCTTGCGGAAAAGACTGTGGTTTCTGATCTAAAAAGGATCTTATTTTCCTCAAGAAAAATCCGCTCTATAGATGGAAATAAAGCCATTCAATGGGTTGAGAATAACCTAAACCTTCATCTAGAGCAGAATCAAAAAGAGGCTGTTCGCGCGTGTTTCTCAGAGAAAATCCATATCATTACCGGAGGACCAGGAACTGGAAAAAGTACCATTACTAAATCAATACTAAAGATATTCGAGCAGGTTACCTATAAAATCATTTTAGCTGCTCCCACAGGGAAAGCAGCTAAACGCATGACAGAAATTACTGGCAAGCACTCGGTAACTATTCATGCGCTACTACAGTACGATTTTAAAACCCGATCTTTTCGAAAAAACTATGAAAACCCAATAGATTGCGATCTTATCATAGTTGATGAATCGGGAATGATGGATACATATCTGTTGTATCATTTTCTAAAAGCACTTCCCGATCATGCTATCGTTATATTCATTGGAGATGTTCATCAGTTACCTAGTATCGGCCCAGGAAACATCCTCAAAGATATTATCAATTCTAGAAAGATTACTGTAACGAAGCTAAATAAGATTTTTCGTCAGGTACATGATTCTAATATTATTACCAATGCTCATAAAGTCAACGCGGGCGAGTTTCCTATACTCCACTCTGAATCAGGCCGTAAGGATTTCCTGTTTTTCCAAAAAGAAGATCCTCAAGAAGCCGTGGATCATATTGTTCATCTAGTCACACAATTTATCCCGAAGAAATACCACATCTATCCTAAAGATATTCAAATTCTCGCCCCCATGAAAAAAGGCATTTTGGGAATTCATAATCTCAATAAGGTTTTAAAATCAGCTTTAAACCCAAAGCAAGCAACTCTTCACGGTAGATTTCATTCCTATGCCGTAGGAGATAAAGTTATGCAAATCCGCAATAATTATAATAAAGAGGTATTCAATGGAGACATCGGCTACATCTCTATGATTAACTTTGAAAACAAACGTGTGGTAGTCAATATGGAAGGAAAGTACGTCGTGTACTCATTCTCGGAGCTTGATGCTCTCGTTTTAGCTTATGCTACCTCAGTACATAAATACCAAGGAAGCGAAAGCCCCTGTATTATCCTTCCCATACACACGTCCCACTTCATGATGCTCTATAGGAATCTTCTCTATACCGCCATTACGAGAGGAAAGCAGCTTGTTGTCTTAGTAGGAACAAAAAAAGCTATTGCTATAGCTACAAGAAACGATAAGGTACAACACCGCTGCACAGGACTTGGGCAAGCTCTTGAGCAACTTACCCAACCCAATATCAAGCTTGCCCATTTTCACGAATAAGAAAGCCTAATCTACAATCGCACATAACAGCTGTGGCGTTTTTAGTGAAAAAACCTCATCAGAAACATCGAAAAATTCCGAATTCCATAGGTTTTTCACTCGATCTTTGTCTTGATTTACAAGATCCAAAGATTTTGGAGATAACATATTCCATATTTCCCAAGCTGTTCCAGGAAGAATAGGATAAGAAATCAACGCCAGCAATTTCTGACAGTAGCATGCACAAAAGAGTACCGCCTCTACACGATGGGCTAATCCCTCTTTAAGCAATTTCCATGGAGCCTGATCATTAACGTATATATTTCCTAATGCCGCTAACTCCATAATCGCAGAACACGCCTTGCGCAAACTATACTTACTATAATGCTCCCGAGCTTCCTGAACGATTCTTTGCGCATCATCTAGGAACTTTTTATCTTTATCTTCTAAAAGTGTCTCGGAATATACTAATTCCTTAAATCCATTTTTCTCAGCAAAAGCAAGAACACGATTAATAAAATTCCCGAATTTACCCACAAGTTCCGAATTACAGCGTGTTTTAAAATCTAAGAAGGTAAACTCGCTATCAGAAGTTTCTGGAGCTGTTGCCGCCAACACGTAACGTAATTTATCAAGAGAATAGGTATCCAAAAAGGCATCCATATCTATGTAATTCCCTTCGGATTTACTAAATTGTGCTCCTTCAAGAAGATAAAATTCAGAAGATATTAGGGCATCCATCTTTTTATAAGGAATACTCTGTCCCAGTTCCATTGCGGGAAATATCGCAGCATGAAAAGGAATATTATCCTTCCCTATAAACTGTACATACTCTGTAGACTCTTCCAACCAAAAGTCTTTCCAAGCTTCAGGATTATTTACAGATGCCGCCCAATCCATAGTCCCACTAATATAACCAATAGGGGCATCAAACCAGACATAAAAAACCTTATTAGGAAAATCAGGAACGGGAATTCCCCAAGATAGGTCTCTGGTAATGGCGCGTGGGCGTAAATTCTTTATATAATCTACAATAAATTTTCGGACATGCTCTGGTAAATAGCTCTTGTCTATGAAATCCAATAAAGGTTCGACCATGCGTTCTAAGTGAAAATAGGCATGTTCTGTCTCTTTCAGAACGAGTTCGGATCCTGACAATTTAGATCGTGGATGTATTAGGTCAGTAGCTTCATAGTCAGCCCCACATTTTTGACACTCATCACCACGAGCTCCATCAAACCCACATCTAGGGCACGTACCTTCTACATAACGATCTGCGAGAAAACGGTTTTCTTCTTCAGAGTATAACTGAAGAGAAGTCTGATTCTCTATAAGACCTTTGGACTTCAGCTGCGTATAAAAATCCTCAACAAGGGCTTTATGAAAAGGATTTGTTGTACGTGAGAAGAAATCGAGGGAAATCTTCAATTTATCAAAAGTATCTTTATGTATCTTATGATACATATTCACATACTCTTGGTAGCCTAAACCTGCGCGTTCGGCATTTAGTGTGATTGCGATTCCATACTCATCAGAACCACAAATATAAAGGACGTCGTCCCCTAATAACCTACGAAATCTAGCGTAGACATCTGCGGGTAGATAGGCCCCGGCTATATGTCCAAAATGTAAAGGTCCATTAGCATAAGGTAATGCCGAGGTAATCAGAACTCGCGAAGGCATTATTTCACATCACTCCATGTATAAGCTGAAGGATCTTTTCTTCTTCCTGAAGTAGAACTTTCTCTTTTTCTTTCAGTAACGGGAGCGGAGATATTTTCTACATCTTCTTCTGCAAAATCAGCCTGCACGCCGTCTCTTTCTAATAAAACCAAAGCCTCAATAGCAGCATTAGAAGAACGAACATCGCCTTTTGCTATCCTGATTTTTGCCTGTTTGATTGCATAATTAACCAAACTAAATGGGCTTTCAAACAATTGGTTTAACTTTTCATTGGTTAAACGATCTTTGTTGGTCATAATACGTTCCTATGTTCTTCTGCTATAAAAATACTTTTCAAAATCTCGTAAGATTTTTCCAAATCATCATTGATAATGACGTATTCAAATTTACTGGAAGCAGCTTGTTCTATGAGACTGTGCTGCAACCGTTCTTGTCTTTGAGCATCTTGTTCAGATCCTCTATGTTTTAAACGCCTTTCTAATTCTTCCAGGGAGGGAGCGGAAATAAAAATAGTCACGGTAGGAATTTTACTCCGTAAAGCTAAAGCTCCCTCCACATCAATCACTGCAATCGCGTGTTTTCCAGATTTCCAAATTTTATCAATTTCTAAACGACTAGTTCCGTAATATTCTCCGAAAAGAGCTACCCATTCTAGAAAATCACCACTATCTAATCGTTTCAGAAACTCTTCTTGAGAAACAAAATAATAATCTACACCGTGAACTTCTTCAGGACGAGGCGATCGCGTTGTTAATGACACAGTTTTTTGAAAAGAATCCGGGAATTCCTCTGCTAACATACGCACTAGCGTAGTTTTCCCCGCTCCGGCAGGAGCACTAATAGTAAATAGCTTCGGTACACACAGAGGTCGATCGGGAGAAAAGGGGAAACTAACTTTATCTTTCATAAAATATCAGACTACCTGCGCCTTATGGGAGCAAAACTCTTCCTATGACAATCACAGGGACCGAAAGCCTTCAATGCTGCCAAGTGAGCAGCAGTACCGTAACCCTTATGCTTATCAAAACCATAATCAGGATAACGCTGGTGAAGCTCTCGCATTAAATCATCTCTATATTCTTTAGCTATAATCGATGCTGCAGCAATGGAGGCTACTTTTGAATCCCCTTTAATAATCTTCTTACAAGGAATCTTATGGGGCAGATGCAAACCATCCACAAGAAGAAAATCAGGATGAACAGGTAGATTGGCTATAGCTACTGCCATAGCTTCCTTGGTCGCTTCAAGGATATTGATCTCATCTATTCTTTCTACAGAGACAACTCCGATTCCATAATATACATCCGGATCATTCACAAGAATATCGCGCATTCTGCCTCTTTCCTTGGGGGAAAGTTTCTTGCTATCATTCACTCCGGCAAATATCTTTCCTCGAGGAAGAATGCAGGCTCCCGCAACCACAGGTCCTGCTAATGGGCCTCGACCGACCTCATCTACACCAGCTATAATGGAAAAGCCCTCACTAAAAACTTCTTCTTCAAAGATAGTCTTAGACAAAAACAGCTGTTCTTCAACTAGGGTATGCATAGATCGGTATGTCTTAAATAAAATCAGGAATCAGCTAGATTCAATAGCTATAACTATTTTTTAGAAGATCTAGGACCAATATACTCTTTAACTTTAGCAGCCTTACCAGTCTTACCTTTCAAGTAGTACAGACGAGCTCGAGAAACCTTACCACGTTTCACTACTTCAATACCTACAATCTTAGGACTATGAAGTAAGAAACTCTTTTCCATACCTTCGCCATAAGCTACTCGGTGCAAACAAACGGTTTCTCCTGCTCCGCCACCTCTACGAGCCATCACAGTACCTTGAAATACTTGTGTACGTTCTTTACCACCGTCCACAATTTTTGTAGCTACACGAATGGTGTCTCCAACACGAAAATCTTCCAAATCTTCTTTTCGAAGTTGTTCGTCTTGCAATTCCTTAATTAAGTTCCCCATATACTTCACCTAAATTCTCTATTTCTATTTTGCCTTTTTGCAAGAGATTGCCCATAAATGGCCGTCAAAATCACGAACTAATCTCACCGCTCCACGATCGTCAGCTTGTTCTAGAGTCCCTCCAAGCATTTTCCATCGTCCTAAAAAACTATAAAAATCGTTTTCACAATCTAGTCGAAGCGACAAAACGGCTGTATTTTTATTTTTTAACCCCACTTCTTGCAAATGTAGTACCATCTGCGTTTTCCCTGGGATGTATAGCTTATCACCAATAGGCTGATTTGATTTAAATACCTTAGAATAAAATCTTTTTGACCGATTTATGTTTTCAACATCCAAAACTACAGCACACTCTCCTTCAAAGGCAGACTGCTTTGGATCGGCTTCCATCTGGGGAACATCCTCACTCTCTCGATCATAAAGATAGCGAACATATAAATCAGGCCGTCTTTCCCGGGTTCTATCTAAACTTACTTGCTTTCTCCATCGAGCAATTGCTTGATGATCTCCTTGAAGAAGCACTTGAGGAACCTCTCTACCTTCAAACACTCGAGGACGTGTATATTGAGGTCCTTCTAACAACCCATTTTCTAGAGAATCCTTTTCT
Organism: Chlamydia felis Fe/C-56; assembly: GCF_000009945.1. Classification (NCBI taxonomy): domain Bacteria; kingdom Pseudomonadati; phylum Chlamydiota; class Chlamydiia; order Chlamydiales; family Chlamydiaceae; genus Chlamydia; species Chlamydia felis. The sequence goes on along the minus strand of NC_007899.1, from coordinate 418,591 downwards.
GCGCTCTCCTGATTTCCCAAAACTCCGGGAATAAAACGAGATAGGGCATCGATTACAACTAAGGCAGCAATTCCCCCATTAGTTAATACATAATCACCGATACTTATCTCTTCATCCACTTCAATTTCTAAGGCTCTTTCATCAATGCCTTCGTAGTGTCCACACAAGAATATCAAATGTGAGCACTTTGCTAATTCTCGGCTTTTTTGAGCTGTTAAAGGCACTCCTTGTGGTGAAAGATGAATTACCCTGGATTCTCTTCTTTTAACATATCTTATTGCCTGCACCACAGGCTCTGCCATAAGAAGCATTCCATCATTATTAAAAGGGGCATCATCTACCTGTTTCCATTTCCCCAACCCAAATTCTCGTATATCTCTGGATTGGATTTTCAACAGCCCGTTCTTAATAGCCCTACCCAAAATACTGGATCGCAAAGGGCTATCAAAATAATCTGGGAATAAAGAAAGTATATCGATCTCCATCCCATAATCCTAAAAATTATTTAGAAACAGCTTGTGCGGTTTCAGCTCTTTTTAAAGAACGACGTTGGCGATAAGCACGGCGTTTTTGGCACATAACAGCCTTGCGCGTCATTTTCTTAGCCATTAATTCACTGTAAACCCCCGGAGCTCCTTGTTTAATCAAAACAGCAGCTTTCTCTGTAAGTTCGGCGCCTTGATTTAACCAATGAAAAATCCGTTCGCTTTTCAATTGATAATTCACTGTGCTGTGAGGATCGTACCAACCCAACAATTCTATGTATCTACCATCACGAGGAGACTCTACGTCAGCAAGTACTAATCTATAGACTACGTGATTTCTTCGCCCTTGTTGTCGTAAACGAATTTTTAACGCCACAGGTTTCCTCCAGACATTTTCTTTTTCATTTGTTCTATTTTTTCTTTACTCATATTTTTAAAAAACTTTTTAGATTGCATCATACGCTTGCGGAACTGATTTACATCACCTAAAGTCAATCCGCAGCCAGCCGCTATTCTTTTCATGCGGCTCATATCTAACTCTACCTTTTCACTTCTCTCTTGAGGAGTCATAGAGAGGATAATAGCTTCTGTTCTTTTCATATGTTCTTCGGAGTCCGCAATCTCTTTATCACTAGGTTTCATGCCACCAAAACTTGGCATCATCCCCATAAGCTTTCTGAGTGGACCCATACGTCGAAACGCCTTCATTTGCTTATAGTAATCTTCATAAGTGAAGGTCGATTCTATTAACTTTTTCCCAAGTTCTTCGTCTTCTTCCTCTGAGATACATTCGCGCATTTTTTGAACAAAATGCATAGTATCTCCCATACCCAAAATGCGATCCGCCATAGACTCCGCATTAAAAGGTCGAAGATCTTGGATTTTCTCACCACACCCTTCAAATTTTATTGGTTTTCCCAATAAACTTTTCATTGACAGAACAGCACCTGCGCGAGCATCGCCATCCGTCATGGAGATAATAACTCCAGTAAGATCTAAACAATCATCAAATGCTTTGGCTGTAGTAACAGCGTCTTGCCCCATAGCCAAGTTCATTACAAATAGCCTTTCGCAGGATTTAGAGGCCTTTTGTATGGAAGCCAATTCTTCCATCATAGCCTCATCCACATGCAATCGACCGGCTGTATCAATTAAAACAAGATCATGACCGTTCTGTTTTGCATAATCTAAAGCTTGAGAAACAACCTTTACAGGGTCTTGCGCTTCGCTATTATACAGCTCTGCTTTGGTTTTTGAAATCAAATTTCTTAATTGATCTACTGCTGCATAGCGCTTCAAATCGCAAGGAACAACCAACACTTTCTTTGCCTTACGTTTCTCTAGAACATAAGCTGCGAGTTTAGCGCATGTCGTAGTTTTCCCTGTTCCCTGTAAACCACAAAGCAAAACCACTCCAGGGTTTCCTGAAGTCGTTAAATCAGCTTCACTACTGATGAGCAATTCTGTCAATTCTTCGTGTAAATGTCGTATAAACTGTTGTCCGGGGGAAACGTGTTTCCACACCTCCTCTCCAAGAATTTTTTGCTTTACCTTAGCAATAAAACTTTTAACGACATGGTAATTCACGTCAGCATCTAGCAAAGCCAAGCGGACTTCTCGGATCGCTTCAGATATGTTTTCTTCAGTAATTCTACGAGAGGAAATCAGCGAAGAAAAAATCGAGGATAGTTTTTGCGATAAAGAACTGATCATCTACTCAGCAAAAATCAAGAATAATCTCATGAGGATACAGCATCACTTGCTTGATTTTCAAGAAAAAAAATCCTATCGCAACCTGAGAGATCTTGGTATATAGTTCCAGAAACACCACGGCCTGCAAAAATTTTTTTTATTAGTTCTCCTTGCCGATAGCCAATTTCTAACCATCCCACACCTCCGGGGCATAAAACAAGGTCTAAATCTTGAGCTATTCTTTCATAGAACTCGACTCCAGAACTTCCTCCAACCAAAGCTTTCCATGGTTCATGACAACGCACCTCAGGGTCCACGTACATGATCTCACTAAAAGAAAGATAGGGCGGATTACAGACAAAAGCATCTGCCGGATAAGAGTAGGGAGAAAATAAGTCCCCAAGAAGAATTTCCACTTTTAAATTATTTATAGAAGCATTTGCCTTAGCTACAGCCACAGCTTTTGGACAAATATCTGAAAGAACAACCTGAATCTCAGGACAATATTTTTTTACAGACAATCCTAGACACCCACTACCACAACACACGTCATAAAACGTCCGAATATGAGGATGCTGGGTTAAATACTTTATGATCCGCTCAGCAAGCAATTCTGTTTCCATTCTAGGAATAAGCACGCGAGAATCCACATCTAAATGCAGACCTAAAAAACTCACGCTACCATGAATGTAGGACGTAGGGACTCGCGCTGCCCTTTGTTGAACACGTTTCCAATAAGTTTCTAAAGAATCTGCATCTAGAACTACAGACGCTAATTGCGCCCGAGAACTTATTCCAAGAAAATCCATCAAAATATCAGAAGCCTCTCTATCGGAGAAAGCAACGCCATGATATTTTAAATATGCAGAAGCTTTGCTAAGAATTCTCTTCGTTTCCATTTTGAAAGAGCTGGTGATAAGCGTGGCTAACTAATGCTGAAGTAATGGTGTCTAAATCCCCTTCCATAACTTTATCTAAATTGTACAGAGTAAGGCCTATTCTATGATCGGTCACGCGATTTTGCGAGAAGTTATAGGTGCGAATTCTTTCCGATCGATCTCCACTACCCACCTGAGCCGAGCGCATAGCCGAAGCTTCTTTATGACGTCTTTGCATCTCAGCATCACGTATACGAGCCTTTAAGATACGCATAGCTTTGGCTTTATTTTTATGCTGACTACGTTCATCCTGACAAGTAACAACAACACCCGTAGGCAAGTGAGTAATTCTTACTGCTGAGTCTGTAACGTTTACGTGCTGGCCGCCAGCGCCGGAAGCTCTAAAAGTGTCTATTTTTAAATCTTTCTCATCGACAAAGACTTCTTCATCGTCTTCTGCTGGTTCTGGCAATACGGCCACAGTAATCGCAGACGTATGAACACGTCCTTGAGTTTCGGTTTCGGGGACCCTTTGAACTCGGTGAGTTCCCGCTTCATACTGAAGCAAGCGCTTTACCCCAGTTCCTGAGATACCCATGACATATTCTTTATATCCGCCGATATCAGATTCAGAAGCTGAAAGCTCTTCATATTTCCATCCTTTAGCAGAAGCATACAGATGATACATCCGCACACAATCCCCCACAAACAGGGCCGCCTCATCTCCTCCTGTACCCGCGCGCAATTCCATGATCACATTTAAATCATCATCTGGATCGGGTGGCACCAATAAATTTTCTAAAATTTTATAAAGCTTTTCAATTTCAGATTTTCCTGATTGAATACCCTCTTCTAGCATTGCAATCATCTCAGGATCTTTTTCTTGAGCCAGAGCATGTTTATCATCATTGAGAATTTTTTCGTGTCTTAAAACCTTATCATACACGTTTTTTAATTCAGTAAGACGTGCGTGCTCCCTACTCAAACTACTATACTCTTTAGGATTATTAAAAATTTCCGGATCAGAAATCTTAACTTCCACTTCCTCTAGGCGCTTCAAATACTCTAGAATCTTTTTTTCCATGCACCACTTCTCAATCGAGAGTTTCTGACAAACTTCTCGACTTGAGAACGAGAAGCTCTTATATTCAAATTATTTAACTTCTGGGGGCTCGTAGCCGCCAATGGAAGCTTTCACAGCGATACTACAAAAGCATCTTCGGATCAAATGACTGCAAGCAAAGCCTTTGATTGCTTTGCAAATCAGTACCATGAGTTATAGTTTTATCACACCCAATCAATATGAGTCACTGCAAACACACAAAAATTACTAACAGCTATTTGTGGGTGTGGGTGTAAGAATATGTTTGTCATAAGGCGTGAATATTTCAGATTAAAGCTTTACACAAAAAAACACGCTTCAATACCCAATTAAAATAGAGAATGACAACGTGTTTATAAAAACATTAAAACTTAAAAAGAGAAGACTATTTCTTTTTCTTTAGTGAAGGCTTTTTCTTGCCTTTGGCAACAGGTTCTTCAGCAACTTGAACAGGTTGCGCAGGCTTTACATTACTGTAACGTTTTAAGAACTTATCTACCCGGCCTTCGGCATCCACTAATCTCTTACTTCCTGTGAAGAAAGGATGTGAAGAAGAAGACACACTGACGTAGCACACAGGATATTCTTGTCCTTCAAAAACTTCCGTCTTATCGCTTTGATATGTAGATCCGCAAACAAACTTATATCCCGTAGAAGAATCTACGAATAAAACTTGCTTGTAGTCAAGATGAGTGTTCTTTTTCATATTGACAACTCCAAAATCACCATCTTATGGTATGTGGGAAACACATTATGAAATACTAAAGGAAAAGTGTACAGAAATACCTTATGAAAAAGCAAGAAAAAACACGCTTATCTTCTCTGTTCCAAAGACTTTTTGTTTTAGTGATTTTTCTCTTTCCCTGTTCAGCTTTCTCGGAATTTTCACACTCTTTAAAAAAGAATATTTTTCTTGCTCAAACTGGAGACTATGCGGTTTTTAGCAAGGGCTCTCAAAAGTTTTTTTTGTTTGTAAAATCTGCGTCTCCGGAATCTATGTGGATAGAAATGACAGAATTTCCACATTTATCTCAACAAGACCGCGCATTAATACAAAACACTCCGTGGAAAAGTCTAATTAATAAGCTCCTTTCACCTAGAAGAATTTTTTTAATTTCCCTGACAAAACAAGACATATGTATTTTTTGTTTGAACCCCAAAACCCAAGAATTGCGTCGCATGCAAACGAACGATCTTCCTATGTTCGTTACCCTTCTACAACTTTCTTTAAACGAAGCTCCGGCGCATTTAATAAAAAAACAGGGGAACAATCAAAGTCCATGGTCCCCTAAAATTACTATAGAAGGAAATGGCTCAGTTAAAGCGCCTGCGCAAGCTTGGCATGCAAAATGGCCTAAGGACTCTTCTGTTTTATCAGAGAAAAATGTGCTAATGTATTTTACAGCCCCAGAAATTTCTGTTTTCCCTTTATGGACTAGTATAGAAACTCCGAAAGGAACGATTGTTTTAAGAACAATAGATGTGGGTCATAACGCCGTATCTCCTTATTCCTATAGTCTTCCGAATATTAAGGAATAAATCAGACAGGCAAAACCTATGCTAACATAACTCCTAGACGTTTTTTAGATGAAATTTTGAAAAACACCAAATTCTTAAACCTGTCTAGAAAATATTTTTGATTGAAAAATCTAATACAGTAAAATAGTAACCAAGGCTTTTTAGACGCTCGTATTTTAATTTTTAACACTACAATTAAAATATGCGTATAGCTTTTGTCTATTTTAGATGCGCTAAGTATAGCCATAACTTCGATTAGGGACACGCCCTTTTCGATTTCCCAATAAATGTGGGAAAAATCAAACTCAGAAAGTAATTAAGAGTTTCTTTAGGCATCTTCATGAAATATCGATATTCCTTAAATAAAAGTCGTCAAGTACTTCGTTCAACCTATCAATTACTTAAAAACAAAAAACTCTCTCAACACCCCGAATCTAAAAAAGAACTGCAAACGTTATTGGAACAACTTGAAGATGCCATCTTTCAACAAGATCAAGAAACTGCAAGCCAACTTGCAAAACAAGCGCAACAATTTGCGAAGCACTACCCAGCATCTTTTGCCAAAAAGTCTTGGGAACTCACTAAAGCCATTCTTTTTGCTGCTGTTGTAGCTTTTCTTATTCGCCAATTTTGGTTTGAACTTTATGAAGTTCCTACTGGATCCATGCGACCAACTATTTTAGAACAAGACCGGATGATTGTTTCTAAAACAACATTTGGCCTACATTTTCCTTTTAATAAAAAACCCTGGGGATTTCGCCCCGAAGCTGTAACTCGCGGGGGGCTTGTAGTTTTTACTGTTGGCGACCTGCCCATCCCCAACTCCGATACCAAGTATTTTGGATTCATTCCGGGGAAAAAACGTTATATTAAGCGCTGCATGGGGAAACCCGGAGACACTCTCTACTTTTATGGAGGGAAGATTTACGGCCTAGATAAAGATAACAAAATTATTCATTTCCCCACGACTTTTGGACTTGAGAATCTCTATCACGTTCCTTATATATCTTTTGATGGCTCTGTAGAAATCGTAAATAGCGATAAATCTTCTGCTTATTTTAAGCAAATGAATCAACCTTGCGGGAAGATTTCCCTACCTCAAGAAGGCACCTATGGGAAATTTTTCCACAATAATGCCTGGCATAATGACATCCCCAATGGATTAAAAACTCCTCATCCCTCTCCTGTTAGCTATTCTGATCTTTTTGGAATGGGCAACTACGCAATGGTGCGCATTCTCACACACAAACAAGCTAGCCTATGTCATACACTGCAGACTCCAACAGCTCAAACATACCTAGAAATATGTCATACTCCAAATGTTTCCTATCCTAAGCCCCATCTTCAACATTACAACAATCAGATAGTTCCTACAATCCAACCCATGAAAACGCTTCTTCCTTTACGACAAGAGCACATCCATCTTATTAGGAACAATTTAACTACTTCAAGATTTATTATTTCTGACGGTGTTGCCTACAAGTATCAGCCATTTGCTCCGGGTGCAGAGAGAACTGCTAAACTTTTTGCACTTCCTTTCCCTGGAGTCGATAACGGTTGTTATGAGTATTCAAAAGGAGAAGCTTATAAAATAGGTTTTGGAGGCATGCGCCAGAAGCTAAAACCGACGCATGCATTAATGCAGTTAAATGACAATCAAGTCATTGATTTGTTCAATTGTGGCATTAATTTTAGTTCTTTCTTCATTCCTAAAAATCCCAAATACAATCCTTTACCAAGCCGTTATGCATTCTATAATCAAGGGAATCTCTATGTTATGGACTCCCCGATTTTCATTAAAAATGATCCTGCTTTGCAAAAATTCGTAGAATCTGAGAAAGCTAAACAGGAAGCTTCTTCAGAAGAACGTCCCTACATAGGTTTTATCGATAGAGGACCGCCACCTCAAGATTTAGAACAATTCTCAGAGTTTATTCGCAATTTTGGAATACGAATTCCTGAGGGCCATGTCTTGGTTTTGGGAGATAATTACCCAATGAGTGCCGACAGTAGAGAATTTGGTTTTGTTCCTTTAGAAAATCTTTTAGGGTCACCTTTATGGATTTTCTGGCCTTTGGGTCATTTTGGACATTTAAAAAATGTTCCCGCTCCAACCACGTTACCAGGTTACTTAGTTAACGGTTTGGCCCTGGGATTCTTTATCTGTCTCTTTGGACACATGTACTACCAAAGACACCGACGTTTATTTCCAAGGAATGAGAAAAAACAATAAAAAGAAGACCCTTGTTAACTAGGAGTCTTCTTTTTCACACTTACTAAAAAATTTGGCATTTTAGTTTGATGTGGAGGCAATCTTAAGGGAGATAACCGTAGGATGACCATTAATATCCCACTCCTCTCCCTCAACAGCATCTGTAAACTCAAATTGAGTAGTTAACGTCTCTTCGCAAATATAATTTTCGTAATGTAAAAATGCCTTTTCAACATCTTCGGATGTCTTTATTTGCAAAACAATACGATCTGAAACATGAAGCTTACGATTACGACGCATTGTGTTAATTTTATTCACTAGTTCTCGTGAAATCCCCTCAACAATAAGGCTTTCAGTTAATTGGCAATCAAGCACAACAGTAAACAAAGAAGAACTACGTGCAACATATCCGGGATCTGTTTCCCAGGAAATCAATATATCATCAATACTTAGAGTGATTTCTTCGGAACCTAAATCAAGAGAGATAAATTGCTGTTTTAGTAACTGTTGTATTCGTTCTTGAGAAAGAGTACTAAGAGCTCTTTGCACATCCTTTATCTTCTCTCCTACTCTTCTACCTAAAGAGCGGAAATTAGGTTTTACGGTTGTTTTTACAAAACTTGGCGTCTCTTTATAAAATACAATATTTTTTACATTAAGCTCTTCTGCAATGAGCTGCTCAAAAGAAGCCAATTCATCCAATCTTTCTTTAGGACCCACTATATAGAAATGGGCTAAAGGCTGACGAACTTTTAACTTATGTTCTTTACGTAAAGAATGCCCTAGGCCAACAATCTCACGAGCATCTCCCATACGCTGCTCTAAATCTGGAAATACCTTAGCAAGATCAACATGAGGAAAATCACAGAGATGCACGGATTCTTCGGACTTGTCTGTTTTGATCTGCTGATAGATATCTTCAGAGATAAATGGAATAAAGGGAGCAATCACCCTGCAGAAAACTGTAAGCACTTCATAAAGTGTAGCAAAAGCTGCTCTTCTATCGGGAGTATCTTCAGATTCCCAAAAACGTCGACGACAACGGCGAATATACCAATTTGTTAGATCATCAATAAAAGAGACAAATGGGCTTACGGCAGTATTTAAATTGTAAGAGTTCATGCTCTCACGAACTTTACCAACGACAGTATAGAGATCGGAGAGAATCCATTTGTCAATCTCACTATAGGCAATCTCTTCCTTACCATACATATCCGCATCAAAACCGTATAAATCCGTATAAGTTTTGAAAAATGATAATACATTTGTTAAAGGTAGGAGGATTTGTTTAAGAATAGATTCAACGCCCTTATCAGAAAAACGCAAATCTTCGGCTTTCACAACAACACTGTTTAATAAGTACAGCCGTAGAGCATCAGCTCCATAGGTATTCATGATCCCTATAGGGCTGGGATAGTTATTTAGCCTTTTTGACATCTTGTTGCCATCTTCAGCCAAAACAATACCATTGACTATCGCATTTTTAAAGGCTGGCTGATCGAATAAGGCTGAGGATATTACAGTAAGAGTGTAAAACCATCCTCGAGTCTGATCTAAACCTTCCGCAATAAAATCAGCAGGGAAAGCAGCTTCTGTTTCCTTCTGATTTTCAAAAGGATAGTGGTTTTGGGCATAGGGCATCGCTCCAGAATCAAACCAACAGTCAAACACATAAGGCACTCTCTGGAATAACTTTCCGTCCTTCTCAACTTTTAACTGATCAATAAAATGACAATGTAGATCAGAGACCTTCGTTCCGGTAATCTCCTCAAGCTCTTTTATAGAGCCTATCACTAAGATTTCTCCGTCCTTACTTTTCCAAATAGGAATTGGAGTGCCCCAGTAACGATTTCTGCTAATTGCCCAATCCCTAGCTCCGTCTAACCACTTGCCAAAACGACCATCTTTAATGTGCTCTGGCACCCAGTGGATCTTCCTATTCGCTCGCAACATTTTATCCTTGATCTTCTCAACAGAAATAAACCAAGAATTCACTGTTTTATAAATTAATGGAGTATCCGTTCTCCAACAGAAAGGATAGCGGTGCATCACAGTGCCATGATAAAAAACCTTTCCAAGATTTTTTAAAGACTTGATGATTCCCTTATCACAACTCTTAATGTACTGCCCCTGATACTCAGGAATCTCTTCAGTAAAGCAACCATGATTATTCACGGGGCAGACTATAGGAACCCGATTCTCCTTACAGACAAAGAAATCTGCCTCACCAAAAGCAGGAGCCATGTGGACAACTCCCGTTCCTTCACTCTCCTCTACAAATGAGCCGGAAAGAATTTTATAAGCCCCCTCTGCTCGTTTATGTTCAAAAAAGCTAAAGGGTGGTTCGTAACTTTTTCCAACTAGAGCTGTTCCTGGAAAGCTTTCTAAAACTTCATAAGAATCTACATCTGAGAACCAGCGTTCAAGACATCCTTGGCCTAAAATCCATTGTTCTCCGGAAGCTTTATCAGCAATACGAACATAAGTAATTTCAGGACCCACTGCAGTTGCCATATTAGACACCAGAGTCCAGGGTGTTGTCGTCCATACTAATAAAGATGCAGGATCTCCGTGCAAAGCAAACTTAATGACTACAGAAGGATCGTCAACTTCTTTATAATTTTGACCTGCTTCAAAATTTGATAAAGGTGTGCCTAATTTGGTGGAGAAGGGAACAACTTTAACTCCTTCATAAACCAAACCCTGATCATAAAGAGAACGGAATACCCACCAGACGGTTTCCATGAATGAAGCATCCATGGTCTTCCACGTAGAGGCAAAGTCTACCCACCTTCCCAAACGAGTTACGTAACTCTCCCATTCATCCACATAACGGAAAACAATCTTTCGACATTCCTCGTTAAACTTCGCCACACCGAAGTCCTCAATTGCTCCTGGAGTCGTGAGATTTAAGGATTTTTCCACTTCATATTCTACGGGAACACCATGACAATCCCAACCAAAACGCCTAGGAACATAATACCCATCCATGGTGGCAAAACGCCCAACAACATCTTTGATTGTCCCTGCAAGAAGATGGCCGTAATGAGGTAGACCTGTAGCAAACGGCGGACCGTCGTAGAAAGAATACAGGGTTTTCCCTTCTCTGTTTTTCAACGATTTTTGAAAAATATTTTGTGTTTTCCAAAAATCCAATATTTTTTCTTCTCGGTTAGCAAGGCTTTCCTTGCTTCCTTCACCCTCTGTATTCATGCTCTAATTATTGCGTGCGTTATAGATGTAAAATCTCCTCCAAAATAAAGATTTCCCTGGTTTTCGTCCACATTCCCCTCGAATTTGAGAAAAATTCTCCTTCTCTTGACAACATTTAAAATAGAGGGATACTTAAATTGCACAAAAGCGAAGAAAAACTTAAAATATATTCTGGGGGTGTATAGGTTTCGACTTGGAAATAAAGTGTTAATTGCATGCGGAGGGCGTTGGCTGGCCTCCTAAAAAGCCGACAAAACAATAAATGCCGAACCTAAGGCTGAATGCGAAATTATCAGTTTCTCTGACCTAACTCAGGAAAGATTAGCTGCTTAATTAGCACAAGTTGTTATTTAGATAACTTCTAGATAACCCGGTACTCATGGACTCCACCAGAGGTTTGTGAAGTGCCGTCATCTATCTGGTTGGAATTCACCTTCTCTAATTCTCAAGGAGGTTTATTCGAGATCACTGAGAGTCGTTGGTTTCCATAGATGTTCTTAGCTGAGGAAATTCAATGTATTACTACTAGGGACTAAGCATGTAGAGGTTAGCAGGGAGTTTACCAAGGACGAGAGTTCGAGTCTCTCCACCTCCATTTCCCCGACTATTTAGAAGTTCCGTATTGCGGCTCCATTTCATTCTTTATCAAAAAAATAAATAATTTCTTGAATCACATGCGGACTTTCATCAGTATCTATTCAAAAACTTGTTTTTGAGTAATAGTTTTATTCAAACCTCACAATTATACAAGCTTAAGAAAAGTATGAGATTTACACAACAAACGGTTTTAGTAATCCGACACAAACATACTCCAAACGGATTGCTGGATCATTATCGTTTCGAATCCTTCTTAAGCTATCTACCAATTTTTAGTACTTTTACAGGAACGCGCGCATTATTAGGAACTTCCCGTATTGAAACAGCCGTGCTACTCCCGACTGGAGGTTATAGTGCAATATGCTCCATTTCCCCATGCCTAGAAATCAACGAAGTTTTGCCAAGAATTCGCAAGGATGCCTGGTTTGAACTTTTTGGAATCAAAGGCCTTTTAATTATTTACCAAGCTGTTCTCAAAGTGCTGCATTTGGTTATGGGCTACTTTAAGAAGGTATGCGGAAATATAACACCAGCATCTTCAGATATTGATCCCACAAAGCAACCCCTTCTTCCCCCAAAAACTGCAAAAGAAGAACTCTATGATCTCTTAGGCTGATAAACTGTCAAGCTACAAAATAGTTGCAGCAGCAGCAGCAAGTTCAGATCGTTCTGTACGCGTCATGAACATATGGCCATAAAGAGATAGGTGGTGAAACTTACCTACTAAATAAGTCAAACCATTGGAGTTTTCATCGAAATATAAACTATCGATTTGCGTGGGGTCTCCTGTTAAAACAATTTTGGTTCCCTTTCCTGCTCGGGAAATAATTGTCTTAATCTCGTGGGGCGTGAGGTTTTGAGCCTCATCAATAATCATAAATACTTTTGGCAAAGACCTTCCACGAATATAGGTGAGCGCTTCCATCTCTAATTTTTTAGCTTCCATTAAAGATTGCAGAGCCTCGGAAAAATCCCCCATACCATTAATACTAAAAAGGAATTCCATGTTGTCATAGATAGGCTGCATCCAGTGTAGAAGTTTTTCTTCCTTAAGCCCTGGAAGAAATCCTATATCCTTTCCCATAGGAATAATAGGACGACTTACTAATAATTTATTATAATTCCCCTTATCAAACACCTGATGCATAGCTGCCGCTAAAGCTAGAATTGTTTTTCCTGATCCTGCCTGTCCCACAAGAGTAACCAATTTTATGTCGTCTCGCAAAAGAAGATCCAAGGCACATTTTTGTTCAGTATTTAAAGGTTTGATTCCCCAAATTTTATCTGGAAGAGTTTTTAAGGAAACAATTCTTCCCTCAGCATCGTGATAATGACCTAGAGCAAAATAATTCTCTCCTCCAGAAATAAAAAAGTACTCGTTGGGTGATGGAGCGATATCCAAAGAAACATCTAAATACCCATGTGTATAAAAATTTTCTACATCGGAAGCGGAGACTTTTAACTCGCGATACCCACGATACAATGATCTAAAAGAAAATCTCTTGTTCTCGTAATCTCTAGCTTCTATTCCTAAAGCTTCGGCTCGCACCCTACGTCCTAGACTTTTTGTCACGAAAACCATAGGTTCACGTTGAGCGATCACTTGTAGTAATTCTAGCGTGAGGAGTTTTCTACGCTTGTCATCATTAGCTAGGTTGGCAATGGAAGAAACTTCTATACGCAACTCACCACCATTAGGAAGAGATATGCCCTCTGCGTGGTTGCCAGACCGTTCAAGCAATAAACGAATGTTGCTCAAAGCTCGCGAAGCATTTTTTGCTGACTCATCACGATCTTTAGCAAACGATTCTAACTCTTCAATCACCGTAAAAGGAATGATGATTCTCGTATTCTCAAAAGATGATAGGGCCTCAGGATCATAAATAAATACACTCGTATCAATGACCATTGTTTTCTTCATTTAGCAAACTCCTAACGAAACAGGGCTCCTACCCCAATCAAGACACTTTATATCTGAAAATAGCTTTCTTAATAAAACTCAGAAAATGCGCGAATAAATACCCTGAAAATCTGTGCTTATATTGACAAAAATTTATTAGAAACCTCTTGACCCTTTTATATAATTCTAAGTAAAAAAAACTCTATTGTTATTCCGCCAAACAAAGAAAAATTGCTTAACACCTTCAAGAGGTTAAGCTAGAAACTAGCAATCAACAACAACAACTGCTAATTCGATTGTCAAAAAAAACAAAGCTCCTCTACAATAACGTTTAAGCAATAACAGTAGAGTTTACCATTGGAGGTCGCCATGAAAGTGAAAATTAATGACCAATTGATTTGCATCCCTCCTTATATTTCTGCACGATGGAACCAAATAGCCTTTATTGAATCTCAGGAAGGAGAAGTTAAGGGACAGGCCACCCTCAAATTACATTTAATTGATGGGAAAACTATTTCCATTCCCAATTTAGACCAAGCTATTATCGATATTGCTTTCCAGGAGCATCTTCTTCATCTAGAATCTTCTCAAGCGCTCCGCACTGAATCCGGTCGAGAGGATGACAAGCTGGGTATGTTAATGAACGTACTTCAGCAATTATCTAAAGATACCGACATTCAAATGTTCTCACCTAACACCCTCATGTCTCCGCTATTTTCTGGAGCTAGCCCCATGGAAATGATCTTGCAGCATATTCCCGAGCATAAAGATCATCCCGATGCGCCTGCGGATGTTTTAGAAAAAATGGTTACCATGATTCGTACGCTAGCAGGAAATAATCAAAACCTTCTGCCTAAAGCAGAGCCTCATTGCAACTGTATGCATTGCCAGATTGGTAGAGCCATTAGTGAAGAAGAAGAGGCAACAGTGTCCGATCAAGATTTATCTTTCCGCACATGGGATATTAGTCAAAGTGGAAATAAACTTTATCTTGTTACCGATCCTTTAAATCCAAATGAACAGTTTAGCGTATATTTAGGAACACCTATTGGATGTACCTGTGGCAAGTTAAATTGTGAACATGTAAAAGCTGTTCTCTATACTTAATGCATAGCCTAGTTCAGCTCGTTTGGTAAGATAATTGACTTTTTCACTGCAGTCGATATAATTCTTTTTTCTAGGGGAAGCATCCCCTAGAGGACTAGATCACATCCTTGTATCGATTTCTAATGTGAACACATTGTAGGAGTAAAGCATGCGAACGTTATCGATTTCTATGCTTTTGTTTGCCATCGGGTCTGGAATAGGTTCAGCAAGTTTACACGCTGCATCTTCTTCTTCAAAGACACCTGTTGTGCAAACAGACAAAACTTCCTTTGCTCCATTTACGGGAGAAATCAAAGGAAATCGGGTGCGCTTGCGTTTAGCTCCTCATGTTGATAGTTCCATTGTTAAAGAACTTTCCAAAGGTGACTACATCGCCGTTATCGGTGAAAGTAAAGACTACTACGTTGTTTCAGCTCCTGAAGGAATCAAAGGATACGTATTTCGTACATTTGTCTTAGATAATGTTATCGAAGGCGAGCAAGTAAACGTACGTTTAGAACCCTCAACCTCAGCTCCTGTTCTTACACGTTTATCACGAGGCACAGAGATACAAACGACATCTAGAGAATCGCAAGGAAAATGGTTGGAAATTGTTTTACCCAGCCAATGTACGTTCTATGTTGCCAAAAACTTCGTTTCCCAAAAAGGCTCCATAGATCTCTATAAACATAGAGAAGGTCAGAAAAAAATCGCTTTGGATTTACTAGACTCTGCCGTCAAGTTTGCTCAAACAGAGTTAAATAAAACTTTGGATGCCGTAGATTTAGAAGCCATTTATAAAAAGATAAATCTTTTGCAATCCGAAGAATTTAATGATGTTCCAGATTTACAGCCTTTAATACAAAAGGCTTTAGAAGAAATTCAGGATACTTACCTATCGAAATCTTTAGCAGAACAAAATAAGTCTATAAGTAATCAACAAGTATCGAGCTCTTCTGAGACTTGTTACAATAAGGAAACTCCCGCGATAACAGGAGGATCTTTATTATCTCGACATATCCGCAAGCAAACAACAATAAAAACCTCTCCACAAACTCAAGGAAGAGAAAGTCTAGAATATTCGTTATTTAAGATTTGGGCAAGCATGCAGCCTCAAGAAAGTGCTAAAAAGCTTACCCAAGAAGCCTTCTATGAAGAAGAAAAGAAGAAAAAGCAGACTTTTGTTGGAGAGCTTGAAATTTACCCCCATGTCGTAAAACATAATCCTGGGGATTATTTGCTAAAGGATCAGGAAAATACTATTGCCTTTGTCTATGCGACAAAAATAGACCTCGAACAATGGTTAGGAAAGAGAGTTTCTGTAGAATGTCTTCCTCGTCCAAACAACCATTTTGCTTTTCCGGCTTATTACATAATCAATATCAAAGAAGTTTCTTAGACTATTTCTAAGTTCGTTTCGAATTTTTTGAGTGTCTAGTACTAGACAAGCAAAAGTAGAATATCTTTTTTGATTTATAGAATTTCCTGCCTAGGTTCCCTAACTTAAAGAAACCTTTCAGAGATTTCTACAATTGTAGAAATCCCCTTTAGGCAATTACCGTTCTCATAGAGTTTATGAGCTTATTGTCACCAACAAACCCCTTGGGCTACTCTAATACACCGAAGGGAAATCTGTTTTACCTTTGAACACACGATAAATATACACGCCATAGGCAATGATAAATGGCAGGCCAACAAGTACAATCACTAAAAGGCTCTGTAAAGTTTTCATACTAGCTGCTGCATTATAAATCGTATAGCTGTACTCTGAGCTTACCGTAGAAAATAAGAGATTTGGGAAAACCAAAGCTACTGAGGATAGTATCAACAGGAGTAAATTGCACGAAGAGTAGAGAAAAGCACAACCGTAACGCTGTTTAGATATGCAAGTTTTTGTCGCTAAACTACAGGCCAAAGTCATAGCCAATAGTAATATCAATACTGGGTATGTAGGGACGCCAATAAAACTCCCTATGGGGAAAGAATACCCTTTGGTTTGTGGTATCATAACCAAAGTAGTACCGATTAAAAGAAGATAAATAACTAAAAAGGCCGATAAAACATAAGAAAAACGTTTAACAATACGATGATGCAATTCCCCGGAAGTTTTCATTAAAGTAAACGTTGCTCCATGAATAGAAAAAGCACTGACAACAAGAGCCCCACACAAGAATGCATAGGGACGGAAAAATAGTAGCCAAGATAGCGAGGAATATTGTGTCGTTGGAGACATAGGCAATCCTAAAATCATATTCCCTACTATAGCTCCTAGGAAGAAACTAATAGCGATACCTGATACACAGAAAACAACATCCCAAAAAGCTTTCCATTTCGTAGATTCCGCTTTACTGCGAAACTCTAAAGAACATCCCCTAAAGATATAGAGTAAAACTAGGGTCCATATTGGCATGTAAAAAATGGACAATAATGCGCCATAGGCAGAGGGAAATCCTGCAAAAAGTCCGCCAAAAATAATAATGAGCCAAACCTCATTACCATCCCAAACAGGTCCTATGGAATTAAGTAAGACGCGTCGTTCTTCATCCGCCCGAGATATGAAATAGATTGTACTCAAACCTAAATCAAAACCATCCCCCAAAGAATAAGCGAATACCGCAACTACTAGTATAGCATACCAAGCTATCGGTAACATTGAAGCTAATGAAAATTCCATGATTATACTTCCACCTCATTAAGATCGTTTTGATCTGGTCCTCGTTGTATTTTTTTCCATAAAAGAAAGAGGAATAAAGATAAGAGACAAACAAACACTAGACTAAATAAAATCAGAGATTGGGCTACCTGCTCTCCGCTCACGATAGGAGAAGCAGCATCATTGGTTTTTAATAGGCCATAAACAACCCAAGGCTGTCTTCCCATCTCCGCAGCGAACCAACCCACCTCATTACATATTTCGGGGCAGAGGACAGAGAAGGATAGCATAGTTAAGATGAAAGGTTTTAATGCCCAGCGTCTTTTCTTATAGGCAAACCATGTGATGATTACTAAAAGTACCATAAGCCCCCAAAGCATAACCATAAGATGATAAAACTGAAAAACCATCTGCACTTTAGGCCACTCATCTTGAGGAGTTTGATCAAGACCTGCAACCGGAGTTTTAGTATTTCTATGAACTAAAAAGGAAAGACCTCCAGGAAGAGGTAAGCCTATCACCTTTTGATTCTCTACATCAACATAACCGAATAGGTAAATCGGACTATACTCTTGGGTTTTAAACAGACCTTCAAAAGCAGCTAATTTTGCAGGTTGATGCTTAGCAACACCACGCGCAGTAACATCGGCGGACCACAATTGTAATATAAGCACAAGAATTCCGGTAATCGCGCCTAACTTCAATCCCTGACGAGCAAATTCTATATAACGTTGTTTACGTAAATAATACGCACTTACACTAATAACCAGGAAAATACCCGATAGCCAAGCTCCCAAGACCACATGAGTATAGCGATCCATACTTGAGGGAGAGAAAACTACCTTCCAAAATGAAGTCATGATAGGAACAAGTTGACCATTATGTATGGCCAGTTCATAACCAGACGGCGTTTGCATCCAAGAATTGGCACATACTATCCAAAAAGCGCTCATATGAGCTCCCACAGCCACCATACACGTAGAGAAGAAATGTATTTTCTTAGAAACTTTATGACGTCCGAATAACAACACGCCTAAAAATCCTGATTCTAGGAAAAAAGCAAACACACCTTCACTTCCTAACAGGGTGCCGAAAACGTTCCCTGTATACTCAGAAAACCTCGACCAATTAGATCCAAAAGAAAAAATCTGCATGATTCCAGTAACCACGCCAATCACAAATGTTAACGCAAATACGCCAATCCAAAACCAGGTTAGTTGTTTATAAATATTCTTCTTCGTAACTAGATACAAGCCCTCCATTAAAATAAGCATCATGCTAAGGCCCATACTTAAAGGAACAAACAAATAGTGAAACGCAATAAATAAACCAAACTGTATTCTAGATAAAATCACCGTATCCATATGTCCGCCAGAAATCCGAGAACAAATAAAAAAGTTGTAATGTGAAGTATATAACAAACTATTGCAACTACAAAATACTTTGCTGTTAACCTTTTTCTCTATATGCTACAGTAGTATATTATCTTCTTTTAGAAAGCAGTCGCTTGCCTTTAAGGTGAGAATCTCTTCAAGTGTTCTATTCTAGGAAACTAGTAAAGCTATGCCCATAGATATTACTTACTACATAACATCCTTGTTAGAAATAGCTCTAATCTGGGTAGTATTAAACTATCTGTTAAAGTTCTTTTGGGGAACTCGGGCTATGGACGTAGTCTTTGGGTTGCTTGCCTTTTTGTTTCTATTTGTCCTAGCAGATAAATTACATTTTCCTATTATCCGACGATTAATGCTACATGTTGTTAATGTTGCAGCCATTGTCGTTTTCATTATTTTCCAACCTGAAATACGCCTTGCCTTATCTCGGGTACGATTTCATGGTAGGAAGATTGTTATCGATTTACAAGATCAATTTATTGAGCATCTGACCTCATGTATTTATCAAATGTCAGAGAGACAAGTGGGCGCTCTTGTTGTTCTTGAAAACAAAGATTCTTTCGACGAGTTCTTAAGTTTTTCTTCAGTAAAAATTAATGCAGATTTTTCTGAAGAGCTCTTAGAGACAATATTTGAACCCTCCTCCCCTCTTCATGATGGAGCTGTTATTCTTAGAGCAGAAACCATAGCCTACGCACGAGTTGTTCTTCCCCTAGCTCAGGATACAACTCAGTTATCACGTTCTATGGGAACTCGTCATCGTGCAGCTCTGGGAGCTAGCCAGCGTACCGATGCTCTTATTATTATCGTCTCTGAAGAAAATGGTTATGTATCGTTATCCCGGGATGGAATTTTAACTCGCAGAGTAAAAATGGATAGATTCAAGGCTGTACTGAGAAGCATTCTTACCCTGAAAGAACAAAAACGCAAACCCTTTAGTTCATGGATTTGGAAAAAATGATCGATTTCTTTTCTCGTTTTTTCATTCGTAATTGGCTACGAAAAGTCGTGTCTCTGGGTTTTGCCATCATCATTTGGGTTCTCGTAGGGCAATCGGTCACTATTACTCGTACGTTAAATAACATCCCCGTTCGTATTATAGACCTTGATCCTGATCAAACAGTATTAGGACTACAGAATAATGGTCTATTAGATAAAAAAGTCTCTTTAACAATTACAGGAAATAAAAATACTGTTCACGATCTGCGATCCACGAATTTAGAAGTTGTTATTAGTGCCTCAGGGCATACAGAAAGCTGGATAGCCACTATTGATAAGTATAATCTTGTAAGTCTAGATGGAGAGACAAATATTCGCAGAGATATTCACAATGTGTCTGCTGATGATATTTTCATTCGCCTTACCCAATACGTCACAGAAGATATTACTGTCACGATCACGACTCCCGTAGGTAGTCCTCCTAAGGGTTACGAATATTTAGATGTTTGGCCAAAATACCTTATTCAAAAAGTCAGCGGTCCCAAAGAATATGTAAATGCTCTTAAGGAACAAGGACTAGAACTTACCTTCAATCTAAACAAAGTATCTTTCGAAGAGCTAGAGAGAAATCGTATAGCTCAAGGAAATCGCGATGAGATTATCTTCCCTATTCCTGAAGAATGGAAAAAAATTCTCATACCTTTTGGGAACACAAATACGTATGAAAATCTAAATGATCCTCAAGCGGATTTCTTACGTCTACTATTTTTAAAACAGGAATTAATTCCCTTAAATCTGAGTCTTCCTGTTTTACTCTTCTTCCCTGTGAAATATAGTAATACGTTCAATCCTCTAGCCTATACTTTGGAGGCTTCCCCCCCTATTGTTCTTAACCAGGGCATTTATCAAATCGATATTCCTCTCTATGCAAAAGATGTCAGTAAGCTATTCTTAGATGTTGTGAAGAATAACATTGCCTTGGCTGTTGTTATGGCTCCCTCTCAAGGGAATAACTCAGTGAATTGGGCTGTAGAATTTATCGATGAAAAAACTCTTGAAGATACCTTTGTTCAAGCACTCATGGCTCAAGAACATGGAATTCTCCATGATTTTGCTCTAATTGACGAAACAGGAATACGCCATCGATTCCGCGAATATTTGAGGAAGCTTTCTTTATTTGGTAAAGACGGGACTCCGTTAAATCTTTCTGCGGAGATTTCCCATAATAAAGTTATTATTCGTTCAAAACCTAGGGTAAAGTCACAACTACATAAACAAGATTGGTAGCGATTCCCATTCAAAATATTGGATATTCCTAATTAATAGCTTGTGCTGTTGCTGTTAGTAAAAATAGATGGAAGTGTTATCTGAGCTATTATAGTGTCGATGATATCCACGCATCGGTATTCAGAGAACGACCTTTCGATAAATAAAGGGAAAGAGCATTCATTCACCCTCCAAGCTCTTGTTATATTGTATAGGGTGGGTATCCTAAGTCATGTTAAAGAATTTGCATCGAGGAAAACAAAGCATTGTAGATTTTTTCGGTTACTATCTAGGAATCTCGTTAATTGGTATTCTTAAGCGAATCCCTCATTCTCTACTAAGTCGCTTGGGAAAAGCTTTGGGGTCTATCGTTTTTTATACTGTACCCAACTATAGGAAAACAGCACTAACAAATTTAGCTTTAGCCTTCCCAGATAAGTCTTTTACAGAAAGACGCCGTATCGCGAAACATTCCATACAACATGTGATGATTACTGTTTTAGAGTTATTAGCAGTAGAGGGACTCATTGGTAATCTTGATAATTTAATTTCCATTGCTACGGCGGAAACCTCTCCTGAGGGATTTTGCCATGATGAGGTGCTTACACAAGAGGAATTAGAAGACACGTTTTCTAATCTAAGTAACAACGAAGGCATCATCCTATTCTGTGGTCATCAGGCAAATTGGGAACTTCCCTTTCTGTATATTACCAAGGACTATCCGGGCCTAGCTTTTGCAAAACCAATAAAAAACGCGCGATTAAATCAAAAAATTTTCTCACTTAGAGAGATATTTAAAGGAAAAATCGTCTCCCCAAAGCATGGAATTCACTCTGCTATTCAGGCCTTACAAAAAGGTCACGTTATTGGCATAGTCGGCGATCAGGCGCTATTAATATCCCCGTATTCTTATCCTCTATTTGGAAACGAAGCTTTTACAACGACTTCCCCAGCTTTATTAGCGTATAAAACAGGTAAACCCGTAGTGGCGGTATCAGTATTCCGTCATAACCATGGGTATACGATTGTTCCTAGCAAAAAGTTCTATGCAGATAAATCTTTGCCCATCAAAGACTCTGTAGCCTCTCTGATGAACAACCTTATGAGATTTTTAGAAAAAGGAATTGCTTATCAGCCGCAACAGTGGATGTGGATGCATAAACGATGGAAACGCAAACTCTACAACAAACTGAAAAAAAAATACGCCTACAGTCATATTCTCGTTATTGTGAACGCTTCTGATCTCGAAAACTCTAAGGATTTTCTTATAGACCTAGCAGAACTTTACTCTGGATCCTCGTTAACTTTAGCTCTATATAACCCTGTTAATGAAAAAGTACCTTATGAAGGTCTATCCTCGTATATTATAAAGGAATTCCCTAGCCTTTCTCTCTTGCGTTCTCTTCCCAATAGTTTCCCGGCGATATTTGATCTCGCAGAATTACCCAAGGACTTGCATAAACACTTTAAAAATACCGGATCCATAGCTCTTTATACTCGAAAAACCCTGAGAAAAAAACTACCGCACCCTAATGCTAGTTTAATTACAGCATTAAGTTCTGTCTCAAAAAAATCTCAAACTATCGCTTAAGAAATTTTTTGATTTTTTTCTGAGTTTAGATGAACATGTTCTTTATATGTTTACACCAGAAAAATTCTATGTGCTTAACAGAATGTTTAGGATCCTCATTTGAATGTGCCCTTAACTGCATTTGCTGTGGTCAAAACTCTCAGAACAACAAACGAATTCTAGCTCTCATTTCAGCAGTGGTATTTGCTATATTAGCCATAGCTTCTGTTGTTGTTTTTTCACTAATATGTGCTGGCACAATTCAGATTCTTGACACCTTTTGGGGAGTCAGCAAATATATTATCACCCCGATACTCCTGGTCGTGGCCCTTGTTACAGTTTCGCTATCTGCAGGATGTTTCAAAGCAAAAAACCGCTTTTTATAAGAAGTAAGAGAGCATCAGCTTATTTAGCTGATGCTGTAATGATGTCATTTACTGTTGTCAAAGTCAGATTATTTGTATCTTTCATTTGCGCACCACGACTCAGGACTAAAACTTTATCGTAATTTGATAAAATTCCCCTTTCGATACCATAAACACAAGCTTGATGCCGCCATACAGCACGGACGGATTCCTCTGTAAGCATAGGGTACACACCCCACTCTAAGGCAAGCCTATAGTACACATCTCGATTAGGTGTAACAGCAATGATTGGGAAGCGAGGACGGTATTTGGAAAGAAAAATCGGAGATCCTCCAGATTCCGTATAAACAATAATAGCTCTAGCCTCTGCTTTTTCTGCAATTTGAATTCCTGATAAGCCTATAGATTGAAGATAAGGAGATACCTTAACAGCACATTCACTATCATTAAGATTAAGGAAAGAGCTATAATTGAGATTTTTTTCTGTCTCCTGAATCACAGATCGCATAATTTTAACGGCTGCTATAGGATAACTTCCTGAAGCTGTTTCTCCCGATAACATTACTGCAGACGTACCGTCATAAATAGCATTAGCAATATCCGAAACTTCAGCACGAGTTGGCAATACATTGCGAATCATAGATTCTAACATTTGCGTAGCGGTAATACAAAAACGTCCAGTTTCACGAGACACTCTTGCCATGAACTTTTGTAAAGTGGGGACTTCTACAACAGAAAGCTCAATTCCTAAATCCCCTCGGGCAATCATAATCCCGTCTGAAGCCTGGGCAATCTTAGAGAAATTTTCCACGCCCAACCGATTTTCTATCTTAGCAATAATTGGCATATCTGCACGTCCAAAATCTGCTAGGCATTTACGCATGCTTTCTATATCTTCTGCACAGCGAACGAAAGAAGCTGCAATAACATCAACACCTTGTTCAACCCCGAACTTAAGATCAGCGATATCCTTATCCGTCATGAATGGCAATGCAAGATCTATTTCTCTGATACTCAAAGACTTATTGGATTTTAACTCTCCGGAATTAATAAATTCTAATTCCAGATGATCATCACCGGTAGAAACCACAATCGCTTGAATATATCCATCATCTATCAGGACTTCTGCACCTTCACGCACAAAAGGAAACACACACCGAGGATGTAAAGTAATTCCCTCTTCCATAGACCCTTCGATATCTTTCCCTACTAAGGTGATTTTCTGACCCCGAGATACCTTGATTGGTGTAGGAACCTTTCCCAAGCGAACTTCGGGTCCCTTAGTATCTAACATGATGGCTAAAGGAGCACCCTTACTTTCTCGCAATTCTTTAAGGAGACGGATTGTCTGACCATGACTTTCATGAGTACCATGGCTAAAATTTAACCTAGCAACATTCATTCCTGCGTCTAAGAGCTTCTCTAGCATTTCTGGGGTATTTGTTGCTGGACCTATAGTACAAATGATTTTCGTTCTTGCGATCATACTTCCCTAACTTCTCAAACCAATCAAAAACTTGTTTACTCTGTAGCTAACACGCGTTTACAAAAATAATTCAATAGACTCTTAAGAATATCAAACGTGATTCGCTACACACAATTAAGATACATGATTCTATCTTAATTTGTATGTTGACATGCCTAACCTTATACTATTTCATGAAAAATACAGCTTATACTTATCTCTTAATCTTGAAAAATGAGTAGTTTGCTTTTTTTTCTTTCTATAAAATTAAAAGTAAATCAAACTCGATTTCACTAAGTAGTTATAATTATCCGTATAGAAAATCTCTCCTTATTTTCTAAATTATAGTGAGATCTATGCCCAACCTACCTGTTCGTATTTCTGGTATTACAGTCAGAAATCTAAAAAATATCTCCATAGAATTCCTGCCCGGAGAGATTGTCTTGCTGACCGGAGTATCAGGATCTGGGAAGTCCTCATTAGCTTTTGACACTGTATACGCAGCAGGAAGAAAACGATATGTATCTACACTACCAGCGTTTTTTGCCACGACATTATCTTCTTTACCTGACCCTACTGTTGAAAATATTCGGGGTTTGTCCCCCACTATTGCTGTTAAGCAAAACCATTTTTCCCATCATGCGCATGCTACTGTAGGAAGTGTGACAGAACTTTCCCAACACCTAGCTTTATTATTCTCTCTAGATGGAGAAGCTAGAGACCCTCATACCCAAAAAGTTCTTCATTTACAAAGTAAGGAAAAAATTCTTTCTACACTTGCAAATATTCCCGACGAAACGCAGATAAGCCTGCTAGCCCCTTTAATAGATAAAAGCCTTACCTCCATTCAAGAATGCGTAAGACAGGGATATACCCAAATCCGTATTGATGGCGTTATCTCTTCAATTTATCCGTATCTTTCCTCTCCTATAAATGAAGAGACCCCCGTGGATATTCTTGTAGACTCCTTCATTAAAAAAGAGAGTAACAATGCTAGAATGAAGGTCAGCCTGTTTTCAGCTCTTAACATAGGCAAGGGGCACTGTTCTATAAATACAGGGACCCATGAGGAAGCTTTTTCTACACAGGTACATATTCCAGAAACACAACAGACCTATACCCCATTAACCCCACAGTTATTTTCTCCCCATAGTTTGGAAGACCGTTGTGTTAGATGCCAAGGAACAGGAGTCTACATCACTATCGTAGATCTTTCTCTCATTCAAAATGATTTATCCATCCGGGAAAATTGTTGCAAACTTGCTGGGAACTGCTCCACATATTTCTATCATGCTCTTTATCAATCTCTAGCAGACACTTTAGGCTTTAGTTTAGATACTCCTTGGAAAGATCTCTCCCCATCAATTCAAAATGCTTTTCTCTATGGTAAAAAACACCTAGTTCTTCCCGTACGACTTTTTGATTCTACATTAGGAAAAAAATCCCTTACATATAAGCTGTGGAGAGGCATTCTTAATGATATTGGTGAAAAAGTACGCTATGCCGCAAAACCTTCCAAACATATCCCGGAGGGAACAACAGCATCCCCATGTCCGGCATGTCAAGGAACGGGACTTGGAGAATATGCCTGTGCAGCTACATGGCAAGGAAAGACTTTTGTTGAATTTCAGAAAATGCCTCTTGATGAGTTTTTCTCTTTTACATCTTCTATAAATACATCCTCAAAATCAGTTCGCGAGGTGCTAGAAGGTCTAAATAATCGCCTTTCCATACTTATTAATTTGGGTCTTTCCTATCTTACTCCGAATAGAACTCTAGCGACGCTCTCTGGAGGAGAGCAAGAGCGTACAGCTCTTGCCAAGCATCTGGGAGCCGAGCTATCTGGTATTACCTATATCCTTGATGAACCTTCTATAGGACTACATCCTCGCGATACGCACAAACTCATTCAGGTAATTCAAAAACTACGTGATCAGGGAAACTCTATTCTTCTCGTTGAGCATGATGATCAAATGATTTCTTTTTGTGATCGCATCATCGATATCGGTCCTCGAGCAGGAATTTTCGGAGGGGAGGTACTATTTAATGGCTCTCCTAAAGAGTTTCTGAATTCTTGCGATTCGCTAACAGCAAAATACCTGCGTCATGAACTTACTATAGAAATTCCTGAAAAGCGTCCTAAAGCAAAAGCCACACTATCTCTATCTCATGCAACCACAAACAACTTAAAAGACGTAACTATTTCTCTACCTTTGGAGAGAATAACAGCCGTAACTGGCGTCTCTGGCTCAGGAAAGTCATCTTTAATTAATGACACGCTAGTTCCTGCCATGGAACGTCTTATTCAAGGAGAACAAGAGCCGAATTTATATATAAATGGGGGGAAGATCGAACGTATCGTGCATATTACCCGAGATTTGCCCGGTCGTTCTCAACGTTCTATTCCTCTCACTTATATTAAAGTTTTTGACGACCTTCGAGAACTATTCGCTCAGCAACCAAAAAGCAAACGATTAGGACTAACAAAGGGACATTTTAGTTTTAATCTTTCTTTAGGCTCATGTACGGAATGCCTGGGTATAGGATCTATAACTCTCGATGATCATAATTCTATTCCTTGTCCTCTTTGTCATGGAAAACGATTCCAATCTCAAGTTTTAGAAGTACACTATCAAGGGAAAAACATTGCTGACATTTTAGATATGACAGCATATGAAGCTGAAAAATTCTTCATGACCACTCCCCATATTCATGAAAAGATACACGCATTATGTTCCCTAGGTCTTGATCATCTTCCTTTAGGAAGACCTCTCTCAAGTTTATCGGGAGGAGAAATTCAAAGGCTAAAACTAACCTATGAGCTGCTTGCGCCTTCTAAAAAACCTAGTCTCTATATTCTTGACGAGCCAACAACAGGCCTTCATACTCACGATATTCACGCTCTTATTCATGTTCTTCTTTCCCTTACGTATCAAGGGCATACTGTAGTAATTATAGAACACAATATGCACATTGTAAAAATTTCCGATCATGTTATTGAGCTTGGTCCTGAAGGAGGAAATCTCGGTGGTTATCTATTAGCCTCATGCTCTCCTGAAGAGCTTATCCTCTTAGATACGCACACAGCGAAGGCTCTACAACCATACTTTAAAAAGACAAAAGCACTCCCTAAATTATCTGAAAAACCGAAAAAAGAGCATTTTCTTAGGGATATTTCTATTCAAGATGCTTATCACAACAATCTGAAACATATTGACATCACATTCCCTCGCAATGCTCTAACAGTAGTTTCGGGGCCTTCAGCTTCGGGAAAGCATTCCCTGGTTTTTAATATCCTTTATGCAGCAGGAAATATTGCTTATGCAGAGCTATTCCCCTATTATGTGCGCCAAGCGCTGATTAAACAAACCCCGCTGCCACAAGTAGAAAGTGTTCGAGGACTATCTCCTGTTATTGCAATAAAAAAAATGGGAATAAGAAAAAATTCCCGAAACTCGCTAGCTTCTGCTTTAGACATTACTAACGGTCTTGAAAAACTCTTCGCTCTTTTAGGGAAACCCCATTGCCCGTTAACAGGAGCTCTTCTTGAAAAAATCACTCCCCAAACCATCGTAGATCAACTATTCCAAGAGCATGAAAATTCTTATGTAACGATAACGTCGCCGATATCTCCTGAAGAAGATCTCATTACGTCCCTTCAAACAAAGCAACAAGAAGGATATCTTAAGCTATTTGCTAATAATGAGTTTTATGATCTGGAAGACCCTCTTCCTGAAATTTTAGAAGACCCCGCTATTGTTATTCAACACACGAAAATATCTAAAAATCATGAATCATCGCTCTTATCATCTCTAACATTAGCTTTCTCATTATCTCCGACAGCACGATTGCACATTCATGATCAAGGGGAAGTCACACACTTACTCGTCTTTACACTAGGTTGGCAAGACTCTTTTGGAAATAGTTATCCAAATATTACCCGCAAACTCTTATCCCGAGATCATATTGAAGGACAATGTCAACAATGTTGTGGATCAGGAAAAATCTTAAAACTTTCTTTGATGGAGCATAAAGATAAAATCTCTAACTACTCTCCTCTGTCTCTTTTTGAGTTATTCTTTCCAGACAGCTCTTCCAAACCCGTTCTTGATCTTATTAAAGAGTTGAATATTCTCCCAAAAACGCGAATTCAAGATCTAGATACCACTACTTTAGAAAAACTATTTCAGGGAACAAAAGCACATGCCGGGCTAGAAAGAATCCTTATGGAACATTGTAACCTCGTTCCTTCCTGTCCTCTTTTGCATCCTCTTATTATCTCCGATACATGTTCTGCATGCTCAGGATGGGGAATTCACACTTATGCGCAACAGGTACGCATAGGGCAAACTTCTCTCATAGATATCTATCTAGAAGATACAACCTTTCTTAAAAACTTCTTAGGGAAGATCCACGACAATCAGGCACAGCCTATCATTCAAGATTTACAAAACCGATTAACTTTTATTAATAAGGTAGGTCTCGGTTATATTACCCTTGGGCAACAACAAGATACCCTTAGTGATGGCGAGCATTACCGTCTGCATCTTGCAAAAAAAATATCTACGAATCTTACAGATATCGTTTATCTTCTTGAGGACCCTTTATCGGGACTACATCCTCAAGATACCCCTACGTTAGTCCAACTTCTTAAAGAACTCGTTACTAACAATAATACCGTGATTGCTACGGATCGTAGCGATGTATTACAGCTTTATGCTGATCATACAGTAAAATTAGGACCGGGATCAGGTCCTCAAGGAGGGTACCTTTCTCCGCACTCACCTATACCTATAGAAGAACTGGAGGAGCATCGTAAAGCTCTCCCTAAAGAAACTCTAGATGTTCGCCTGACGATTCATAATATTTCTAATCTTCATGTACAGGCTCCTATCCATAGTATTGTTGCGATTGCTGGAGTATCAGGATCAGGAAAAACCTCATTGCTAACTGAAGGTTTTCTCAAACGAGCACAAAATCTCATAGATTCTGGTTATAAGCACTTTTCTAATGTGTTATTTTTTGATTCCCATCCTCTACTATCTTCTCAACGCTCTGATATCGGCACATATTTTGATATTACTCCACACTTAAGAAACTTCTACGCATCACTCACACAAGCAAAGGCCTTAAATATTACGGCGAGCATGCTCAGTACAAATACAAAACAGGGGCAATGTTCAGACTGTTTAGGGTTAGGATACCGCCTAATAGATAGAGCCTTCTATGCATTAGAGAAACGCCCTTGTCCCAACTGTTCGGGATACCGCATCCAACCTCTATCTCAAGAAGTCGTTTATGAAGGGAAGCATTTCGGAAAGCTTCTCCAAACTCCTATAGAAGATATCCCAGAGGTCTTTCCTTTTATTCAAAAAATCCAAGCTCCCCTGCAAGCGCTTATACAAGCGGGACTAGGCTATTTACCCCTGGGTCAGAATCTATCTTCCTTATCTCTAGGAGAAAAAATCTCTGTGAAGATTGCTAGATTCCTCTACCTTCCTCCAAAAGAACCCACCCTATTTTTACTAGATGAGATATCTACTTCCCTAGATACAAACAAGAAAACCCAGTTACAACAGCTATTTCGTTCTTTGGTCTCTCAAGGACATTCTATTATCTATATTGATCATGACATACACCTATTAAAACACGCGGATTATATAATCGAGCTCGGACCGGGATCCGGGAAATACGGAGGACAAGTACTCTTTTCAGGGGAACCTAAAAATATAGCTTCCTCTAAAAAGTCCATATTAAAAACTTACATGCAAAGATTATAAAGAGCGCTCTATAGAGAGAAGATCATAAGCAACCGTACAGTTGTCACGTTCTTCATTCATTCCTAAACAATGGAAAAAGATAAACTTCTGCAGAAGTAATTTCCTACGTTCTTGGTAACTCAGTTGATTTTCGCAAATTCCCAGAGGACTGCAAAATCCTCCTATAAGCGCTCTTGGATATAGAGCATCTTCTCTACATCCTGAAAGATGTAAGTAAGATAGGGAGCTATCTTCAACAAGAGCCAACCAACAACCATAAAGAACAAAAGCTGGGCTACGATCATCTAGCCATAAAGATTCTTCATAGTTATTGCACAAAAGGTTATAGACCTTTTTCTCATCCTTCATCCATAAATATGCAAGCACTTCGCAAGGTAAAAGATGCTCATAATATTGCTGAGAAGATACATACTTTTCTATCAAGGTTATCGCACTAAGAATTAGCTCACCACGATGATGAATCAAAGCATCTTTAGCAAACAAATCAAACAAATATAAAATAAGAACAGGATCTAGGATCTCAATATGAGCAAATACTTTTTCTAGAGGCTCATGCAAAGAAATCGCCCGGACCCCAGAAAAGAAATGCTCAAGCTGATGAGGGAGAAATTCTACGATATCCTCCGTGCATGTTGTAGAACAAATGTTCTCACGTACAAGGTCTGAATACATTTCGAGAAATTCGCGATTTCCTAAATCAGCGGCGACATAAAAAACATCGGCTAGAGCACGATAATCTTTTAGATCCCAGTATTTTTGGAATAATCCCGGAAGGAAAGGAGTGAATCCAGACCAATAACTCAACAGCAATTCCATTTTTGACGAACGAAAATCTATAGGGGAAAGGTCCAAATTACAAAACAGAGTATCTTGGATCTTCCCATGTAAATTCTTCACAAAATATTCTTCTTCTGTAGCGTTGATAGATTCTGGAGCAATATGAAGAGCCAGAAGCATAAAGACTAGGGAAAGGCGATGATTACTGTATAAAGTTTCGTGTAGTCGATAAACAATATGATCCCGAATGCGAGAAATTTCCGGGCATTGACAATAACGCTTCAATGCCAGTAACAAACTTTTCACCTCTTCATTATACTCTCCCAATCTCTGATACACCAAAGCTTTTCCAAGATATTCTAGGGGAGCTGCAACACTATTGTGCAAAATCTCAAACTTACCAAGAGCTTGCGTAAATCCCTCAGAATCTCCACTTTCAGAAGCTTTTTCTAATAGAGCAATTCCTATACGAAATTGTGCTTCGTATCCTTCCTTTCGTCCTGGGAAAGACTCTGCAATCCTACGGTAAAATGTAATAGCACGATCGTATAGCTTCTCATTCAGAAAAGCATCGGGAACCGCTAAACAACTTACCTGTAAAGATCCACTACTTTCTAAAACGACAATATTTCCGCAAACATCGGTAACATCTTGGATAATCACCCCAATACGGCCCCCTCGCCCGGGAAGATAATCCATGTGAATCATCCACACCACGTGATCAATAATTAAAGACAAGCGATGATTTTGTTTTTCAAGAGCTATGAAAAACTTCTCTTTATTCTCCTTTATCGGTCGGGAAGTTTTTCGTATCTCCAAGCCATTTTTCACCAGAGATACAGAAAAAACACTGTTTTTAATATGCAGCCAGAAACCGTAACCATGGTAAAAATCTCCGTGATCTACGCCTTCAGAAGGAGGAAGTAAAATTCCAAAACCGTCTTCTAGTCCCTTGCGCAATAATGTGTATTCGAGACGCACTTCGGAAAAACTTTCTATCTTAGAAATTGCTAGACTATACCATAAAGCTGGGGACACTCCCAACATAGGGAAGTATTTAGACAACAAAATAGACTCGCGTAATTTCCAACATTCTGCTTTCTGAGTATGTAAGATTGTCTTAGGAGTCCATTCTGGGCTTCCCTGTAAATGCTGTTCTATATCATCTTTTAACTCCTTTACAGAAGCGTATCTTACTTTAGGATCAGCGGCCAATGCTTTCATTGCTACTTGAGAAAGAAAAGGAGGAATTTCTCGATGGGGAGCAATTTCTTCGGGGGAACTAATCTGATGACGGAAACTTATTTTCTTTCCCTTTTTATTGCGATAGGGGAAAGAAAGCGTTAGCATCTGATAGAGAATCACCCCTAAGGCATAGATGTCTGTGCTCTCTGAAGCAGGAGTTCCTCGCAAACGCTCAGGAGCCATGTAGTCTGGCGTGCCCACGATCTTACCGGGAATGGTCATATTGGAAAACATAGATCCTGTTACAGGGATATCTATATCTAATAGAACCTCTTCCTGCATTTCTTTAGATAGGGCTGCTCCCCAATCTAAAATAACAACCTCACTAAAAAGCCCGAGTAAAATATTGTCGGGCTTAAGATCTCTATGGAGGATCCCTCGAGAATGTACATACTCTACAGTAGAGCAAATCTTATGAAAGATAGAAAGAAAAGTCCCTACGGAAGTTTGCTCAGCAAGATCCTTAGGGAGAGAATCACATTGCCAAACGCTTTTTAACAGGCTCTTAAGAGTGTACCCTTCTATGTAAGGCATTGTGTAGTACACTGGATCGCTGTCACTACAAATTGTGAAAACAGGAACAACTCCAGGGTGAACAAGATCCGCGGCAATTTTCGCTTCTCTAAGAAACCGTTTCTTTAACAACTCATTATCAGAAAGGTCCTCACGAATTCTCTTTAGAGCAACCTTACGCGAGCATACGGGATCGTAGGCCAAATAAACCTCTCCCATTCCCCCTTTACCGATCATTCTGATAATATCGTAACGCTGCAAAAGTGCTTTGTCCTCTAGTTCTAAGAAAACGACGCTAGCTTATCAAGAATACTTTGTAATTCCATACGATTATTTTTTAAAGCTTCTTCTTTAGCACTTACAAGATCTGGATTAGCCTTTGCACGAAAATTCTCACTACCCAATAAGCGCGAGACACTTTCGATGGCCTTCTCTAAACGAATTTTCTCTTTTTCTAGGCGATTTTTTTCTTTAGTAATTTGTTCTATAGGAACAAACACTCCAAGACGAATCCCCTCAACTACACCTAAGCTATATACACGATCTTTAGGCTCTTCCGTCAAATGTTCAACGGAAGATAATCCTCCAAGAGCGCACATCATAGGTACATAAGTATCTACAGAAACTCCTTCAGGGCAAATAACAAATGCTTCTAAAGAAGCTCTAGGATCCAGTTGCATCTCTCCACGAATATTTCTAATTGTATACACCAGCCTTTCTGCAAGAGCAAAAGATGCGTGAAGGTTATCAGGAATAGTAATGCGCATAGCTTGAGGATAAGGAGCCAACACATAAGAATCTGCCCGCAACATATTTAAAGCGTGTGCTGTGATCTCATCGGAGCTCGCATCAACAATAACACCGATAGCTTCTTTCAATTTTAAGAATAAAGTTTCCGTAACAAAAGGAGCTATAGGATGTAAAACCCCCAAAATGTTCACGAGTAAAACAGCTAGCAATTTCTGTTTTGTGAGACGATCTTCATCGTTGCCTTGCTTACCGTATAAGGTAGGCTTGATGATCTCTATATATGTAGAGCAAAAATCATTTCTGAAGAATTCATACGCCATAGTTGTTACCCTATCGAAAGCGTAACTTTGATAGGCAGACTCTAGCTCTTTTAATAATCGATTAAACCCATCAAGAATATAATAATCTTCCAAACCTA
The DNA here is from genome assembly GCF_000009945.1 of Chlamydia felis Fe/C-56. Classification (NCBI taxonomy): domain Bacteria; kingdom Pseudomonadati; phylum Chlamydiota; class Chlamydiia; order Chlamydiales; family Chlamydiaceae; genus Chlamydia; species Chlamydia felis. The sequence continues at coordinate 384,770 of NC_007899.1, read as the reverse complement.
AAAGATTCTGATTTATACCATCAGCAAGATCTTTTCCTGTTAGATTGGAAATGTGACCAAAAATAAATCGCGCTCCATTCCAGATCTTATTAGCGAAGTTTTTGTATTCCTCAAATAGACGATAATCAAGATCAATTTGCTCGCCACGATTTGCACATGAACACAGTGCCATGCGCACAGCATCTGCGCCGTATTTATCAATCATCTCTAAGGGATCGATAACATTACCCTTAGACTTTGAAAGCTTTTCCCATTTTGCCGTAACATCCTTCGGGAGAGGTTTGCCCATATCATAAGCATGTTTTTCTTCCCCGGAGATATAAGTCCATTCCCCAAGATTGTTATAACGCTTGTAAGACTTTCCAAAAATCAATCCATGAAGGAAGACATCACTAAAGGGCTTTTCGCCAACCATAGCACTACAAAGCAGCACCATGCGCGTGACCCAGAAAAATAAAATATCATGTCCGGTAATGAGAACCGATGTGGGATAAAACTTCTTTAAATCTTTGGCTTCTACATCAGGCCAACCTAAACATGTTAAAGGCCATAACCCTGAAGAAAACCATGTATCTAATACATCAGGATCTTGATCCCAAGAGTCGGGATCCTGAGCGACCTCTTCTGGAAGACCCTCTCCATCATAGCAGATTATACGATCTTCATCGCTCTTATGATACCATACGGGAATGCGGTGTCCCCACCACAACTGCCTACTAATACACCAGTCACGAAGGTTGTTTACCCAAGAAAGATAATTTCTTGTAAACTCTGGAGGGAAAATCTTTATGGAATCACTGGCGACAAACTCTCTTAGGGAGTCTCTGAAGCTATCTACAGAAACAAACCACTGTTTCGATAAATACGGCTCGATAACAGCTCCTGAACGATAGGACACCCCAACTCTAAGGGTGTAGGGCTCTTTTTTAACAAATAACCCCATAGCATCTAATGCAGTGATAATATCGTCTCGAGCTTTTTCTTTACTTAACCCTGCGAATATTCCTCCATTCTCATTGATTTTTCCAGTAGGGGTAAGGATATTCACTAAAGGTAAATTATGATTTATTCCTGTGCGATAATCGTCTCTATCATGAGCGGGAGTGATCTTTACAGCTCCAGTACCAAATAGAGGATCTACAGACATATCCCCAATAATGGGAATCTCACGATCAACAAAGGGCAGATGTACTTTAGCTCCTAATAAATGGCTATACCGCTCATCATCAGGAGAAATCGCAATAGCCGTATCACCGAGTAATGTTTCAGGACGTGTTGTTGCTACTATAATTTCATCAGAGCTATCTACTACGCGATATCGAATGTAGTAAAGCCAACCGTCTTTTTCTTCGTACTCTACTTCATCATCAGCAAGCGCCGTTTGTAAAACGGGATCCCAGTTAACAAGATAGTATCCCCTATAAATATGTCCCCGATCAAACAGCACCTTAAAAGCTTTTTTCACAGCACGGCTGGCCAAAGGTTCCATAGTGAAACGCAATCGAGACCAATCGCAAGAACATCCTAATTGGCGCAATTGAGAGAGAATTATACCTTCGCTTTTCTCTTTCCATTCCCAAACATATTCTAAGAATTCTTCTCGAGAAAAATCTATACGACGCTTTCCTAAGGAAGAGTATAAGTGTCTTTCCACTACTGTTTGTGTAGCGATACCTGCGTGATCTGTACCGGGAACCCAGCACACCTCAAATCCCGACATACGCTTATAACGAATAAGAACATCCTGAAGGGTGTTCACAAGGGCATGCCCCATGTGTAAAATTCCCGTTACATTCGGTGGGGGCATAATAATAGCATAGGGAGGTTTGTTGCTTGCCGATTGAGCTGTGAACATTCCAGCATCTTCCCAAAAAGCGTACAACTTGTCTTCCAATCCCTTAGGGTCATAAGCCTTAGGAAATACATCCTCTTCCATAATTTTAGATCCAAATCTTTAAATATTTTTAGACGTTGTAATAAAGCTCTCAGGCTTAAGAATCGCCCACAGAAATGACTTCCATCCAGAGATGATGTCGTCTACTGATTATTTCCTTATCCCCGTTAGATAACGAAACCTTATAGGAAATTATGCCCTGGCGTTCGTTAAAATCTTCACCTTTTAGACAGTAAATGCGATAACCTGAAAGCTGACGCACTTCATACGTCAACTTTTCTATTTTCCCATCTCCATAGTACACAGAAAGATGCATAGTCGCAGGAAGCAAATGCCGCATCCGATAAGGCAAACTCCAGGTAACAACCACTTGTTGACCAAACACCTCATGAGCACAGGCTTGCTCTATACCTAGATGCACCGCTGCCGTATAATCATTATCTACAAATTCCGTGAATGAAGACAAAGACGGTTGCGAACATGCTGATAGACATAGTACAGACACCAGAGGGAATAGGACTATGATCAATAAGATTTTAGAATAATAATAACGCAAAAACAAAAGCAAAGAGTGCAAACGATTCAACTATCCCAATAGATGCAAAAGATTTACCATAAATAGCCGAAGAACGCGCATATGCTTGTATAGCGCTTACACAACATTTCCCCTGCATGACAGCAGATATTAATAAAGCAATACCAACAGCCAGCCCCATAGCAATAGCGCCTATAGCACCAACTTTACCATCTTTAATACCATCTCTGAGCAAAAGCATGAAAATCAATCCGTAGATAGACTGCGACGAAGGCATTGCTGACAAACCTATAATCTTTCCATGTCCCTCATCGATTCGGGACATCACAGCATGTGAAGCGACCCCAGCTATACCACAACCAATGGCACTGCCTATCATTGCTAAGCCCATGGCAAAAACAGGACCAACAACCGATAAATCAATCATTATGTACCTCTATATCTCATAATAATACCTCAAGAAAACCTTAGAACCCTCTCCTCGATTGTCTTGCTTATAACTTAATTTTTCCAAAGATCACGGATTCTACCAAACCGTAGAATTATTACCTAAATCTATCCCTAGGAATCCATAACCTTATGGCAAACTACTTTCCTTAAAGGACGCAAGAGCTTTCCTCCGCCATCGAAGCTGTAGTGATACCACTCAATAAAGTTTAATCTCAGGCCATGAATTACCCCTCCCATAATAGAAAGGAGTATGTTCACAGAATGACCGAACAAAATAATAACGAAAGCGATCGCAGGAGAGAAGCGGTTGCTAATCTGCACAATTGTTGTTCCTACCATAGCGCCTGCTAATCCTAATGCATATATTCGCAAATAAGATAAGACATCGGAGAATACCTGTATAATTACTGTAATCTCATCAATACCGCAAAAGCCACGTTGTACTATAGCCCCGGCAACTGCAATGCCGATACCAACAAATACACCATAATAACCGATCACGCCCCCAAAATCGTAGGGAACATGCAATAGATAATGAATCAAGGACACAGATTGTAAATATAAGGGAAGGTAAAGATATGCCCCACACATAAAAATAATCCAGCCCACCCCAGAATATCGCTGACGTATATAACGTAACATTCCTATAGCCATATGAATCACGCCGATAAACAAGGCCAATTCCATCAGGATATTATCTATAAACTTATCATAAACAACAGCACGCGCAACCACATCTCCACTAGATTTCTCGGTCGCCAAGAGAAATTCTTCAGGAGTTTGCTTATCTTTCAATAAAGGATGTTCATTAACTAGCTCTTTATATCCCTTAGGATGCTTATCCAAATAGTATTTTGCTTTTTTCAAAGCCAATATGTGTGTAAGAGAATATTCTCGCAAAGGATTTGAAGGACTTATAGAAATCCCAAAAAAGGAGGTTGTTGCAAATCCCCAACAAATACATCCCACCCCTAAAATGGAAAACATCTTCAAGAAACGCGCCAATGCTTTAGAGATTTTAAGCGTCCGACGGGCTTTAAACGTGATAAATAATGAGGTTGCAAGAAAAACCAGTCCGTACCCCCCATCGTTGACAATCATAGAGAAAAAGAAGAAAAACGAAAGAAATACCCATAATGAAGGATCTTTATCCGAAGAGGATGGTGTATCATAAATATTCACCAAATCTTCTCCGATACGCCCTAACCCATGATTTTCTAAATATGTGGGGACAATCTCATCAGAATCCGGAGCAACCTTATGCAGAAAAACATCAAATTGATCGCAAAGTTTCTTTAATTCTTGCACACGATCAGAAATTACCCATCCTGAAACAGAAAATAGCTTGCCATCTAAGATCTCTTCTACACTATCTTCGGCTTGTTTTAATCGTTGCTCGTTATCGTAATCACATAACCCTTCAAGAACATCTTGGCGATAAGCATAAAGCTCACAAATCCTAGACTTCTTATGATGGATATCCCGAAGCAAAAAGGATTCCTTAGCCTGTAATTCATTAACAGATTGTGGAGCATCAATTTCTGTAAAATGATCTTTGGATAATCCTACCACTCCAACAACTGCATAATAATCATAATTATAAGCTGTGGATAAGTAGAAAACATTAGATTGAGCAACTTCTACATCTTGTCCATCAATATGTTTCCGATAGAAAAATCTTATCGTTAACCCAGTTTTCCTAGTGAAATCATCAATGTCACTAGAGGAAAACTTTCCCAAAGGCTTCACTCTAAGAATCTCTTTTCTTAAGGCCTTTATTGCCTCTGTTAAAGAGCGAATCTCTTGGTGTAGGGAAAATACTTCATCTAATATCTGCTCAACAGTTAAATCCTCAGATTTTGACAATGCTAAATCGGCAGACGGGTATTCTCTATTCAAGCAATTTAAAATTTTCAAACATTCAGAAAAACGGCGTAATTTTTCTGAGTTAGAAAATCTCTTATCAGAAATAAACTCGACAACACCAAGTTCCCTACAAGCAGTAAAAAATTCTGATCGATTTCTTCCAATGAAGAGATACTTATCTACATTTACGCGCATTCGGATTCCTCCTTACGCTGCTGTATCTTTTTCTTAGCCATCTTTACTTGGCCGACATCCGTGATGCTACGATCACTTAAGAAAATAGCGATTTTCTTAATCATCCGAGTAGTCTCAGGAATGAGTTTTTTCTCAAAAAGATTCACGCGAATCGAAACGTTTCTTAATTCTTCTTCTAGGATCCTTTGCTTTTCTCTAGCCACTTCAGAGCGCACTTTATTAATGACAAACTCTCGAGAATACGCGACGAGCGTATCAATCCATATAGGAGTATCTAAAACAGAATAGGAAGATTCTGATAAAACAATATTCTTTACTACAGGGACTTCTACTCCTGTAATGTTCTCATAGCCTTTTTCAACCTTTTCTATCTTAAAGCTATTTGCAATAGCATCCACATAGAGAGGAATACTGAAGAGCTCAGCAAACGCATAAATACTCTCTCTAGCCTCCTCATATGCCTGTATACTTGCACTAGATTCTCGAACAGCATTAGCAACTTCTACCTGCAATAACGCCATTTTTAATTTTAACGTCGGCAAATAAGTTTCTAGACGCGCAAGCTTTATCTTTTCTAAACGGTAGGCATTTTTTGTTAGCTTTATCTGTGAAGACATGACTTCGGCCAATACTTATTGATCAATTGTTCCTTTATTCCTACTTCTTCAGAATGGAAACTTTGAGCAAGAATTTTCCAACCAATATCCAAAGCTTCTTCTAAAGGAATATTTACTTCTAAACTCATTAATCGTGTTTCGAAAAGCTCTGCAAATGCTAATAACTTTTTATCCCAATTTGACAACTTAAAACCCATAGCCATTCTTTCTGCAGCTTTTCTAGAATCCGCATAAAGCCGTATCAATGAGTTTGCTAAATCCCCATGATCTTCTCTAGTTACTTTACCAATGACCAATTGTTTCAAACGAGACAAGGAACCGAATGGATCAATACGATTATTTTTAAGGTAGAACTGACCTTCTGTAATAAATCCTGTGTTATCAGGGACGGGATGAGTAATATCATCTCCAGGCATTGTGGTAACACTAATTAAAGTAATCGATCCACCCTTTGCAATATCCACAGCTTTTTCATAACGCAAAGCAAGATCGGAATACAGAGATCCTGGGTAACCACGGTTTGCAGGAATTTGATCCATGGTAATCGCAATTTCTTTTAAAGCATCTGCAAATGCCGTCATATCTGTAAGTAGGACCAAAACATTCTTATTGTGATCTACGGCAAATTTTTCAGCACATGCTAAAGCCATATCAGGAATCAACACACATTCGACAGGTGCATCAACAGCTTTGTGAATAAACATTACGCATTTATCAGAGAATCCTAACCTTTTAGACTCTTCAACGAAAAAGCTGTAATCGACAAAAGTCAATCCCATACCACCGATAATTACAATATCGGCATCTGTTTGTGCTGCTATACGCATCAATAAGGCGTTATGATTCTCTCCTGAAGAAGAGAAAATAGGGATCTTTTGAGATTTCACCAAACAATTGAACATATCAATCATTGGGATATTGGTTCTCACCATATCTCTAGGCACAATACGGCAAACAGGATTGAATGTTGGTGTGGAAATTGCGATCGGATCACCGAAACATTCTCCCTCACCATCAATAGGTTTACCAATACCACTTAACCTTCTACCTATTAGAGATTCCCCGTAAGTAACCTCCATAGCACGTCCTAGAAATATAACCCGATCTCCTGTGGACAACCCTGAAGTTCCACCAAAGACTTGCAGAGTGACTTTTTTAGCATCAAAACGCAAAACAGAAGCATAAGAAGACCTTCCGTCTACTCTTTCTATCTCTGCCAATTCTCCTAGACGCGCTCCCTCAGCTTCTACGGTTATTAAGTTTCCTTTGATGTCGGTAATTTTTGTATATATTGTCTGCATAACCTTTACGCTGTTTATATCTTCTTCGTCTCTATCAACCTAAGAACCACTTCCATCCCTTCCTTGTATTCATCAGAAAGAAACTTTCGGCCATTTAAGGTTTTGATTTTACTTTGCAATTCAAGAAAGAAACTTCTCGCATTATCGGGACAATCGAAGCTAAATTTCGCGTCAAAAATTCGACGCATTAATGAAAACAACTCAATTTGCCGATCAAAAGGACAATAACAATCCACAGCATCGAAAGCATTTTGTTGAAGATAACAGAAGTCATATAACTCTGCTTTGAGATAAATCTCCATGTCTTCCATAGAGATACCCTCTTCTCCAACAACTTCCATGCGTTTACCAATCTCAGATCCTTCACGGAGGAAATGATTGGCTTTTTTTACAGATTCTCCCCATCCATGAACCTTATTTTCTAAGATCTCTCCAACTTGATCTAAATACTTCGACCAAGAGATCATAGGATCAATGGAGGGATAACGTCTAGCGTCAGCACGAGCCTTAGAAAGACCGCAAAATGCTCCCACTACGGATAGAGTCGCTTGCGTTACAGGCTCTTCAAAATTTCCTCCAGCAGGAGATACAGCACCGCATATTGTTAAAGAACCTTCCGAACCATCTTTCATACGTACAGCACCGCCACGTTCATAGAAAGCAGCTATTCTTGATGCTAAATAAGCTGGAAAAGCTTCTTCTCCTGGAATTTCTTCTAATCTTCCTGAAATCTCCCTTAAAGCTTGAGCCCATCGCGATGTTGAATCTGCTAGCAAAAGTATATGCAGACCCATTTGTCTATAATATTCTGCGATAGTAATGCCTAGGTAAATCGAAGACTCTCTAGCAGCTACGGGCATAGAGGATGTATTACAAATAATGCAAGTTCTATGCATTAAAGATTTTCCAGTATGAGGGTCTGTAAGATGTGGGAACTCTTGCAAAACCTCTACAACTTCACCGGCACGCTCTCCACAAGCACAAAGAATAACAATATCCACAGAGGAATACTTAGATAGGTGATGTTGTAACACTGTTTTCCCCGCGCCAAAAGGACCAGGAGTGCAGAAGGTTCCTCCTTTCAATACAGGAATGTGCGTATCCAAAATTCGCACACCTACATCCATAATTTCATGACTAGGAACTTTATCCCCTTGGATAAAAGCCTGCTTAATTGGCCACTTCTGAACCATAGTAAAGCTATACTCTTTACCATCTGCATCACGAGCTTTAGCTATTACTGTATCAACGCCGTACTCACCTTCAGAGATCACCCAAGTGATCGTTACTTCTTTAAAACAAGAAAACGGAACCATAATTTTATGATTAAAGTTCCCTTCTTTAACAACCCCTAAAGCATCTCCACGGACAAGCACATCTCCAACCACGGCTGTTGGCGTGTATTCCCATAATGTTTTCCTACAAAGAGCATTGACATACTCTCCTCTTTTCAAGAAAAAACTACTTTCAGCCAACACTTGTAGACGGTTTTGTAACCCATCAAAAATCCCTTGCAATAATCCTGGGCCCAATTCAGCTTCCAACAAGTGTCCCGAGAAAGTCACCAACGCACCTCGACAAACATCTTGAGTATCTTCAAAAACCTGAATTTTGACCTCTTGACCAACAACCTCAATAACTTCCGACTTTAACCATGTGTCATCAACGCTCACATAAGCAACTTCCCCCTGACGTACGTGTCCATCAAAACGTACACGCAATAAATTACCATAGGCCTCTACAACATATCCCTGAGTCGTTTGTCCCGAAGTTACTACCATGTGATCGCCTTTTCCATAGAATTAATAATGTTTCTTCCTTTATCTAAATTCACCATGCCATTGCGAATAGCAAATAAATATGCTGCAACCTTCGCTAAAATTGCATTTGCATCAAAATATTTATCACGACCCATTTCCTCTATCTTATGAAATTCATATAGAGACAAGGTACGATTCAGTGTATGGGGCAAACGCCCATAATCTTGTAATACATCACTTAAATCCGAAAATTCCCCCGGAAGCTCATAATTAGGGGCATCTTTTTGCATCAAAACTTGAAGCACGACTGGATCGGAACTATCTTCATCTCTTAATACATAAGAAACATCAAGTTTCATAACTCGAGCACGAAAACCTGCTAAAATCACTCGTAAATTTTGCTTAAAGGTAAAATATGCGCGCAGGAACTCGGACGAACTATTTTGGTAGTGTGCTAGGAATCCCCTAACTAGCGAAGAAAAGTTACCGCTACGTTCTTCAGGAGTCTTATATTGCCATAGGAAATCCTTAAAGAAATCTTCAAACTCGCAGTCATCCGACCACTGTTGAAGATTGACCATATTCCCAACATTCTCTTGCGTCACTGTGCCATAAGAATGTGGTAGGGGCTTCCCTGCCCAAAAAAACGCAAAATTCTCAAAATCAAAGAAACGTTTTAGAATAATGTAATGACCCAGATCTTCATCAGATAAATTTAGATGTAAAAGATCATCAAGAGTATCAAAAGAATAAGCGGGGGGCAACTCAGGAAGCTGAGGAAGAAAAAACGACGACAAAAAGTAATATTGAGTCATGGCAATAACTCTAAAATTAGTTAGGTCTCCGTATTTGAGAAAAAACCCTAGGAGCCCTGAAATATCATTTCACGAAAATCTTTTTGCAAATAGCGCATTAAAAGATCAAGCAAGGTATCCGAACTAAGATCTAGCACCCAGTTCTTATCTTCTACTTTTAATTGAACACCGCCGACAAATGAGCCGACAGCCACCCCTTTACCCCTAAGTTTTGCTAATATGGTCTTCCCTAGGAATTCATTAACAGTCCTTGTCGCTACATGTTTACCGATATAAGCTGTAAGATCACCGGAAATGCCTTTGTCTTCTATAGCCTGTATCAATGCTGCAACAAGTTTTGCAGACACCTCGGGATCAGCCAGAGCATTGTCTAGCCATTCAGCCAAGGATTCTTTGAACACCTTATTTTCTACGGCTTGTTTTAAACTTTCTAGGGAACGCTTTCCCGCTTGAGCTAAAGCAGACTCTCCCTGTCTTAGCTTAAAGTCAGCTTCTTCTTTAGCTGAAGCAATAATCTGAGCAGCTCGCTCTTGAGCTTCATCAATAATCCTTTTTGCCTGTTCTTTTGCATTACGCACAATTGCGTCTGCTTCATCTTCAGCAGGCTTTAAAGTTTCTATTCGTAGAGCGTCGCAGATTTGCTTTAATTTGTCTTCTGCACCAAGATCAGCCATATCATTGCTACCATGAGAAAACAGAGTTTATCTTAAATTTTTTTTCGATTATAATCCAACTAACCCAACAGATTACAGCATTAGATCATTTAAATAAAATTAAATTAAAGATTTCCATGAAACTTCATGCTCTTGTTTCTTTTCTGTTTACTAGTTTGTCTCTTACAATAAGCGCAAGCCCTCAAACACAAAGACCACCACAAAGCAACTCAAAACAATCCCTCAGACGCCCCTCAAGCGTTTCTCAAAGAAGAGCATTAAAAAGATCTCAATCTGTTATTTCCGTTGCAAAAAGAGCAAATAAAGGTAGAAGAACAACGCAACAACCAATGGCAAAACCATTAATTTCTTGGGTTTCTTATTCTGGAGATGAATACTCTATTCGCATTCCCAGCAACTGGCAGTGCATCAATGATAAAACACAACTTCCTGAAAAACTTGATGTCGTATTTATTGGCCAAGGAACAGGTGCTCTCACACCTACAATCAATATAGCTCAAGAAATTACGTCAAAAAACCAATCTGAATATATTGAGGAGGTACTTGCATATCATAAAGCTAACGATATGACATTAGAATCCTCTGTATTCACCCATATTCAATCTCCTAACGGAGAATTTACTATTATTAAAACAGAAAAAAATTCTTCCTGGGGGAAGGTTTTTTGCTTACAAGGTATTGCTGTTATCAACCACAAGGCCTATATTTTTACAAGCACAGCAACTTTGGATGATTACCCTAATGTGTCCTTAATTTTCTTAAAAACAGTTTCTTCCTTTAAGCTTTCTGCAAAAGAGGCAACTTCTGGCGATGCCATCCTCGAAGAAGCCTTAAAAGCTCTTCAAACAGGCATAGAATAGATTTTTAAACCAACGACTCGTTCTCTTTATGTAAGATTTCTCTCTTAAGAGCATCGAAAATAAAGCGAATGGCTATCTTTTTCCCTTCAACAGTTAAATTAAATACGACAGGAAATCTAGAAAAAAGCAACTGAAAAGGAATTTCCACGGCGCTATCTTGTACAGATACGGAAACGGCAGCATTTCCTAGTATAGGAGATGCTTCATAAATTCTTAGGCACAATGCCGCAAATTGACGAATAGAATTGCGCATCGAAGAGTCGAAAGCATACGTAGAGGAACAACAACTACAAGAAAGAACTTCCTCCAAGCTAAATATAGAAAAAGAAACTTCTCCTTCGCAACAGCACGGACAGGAAAAAACAAGTAACGAGTTATGGTTCATCTTATCTTCTTTCATTTGCCTTTAAAGCAGTCGACCACTTTATAGACAGTTTTTCTTACGCATCTTGAGCAGCTATTTGCTTAATAAATTCTGTAACTGCCGCTTCAAGAATTTGGGTATCGCCTGAAAATATACGAATCCCCTCAGCAAGTTTCTCTGTAGCCATAGCATCTTCATTCATTAAGAAACGAAATACGCTTTCTGTTAATTCAACAGGCTGAACATCAAGTTTCTTAGCTTCGGCCACATCCAATTTTTTCGTCACCGACGACTGATCTTTTTTCAATTCATCTAACAATTTCGGAGAAACCGTTAGCAAATCACAACCTGCTAAAGCTAATACTTGCTCTTTTGAGCGGAAAGAGGCTGCCATGATTTGTGTGGGGATATCAAACTTCTTATAATATGTATAGATATTCGATACCGATGCTACACCTGGATCCGTATCTATAGAATAACCTTCGTCTCCATAAGCTGCTATCCACCAATCATAAATACGACCAACAAAAGGTGAAATTAACGTAGCTTTTGCCTTTGCAGCCGCGATAGCTTGAATCAAATTAAAAATAAGGGTGACGTTACAAGAAATGCCTTGCTTTTCTAGTATTTCCACGGCTTGGATTCCTTCCCAAGTACCAGGAATTTTAACTAGAAGACGTTTCTTATCTCCTCCAGAAGCCACAAACAACTCACTCAAGAAAATTGCTCTTTGTACCATAGCTTCTGTATTAAATGAAAGACGAGCATCAATCTCAAGAGAAACTCTACCTGGAATGCACTTTAAAATTTCCAAGCCAAAGTTCACTTGTATCTTGTCTAAAACAAAAGTTAGAGTTTGAACATCATCGCCATTTTGTCGAATTCCCCAAGCAATAGCCTCTGTGAGCATTTCTTGGTACTTTGGTTCTTGTGCAACTTTAAGAATAAGAGACGGATTTGTCGTCGCATCTTGGGATCCCGAAGACTTAACTAGCTCTGGATCACCAGTATCGCAAACAAGAACACTTAAGAGCTTTAGTTGTTCGAATTGGCTAGACATAAACACCCTGTTATCACTACTCGTCTTTCGGTGAGGCTACCAAAAAAAAACATTACAATCAAGGAGGTTATGGATCAAAACTTAACCTCCTATTTCTATCGTTAAAGTTTAAAGCGGCTAACAAGCGCATTCGGATTCGCTTACAAAGTCAAAGACAAGATCCTCTTGTTCTTTTTCTAAGTATTGTTTAATACGCTTATGCGTATCGAACCCTGTGCCTCCAGGAATCATGTGTCCCATAATGACATTTTCTTTGAATCCTAAAAGGTAGTCAGTTTTACTACTACATGCAGCTTCTGTTAATACCCGAGTTGTATCTTGGAAGGACGCTGCAGAAATAAAGGACTCCGTACCCAATGAAGCTTTAGTAATTCCCAATAAGACAGGAACAGCTTGAGCAGGTTTTCCCCCGTCTTCTTCTGTACGTCGATTTTCTTCGTAAAACTCTTTCTTATTAACTTCTTCGCCGAAAAGTAAAGTTGTATCACCTGGGTCGGTAATGCGAACTTTCTGCAACATTTGACGAACAATGATTTCAATGTGTTTATCGTTAATGTCCACACCTTGTAGACGATAAACTTCTTGGACTTCATTCACCAAATATTTCTGTAGTTCACGAACACCGCAGATTTCTAAGATTTCATGAGGCACAACTAAACCATCGGTTAGCTGTTGTCCCTTCATCACAGTATCGCCTCGTTGAACAATCAAGTGTTTGGTCAATGGAATTAGGTGTTCTTCTTCCATTCCTGTTATTTCATCACGAACAACAAGAATACGTTTGTTTTTCTGAATTCCTTTAAAGTCTACAACCCCGTCGATTTTTGCAATATCCGCAGCATCTTCAGGTTTTCTAGCTTCAACTAATTCAGCAACCCGAGGTAAACCACCGGTAATATCCTTAGTTTTAATTGCTCCACGAGGTAATCGCGCCAATAACATACCTGGGTCAACTTTTTGGTTTTCTTCAACAGAAATAATCGCTCCAGAAGGAATAGCATATGTTCCAACCAATTCCGTTAATCCTGCATCAGAATAAATTGCAATTTGAGGATGCAGTTCTCCTCGATGCTGCTTAACAATAAGCTCGACTAATCCTGTATTTTTATTGACGACTTTCTCTGTAGAAATACCTTCTACTAAGTCTTCATATTTCACGAAACCAGGCTTATCACAGATAATTGGAATATTGTGCAGCTCGACTTCCGCAATTCTTTGACCTGCGGAAACTTTCTCACCATCACCAACTAAAATCTTAACACCAAGCTCTACAGGATAGGTCTCCAAACTTTCTATGGATTTCGTACTTAAAAGTTTTTTGTATTCTTCTAAACTACGTCCTTCATCACGTACGACGTGGATTGCTCCCTTCTTGTTCAAGACCAGATGATTTCCATCCTGACCAACAACAACGCGAAGATCCATATACACTAGGACACCATCACAATCTGTAACAATTTCTGGAGTTGATGATGTAGCAGCGATACCCCCAAGGTGGAACGTTCTCATTGTTAACTGCGTTCCAGGTTCTCCAATGGATTGAGCGGCAATAATACCTACAGCTTCCCCTAAACCAATAAGGCGACCGTTGGCAAGATTCAATCCGTAGCACTTAGCGCAAACACCGCGACGGCTTTCGCAAGTAAGAGTGGAACGAATTTTGATACTTTCAATACCTGCATCATCAATAAGTTCTGCTTGAGCCGATGTAATCACATCTCCATTTTTAGCAAGAAGCTTGCTCTTATCTCCAGGCTGATAGATATCTTCTGCTACCGTACGACCGTAGATACGATCTTTTAAAGGTAAGAGCTCTTCAGAACCTTGGCGAATTGCAGAAATTTCGATATGATTTAACGTTCCACAATCTTTTTCCGTAATAATTACGTCTTGAGCTACGTCAACAAGTCTTCGAGTTAAATATCCAGAATCTGCTGTTTTTAAAGCTGTATCAGCTAGACCTTTCCGAGCACCGTGAGAAGAAATTGAGTATTCAAGAACGGTCAATCCTTCGCGGAAATTCGAGGTGATTGGAGATTCAATAATGGCACCGTTTGGTTTAGCCATCAAACCTCGTAAAGCCCCTAACTGTTTCAACTGAGATTTGTTACCTCGCGCACCGGAGTCAATCATCAAGTATAGAGGATTGTGTTTGCTCTTAGTTTGCTTACTAATCTCAACATACAGAGCGTCGGACAAGGATTCTGAAACTTCAGTCCAAATACTAATAGTTTTGGAATGACGTTCCCCGTCTGTAATAATACCGTCGTCGTACTGCTTTTTAACAACAGCAACTTTATCATAAGCCTCTTTAAGAATGTCACTCTTAATCTCTGGAATTCGAACATCCTTTAATCCCATGGAAATCGCAGCTTTTGTTGCTTGAATAAACCCTAGATCTTTAAGATCATCCAAGAAACGTACTGTAGCTTCAAGACCGACTTTCTTATAGCATTGTAAAATCAATTCACTAATGCGCTTGCTTGGCATGCTGTAATTTTGAAACCCTAATTCCTTAGGAACAATTCTGTTAAATAAAACTCTTCCTGGGGTGGTTTCAATAATCTGACCATCGATACGCACTTTAATCTTTTCATGAATATGGATACCACGACCAGTCTCGTCACGACGGTTATCTATGCGATCATCAAGGAATCCACCTGCATATAACGCACGCAATACTTCAGCAACGTCTTTAAAGATCTTAATTTTTCCACCGTGATCTTCTGGGAAATAGGTAGGATCAGCCATTAGGTAGTAAATACCTAACGTCATGTCTTTAGAGGGCGTAGCCACAGGTTTTCCAGAGGATGGTAAGAAGATGTTATCTGGAGCCATCATCAAAACTTTAGCTTCTAATTGCGCTTCGATAGACAATGGTACGTGAACAGCCATTTGGTCTCCATCGAAGTCAGCGTTGAAGGCAGCGCATACTAGTGGGTGAACACGAATCGCTTTACCTTCAATTAATACTGGCTCAAAAGCCTGAATCCCTAAACGGTGAAGTGTAGGCGCTCGATTAAGCAAGACCGGATGTCCCTTAATGATTTCTTCTAAAACATCCCAAACCTCGGGAGCTCCACGTTGAATCATTTTCTTTGCAGAACGAATAGTGTAGACACTACCTTGATCCTTCAGTCTTTTAATAATGAATGGCTCAAATAATTCGAGAGCCATTTCTTTAGGCAGACCGCATTGATTAAATTTCAATTCGGGACCGACGATAATAACAGAACGTCCAGAATAGTCGACACGCTTACCTAAAAGGTTCTGACGGAAGCGTCCATTTTTCCCTTTCAACATTTCAGAAAGCGATTTCAGAGGACGATTTCCAGCCCCCATGACAGGATGTCCGTGACGACCATTATCAAATAAAGCATCCACAGCTTCCTGTAGCATACGCTTTTCATTGCGGACGATCACTTCAGGAGTTTTTAGCCTTAAAATAGCCTTTAGACGATTGTTGCGATTGATTACACGGCGATATAGATCGTTTAAATCAGAAGTTGCAAACCTTCCACCGTCTAATGGAACTAACGGACGAAGATCAGGTGGAACAACTGGAATACTTTTTAGCACCATCCATTCAGGATTATTAGAAGAGGAAACAAAACCTTCAATAATCTTTAATCGTTTAGCAAGTTTCATTCTCGCTTGCTGAGATTTGGTTTTTCGCAAACGATCCTTAAGTTCCTTTAATAAACTTTGAAGATCTTCTGATTTTAATAAATCATAGATAGCTTCTCCGCCCATTTTTGCTACAAAAGAATCCTTACCCCACTTCTCAACGACTTCTCTATATTGAGCGTCATTTAAAAGCTGCTTTTTATTCAAATCTGTCTTACCTGGATCAATCACTACGTATTCTTCGTAGTAAATAATCCTTTCAAGATCAGAAGCAGTCATTCCTAAGACGTTACCTATTCTTGATGGTGTAGTCTTAAAAAACCAAATATGCACAATTGGAACAGCCAGCTCAATATGAGCCATACGCTCACGACGAACTTTAGAAAGAGTTACCTCTACTCCGCAACGATCGCAAACAATGCCTTTATGTTTGATTTTCTTATATTTACCACAACAACATTCCCAATCCTTTGTAGGACCGAAAATCTTTTCGCAAAACAGTCCACCTTTTTCAGGTTTAAACGTACGGTAATTGATTGTTTCAGGCTTCTTGATTTCCCCACAAGACCACTTATCGCGAATAGTAATATCTGAGGCAATTCCAATTTCTAATTTATCAAATAGCCTCTCTTTGGATAGAGCGGCATTGTCTCGAGAACCTTCTCCGAACATTATTGTTTTTCTCCAACAAGTGATTTTTTAAGCATCTACTACCATAGGACGAACATCTAGTCCTAAACCTTGCATTTCTTTAATCAAGACGTTAAACGACTCAGGTGTACCTGATTTAAGGAGGTTTTCCCCTTTAACAATGGATTCGTAAATCCTTGTTCGCCCAGAAACGTCATCAGATTTTACTGTGAGAATCTCTTGAAGCATATGAGCTACCCCATAAGCTTCTAACGCCCACACTTCCATCTCCCCAAATCTTTGACCTCCCATCTGAGCTTTACCTCCAAGAGGCTGCTGAGTAACTAGAGAGTAAGGACCAATAGATCTGGCGTGAATTTTATCTGCAATTAAGTGGCTGAGTTTCAACATATAAATGTAGCCAATGACCACAGTATTATCGAATCTCTCTCCTGTCTTTCCGTCATATAGATAAGACTTACCGTCTGCAGGTAATCCCTGTTCGATCATCATGTCCCAAATACGAGATTCTGGGAATCCTTCAAATACCGGAGTTTTTACATGAATGCCGGCAGTTTTTGCTGCGTAACCAAGATGTGTTTCCAACACTTGGCCTAAGTTCATCCTCGAAGGCACCCCAAGAGGATTTAAGATCATCTGTATAGTTTCGCCATTAGCTAAGTAAGGCATGTCAGCTTCTGGGACAATCTTAGAGACCACCCCTTTGTTTCCATGACGTCCTGCCATTTTATCTCCAACCTGGAGTTTTCTTTTTGAAGCTACATAAACTTTAACCTGACGAATTACGCCATGATCGAGATCAGCATCACCTTCACGGATATGCTCAACTTCTGTTTTATAGTTAACTTCTAGGCGTTGTAAAGACGTTTCGTAGTCAGAAAGCAGATTCTTCAAGACATCGTACATATCGCAAGGGGGCATAAGAAGATCAACTAAAGACTCTTGTTCAAGAAGCTCTATGGTCTCTTGATCAAAAACAGTGCCCTCCTGAACCAAAATATCAGCAGTACGACGATGAATAATCGAAGCTGGAGCTTTCTCATTAAGTAATAATGCTCCAAGTTTCTCACGATATTCAGTCTTTAATACTGAAATTTGATTTTTATATCCTTTCTGCAGATCTTTTAAATGCACAGCTTCTTCTACAAGTTCATCGTCACTTTTAGAAAGTCTGTCTTTTCTACTAAAGACTTTAACATCCATGACAACCCCCTCTGTTCCTGGAGGTACTGTCAAGGAGGCATCCTTAACATCTGCAGCCTTCTCTCCAAAAATAGCTCGTAATAGACGCTCTTCTGGAGCTAGTTCTGTTTCTGATTTTGGTGTAATTTTACCTACAAGGATGTCGCCAGGTTTGACTTCAGCTCCAATACGAATAATTCCGTCTTCACCTAAGTTAGCTAGAACTTCTTCAGAAACGTTAGGAATATCGCGAGTAATTTCTTCTTTTCCTAACTTTGTATCCCTAGCTGTCAATTCAAACTCTTCAATATAAATTGAAGTGTAGGCATCTTGCTTAATAAGTTTCTCAGAAATAATAACCGCATCTTCGAAGTTGTATCCATACCAAGGCATGAAGGCAACTAGGATATTCTTTCCTAAGGCAAGCTCACCTTGATCTGTGGCGGGCCCATCAGCAATAACATCGCCTTTAACTACAATATCTCCAACACTGCATAGGGGTCTTTGATTGATGCATGTGCCTGAATTCGACCTTAAGAATTTCTTAAATTCATAGGTACGTTTAAGTGTCGGGTTATGTTTAGCTGCAACAACTACTTTATAACCGTCAACGTACTCAACAACCCCGTCTTCTTCAGCAACAACAATAGCACCAGAGTCTTTAGCTGCTCGTGCCTCTAACCCTGTTCCAACTATAGGAGCCTCTGTTTTCAATAAAGGCACAGCTTGACGTTGCATGTTTGATCCCATGAGAGCACGGTTAGCGTCATCATGTTCTAAAAATGGAATTAAACCTGTAACAATCGAAACTAATTGCTTTGGAGAAACGTCCATATGTGTAACGGTGCTTGTATCAGCTTCAAAAGCTTCTCCCCGATACCTTGCCCAACATACAGGATCTGTGAACATATTGTATTCATCTAGATTCGCAGAAGCCTGAGCAATTACACACTCTTCTTCGACATCGGCAGTCATGTACTCGATTTCATCTGTAACAACACCATCTCTAACAATACGATAGGGGGTTTCAATGAATCCGAATTCATTAATTTTTGCAAAAGAAGATAGAGAGGTGATTAAACCAATGTTTGGTCCTTCTGGAGTCTCAATTGGACAAATACGCCCGTAATGGCTTGCGTGCACGTCACGAACTTCAAATCCAGCTCTTTCTCTATTTAAGCCTCCGGGCCCCAAAGCTGACAAACGACGTTTATGCGTCAATTCCGCTACAGGATTGGTTTGATCCATAAATTGAGACAGTTGAGAACGACCGAAAAAGTCCTTTAAAACGCTTGTAAGACCTTTGGCGGAAATAATTTTTCCAGGAATCAAGGTATCGGAAGAAAAATCAAAAAGATTCATTCTTTCACGAACAATTTTTTCCATTCGCGCCAAACCAGAACGACATTGGTTTTGAATGAGTTCCCCTACAGAGCGTACACGACGGTTAGCCAAATGATCGATATCATCGATAGAGGCTTTCTCATCACCCATTTTTAAACGGATAAGATATTTTAAAGCGCCGATAACATCTTCTTTCCTTAATGTAACTTGAGATAGAGACTCTTCGTCCATCGGGAAACCGAGTTTTCTATTTAACTTATAACGCCCCACTCTTCCCAAGTTATAGCGCTTAGGGTCGAAGAATAGGCGCATAATCGTAGATCGTGCATTTGCCAATGTTGCAGGCTCTCCTGGACGCAATCTTCTGTAAAAGTCCTTTAAAGCAGCCTCATAAGAGTCTGTTGGATCTTTCGCCAACATTTTGATGATAGGGTGATTCTCATCTGCCTCTAAAGCAATTTTTAAAGTTGAAATATCAGCATCCAGCATACGTTTTAGCATTGCCGTGCTGAGCTTTTCCCCTGCTTTTCCGTAGACTAAAGAAGAGGCTTCGTCTAGAACGTTATCAGCTAAAATTTTACCGACTAAAACAGAAAAATCTTTCTCACTTTTTAAAGAGCATTCTTCTATTTGGAAAAATTCCTCAATAATATCAGCATCAGATGAATAACCCAGAGCGCGAATAAACGTCATCGCTAAAATTTTACGACGTCGTTTCTTTCTATCAATATGGATATAAATTAAATCATTGATGTCAAAAATAGCCTCTAGCCAACTACCTCGATAAGGAATGATTCTGAAAGAGAATAAAATATTTCCTTTAGAATGTTTTTCCTGTTCGAAGTTAATTCCCGGAGATCTGTGTACTTGAGAAACGACAACTCTTTCAGCACCATTGATAATAAAGGTACCCTTATCCGTCATAATGGGTATAGTCCCCATGTAGACTTCTTCTTCCTTGATCCCTGTTTCATCGGTCAAGCGGAAGCGAACTTTTAAGGTTACGCTATAGGTGATTCCTCGACGAATACACTCTTCTGGAGAGTATTTCGGTACACCCAGATTATAAGACAGGTACTCTAAAATGGTAGCTTCATTATAAGATTTAATTGGAAAGATCTCTCTAAAAACTTCTTCCAAGCCGACATTGTCGCGCTCTTCTGCAAGCTTCCCAATCTGAAGAAATTGCTTATATGACTTAATTTGAATTTCAATAAGATTTGGAAGATCTAAGATGTCTTCCTTTTTTTTGACGCTAACCCGCTCCGGGCATTTGAACATGCGAGCTCTCCTAAAAGACTATTGTGATGCCAAAAGACTTCCCTTAAACAAGCCTACGTATGCCTGCTAAGGGAGCATTACGATTGTATACATGATAAAAAAAAGAAAAGAAAAATCTCTCATAGATTTTTCTTTTCTATAAATTACAAGCCTTTAAAGGAAGCTTTTGCTCCAGCTTCTTGTAATTTCTTAACAGTATCTTCAGCATCAGACTTAGAAGTCTTTTCTTTAACAGTCTTAGGTAAGCCTTCTGTCATTTCTTTAGCTTCTTTTAAAGCTAATCCTGTTAATTCACGAACAACTTTCAATACGCCAATTTTCTTATCAGCAGGAACATCTTCTAAAATCACCGCAAATTCTGTGGACTCAGCAGGAGCAGCTTCAGCAGCAGCACCAGCAGCGGCAACAGCCACCATAGGAGCAGCGGCAGTGACATCCCATTTTTCTTCTAACATTTTCTTTAAATCAGCCAATTGGAGTACTGTTAAGTTGCTTAACATCTCTACTAAAGTTTCCAAACTTTGTGTTGTCACTTTTGTCACCCTTACTTAATTTGAGAGTTTTAACATTCTTCTTAGTTTTTTTGTATTTTCTGGTCGATACAGGAAACAACACCAGAAAGAGCCGAGCCCATAATTCCAACGACCTGAGACATCGGAGCAGCTATTAGCCCAACAATTTGCTGTCTTAGTTCTTTCATTGAAGGCAATTTGGCAACAGCCTCTACTTCTTTGCCAGACAAGTTGGCGCTATCAATTCGTCCAGCGAGAAAAACTAGTGAATCGTTATGTTGTTTATTAAAATCTAAAACTTGTTTTGCAGCAGAAACAGCGTCATCATAAGCAAACACTACGCCTAGATGTCCGCTCGTATCTGAAGAATCTATATCAAAACCAGCACTTTGTATAGCTTTGAAAAAAATTCTCTTTTTTAACACTTCAAATTCTGCAGAAACTCCAGAGAGTGAATTACGAAACTCTCTAGAATGCGCAGCCGTAAATCCAAGATATCTTAATAAAATAAAACCTTGGGATGCGGAGATTTTCTCTTCTACCTCTTGAAGAAGTAACTTCTTTTCTTCTTTCATTTTCCCTCTTGAATTAAGACGCCATTAACTCTCTAGTATCAACAGAAATACCAGGTCCCATGGTTGAAGAAACGGTAAATGACACTAGATACTGCCCCTTAGCTGCAGGCGGCTTAGCTTTAATTAAAGCAGAACATAGAGCTTCAATATTTTCTTTAAGAAGCTGTCCATCAAAAGATAGCTTACCCACACCAGCATTGCATACTCCAGCACGGTCTGCCTTAAATTCAATTTTTCCCTTACGCAATTCAGCAATAGCCTTGACCACATCTGTGGTTACTGTTCCAGCTTTAGGTGTGGGCATAAGGTTTCTAGGCCCTAGGACCTTTCCTAACTTTCCAACTTCACGCATCATGTCTGGAGTTGCGACTGCGACATCAAAGTCTACCCAACCACCTTTAATTTTTTCGACAAGATCGTCACTACCCACAAAATCAGCTCCAGCATCTAGTGCTTCCTTAGCCTTTTCTCCAGCAGCAAAAACAAGAATTCTTAAAGTTTTTCCCGTGCCATTAGGCAAAGAAACAGATCCTCGAATTTGCTGATCACTTTTCTTTGGATCTATGCCCAATTTAATAGATACGTCGACAGTTTGATCAAAGCGCACTGTGGGGCATTGTTTTAAAATATCTATAGCTTCTTGCAAAGAATATGACTTTGAAAAATCATAGCTTTTTAAGATGCTTCGTATACGTTTTCCATGTTTTGTCATAATTATGCAGCCCTATTACAATTTACTCGACGTCTATACCCATACTTCGGGCTGTTCCTTCTACCATGCGTTTTGCAGACTCAAGAAGAACGACGTCCATATCTTTCATTTTTTGTTCGGCAATGGCTGTAACTTGCTCCTGAGTCAATTTTCCAACTTTATTTCTGTTAGGAATCTTGGATCCAGATTCTAAATTCAAAGCCTTTTTGATTAATGAAGATACGGGAGGTTGTTTGGTTATGAATGTGAAAGTTTTATCTGAATAAACAGTAATTACTACAGGCAACAGGTCTCCAGGACGATCTTGCGTTGCAGCATTAAACTCTTTGCAAAAACCCATAATATTTACGCCAGCAGCACCTAAAGCTGGTCCTATTGGAGGGGCTGGATTGGCTTTACCGCCAGGAATTTGCAGTTTAATTAACTTAATCACCTTTTTATTCGACATACTAAACCTTACTCTATCTTGACACCCCTCTACGAATAACGAGGAGGAAACGAAAAACTAAAATTATAAGAAGATGGAGAATAAGAATACACAGATTTTCTTACTCTTATTCACTTTCTTGTTCCGGAGCCACCTCTTCTACCTGCCAAAACTCTAAATCATCAACACGAGTTTCCCTTCCAAAGATGGATACCATGACACTGAGACGCCCTTTGTCATGGAAAACCTCAGAAACAACACCGATAAAGTTTACAAAAACGCCATCATTAATTTTGACTCTAGACCCAATGTCAAATTTATGTTTTTGAACAACTCCCGCTTTCTTCTCTTCGATATCCTTTAAAATATTTCTTACTTCATCTTCAGATAAGGCTAGAGGAACTCCTCCACCTAAAAATTCAACAACACCGGGATTATTTTTTACGTATAGCCAAGACTCATCTGTAAGATGCATTTTGATTAACAAGTATCCCGGCCAGATGAACTTCTCAACGATTTTATGTTCACCTCTTTTTACTTCCATAACGTTTTCTATAGGCAAGACAATCTCTTGTATAAAATCCGTCATTCCAGAAGATTCTTTAAAATCTTCTAAAGCTTTTTTAACTGTTTTCTCTTGAGCCGTAAAAACTTGAACGACATACCATTTAAACATGCAACTAACCAAACAAAAAGCTTGTTATACTACTTAACAGTGTAAGTAACTTACGAAACACCAAATCCACACAATATATAGAAAAACCCAAGCCAAAAATACTGGCGATCACAATTTTAACGTATCTTTTAAGATCTCGTTTATTGACCCATTCGATTTTTTTAATTTCATCTAGAAAGCCTGATCCTTCTTGCTTTTTAGCTTTAGCTATTATTTTAGAAAGTGTCTTTTGGTGAGTGCGTTGTTTCATAAGCGAATTTCTAGATCAAAAACTAAGTCTAAAACGGGTGCGAAGGGAGTCGAACCCCCGACCGGCGGCTTTGGAGGCCACTGCTCTACCAACTAAGCTACACACCCAAAAGCATGATTAAGACCGACGCCCTAATCATGCTTATAAAATTACCTAAACTAGGCAATAATTTTTGAAATCGTTCCAGCGCCGATTGTACGACCACCTTCACGAATAGCAAATCTCATACCTTCTTCTAGAGCTACGGGGCTAATTAATTGAACATCGATTTCAACGTTATCCCCTGGCATAACCATCTCTGTTCCTTCTGGAAGGTTTACAATACCAGTTACGTCTGTTGTACGGAAGAAGAATTGAGGTCTATATCCGGTGAAGAAAGGCTTATGGCGTCCACCTTCTTCTTTTTGCAAGATATAAACAGCACCTTTAAATTGAGTATGAGATTTTACGCTGTTAGGTTGGCAAATAACCATACCACGCTCAACATCATTCTTACCGATACCTCGGAGAAGCAATCCAACGTTCTCCCCTGCCTGTCCTTCTGGAAGTTCTTTTCTGAACATTTCTACGCCGGTAACAATACTTTCTCTGGTATCTCTTAAACCAACGATCTGTACTTTATCACCAACTTTAACAACTCCACGTTCAATACGGCCAGTTACTACTGTACCACGACCAGAAATAGAGAAGACGTCTTCGATAGGCATTAAGAAAGGCTTATCAATTTCACGCTCTGGCGTAGGGATGTTATCATCTACTGCTTGCATTAGCTCGCGAATTTTTTCAACATAACTTGCATCACCTTCTAAAGCTTTCAAAGCAGAACCACGGATGATAGGGCAACCTTTGTAGCCTTTTTCTTCTAGAAGCTCGGATAACTCCATTTCAACCAAGTCAACAAGCTCGGCATCCTCTTGAGAAATCATATCAATCTTGTTGAGGAAAACAACAATGTAAGGAACCCCAACCTGTCTTGCTAAAAGAATATGTTCTTTTGTTTGAGGCATCGCACCGTCAGTAGCGGACACAACGAGAATTGCTCCGTCCATTTGAGCTGCACCTGTAATCATATTTTTAACGTAGTCAGCGTGACCAGGACAGTCGACGTGAGCGTAGTGACGGTTAGGGGTTTCGTATTCAACGTGAGATGCGTTGATAGTAATTCCTCTAGCTTTTTCTTCAGGAGTATTGTCAATAGAACTGTAATCGCAAAAATTAGCCAACCCCTCTGCTGACAGCGCGCGTGTAATTGCAGCTGTTAGCGTAGTTTTACCGTGGTCAACGTGTCCAATGGTCCCTATATTGATATGGGGTTTATTACGTTGAAAAGTTTCTTTTGACATTTCAGAATCCTCATTAAATTAATTTTACTCCAACCATTGCTTCTGCCCAGAATAGGAATTGAACCTACGACCGCTTGCTTACCATGCAAGTGCTCTACCACTGAGCTATCTGGGCCTATATTTACTGTTTCATAACGGCTCAGAGAATTGCCTAGTCTATGTCACTTATTTTAAAACATCAATAGAAAACAGTTAACGATGTCTATATACCACTCTAGCTTTCGTTAGATCATAGGCCGACATTTCAACAGTGACTCGATCTCCAACAAGCAAGCGGATATTACTCATACGCATTTTACCGCATAAATGAGCTGTGACCGGCATGCCATTCTCTAATAATATTTTGAAATGCATCCCGGGAAGGAGTTCTTGCACTCTACCCTCAAGCACGATAGTGTCTTCTTTTTTTGCCATGTATTAATTATCCTTAAACAAAATCCTCTCGGCCAAAGGCATCTCAATATTAAAGACTGGCCAGACGGGCAGATTTGGTCTTTTTAGAGAATAGGGCTTATCCCTTTCTGCCCTATCCATAAATGCAGCAGAATTATATTCAGTACATAGAAAAAGTCAAACGCCTTTCACGGACAGCCTAAATATCGCAAAAACGTATAGAATGTTTTTGGACCGAAAGAAAATTTTTATTACAACATTTACAACTAAAATCTATTTACTTTACTATGTAGCAACTTAATTATCTTTAATAAAATAGAATGACATCTTCTGTTACTTTTGGAACTTCTTCTCCTACTAGCTTGGAGAATGTAGTAAGCACGCAAAATCTTAGTGAATCTACGAATATTCCTATAGAGAGTCCTCAGCTACCTGAAAGCAAGATTAACGGAATTAATATATCTTCTCATCCTCCTCTTTCTCACTTAAAAATTTTACCCTACCGTCCTTCTCCAAAAACATGTATGGACCACATCCGTTCTGTAGGAGAAAAAATTAGTTTATTCCTTCGAGACAACTGGAAGTATATTTTACTGTATATTCTTGCCTGGGCTTTAATATTAGCTTGTCATCATGTTATGGCGGTTACGTTAACCATATGGCTTGGCATAGGGTTAGGTATAGGCGTTGTTTTTGGTATTTTTACGGCAAATGTTTTAGATAGAAAGAACAAATATAAAAACACGAATAGCCTTTGGAATCTGATGAATTATGGGCTGCAACAGCTTGACCCTAACGGCACTCGTCAAATTCTGCTAGCGACGATTATAGCTTCGATATCTTCTCTGATTTATGCTATTCCTGAGGCTGTAGGATTTACGATTGGTGCTTGCATAGGGAATCAGATTAGTATTCTGATCTCCTATGGGTTACGTTTACGTGATGACGATAATTATGTTGCGGATCGAGCCGCTTTTGATAAAAAAGTAGCGAACATTCAAAAAGCAATTAACTTCTATCAACTAGTTAAAAATCAAATGATTATGCAGAAGCAACTTTCTGCTATAGCGACGCAACAAAATACGCCGCAAATGACTAGTACACTACATTCACTTCAATTGCAAATGAATGCGCCCTTGCCCTATATATTCGACATGCCTAAAATGCAGCATCAAGATCATCTACATTTTAGCGATCCGGATCTTGTTATTGCTTCTGCAAATCAAAGAATTCTTTCCCTATCGCAAACTTTAACTTACCTAAGACAAGAGCCAAATCGTGTTGTTGAGGAATAGTTTGGAACCGTCAGCATGCCCACTACATCATTCTGGCTGTTTGAAAAAACAGCTCCTCATTTCACAAATGCTTTTTCCTGAAAAGTTTCATAAAGATACGTTGTATGACACTCTTCTAAACTTTGGATCACGCTCAAATAGTTTTGATAAAAGCAAAATCACACGAGAGCACCTTGTATTAGGCTGTCAAAGTGATTTGTATCTTTATGAAGTGCATCAAGAGGGACGCTTATTCTTTTTCACACATACGGAAGCATTGATTTCTTCTGGAATAGCCGCATTATTTTCTGAGGTATATTCCGGAGAAACCCCCGTTACGATATTAACCTGTAAACCTGTATTTTTCGACCAACTTAGCCAATACTTATCTATTGGAAGAGTAAATGGCGGGGAATCTCTGTATATGCGTATGAAGCAAATTTCTGTACGCTATCTCAAATCTTCGGATTAGATGATGGATATCTCTTGCTTATCAGATGCTTATATGTTAATATCCGCTCTCTTAATCACGGGGCAGTAGCTCAGCGGTTAGAGCCACGGACTCATAACCCGTTGGTCACAGGTTCGAATCCTGTCTGCCCCAAGTTCACTCTCTATGTCTCTTCGTCACTGTCTTTTGTGCATTGTTGTCTTAATGCATTTTGATTTCTAAAAATCAGGTCTAGACCTGCCAATCTTTAAAAATTTACTTTCTAGTCCAACTGTCAGCACGATATTTTCCCGATTTAGCTTATGGCGGCGAGACTAAAATAAAGAACTGCGCTCCAATCGAGTCCCTGAAAAAACAAAACAACTTTAAAATGTTTATCACAAGCTGGGATGTATTCCCCTACATGGAAATTCAACAGCAACCAATTCAGAAGATTTGTTGGGGATCATGCATCTAAATAAAAAAGGTTCTACTTATGTAGAACCTTTTTCTAAAATAATTTTTAATAAAAATTAGAAGTAGTGTTTGCGAAAGAAATGAACAGCGGATCTACCTTTAATCACTAGGAGTATTTTTAAAATTTCTCCGAGAATAAATGGTGCGGCCCCTAATTGGAAACCTCTAATCAGATTTATAGAGTCTGTTATGGATGTCACATAGAAATAACAAGCGAGCCAGAACGATCCTAGAGCCATCATAACGAGCGCAGCTCCAGCAAGAATCGAGGCTAACATACATACATTAGGAGATCTAAATCGACGATACAACAGAGATATAAACGCTGCTGCCATAGGAAAAGCATATAAATACCCCGCTGTTGGGCCAAAAAATGCAGCTATACCATATCCTGAACTACAAAACACAGGAAGGAATAATCCTTCTAAAAGATAAGCCAGAACACTACCAACAGCGATTATTGGAGAGCAAGCAACACCAATACAATAAATCCCCAGAGTTTGAAAAGTTATTGGAACGGGAGTAAAAGGAAGCTGCAAGGTAATTTTTGCTAATAAAGCAAGAAAAATAGATCCCCCGAAGATTTTAACTATCGAATTACTTAGTATCTCTGACAACCAAGACTTCTTTACTAGGCTATAACTCATACCCCTCCTAATTAATCATTACCCTTGATGACCATCAAGGGAATATTCTGTAGCTTTACACTAACTCTTGTCAATTTCTGAATCTTGAAACATCCTTCACCACCCTATAAAAGAAAACTCAACCCAAACATATATTCTTTTAATAACAAACCCACAATTGATTAATTGTGAATTTATTATTATTTAAATAGGAACGCATCTAAAAGGATTTCTTAACATTTGTTTTTAGAATATACTCTCGATAGAGAATCTCATAAAGACAAGACGGAAGCTCTTAGTGTCAAGACGATGCTAGTTGTTATAGAGCCAAGCACCGAATCCTTAACTCTCTTCTATGCAACAAAAACAACAGAGAACTTTAATACATACTTAAGCTCGCTGAAGAACTCCTTTTGCAAAACGAAGTAAGTTCAATGTGTAGCCACTAATAACAACATTCTGCGACAACAAACTTCAATACATTTCTACAATAACATTCCAATGGCTCTGGCCTCAAAACAAAAAAAGTATCTGCGAAAAAATCGCAGATACTTTTACAAACTCGCCAAACTATAGTGTTTGTTCTTATTTTTTAGTCGCTATCATGTCTCTAGCCCACTTTTCACGCTTCCACGCAAGCTCTTTATCTGCTTTCTCTTTCTGCCATGCAAGAAGATCTTTTTTAAATTCCAATTCTCTTTCTCGCATTTCAAGGTCTTTGTAAGCATACTCCAACTCTTTAGAACATTGATGTCGTCTCCAGAGTTAGGTCAGTTCATCAAGTTTTTGTAACAGGATGTTGAAGGAGAGGTTTTCGTTATTTATCTCTTCATCCGGGAGTTGTAGACAGAAGAAAATGTCCTTACATGCTTGCAGAATCCTCTGTCCTGAAGGAGTCTCTTTCATGAGTTCTACAGCTTGTTGACAATTTTCTAATTCTAGATTCTTATTTTTACATATAAGAGCAAGATCACGATATAAATCCTGGCCTTCCTCCACTAGAACTAGAAACAAGGAATCTATCCGTTCAGTCAGAGCTTCTTTATCCTCATCGCTTATAGAATCAAAACAATAATCCACTCTAGAACTCAGACCTGCAAAAGGCTCATGCACAATAGTATCTATGTGTTCTGCAAAAACATTACTACAACATAACAAAACAGTTAAACTATATATTAAATATTTCTTCATTGTAAACGCTTCTGTCTCACTTCTAAAATGAATCCGTCTTCTCAAATCCGAGGAGAATTGTAGGGAATAAACAACGAAAATGCAAACAAAATCACCTAGAAGAAAACCTGAAGTTTTTATAAATAAAATAAAGAAAATTAAAACAAGAGAAAACAAACATGTAACACATCTTAAAAAGCAAAAAGCCCCCAGTTTCTTCTAAAGGCAACAATGTTCTCTTGATTTGTGATATTTACCCTCACAGCAACGGAGCATGCATAAAACGCGTAAAACGCAAGAAATCGATATATAAACTATCGTGATAAACATCAGCACTCCGTGATAAACAAACATAGATAGCCGCGTTATTCCTATTTTTCCTAACAAGCCATTCATTCTATCCAACTTAAGGATGTCTACAATGAGATTTATCAAGTTCAGCTTGCACATTGCCCGCCTTGGATTTAGCTTAGGTTCGGGTTGAACAGTTCGTCTAGGCAATATAAGAATTTCATTATGTCGATGCATATGTCATTCGGTAGAGAAAAAGAGATAATCGCCAAGGAAAGATGCAATCTAAATTATTTAAAATCAACAAGAAAGGACGAAAAAACTTAAAGAGCAAACTATTGAAAATATATGATTTTCTCTTTGAAAACTATGTGAACACGCATTCACATATTTGTGACCATTGTGACATTTTTTCCACAAGCACAGGCAAGACTTTTTTATTCTGCAAATCCTTAATAGACAAAGGCAAACGCAAAATATCGTATGCGATATCCTGCTTGTAGGCTAACATCGCTTTAATAGATATAGGATTGGTTGTTTGATTGATCCAGCTAACGAGCTCGCACCATAACAGTGAATTATTCTTATTAAAAGGATCTTCTACATAGTTATGAGCTTCTTTTGGCCAGCTATTAGATAAAACAGAAATTAATCCACGAGCTCCGCACTGATGCATTTGTGGCCATAGACCATCATCTCCACAATAGATAATGAGATTAGGACATACTTGTGTATATTCCCGACATCTGTCTATAGAGCCTCCTGAATCTTTGATACCGTAGAAAAAAGGATGGCCGGACAAAGCGCGTACGGTTTCTAAATATATCGGAGATCCAGCTCTAGAGGGGATGTTATAAAGAATCGCAGGTTTATTCGTAATATTTAAGATGGATTCAAACCACAAAATCTGGCCTTGAATCCCGGGTTTAGTATAAATAGGGCTAGTGATTAAAAAACCATCAACAGGATACGACTGACATAAACTCACCCATGCAGAAGCTTCATGTAATGAGGTTCCTGGAACACCAACAATTATAGGAATCTTGAGATCCAAAGAGCAGGCATAGGCAACTAGTTTTTCCTTTTCTTGTACTGTTAACGCTAAGCTTTCTCCTGTGCTTCCAAGTAGAACAACACCATTGCCTTCTTTTTCTTGAGAATGCAGCAACTTTTCAACACTTAGAAAATCTATATCATAATTAGGAAGGAATGGGGTGACACTCGCTGTAAGTAATTTCATAATGATCAGCTATTATACTACAGAAAACTTTTGCTTAACATAATCATTATGGAGTTGTTCTACAATACTTCCTGCGAGATTTTCAGGAACCACCAAGTTTAAAGCCATGCAACTTTGGCAACAGCAAAAAACTGGAGAAAGATAGTTGCGTAATTTCTCCGTAACTGTTGTTACGACTTTTGTTGAAGCCAATCCAGAACCGATCATAGTAATTAAGGCTAGGTCATAAAGCATATGAACTGAACCTATGCTAGATAGCTGACCATAAAGATCTCTAATAACATTGTCGGAAACATCATCATCATCTGTTGTAAAAGATACCGCACTATCTTGAGATGTTATCAATCCAGGAAAAACACGATAACTTTCTAATATAGATAACACCTTATCTAAGCTTGCAGCTCCCAAATTACCACAGTCTACCGACCACAAACGTTGATGCAGACGTAGAGATAAAGCTTTTACACGTGGTTCATAGCCTACAATTTTATCCATAGCATAGATCCACGTCCCCCCTTTAGAGACATCAAACGTAGAAGTTACAAAAATAGGAATTCCTGCGCGTACGCAAGGAGAAAGCATAGGAGGATGGAGAATCTTCGCGCCAAATGTTGCAAGATTTTGCATTTCCTCAAAGCTCAACTCGGGAATGAGTTGAGCATCTTTAATAATCCTAGGATCCATAGTGTAAATACCGTTAACATCGGTATAAATACGTACTTCCCTAGCATTGCTCATTTCTGCAATTAAAGCTCCGGAGAAATCACTTCCTCCTCGACCTAATAAAGTCGTCTTTCCAGAAGAATTAGCCCCTATAAATCCTTGTGTGATGTAGCAAACATCTCTTTGCAAATTAAGAGTCTGCCAGTTTGAGTGCATACGAAAAACATCAGGAGTTGCACGATCATATTCATCATCCGTTAGTATGACAGTTCTTGCTTCTAAAAACTCTAGAGAGAAGTTATTACTACGACAGAAGGCTTGAAATAAAGAAGCAGATATGTCCTCACCTAAAGCAAGAATCTCCGCACGATCGCTAGGAGAAATTTCTTCTTTATCTACACAATTGTACAATCTCTCCATCGAGGGAGATATAGAAAATATGAGTTGTAGATCACGGATAATTTCATTATGTTTCTTCGCAATATCGAAAATGATTTGTTCGCGAGATTCTCTAGAAACAGCACAAAATAGATCTAATAGATCTGTTATTCCCGCTACAGCACTGACAACAATAAAACGCGGTGTATTTTTGCAGACAATATCATATACCTTTTTGATACTTTCTGCAGTTCCTAAACTCGTCCCACCAAATTTGTACACTACTGGGAGCATGCATATTCTCCAGAATTCTGAAAACAGTAGTTGTGCATATTTTTCAACAAAGTGCCCGCAGCCCCTCGAACAAGATTATGTACCAATACATTCATCTTTATTGTTCGAGCATCTCCACCGTAAGTAATGGGACCGATATGCACACGCATATCCTCATCTGTCAGATCTTTTCTTGCTTGTGGGTGCCAAGGAGAATCATAAAGCTTATATGTTTCAGGAAATTCCGAGTTCCTACAATGATAACTATAGAGAATATCTTTAATATCGACAGCATCAAGAAAAGTCACGTGCAAAGTTAATGTATGTCCATAAACCACAGGAACACGATGCACGGTAACCGTTATAGGGAAATCCGCAGGTTCTTCACATTTTCCTAAAATCTTTAATGTTTCCCTAAGAATTTTTTCTTCTTCTCCTACTATATGAGGAACTGTATTTCCCAAAACATCCATAGAAGAAACACCAGGATACCCAGCTCCACTGGCAGACTGCAGAGTAACAATATTTACTCGATCTATACCGAATTCCCCTAAGGGGGCTAAAGCTAGGGCAATACCGGAAACACAACAATTAGAATTTGTAATTATTTTCCCAGAAAAGGGCTGCTTATCCACAAGTTGCAGATGATCCTGATTTACTTCTGGAATGATAATAGGAACTGCAGGGTGCATCCTATAGGCTGATGCATTAGAAAAAACTAGCTTCCCCTGAGACAAGCAATACGTCTCTAGGGACTCTGCAACGGGCTCCGGTAAAAAAGATGCTATAATATCAGACTCGATCTCCTCAATTTTACGAATAGGCACACGAACCATACTTTCAGGCATAGGGCCTAAAGCCTCTTGCCACATACATGCAGAACCGTAAGTCTGACTATATTTTGTTGCGGAAGCAACAACTTCACAAATCTGCCAAGGAAACCATTTATGCAAGAGCGCTATAAACTTTTGACCAACCAGCCCGGTAGCTCCCAAAACAGCCACACGCATGTGTTGCCTCCTGAAATCATACTATATCATCAGTGATAACGAATAAGAAAGCAGGTTAACAAAACAGCTACTTAAAATAGAGTGTTGATAATGCAAAACACGCTCTCCTTTTATTCAAAAATCAAAGAATCTTAGAGGCCGCATTGTAATAACCGTTTTGTTTTTTAAGCAAGAACTGTTCACTCACACAGAAACCTTTAGCCCGACTTCAGGACCGTAGTATCCGGGAGGTGGAGAGCTATCTATTAACCAGTCTAAAATCCTCAAAGTTCCTTCTGCAAAAACCTCTCGAGAAAAGACTGTGTGCTTTAAAACGATTTGCTCTTTATCACTGATAAAGGCTACTTCGTGTTCACCCGAAACATTCCCTACACGCGAGGCATGTAATTCGATGTTTTTCACATTATTACAGTTAGTCCCCACACTGTATTCCTGATTCCATTCCTTTTGCTTAGCATCACAAAGCACTGAGACCAATTCATTGGCTGTTCCAGAAATAGGATCTCTCTTGTGCCGATGATGTACTTCTGCGACACGGATATCGTACGTATCATCAAAAACTCTAGCAAGCAGAGCAGCTAAACGTTTTTGCACATAAGCTCCCAGACTTGTGTTCGGACAGACAACAACCGGGACGTGCACAGCCAGACGTTCTAATTTCTCATCTATGGAGCAAGATGCTATGGGCTTAGTCGTTGCGAAAATCAAAGGTTTGGGATTAGAGAGCAAAGCAGAAAGAAGTTCTTCGGAAAAAGAGGAAGAAGAAAAATCCACAAGAACATCATTATTTTCTATGACAGAGGCTAAAGAATGAGCACCTTTTCTAGAATATCCTGGTCCCAGAGTAAAGCGAGTCGTTGAGCTTAACAAAACACTAAGCAGTGTTCCCATTCTTCCCGAACATCCGACAATACCAACACGCATAAATCCTTCTTAAAATTAAAAAAACCTACTGTTTTCATCTCTGTGGGAAGATTAGCTTTCCCTCGACAAAAACCCTAAAGGACCTTAGAATTAAAATCTCTTTGATTCTTTTCAATCATGAATCATCCTTTCTTCGTCATCCGCAATAAACAACACAAAGAGAAAGCTTTTTAATTAAAGTAGATTCTAAACTATAAACTTTTGATCATTCATGGCTCATCAAATTGCCGCAACATTTTCTAATTCTGCAACACAGTTACAGGCACTCTTAAAGCCTCGATTTTCTCTATGGGAGGCTCATTGTCCTCAAGTTTTTTGTGAGTATTTAGATGCCCTACATCTAGAAGGATCTGGAGCTATCGACTTTGACCATATAAATAGCGTTATATCGTCACAATCCGGATTTACCCTATCGCCAACCCAAGGTTATCTCTCCCCCCATAATTATTTATTTGAATTAAGTCAGAAACGTTTTCCTATAGCAACAAACGTACGTTCATTGGAAGAGGATGGTTTCTCGACTCTTCCAGATCTTATTCACGATCTATTTTGTCATATTCCTTGGCTACTTCATCCTGAATTTGTGAATTTTTTTTCCACAATGGGTGAACTCTTTGTAAAATCTATAAAGCGTGCAAAAGAAATTTATCCCATAGAAGACCAGCCTAGAATACTTAATAGCAATGCTCTTGCAATTTCACGCTGTTTTTGGTTTACGGTAGAAAGTGGTCTCATTGAAGAACAAGGAAAAAGAAAAGCCTATGGGGCTGCTGTATTAAGTTCTACAGAACAACTATCCCACACATTTAACAACAATGTATTCGTTTCTCCGTTTAAAACAGAGCACATTATACAACGGCCCTGCAATCCGAACGCGATACAAACGACTCTCTTTATTATTCGCGATTTCAGCGAATTAAATGATATTTCGAAAAAAATGCATCTTTTCCTAGAGAAAGGACGTCTTGATTTCGTTGTTTTTGGTCCTCACGACGTATATTATCCTGATGTTATTCACTTCTTAAGAGAACATGAATTTTCGCAAAAATAGGGCTTTTTTTAACCTATCCCTTACCTTCTCATTAGTTCTGATCCTATCGAATCTTGTAGCTGCTTCTAGGCTCATTGTTACCCCCTATTTCACCATACCAGGGGGACTGATTTTGTATCCTTTAACATTTGTCATTTCCAATATTGTTAATGAGGTTTTTGGTCCAGAGAAAGCTCGCACTATGGTCTGCTCAGCATTTACCGGTAATATTTTCTCCTTGGCAATTCTTCAAATTATCTCCTTTCTTCCAGTATCCTCGATAGAAATTGCAACTGCCTGGCACACTCTGTTTGATATTAGCCCGATAGCATGTATTTCTTCTCTAGTGGCTTTTTCCATCTCCCAACAACTAGACATCACCTTTTTTGCTTTCCTTAAACAACACTTCCCCAAGTCCCCTGCTTGGGTACGCAATAATACCTCTACTATGCTTTCCCAAATGGTCGATACCCTAATCGTCGACCTCGGAGTTATTTATCTAGGCATGCATTTGTCCTTTACAAAAACCTTACAAATTATGACCTTCTCTTATCTTTATAAGCTTTTCTTCAGTCTAGTTTCTACGCCAATTTTTTATGCTGGAGCCAGAAGAGTTTATATCAATTGCAAAGACAATGTAAAAACACAATATGAAATATGATCATAAAAATGCGACTAGCATTAAAACTAAATGATTTATTTTATTAAAAGAGCTATAATTTTCGCGAAAAAAAATAAAAAAGCGGTTTTATGGCAAATTTTCTTCTTTCCCCGCCGACTGTACAACCGGGATCCATTTACTCCTTGTACAATTCTTCACCGCCCTTATCTGGAGAGCAGAATGCGAAATCTGTGAATCAAAAAACTCCTATAACCGGCCCTGGATCTTTCGATAATGCTTCATTTTTAAGCAAATTAGCTAGGGTTGTACTAGCAGCCGTTCTAATTATTATTACTCTAGGATTGATCCTATGTTTCATGTCTACGCAAAATATTTTAGACTTGGACATCCAAACAATCTGTGTAGATACTTCAGAGTATGACTATCTCCCCTACCTCCCCTACGGACTCGATCCAGAAGAATTAAAATCAGAGCCGGACATTGTATTTGCTTCTTGGGATAGTGGACAGATTCTCACTCATTTCCTTCGCTTATCTGAAACCCATCCCAATTTATTTGTCCCTTCCCTTACAACAATTCCCACATGTTTTTCTTTGGAACGGATGATTGCCTCAGACATCCATTGTTACGATAGAGATAATCAACAATTCCTAGATCAACCTGATTTAAATCACTGCTACCATCGTTATCCAGACTATTACCCCCATTTGGAGGGAAAAAATTGTCAAAATTTCCGAGTTTTTGCTTACCCCGTATGGCATCACCCTATGGCTACTACGGAAGACGATATGATGGCAAGAATGTTAGCAACAGCTCAGGCACAGTACGCAGGGATCTCTCATTGGACCTTAGTAATTGTGAACTTGGATCTAAGAGAAGTTGTTTACTTTGACAGTCTTGCGCATTTTATCCCAAATGAGAGTCTTGATCCGATGTTAAAATCCATAGCAATACGACTAGGAACTCAGTACCCAAATAATTCTGGAAATCCCTCCCCATTTGCTGTAAGAAAGATCTCAAAAACTGTGGTGCAAAAAGATGGCGCTTCTTGTGGCATTTGGGTTTCCTTATTCCTTGAAAAATATTTAGAAAACCCCCAATACATTATCCCAACTATGGGGTGTACTCAGACTCAGCGCTTTCTACAAAACTTCTTAGATACCATTCCCCAGCGCCCCTTAACCCAAATTTCTGAACGCACCCGCACCACACTAAATCTTGTATGCATAAACTCTCCAAGCTAATTCGTTCTCCGATAATCATACTCTTTTTGTTTTCCTTTACCTGTGCATCTGCCACAACAAAGGAAAACAATCCTTGCGTTGTACTTACGGGAGCCTCGGGATATTTAGGATCGTCTATTACAGGATATCTTCACGATAGAGATTACCACCTACTACTTATTGGAAGACAGAGTAACAAGCTCGATATTCTGCATGAGAAACACCCTAATTCCACCACACTAGCTTTAGACTATTCCCTGCCGGGATATATTTCTGATTATAAAAAAGCTCTCAAAGAACTTAATCGCCCTATTCAAGGGTTAATTATTTTAACTCCCCGACCCGTTTGGGGAAGCATTTTACAATCCCCAGAGTCTTGGGAAACTATACTACAAATAACATTCATAGCACAGACAGCTTTAATTCAAGCTACGCTCCCCTATATGAGT
Source organism: Chlamydia felis Fe/C-56 (assembly GCF_000009945.1). Lineage (NCBI taxonomy): Bacteria > Pseudomonadati > Chlamydiota > Chlamydiia > Chlamydiales > Chlamydiaceae > Chlamydia > Chlamydia felis. The sequence continues at coordinate 347,326 of NC_007899.1, read as the reverse complement.
GTTCAGAGTACTATTGTCATTATAGGAGGAACCACATCGGTACAGTTCCTACCTGCCTACGGACCCTCCTGCATTATTCGTCGCATGTGGACAACGTATGCAAAAGTCCTTGCTTATGAATTAGGCCCTAAAGGGATTCGCGTAAATGTTGTCTCCCCAGGGATCATTCGTTCTCCTTTTCATGAGGAGAGAATTCGAGAAAAAGCCAGAGCAAACCACTCTAATTTCATGGATGAATACCATAAAGAAACTGAGTCCATACCCCTACGCAGGTATTGCGAACCTGAAGAGTTAGCAAAAACCATAGAATTCCTCCTAACACCCTCATCTTCGTTCGTCTCAGGAATCAATTTGCTTCTAGATGGAGGCTTTACCTCCTCTCCTTCTATGAACTAACTAAGTATTCCTAAGTAAAACCACAAACCACCTTTAAAGACATGGGAATGTCTCTCTCTTAAATTCTTTAAACTAACTTGTTCGGCTCACGTTTTTCGCATTAGACAAAACCTTTCACATCCCACTAATTTTAAATCCCTTGTTGCAGCTTCTGCGAATCTGTGTGTATTGACTTTCTGTAAATTCTGTGATAAGAATTTTCTCCTTTGCCTACATTTTCAATCTCTTTTTAGGAAAATACTACCTTATGAATACACGCCATGAGCAGTGGTCTTTAGAAACTATTAAAGAAGTATACAACACTCCCATTTTTGAATTAATCCATAGGGCTAACGCTATACTAAGAAGCAACTTTCCTCATTCAGAATTACAAACCTGTTATCTAGTTTCGATAAAAACAGGAGGTTGCACAGAAGACTGCGCTTACTGCGCACAATCTTCCCGTTATCAAACGAACGTTAAACCAGAACCAATGATGAAAATTACTGAAGTTCTGGAAAGAGCAAAGCACGCAATAGAATCTGGAGCCACTCGTGTGTGCCTGGGGGCTGCCTGGAGAGAAGTTAAGGATAATCATCAATTTGATCGAATCTTAGAAATGATAAAAGGCATTACAAATATGGGTGCGGAAGTTTGCTGTGCTCTAGGAATGCTTACTCCTAGTCAATCTGAAAAGCTCTATGATGCGGGTCTTTATGCTTATAATCACAATTTAGACTCTTCGGAAGGATTTTACAAAACCATCATCACTACACGCAAATATGAAGATCGTTTAAAGACTTTAGATGTGGTTGAGCAATCCGGGATAAGCGTATGTTGTGGTGGGATTATTGGCATGGGAGAAACTACTGAGGACCGTATAGGTCTGCTTCATACCCTAGCTTGTAGAGAGCGTGCGCCTGAATCTGTTCCCGTCAATGTTCTTTGGCCCATAGAGGGCACACCTCTACAAGATCAACAAACCCCATCTTTTTGGGAAATATTACGCACAATAGCTACAGCACGTATAGTATTTCCTCTTTCCATGGTACGCCTAGCAGCGGGAAGAGCTTTCCTTTCCGTAGAACAACAAACACTATGTTTTATTGCTGGGGCAAATTCTATTTTTTATGGAGAGAAACTTCTCACTGTAGATAACAATGACATGGATGAAGATACCGCCATGTTAAATTTACTGGGAATGCGTCATCGTCCAGCCTTCTCAAGGAAACAAGAACAGCCATGCCAATCTGCGACCTGTTAACAGAAAAGCTAGAGAAACAAAAATATAGAAAAATTTACCGCACTTTAAGAACAGTCTCTGCTTCTGTGGATTTCACGTCTAATGACTATCTAGGTTTTTCTAGATCTTTAGAATTGAAACTAGCGCTGTCTAACACATTTGATTACGCCCATTCCCTAGGTTCTACAGGATCGCGTCTTCTTACGGGACAATCTTCCCTAGCAGATCATGTTGAACTCTACATTGCAGCCTATCATAATATGGGCAGTGCCTTGATATTTAATTCTGGTTATACGGCCAATCTAGGGTTAATTTCAGCCCTTGCTTCTCCACACGACCGTGTGATTCACGATGTGTATGCTCATGCTTCTATTTATGATGGGATCCGCCTTTCTAGAGCTCAAGGAATTCCTTTTCGGCATAATGATATAGAGCACCTAGAGAAACGTTTATCACAACCTTACAATGGTCTAACCTTTGTCTACGTCGAATCTGTATACTCCCTGCATGGCTCTGTATCTCCTTTAAAAGACATATGCGACCTATGCAAAAGGTATTCTGCTTATCTTATTGTTGACGAAGCTCATTCTGTAGGTGTCTTTGGCAATCAGGGAGAGGGATTAGTATCTTCTTTAGGACTTCAAAAAGATGTTGCCGCTACCGTATACACTTTTGGAAAAGCTTTAGGTATTCATGGTGCAGCAGTTATGGGCAGTACTATTCTTAAAGATTATCTTATTAATTTCTCTCGTCCTTTTATCTATACTACCGCACTGCCTCCCCATGCTTTTAGCCTAATTCATCTTGCTTATCAACATAACAAGAAAGCAACCGCTCTTAGACAAAATCTCCAAGAGCTAATAGCTTATTTTCGAGAAAACGCGAAGAACATGCAATTGCCTATTCTTCAAGACAATATACACACCCCAATTCAACCCTTATGTATACCGGGAAGCGAGCAGGTGCGCTCAGCAGCAGATAAACTACAATGCTCTGGCTTTGATGTACGTGCCATTGTTAGCCCTACGGTAAAGCAAAAAAAAGAGTTATTACGTATCTGTCTTCATGCATTTAACACCAAAAAAGAAATCTCAGCATTTTTGAATAAGTTATGCGAAATCCAAGAAAGCCTATGCACATTATCATAGCAGGAATTGATACAGAAGTAGGAAAGACATTTGTTAGCGCAATCTTAGCCACTCTATTTCAAGCAGAATATTGGAAGCCTATACAATCAGGATCTCTAGATCGATCTGATAGTACTATAGTTCGCGAACTCTCAGGAGCCGTATGCCATCGTGAGACCTACCGACTTACTCATCCTCTAGCAGCCCACCAAGCTGCGCGAGTGGACAATATTCCGATTCACGCAGAGAACTTCTCTCTTCCTGTAACAGAAGCTCCTCTCATTATTGAAACTTCTGGTGGATTTCTCTCCCCCTGTTCTCAAGATTCCTTACAAGGAGATGTATTCTCTAAATGGCCGTGCCAGTGGGTGCTTGTCAGCAAAGCCTATTTAGGAAGTATCAATCATACATGTTTAACAGTAGAAGCAATGCGAACAAGAAACCTGAATATTTTAGGGATGGTTCTCAATCAGTATCCTAAAGAGGAAGAAGATTGGTTGCTTAATATGACAGGAATTCCCTACTTGGGACGTTTAAATTATGAAAACATCATTTCCAAAGAAACTGTAAAAAACTACGCCAATCTTTGGAAAGAAACCTGGGAAGATAGAGAAGCAAAGCTATGCTCATAGATATAAAAGATAATAAAAAAAGTTCCAAGATATGGCATCCTTTTTCTCAGCCAGGGTTAGGTTTCGATCCCATTCATATTACACGTGGAAAGGGCGCCTACCTCTATACAAAGTCGGGAACCCCCTATATTGATGCTATATCCTCTTGGTGGTGTAATCTTCACGGGCATTCTCATCCCCATATTGCAAAGAGAATCTCTGAACAAGCGTATCAACTTGAGCATGTAATTTTTTCCGATATTACTCATTCCCCAGCGGAAGAACTCTCTCAAAGGCTTATAAAGGTTCTCCCCGAAGGTTTAGAATGCTGTTTCTTTTCTGATAATGGGTCCTGCGCTATAGAAATTGCCATCAAAATTACCCTGCAATACTTCTATAATCAAGGAATACAGAAAACACGTTTTGTATCTTTAAAACATGGCTATCACGGAGATACTTTTGGAGCTATGTCTGTTGTAGGGCCAACAGATATTAACAAACCTTTCCAAGCTTTGTTCTTCTCCGCAGACATCATAGATCCTCCCTACTATGGAAAAGAAGATATTGCTATACAACAAGCAAAAGCCCTATTTTCCTCGGGAGAGATCGCCGGATTTATTTATGAGCCTGTCTTACAAGGTGTTGCCGGCATGCGCGTGCATAATCCTGAAGGATTAAATGCTATTTTAGAACTTGCCAAACACTATGGTGTCCTCTGCATAGCCGATGAGATCCTAACAGGATTCGGACGTACAGGGCCGCTGTTTGCTTCAGAATATATGCCAACCTCCCCCGACATTATTTGCCTATCCAAGGGATTAACAGGAGGCTTTCTCCCCCTTGCAGTTACTGTTGTGAGAGAAGAGATTTATCAAGCTTTCGTATCTAAAGATAGAAGACATGCTTTTCTACACGGACATACCTATACAGGAAACCCTCTAGGTTGTGCAGCAGCTTTAGCCTCGTTGGATCTTACGCTATCCTCTCAATGTCAACAACAACGAGAAATGATTGAGAATTGTCATAGACAATTTCAATCACAGTACGGTTCTCTATGGCAACGCTGTGAGGTTTTAGGAACAGTGCTATCTATAGACTATCCCTCATCTTCGCTTGGATACTTCTCTAATCTACGTGATACTCTCTATAACTTTTTTATAGACAACCGCATAATTTTAAGACCTCTAGGAAATACACTTTATGTTCTTCCCCCCTATTGTATTCGCGAGGAAGATCTTTCTAGAATTTATCATTATCTTCAGGAGTCTTTATGCTTACGACTACAATAAAAACCTTTGTATCCTGTGCATCGCGTTGGCAATCTATCCTTAAACATATCGTTTTGCGTGATGATCTACATAGTAAATGGATCAATACGCTATCGTTTTTAGAAAACTGCGGGGCAAAAAAAATTTCTGCGAGCGAGCATCCTACACAAGTAAAAAGAGAGGTATTAAAACATGCTGCTGAAGAATTTCGCCATGCGTTTTATCTAAAAACACAAATCTCAAGAATTTCAGACCAACCATTTCTTGATTATTCTTTAAACAGAATGCTTGGCTCTTATGGAATAAAGTATTATCTTCATCTTTTAGATTTGCGAACATGTAAAGTACTGCAAAACCAATACCATCTTTCTGGGCAAACATTAAAAACTACAGCCTATGTTCTTGTGACTTCTGCTATAGAAATGCGTGCTGCTGAACTCTACCCTATTTATCATAATATTTTAAAAAAATCGGGAAGTGCAATTACGATAAAATCAATAATCTTAGAAGAACAAGAGCACCTAGCAGAAATGGAATCGGAATTAGCCACAATACCTCATGCTAAAGAACTTTTATCTTATGCCTGTGAGTTCGAAAGTGCGTTGTGCCTAAATTTCCTAAGCCACTTAGAAAAAGTCATAGAAAAACCCTGCCCAGCCTAACAAGAGAGGGCAGTTTACATTTTCTTAGACGATAAATAAGGATTCAGGCAAGCTTCTTGGAAAACCAAAGTAAGTTAGCCGATATGCTTGCTTATAAGATTTCTCCTTCTTCGATCTCTGGAAGTGTTTGTGTCCCCCCATCGAAATCTCACACGCTACGAGCAATTTTTTTGGCATCAATAGCACAAGGCACTTCAACAATATACAATGCCCTTACTTCTCCTGATTCAGAAGCTATGATTCAAGCTTGTGAGCAGCTGGGAGCCAAAATTCAAAAAAAGTCCTCTTTCCTAGAAATTACGGGAACCCCTCATCTTTCGCTTCCCCCAAACACAATAATCAATGCGGGAAGTTCTGGTATTGTCTTTCGTTTCTTTACAGCACTTGCTGCCATATTCTCTGAAAAAGTAACAATCACTGGATCTTCCCAGCTACAACGGCGCCCCATAGCCCCTTTAATTCACGCTTTGGAAAATTTCGGAGCAACTTTTTCCTATGAGGGAGCACCTTATACTCTATCCTTCACTGTTTCTGGACCTATTTCTTCAGGATATACTGAAGTTTCAGGAGACGACTCCCAGTACGCCTCGGCTCTTGCTATGGCATGCTCCTTAGCTGAAGGACCTTTTTCTTTTACCATCGTCAATCCAAAAGAACGCCCATGGTTTGACCTGACATTGTGGTGGCTAGAACAACTCGCTATGCCCTATTCACAATCAGGAGACACTTACTCTTTTTTAGGAAAATCCCGACCCAGAACATTTTCCTATACCGTTGGAGGAGACTTTAGTAGCGCAGCATTTCTTGCTGCGGCTGCGCTACTTTCTAAATCACCCCATCCCACATACTTAAATGATCTAAATTCGAATGATGCCCAAGGGGATAAAGAATTATTCTATCTCCTGCAAAAACTTGGAGCGGATATTACGTTTGAAAATGATTCAGTTATTGTTTTCTCCTCAACATTCTCCGGAGGAAATATAGATATGGATCCGTTTATTGATGCCCTCCCCATCCTTGCTGTTCTCTGTTGCTTTGCCACCTCTCCCTCGCACTTGTATAATGCTCGGGGAGCTAAAGATAAAGAAAGCGATCGCATTATCGCTATTACCGAAGAGCTACAGAAAATGGGAGCATGTATTCAACCCTGTCATAATGGTTTGCTGATTAATCCAAGTCCTCTATATGGGGCTTCCATGCACTCTCATAACGACCATAGAATAGCTATGGCCCTATCTGTAGCTGCAATGAATGCCTCGGGAGATAGCATCATCCACGATACTGAGTGTGTGAAAAAAACCTTCCCGAACTTTATCCAGGCCCTAAATTCTTTGCACGCAAACGTCCAGGAGCATCATGAACATATTTCTATGCGGGCTGCCAACAGTAGGCAAGACCTTGTTCGGCAAGGCTTTTGCTAAATATCTATCAATTTCTTTCTTCGATATCGATGATTTAATTGTAAGTAACTATAGCAACAAGCTATATTCCTCAGCACGCGAAGTATTTCAAGCTGTTGGAGAAAAAGAGTTTGCATCCTTAGAAGTACAAGCTCTGCTCGCTTTACCCCCAAATCACAGTATTATAGCTTTGGGAGGGGGCACAATTATGCATCAAGAAGCTTTTGATATAATTAAAAACAAAGGAACGTTGGTCTACTTATCTCTTCCTATTACGGACATTTACAAGAGGCTCCTACAACGAGGTCTTCCCGCAAGATTTGAGAAAGCAGCAAGCGTGAAAGAAGTTTTACAACAACGTATAAATCGTATGCAGTGTATAGCCGATTATCATTTTCCCTTGAATCATGTGAATCTCTTAGACGAGCATTCATTATCATCCGCTTGTGAATCTCTTAATACTTTACTAAATTTATGAGAAATCGCTTCGGTTGTTTGTTTTCTCTAACCACGTGGGGAGAATCTCACGGGCCATCTATTGGGTTAGTTATCGACGGGTGTCCTGCAGGTTTGCCACTCTCTCTCGAAGACTTTGTTCCAGTTATGTTGCGAAGGTCCCCGGGAAGACTAGGAACTTCACAACGTAAAGAAGCTGATATTGTTCACATTCTTTCGGGAGTCTATCAAGGAAAGACAACAGGGACACCCATTGCTCTTCAAATTTTTAATACGGATATTGATAGCGAGACATACCGTAAGCAAGATGATCGTTACCGTCCTGGACATGGGCAATTTGCTTACGAGAAAAAATACGGCATTGTGGATCCCCTAGGCGGAGGAAGATCTTCCGCTAGAGAGACTGCATGTCGCGTAGCTGCCGGTGTTGTCGCTGCCAAGCTCCTTGCTCATTACGATATTTATTGTTTAGCCTTCTTATCTAAACTGGGAAAAGAATCCATCAAAGAGTATCCGCAATTCACTCACGAATTTGCACAAAGTGTTTACAGCTCTCCCTTCCTGTCTCCACTAGCCAGTGATACGATCACTAAACAACTCATGGATCTACAAAAAGAAAAAGACTCTTTAGGGGGTGTGGTATCTTTTATTACCTCCCCAATTCATGAAAGTCTTGGAGAACCAATATTTTATAAAGTTCAGGCAGTTCTAGCCTCAGCACTTATGAGCATTCCTGCAGCCAAAGGATTTGAAATAGGACTAGGATTTGCCTCTGCGGATAAATACGGATCGGAATACATTGATCCCTTTATCTTTGAGGAAGGGAAAATCTCCATGAGTTCGAATAACTGTGGCGGCTCTTTAGGAGGGATTACCATGGGAATGCCTCTCAATGGACGCGTGGCGTTTAAACCAACATCTTCCATAAAACAACCCCGTCTTACAGTAATGAAAACAGGAGAACCTACCGTATACTCCACTCCGAAAGAAGGTCGTCATGATCCTTGCGTTGCTATAAGAGCTGTGGGAGTTGTAGAAGCCATGGTGAATCTTGTTTTAGCCGATTTATTACTACAACAACGGTGCTCTAGGCTATGATAGAACATTTTATCTCCGATCCACACAACGTTAAATTCGTAGAGAGTATCTTTAATAAAAAGTTATTTTCTTCAATATCTACAGATTACCCTCTGGTTATTATTAGCGACAGCCACGTAGCAGAAAAAATCCTTCCTCCAGTTTTAGGTTTTATAGATTCTCTAGGTTATAGGGTAATCCTACTGACATTCCCTCCTGGAGAAAAAAATAAAACATGGGAAATTTTCATTTCTTTACAAAATCAGCTTGTAGATCACGGAGTCTCTTTAGGAGCTACAATCATGGGTATTGGTGGAGGTATAGTTCTGGACATGGCGGGATTCTTGGCTTCTACGTATTGTCGAGGAATTCAGTTATTTTTAATCCCCACAACAATGACAGCAATGATTGATGCGAGTATAGGAGGGAAAAACGGCATTAATCTACGTGGATTAAAAAACCGTTTAGGAACCTTCTATCCTCCAAAAGATGTGTGGGTATGTCCCGAGTTCTTGACAACGTTATCAAAACAAGAATGGTGTTATGGAATTTCTGAATCTATAAAACATGGATGTGTTGCCGATGCTTATATCTGGGAATTTCTTCACAGTTATGGAGACACGCTCTTTTCTTCACGGACAATCCTTAATGAGTTTATCAAAAGAAACTGCCAGATCAAAGCAGTCATTGCTGCCAAAGATCCTAAAGATAAAAACCTGAGAAAAATATTAAATTTTGGCCACACAATTGCCCATGCCTTAGAAACTTTATCCGAAGGACATATCCCACATGGATTAGCTGTTAGTGTAGGCATGATGATAGAAATCAAAATCTCTCTAGAATCAGGAATTATGAAAAATCCTTCTCTTGTCGAGCAGTTATACAATCTATCCAATAACTTCAACCTACCGACCACTCTTGAAGAGCTACGAGATCTTATTCCTCAACATTTTCTCCACAGATTTTATCACCCAGAGAATATTATCACCACTCTTGGTTATGACAAAAAAAATCTGTCGAACAAAGCTTTAAGGATGGTCATGATAGAGCATTTAGGAAGAGTCGCTCCATGTAGCGGTTCCTACTGCGCCACCCCTAAAATGGGAATTCTGTATGAAGTTCTAAAAAGTGAATGCGATGCTGTGCGCAACAATTAGTGGTCCTACTTTTGCTGAAGCAAAACAACAACTATTGCAATCGTTACCCTTAGTAGATAGTATAGAGCTGCGTGTCGACTGTCTTTTATCCCTGTCTTCTAATCAACTCAAACATTTGATTTCTTTAGCGAAGAAGCCTATTCTTACGTTAAAAAAACACGCTAGCCTTTCTGAAATAGCGTGGATAGAACGTACTATGGAACTTGCAAAACTGCAACCTGAGTACCTTGATATCGATAAAGACTTTCCTAAAGAAGCCTTAACCAGTATTCAAAAGCAATACCCTAATATAAAAATCATTCTTTCCTATCATAGTGAAACTTCTGAATATGCTCCGAATCTCCATGAGGAAATGCTAAAGCGACAAGCGCATCATTACAAAATTGCCATTACATCAACAAGATCCATAGACACTCTCCGCTGCATACAGATAAAAAAAAATCTTCCCGAAAACACTACTTTACTCTGCATGGGCAACGCAGGAATAGCCTCAAGAATTCTCTCGCCATTAATGAAAAATGCCATTAATTATGCTGCGGGAATAAATGCACCTAATGTCGCTCCGGGCCAACTCTCGATAGCAGATCTTTTAGCCTATAATTATACTAATCTCTCCGCAGAATCGAGTATCTATGGCCTTATTGGTAATCCTGTAAATCGTAGTATCAGTCATCTTTCCCATAACAAATTATTTTCAGAACTACAGATTCACGCAAGCTACATAAAAATCCTTCTAGATTCTCATGAACTTAAGGATTTTTTCTCTTTAACTCGCGATCTTCCATTTCAAGGGCTTAGCGTAACTATGCCCTTTAAAACAAAGGTTCTTGATTACATTGATATTCTTGATCACTCTGCGCAACATTGCCAATCTTGCAATACCCTAGTATTCAATAACCATAAGATCACCGGATACAATACAGATGGCTTAGGATTATTCAACCTGTTAAAACGCAAGCACATCTCCTTACAAAATCAACATATAGCTATTGTGGGATCTGGAGGAGCAGCAAAAGCAATAGCAACAACATTAGCCCGTGAGGAAACACGGATTAGCATTTTTAACCGCACACAAGCCCATGCCGAAAAACTTGCTAGATTATGTAATGGCCAAGCTTTTCCCCTGAGTTCACTATCAGAAAATCACAACATAGATATGTTAGTATTATGTCTTCCTCCACATGTAGAAATTCCGGAAATCTTTCCTCCTGTAATTATCGATATTAATGCGCTACCCAAAGAATCTCTCTATATCCAAAAAGCTAAAAATCACGGGAGTCGTGTCCTCTACGGATACGAAATGTTTGCAGAGCAAGCATTATTACAATTTTCTTTGTGGTTTCCTAAACAACTCTCTGAATACGATTGTGAGAGATTCCGCAGTAATGTAGAAAGTATTGTTAATGCTGTATAAAAAATTTCTTGTTTTTTTATGCTCGTTGAAAATTTTTATACGAAAGTACATGCAAAAGTATTGGCTATTTTTCTTCCTTCTCTTTCCTCTAACTAGCAATTGCACCGAAACTGTGCGATACGTAGAGATAAAATCGATTCATGAGATTGCAGGAGATATTCTCTATGATAGCAGTGACTTTTGGTTAATACTTGATCTTGACGACACCTTATTAGAAGGTGCTCAAGCTCTAACACACTCGTTATGGTTACAAAAAACCATAGAAGGATTTCAAGAACTAGGACTTGCTGAAAGAGAAGCTTGGGAAAGTATCTACCCCTATTGGGAAGGATTTCAAGAAAAAGGATCTGTAAAGCTTATAGAAAACGCCATGCAACTCCTCATCACAAGAGTACAAGAGAAAAAGAAAACACTATTTGCATATACGGAACGTAAACATTCATCAAAGAACGTTACATTGCAGCAGCTAAAAAGCTTAGGTCTATCTTTAGATAGCACAGCACCTGTTGTAACTACCCCCCTTCCCAAAAGCCTTCTCTTTGCCTCGGGAGTAGTATTTGGGGAAGAGCTCCACAAGGGACCGGGTCTCCAGCTTTTCCTAGATGCAATACAAGCTCATCCTGAAAAGATCATTTACATTGACAATCTCAAAGAAAACGTCTTGCGTATTGGAGAGTTATGTAAATTAAAAAAAATTTCTTATCTTGGTATCACTTACACCGCACAAAAATTCTTACCTCCGGTATACACCCCCGAAATCTCTAAGGTTCAATACACATACTCCCAAAAGCTTCTTAGTAACGAAGCTGCTGCTTTGCTCCTAAGACACCAAATGATAGAATAGTGGCCCGATCTTAATTCTCCTTTCACCACCAAAAATGATGGCATAAAAAAACTTCTTTTTTTTAGAGTCACGACAAAGAACAGGCTTTCTTTTGGTAGTCCATGGCATTTTCCCGCTTTTATCTATTAACGGCCCTATATACTGGCGGAATCTTGGCCTCCTCTGCTTATGGAATTCCTTCTAATTATCCCGAGCATCATCATAGACTCATTGAAAGATTAAAAAAAAATAGCACGCAGGATTCTGATTCTTCCCCATCAGAATCCTCTCCCCACCCACGCCAAGAACCTCGTCGTCATGTACTTACCCCGGTACACAACGTCCTAAAAGATCGCCCTTGCGACGAGGGGTTGTCGATCTCAAAATTGTTGCACTCGATAGAAAAAGAGACCAACTCTCAAATATCTGTGGATTTTACTATTCTCCCTCAATGGTTTTATCCTAAAAAAGCTGCCCTAGCAACTGTTGATGAAAAGCAGCCTACTTGGCAATTTTACATAAGTCCCAATGTCTCCTGGCAACTATACAATAGTCCTACAGCAGGAGTGGGAAGTATTGACTTCTCCTATACACTAATACGTTATTGGAGAAACAGCGCACAAAATGCCAATAATGCTGCAGGAATTGCCGGTGGAATCAATGATTATAGTTCTCGAACTAATACACTATCTCAGCTCACGTTTTCTCAAACATTCCCCGGGGATATACTTACCGTTGCGATGGGTCAATACAGCTTATATTCTATAGATGGAACTTTATACGATAACGACCAACAATCAGGATTCATAAGCTACGCCCTATCACAAAATGCCAGTGCTACATATTCGTTAGGAAGTGTTGGTGCCTACGTACAATTCACACCCACACCTTCTATAAATATTCAAGCAGGTTTCCAAGATGCCTATAATATTGTAGGTACGTCTTTTGATGTTTATAACCTCACAAAAAATAAATACAATTTCTATGGTTATTTCTCTTGGGCACCGCAATGTAAGCTTGGCAATGGGCAATATTCAGCATTAATCTATTCTACAAGAAAAGTTCCTCAACAGCCTACGCAGACTACAGGATGGTCGTTAAATTTTGGTCAGCATCTTGGGGAAAAACTTTATGTATTCGGCAGATGGAATGGAGCTACAGGAACAGCGATAAATCTCAATCGTTCTTATGTTCTTGGATTGGCGTCTGCAAACCCCATTAATCGCAACTCTCAAGATCTCTTGGGAGCCGCTTGTTCGATAAGCAAGGTCAATCCTAAAGTTGTCACAGAAAAAAGAATCCGTAAATACGAAACTGTAATAGAAACATTTGCTACTATTGGATTTGGCCCCCACATATCCCTAACTCCAGATCTACAAATTTACATTCATCCTGCGCTAAGACCCGATAAACGTTCTGCTAAAGTTTATGGTGTCCGAGCCAATTTTTCTGCCTAATACCCTAAACTTCATATCCTCAGGAGTTCACACATGACTTACGGAACCCGATACCCAACACTAGCCTTTCATACAGGAGGAATAGGAGAATCCGATGACGGGATGCCTCCGCAGCCTTTTGAAACTTTCTGCTACGATTCTGCTTTATTACAAGCAAAAATCGAAAATTTCAATATCGTTCCCTATACATCTGTCTTACCTAAAGAGCTATTTGGAAATATCGTTCCTGTGGATCAGTGTGTTAAATCCTTCAAACATGGTGCTGTTTTGGAGGTAATCATGGCTGGCCGCGGAGCTGCTACAGTAGATGGCACCCATGCAATTGCTACCGGTGTAGGTATTTGCTGGGGACAAGATAAAAATGGAGAGCTTATCGGTGGATGGGCTGCAGAATATGTAGAGTTTTTCCCAACATGGATTAACGATGAAATTGCAGAATCCCATGCTAAAATGTGGTTAAAAAAATCTCTTCAGCATGAACTTGATCTTCGATCCATTGTCAAGCATAGCGAATTTCAATACTTCCATAATTACATCAATATTAAGAAAAAATATGGTTTCTCGCTAACTGCATTAGGGTTTCTCAACTTTGAAAATGCTGATCCGGTAACAATTAAGTAAGGAGAATTCATGATTTCTAATGGGAGTAAAACCAGGAAAAATCTTGGAGCCATAGCTCTAGCGGGTATGGTAATTAGCTCCATGATTGGGGGAGGGATTTTCAGTCTCCCCCAAAATATGGCAGCATCTGCAGGAGCAGGAGCTATTATCTTAGCATGGATCCTGACAGGCATAGGCATGTTTTTCATTGCCAATACTTTTAAAATTCTTTCATTAGTACGTCCTGACTTAACAACAGGGATCTACATGTACAGCCGAGAGGGATTCGGACCTTATGTAGGTTTTACTATTGGTTGGGGATATTGGTTATGCCAAATCTTTGGTAATGTCGGTTATGCCGTAATGACCATGGATGCATTAAACTATTTCTTCCCCCCCTATTTTAAAGGAGGGAATACCATACCTGCGATTATTGGAGGCTCTATCCTTATATGGGTTTTCAATTTCATAGTTCTTAAAGGAATCCGTCAGGCTTCTTTCATCAACGTCATCGGAACGATATGTAAGCTGATACCTCTTCTTATATTCATCATTATTACAGCATTCTTTTTCAAACTGGCGATTTTCAAAACGGATTTTTGGGGACATACAGCTACAAAAACACAACCGTTATTAGGGTCAGTAACGAGCCAATTAAAAAGCACGATGTTAGTCACTCTATGGGCCTTCATTGGAATCGAAGGTGCCGTGGTTATGTCGGCACGGGCAAAAAGTCCTAATGCTGTGGGAAAAGCAACCATCTTAGGTTTTTCAGGCTGCTTAATTGTTTACGTTCTTTTATCTCTCCTACCTTTTGGATCTCTATTCCAACATCAACTTGCAGGTATTGCTAACCCCTCCACCGCAGGAGTACTAGACATTCTTGTAGGAAGGTGGGGAGAAATTTTAATGAACATTGGTCTACTTATTGCCATACTGTCTAGTTGGTTATCTTGGACCGTCATTGTTGCTGAGATTCCCTATTCCGCAGCAAAAAATGGTACGTTTCCAGAAATTTTCACCATAGAAAATGCTGCGCATTCTCCTAAAGTCTCGTTATACATTACGAGCGCTCTCATGCAAGTTGCTATGCTTCTTGTGTACTTTTCAACAAATGCATGGAGTACGATGTTAAGCATCACCGGGGTGATGGTTTTACCAGCCTATCTTGCCAGTGCAGCGTTTCTTGTTAAGTTCAGCAAAGACAAAAAATATCCAAATAAAGGCCCCATCAAATCCTTTACTGCAAAATATACAGGAATTCTTGCTGTTATTTATTCTATCTGGCTGATCTATGCTGGAGGCATAAAATACTTATTTATGGCTATCGTTCTCTTGGCCTTGGGTATTCCCTTCTATATAGAAGCCGGTAAGAAAGGCAAGAATGCCAAAACTTTTTTTGCAAAAAAAGAAGTTACAAAAATTACAATAATTGCTTTTTTAGCCTTATTAGCGATTTTCTTATTTTCAACGGAAAGAATCCGTTTATAGCCCCCTAATCACCCTTGGAGAGAGACCTCTAGGTCTCTCTCTTTTTTCTTTAATTTTCATTTCATTTCTCTCATATTCCCCTCTGTTATTTAATGCGTTATTTGCTTATTCTCAGGAGAGATAAGGGAAAAAACTCTCAGATCCTAGATTTTAAGGTAAACTTATGCGTGTAGCAGTTTTAGGAGCAGGATATGCCGGGCTTTCGGTAACTTGGCATTTGTTACTACACTCTCAGGGAACAACAACTATAGATCTTTTTGACCCTGTTCCATTAGGCCAGGGCGCATCAGGTTTGTCTTCGGGTCTTCTCCACGGCTTTACCGGGAGAAAAGCAAGCAAACCACCGCTTGCTGACTTGGGGATTATCTCTACTCACGGCTTAATCACAGAAGCTAGTAAAGCATTAAATATCCCCATTGTTCTTTCTCGAGGAATTCTCCGGCCTGCGGTAGATAATGAGCAAGCTGAGATCTTTAGGAAGCGTGTGGAAGAATTTCCTAGTGAATTGGAGTGGTGGGAGAAAGCTCGTTGCGAAACAACTATTCCTGGCATTGTTTCCAACCTTGGAGCCTTGTTCATAAAAAACGGCGTAACCATCAATAATAATGCCTATATCAACGGCCTCTGGGATGCCTGTGCTAATCTCGGCACACAGTTTTACGATGAGCTTATAGAAAATATTGAGGATATTGCAGAGTTCTATGATCATATTATTGTAACTCCAGGGGCTAATGCCCATCTCCTTCCCGAATTACAAAAACTTCCCCTCTCTACTGTAAAAGGTCAGCTTGTAGAAATTTCCTGGCCTCAGGATCTCGCCATGCCTCAATTTAGTATCAATGCGCATAAGTACATGGTAGCAAACACAGAAAATCGTACTTGTATTTTAGGATCGACTTTTGAACATAATCAACCGGAGGCCGTTACTAATGAAGATGTTGCCTACAACGAGATCATGCCTCCTATTCTCTCGTTATTCCCTGCGCTTAAAGATGCAACTATTCTAAATTATTACGCGGGGATGCGTTCATCAAGCTCCACGCGTCTGCCCGTGATTAGCAGAATAAAAGAAAACCTCTGGTTCCTAGGAGGCCTAGGATCCAAAGGTCTACTTTATCACGGTCTTACCGGAGATATGCTCTCTAAAGCTGTTTTAAAACAATCTACGGCTTACATAGCTAAAGAGTTCCTATTTACTCTTTAATTAGATTTTCTTTTGAGGTTTGCTTTGCTAAGTAAAAATCAAAAGAGAAGTTAAAGAAAAAAGACAAGGCAGGTGTAAGAATGAGAGCTATTGGCATCACTAATACCAAAGCTTCTATTAAAAACGCTCCTGTATTCATGTCTGATAAACTAACGAGATGTGACATTAAATAAAATGAATCCAATGCTAGCCAACTACACAAAGCTAAAGGTGTGGCTGCAATGATAAATCCGATAGACTGACTCAGGACATTTCCCCGAAAACAACGAAGTAATTGCATATAGTCGATATTTTCATGATTGCTGAGAGCTGGTATGCAGAAAAATAGAGATACAAAAGCCCCTAGAAATAACACTATTAAAACCGTTGCCGAAAGATAGGGAACAAAAATTAATAATGTATGAAAGAACTTACCCACCCAAGGTAAGGAACTTAAAAACATCGATAATAAAATTACTGTGCTAACAACAACCATTGCAATAAAAAACGGCATGGAAACTAATAAGGATAGCCATAAGGACTTCCAATTCTTATGAAATACTGTGGCCATTTTATCTATACTCCCAGCAGCTTCTTTTTTTAAAAGTGCTTGGACAATCACAGCAGAAGCACAAATAATACTGAAAGAAGAGAAAAAAGCCCCCAAACCTAATGTTGATAGCGAAAAATTAAGAACAAATTGATCGCATAATTTTAAAAATATGGCAAAAACAAAACCAAAACAGCACAAACTAGAAAAAATAAAAAGAAACCGCTGTTTATTAAAAATCTTTTTAAAAGCATTTTGACTTAATACATCAAAAGATTGAGTCATAAATTACCCCACTAACTGGCGCTATAACAAAGAGACATTGGCTTTTTCCTGAGAAATTTCATCTAAGGATATTTGAATCTTATTTTTTATAAAGACATCCCAAGACAATCCAGGAATAATTTCGTAATCCCCAGATGGCAACATACGACATGGGAAACCAAAAATTAGATCTTCAGGAATACCATAGGGATTGTAGTCGGAACATACTCCAGTAGAGAACCACTCACCCTCTTTAGGGACAAAAATAGAACGTGCGGCCTCTGCTAAAGCACGAGCAGCAGATCCTGCCGAAGATTTTCCACGAGCTTCAATAACAGCACTTCCTCGATTTTGAATAGAAGGTAGCATAATGTTTTCCAACCAGTCTCGATCACTAATAACTTCCACGGCAGGTTTTCCAGAAATTAATGACTGAGTAAAATCAGGAACTTGCTTTGCAGAATGATTGCCCCAAATAACCACATTGGTAACTTCGTCCAAAGGCACTTGCGCTCGGTGTGCTAACATTGCCTGCATGCGGTTCTGATCTAAACGCAGCATGGAGTGAAAGTTTCTTCTATTTAATTTCGGAGCCCGACTCATTGCTATCCAACAGTTGGTATTTACAGGATTACCAACAACAAAAATTTTAGCATCACGCTTTGCAGAAGTATTTAAAACAGATCCCTGAAGAGAAAAAATCTCACCATTACGCTTTAAAAGATCAGAGCGTTCCATTCCAGGACCTCGAGGAGCCGCCCCTATAAGAAAGGCAGCATCAATACCATCAAAAGCATCTTCTAAGGAGGTGGTAACACGCAGGGATTGTAAAAGAGGATAAGCGCAATCATCAAGCTCCATACGAATCCCGGAAAGCACCCTTTCTAGGCCCGGGAGATCGTACACACGTAAATCTATTCCACAATCACTACCAAAAACATCCCCATGAGCTAGAGCGAACAAAAAACTGTAGGCAATTTGCCCTGTTCCCCCCGTCACAGCAACGCTAACCGTACGTGCTAGTTTCATAATCACGCCTCTCTCAAAAAATCAGTATAATTTTTAAATAAAAACAAAATCAAGCGCGTCTAATTTTCGATAACTAAAGAAAGAAAACTCCTCAGGCACAGCCATGTTAAGAGGCGAAATAGACAAAGTCGCTATGTCTTATCCACAATACTCCGAATTCGAATTCTATACCAAGACTTATGCTTTACTAACGTTTCTGTCAAATTCTAGTTCCCTTCTTACCCACTTGTCGAAGACAAAATATCCGAGTAAAATAGAGAGACAACTTCAAAACAATGCTCACAGAAAAAAAAGACAAAAGAAACCACGTGGTTTCTTGGGAAAATCTGTAAATCAAAAAATGATTTAGGAAAGCCTAAGAGGCTATACGATAGAAAATGGCTCCTCGAGCTCCCACCCAAAACCCCTGTGCCGGATTTGATCACCCGTCCCCCTTTACGGGTGGGTAGAATACCGTGAATATCTAGAAACCCTACAGAACGCACACGAATAAAAAACATAGCTTTTCATCCATCGCTTAAACTATGAAGGCCCTTATTATACCACAAAAACCATTAAAATACTGTATGAAAAGGTGTTACGCCTCCCCAAACTCTTTAAGTTTTTTATTTTTGTCAAAAAGTCCTAACAATGCCTCTGCTTCAATAACAACATTATCCCCTCCCTGTTGTCCCTGCATAATGCGCAAAACCTGATTAGCTAGGTCTTTTCCTAGAGTGACTCCTTCCTGGTCAAAGGAATTGATACCCCAGCAAAAGCCTTGAAAGACTATCTTATGTTCATAGAAAGCCAAGAGAGCTCCCATGGTGTAGGGAGTGAGTCTTTCAGATACCAGAAGAGAGGACGGACGATTTCCCTTGAAATTCTTATTAGGATTCACATTTTCTCTTCCCTTTGCTAAAGCTATCGATTGCGCTATCATATTAGCAAAAAGCTTCTGAGAGGAACTAGACCCGGAAATCTCAATATCCCTTCCTCGTTGATTCCTAAGAAAACCAATAAATTCTACAGGCACAATATCGCTACCTTGATGCAAGGCCTGGAAAAAGGAATGCTGACTATTTGTTCCTAACTCACCCCAAAGAATAGGACTCGTGGAAAAACCAATCAACTCTCCGGTTTGAGCCACGCTCTTTCCATTAGATTCCATACCACATTGCTGCAAATGCGCGGGAAAGTATTCCAATCCCATAGAGTAGGGAATGACCGCGGTAGTAGGATAGCGCAAGAAATTGCGATTCCAGATTCCGAGCATTGCAGATAACATGGGGAGGTTTTCGCTCATATGGGGTTCTAAAGCCACTAAGTCCATAGCTGCAGCTCCTTCAAGAAGCTGAATGAAAGCATCAAACCCATAAGCAAATCCTAAAACGACTCCCCCTACCATAGATGTAGAAGAAAACCGGCCACCAATACTGTCCCAAATATGGAAAACTTCGAGATACCTAGTTGTATCATCCATGGGGCTACCCTCACAGGTAACAGCAATAAAATGGTCGCGAAAACTTAACCCCTGTTTTAAGAAATGATCTGCGAATAATTCTTCGTTAACCGCTGTCTCCAATGTTGTTCCCGACTTCGATACAGTAACCACTAGTGTTTTAGAGCAATCGATCTCTTGCAAAACCTCTGCAGCATTATCGGGGTCCACATTAGAAACAAAATACACTTTCTTATCCGATGGGCAACAACCTTTTAAAGCACAATGTAGAGCTTTGGGTCCGAGTTCCGATCCCCCAATACCAATTTGTACAATAGTGGTAAAAGCATCCCTATACTTGTTTAGGAAATCTCTTAAACGTTGCACTTCAATTTTCGATCTCAATGAAATATCTTCAGCATTGCCTGTCAAGGAAATTCCCCTAACCCAAGCACGCGTAGCTGTGTGTAGGGCGGGTCGTGATTCACTAGGAAAATTATCAATATAATTTACGACTTCCCCATTTTGCATAGCTTTCATAGAAGCAAGAAGGCCACGTTCAGAAGCTAAGCCTGTTAATGCAGATAGAATTCCATCATCAACACGTTCCATAGCATAGCTAAACGTAAAGCCTTCCACGAACAAGGAAAACCTTTCTATTCGTTCTTTAGAAATTATTCCAGGAGATGTTAGGTCTATAGGAGCAACTGCTAAATCTTGTAAAATCTTCGTTGATGAGCTATCTAAAAAGCTTTTTCCATTCATTATCTACCTCGTCCTAGCTTAAAAACTACCTATGTACCTATACTGAAACCATACCAGCCGAAGTTACATTTTATGACCTCAGCCCAGTTTTGCGATAACATCCTCGAACAATTTACTCTTTTTCTTTCAGTAGATCGCGGCCTTAGCCGCAATTCTATTTCCGCATATTCTCAAGATATCACTCTCTTCCTGAAAATAAGCGCCATTACATCAATTGAGGAAATTTCTCAAGATAGCGTGTATCTATTTGTTCAACAGTTGCATAAACGTCAAGAATCCGAGTCTACTTTAGCGCGTCGCTTGATTGCCTTAAAAGTATTTTTCCGATTTCTCAAAGAAACGGAACTTCTTGATCATCCTCCACTTATCGAACATCCTAAAATTTGGAAACGGCTGCCCTCTGTATTAACACCAAAAGAAGTCGATGCTCTGTTAGCTATTCCTAAAACATCTGAAACTTCGCCTATGATCTCTGCTAGAGATTCTGCGATTCTCCATACCCTATATTCTACAGGTATACGAGTATCGGAGCTCTGTGGTCTATGCATTGGTGATGTTAGCGATGATTTCCTTCGTGTCACGGGGAAAGGATCTAAAACACGGCTCGTTCCCCTAGGGGAACGAGCCTGTAAGACTATCGATGCCTATCTGTGCCCTTTCCGAGAAACCTTTCAAAAACAACGCCCTGAAGAACACCACTTGTTTCTCTCCGTACGCGGGCATAAGCTAGAACGCTCCTGTGTGTGGAGAAGAATCCATCACTACGCAAAGCAAATCACCCATAAACAAGTCTCACCACACTCCCTAAGACACGCCTTTGCCACACACCTATTGGACAATAAGGCTGATCTCAGAGTGATCCAGGAAATGCTCGGACATGCTCGCATTGCCTCTACAGAAATTTACACTCATGTAGCTTCAGACACCCTAATAGAAAACTTCCTTTCTCATCACCCGAGAAATCCCTAATCACAGTGGTAGAAAAAGATTCCATCTTCGAAACGCGTGAGGCAATCATCGTTATCTTGAGCTGTACCAGCATATCCCCCATAAGTCTCTGGATAATAGTACCCATACTCATACGGATAATAGAAACTGTATGGTACATAGCCATTCTGCTCTTGAAACTGCAACCCTGAAGCAGGAACAGCTTTTACTAAAGACACTGACTCTGAGACGCAGGAATTTTCTCCAAAAGCTAAAGAAAAACAAGAACTTAGAAAAAAAGCAGAAACCAAAAGCTTTGTCTTCATAAAATTCCTCAAAAAAAATCTAAAACTCTAGATTTTATTTTACTACGAATAGGAATTTAATGATTTTTCCAAGAGAATAGAGGTTGAGAATGCCCAGGATAGGACTTGAACCTACATGCCGCGAAGCACTGGATCCTAAATCCAGCGTGTCTACCAATTTCACCACCTGGGCAGAAAAACTCTCTATAGTGGTTAGCAGACTCATTTTGATGTCTATTCCTGTTTTTGTAAATAGAAAATCCCCGCATTCTCTAGCTTTCTCTCTGTCCGTCTAACCCTTTTATAATCAAACTTGCAGGAAAATTGGGTTTTATATAATTTTCATCGCTCTGTGTCCTCATAATTTACTCGTGCGAAAATTAGTATGAATACGCCTCTGCCCTCAGCAGTTCCATCTAACAACATGGCTTTAAAGGAAGATTCTCTCTCTGCATCCTCAGCTTCTACATCTTCCAGCATCTTAAAAACTGCAGCCGGAGACGTTGCGCTTTCTGTCTTTACTTCCGAGGGGTCAGCATCGACTTCATTAAGTGCTCTTTCTACGCTAGCTTTTGCTCAAATTTTTGTAACTTCTGGAGAAAGTACTCCTTTACCTCAAGACTGTTCTCACAACCTTGTATTTCTATCTCCGGAAACGGTCGAAGTAGAGATACTTATATCAGATCTCCTTCAAACTTTAGAAACCATAGATTCTACAAAGACAACAGAAGGAAAATCGAGTCTAGGAAAACAAGAGAAACAATCTCCTCAAGAAGGATACAAGCCTCAAGATGTGGCGCCAAGATCAAACCAAGACGTGTTTGTTGCATCAAAAGATACGCAACAAATGTTAAAATCTTCTATGAGGTCTTCTCCTGAGAAAATCCCTAATATACCAAGACCTTTGACTAGTTCTTCTTTATCTAAACATACTTCGGAACAATTTGCACCACGAGCTTCTCACTCTTCTGCATCCTCTCAGCAGCCCCGAATAGAAAAAGACGGAGAACATATTTCCTACCAAGCATATGCTGCTCATGCTACAGAGAAAAAAGAACAGCAGATCTTTACAACGAAATCTCAAGAATCCAAACAAGATCGAGAAAACCGAGATCACAAACAGGATCAACAACGCGATGGACAGCATCAAGAAGAGGATAGTCAAAAAAAGGACAAGAAGAAAAAATACAGGGCAAAGGTTACCGTTGAAGAAATAGAAGAAGCTTCTTCTCAATTATCCATCGCACACCTACGTTATCTTGATGACGTACGACAGTCTAGAGAAATTAACGTTAAAGAAGAACAGACCTTTAAGAGAAAAGCGCAATCTCCTATGTCGCTTTTCACCGCAACAACTCCTGTGCAAGGATTTTCCCCTATTCCTACTCCAAAAATTGAAAATGTATTCATCCGCTTTATGAAACTTATGGAGAGAATTCTTGGACAAGCTGAAGCTGAAGCCCAAGAACTATATCTTCGTGTCAAAGAACGTACAGATAACGTGGACACACTTACGTTACTCATTTCTAAAATTAACTCTGAAAAAGGTGCTATTGACTGGAGAGAGAATTCAGAAATGAAAGCTCTTGTTGATCAAGCTAGAAAACTTGGCGTAACCATAACAGATACGTTGCAATGGTCTGAAGAAGAAAAAAGACTTCTAAAAGAAAATGTTCAGATGCGCAAAGAAAATATGGAGAAAATTACTCAACTTGAAAGAACAGACATGCAAAGGCATCTTCAAGAAGTCTCTCAATGCCATCAGGCTCGTTCCAATGTATTGAAGCTTCTTAAAGAACTCATGGATACCTTTATTTACAATTTGCGTCCGTAATGTCATACTTAGCTTATTTATTAGAAAAAATAGCTTCCTCTAGCAAAGAAGACTATCCCTTTCCGGATGATTTGGAAAGTTATCTCTCGGGCTACTTTCCAAATAAAGATCTTCCATTAGACACCTATCAAAAACTATTCAGAATTTCTTCTGAAGAGTTAGAGCGTGTTTATAAAGAAGGTTACAATGCTTACCTAAATAGAGAGTATCAAACCAGTAGCGAAACTTTCCGTTGGTTAGTGTTTTTTAATCCTTTTGTCTCTAAATTTTGGTTTTCTCTAGGGGCTTCTCTTCATATGAGTAAACTCTATCCTCAAGCCCTACATGCTTATGCGGTAACTGCGTTATTACGAGATAAGGATCCCTACCCCCATTATTATGCCTATATTTGTTACACTCTTATGGATAAACAAGAGGAAGCAAGTAAGGCTTTAGAACTTGCCTGGGAGCGTGCAAAAAATCATAGCGCTTATCAAGACCTAAAAGCTGAAATCTTGGATATCAAAAACCATACATAATCCCATAACCATGGGGAATTGATCATGTCTTCCTGGCTTGCACAATCCACAGAAATTCTTTTAAATCAACAGCCTTATATTTCAGAAGGTTCTAAACAATCTGAAAGCACTCTGAATATAAAGTATTCGATTACCTTATCTTCAGAATCCTCAGAGAAGGTTTTGCCGAAATTCTTTACCGATAAGCAAAGTAAGCATTATTCCACAAAAACTGTGGAACAGACTTTTTCAAATAAGCAACTTACTGCAGCTAGTCCCAGAGAAAAAATCTTACAATTTGGAAGTTCTCTAGCATCACAATTACCAAAAAAAGAACAGACATCATCGTCTTCTCCGTGGAATCTCTTTTCACAAAAGAGTTCTAAAGAATCGATGAAATCTCTTCTTCAAGATCTAATTATGCCAAAATCCGGGGAGAAACATACCGAAGAGAAAACCTCTTTTGAAGTTTCTCCACATACTCAAACACAGAAAGAATCTGAAGAACAGCCAAAAACCCAACCTCGTTTAGAAAAAACTGGGATCTCTCGTGATCTTATAGAAAATATAGAACAAACCGCACTATCCGAGAAGCGCTCATCTGCTTCTCGGGATGCTGATTTACACAGAAAAGAAGAAGACCAACTAATTCTAAGATCGCCACAAGCAAAATATAGTAAAGGACTATCACAAGATGGGCACCCGAAAAAACAACAGCATCAAGAATGTTTCTCTAAAAAAGCTTCCAAAAATAAAAAAATGCGAGCAGCTTCTGTTATTCCTATTATTAGCCCTCCTTCTGTTGGTGTATTTACCTTAAGTTACTTACTGACAAAACAAGGTATTCTCTCAGATTTTTCTGCTTACGCCTCTTATAAAGATTGTATAGAGACTACCCAAAGAGAACTAGACGCAACACACCAAGAACGCATAGTACAAATCCAAAAATCTATAGACAAAGAACGTCAGGCACAACGTTGGGGTTCATTAATGTCCATCGTAGAATGGATCACTCCATGGATCTCTATAGGACTTGCTTCTGTTGCCGTAGTTATGGGTGGGGGTATTTTCTCTTGGGTAAGTTTACTTGCTGGCCTTATTGCCTTAACGCTTACTTTATTAGATACTTTAAATGGTTGGGAAGCTATTGAAAAGATACTTCCTGGGAAAAATAAGCAATTAAAACAAAAGATACTGAAAATTGTACAAATAGCTCTTTACGCTATAGCCGCTTTATTATCGTTTGCTTCTATAAATATAGAAAACCTTGGACTCTCTCCTTTTGTTGAGGGAGCTATGCGCGGAATAGGCCCTGCTTTAGAAAGTGCTTTAGGTCTGTTACGAGGATCTATGCTTTGGATTCGCTCCAGCCTATTCAAAATTAAATCACATTACACATCTCTTGAAACAAAAATAGAACTACTAAGTATGGAAAGAGATGACAATCTCTTACGTGCTCAAGAACTCATAGAAAGTATTCATGATTCTTTCGAAAATCTCGCGCGCGTGTTACAGTTATGCCGAGAAATCGACAGAACGTTTCTGGAAGCTCTAAGGTAAATTCTTTTTAAAGGAATGTTATGACAGTATCTTGTTCACCGACAACGAGTACATCTTCAGAGGGAGCAGAACTTGACTTACTCATTACAGAATCAGGAACTGAAACCTCTTCGGTAATAGATGCTGAAGTAAGTGTTCCTGATTGTGCCCACATGGCTATCCTGCGTTCAATGTCAGATCTCTGTTTGAGTTTATTAAATCAATCGAGTTCTGTATTTTCACAACTTCCTCTTCAAAACAAACCCGCACCTTCAGAAACTTTAATGGCAAAAAACGGTATGTTGATGAAATCTTCATCTCTACCTAATCTGTCATTACATAAATCCCTGGATACACTTTCCTCGTCCAATAAAAATCCAGATTCACAACAAGCAAACCTAAAATCAACTTTTACCCCTCTGAAAGAACAAAAAACACAATCTAGCGCAGCATTTTCTTCTGTTCTTGCTCCTAAAGATGAAAATCTCATAGCGAAAACAACAACAATTGTACTGAATTTACCAGAACCTAAAGATGGTGATCAGGAAGGAAATTCATCTCTTACTTTGCATGCAACAAAAGTTGATGTTGAAATCTATGATAAACAGACAATAAAAGAACACTGTTCTAAAGATTCTGCTAGACATTCCGAATCTACAAAATCTTTGTTATCTTCTCCAAAGTCTTCCACATCCTCTCTCAGTCCCATGGCGCTATTCAGTCATGCGCAAAAAGAGGCCGCAGCTACACGTGTCGATACAAAATCACAAGAAAAAGAAGAAGGAAAAGGAGAACATGGGAAGCAAGAACATCAAGATCAAGAGCAACGTCATCATAAACAGAAAAAAGACTTTGCTATTGAAGAACTTTCCAATCAAGTGTCTGCGCATTATACGCAATCTCATTGCTTACCTGATGAAATTATTGAATTCGCTCTTACCGAAGCGCAGCTAAGTTCTTTGATGCGCATGCGCGTCTCGAACTTAGATATTCTTAGAATCTGTGCAGAAATTATGAAGCTCATGTTAAACAGTAGAGAACAGGATAATCTCTCGCGTTTAGAGGCTAGAAAACATCTGTTAGAAAAGGCCAAGGAACTTATTGAAAGCTACGAAAATCAGGCCAAGATTTCACAATGGTTAGGAGTTGCCACAGCAACATTAGGGATTATAGGAGCGGCTACCCCTATAATTGGTGAAATCTCAGGAAAACGGATTCTCGGATTCATCCAAAAGCATACAGGATTATGGAAACAAGCAACAGCCCGAACCTTCTTTAGAGGTGCTGGAAAAATCTGTACTTCCTTATCCCAACTCACAGAAGCATCGTCAAAAATTTATGAGTTAAAAGAGACGGCATCACGAACGTTTTCAGAAAACTATAAAGAGATATTCCGAATGGAACATGATGAAATCACTCGATCCATAGAGGAAGTGAAAGACCATTGGAAAAACATGGACAATTTCCTTCTGCAAGTATTACAAACAGAACATGATGCCGTTCGCAGTCTTTATCAATAGGGCACATCTATTTTCGTATATTTTTATACGCTTTTGTCTTTCCCCAAGGGAAGGTAACATCGCAACTTTTTTCCGTGAAAAATAGCAAATCACCTCCAGGCAGAGAATCTAAAGGAAAGGAAATACTAATAACCATATTTCCTGGTTTTAGTTCTTTTAAAACTGTTAAAACACTTTTTAACACCTTTAAAGAATACGAGGAACCATAAAAATAGACACAAGAAGCTTGTGACAATTGTGTTTCATAAAAATATTCTTTAAAAAAAACTGCCGTCTGTAAAGACAACAAGCGGTGTATACGAGAGGAAAAACGAATAAAATCAGACTGATTATCTATACCAACAACCTGACATCTCAAAACGTGAGAAAACCAAAAGCAAACCTTCCCTAATCCACATCCTAAGTCATAAACAACATCTTGAGAAGTCACTCCGAATTCCTTGCTTACTTTATTTAAAACCGACCAGGGGGACTCTCCGTATACATTTCCTTCTTTTAATAACGAGGATTGAGAAGAACGGCGCAATTTTCTGTAGGGACTTCTCAATAAAGAATACAAGAACTTCGCTAGATCATATATAACTAATTTTGGGTACTTAACATAAAGCGAGCAGGATAGATAAACATATTCCCTAACAGAGAACCACATTCTGTGAATCACTACTCGCAATATATATAGGAAAGAGGACTTTTTAGTTGCGAAGCTCTTTAGGCGGTTGGAATACGACATCTTCTATAGCAAATATATCTTCTTCAACTTGTAAATCGGGAATTAATTCTTTCAACCTAGAAATACAAAGTTGAACTATATTCTCGGGAGTAGATGCTCCTGCTGTTATTGCAATATCACCAGAATAATTTAAAATCTCGTCAGAAATATGATCCGGACTATTCACTAGCCTTGCGGGTATATTTCTCCTTTCTGCGACCTCGCGTAAACGGTTAGAGTTGGAACTTTGAACATCTCCAACAACATAAACAAAATTCACTCTAGGCAATACCGAACGTAGTGCCTCCTGACGATTCTGCGTAGCATAACATACAGAGGAACTAGGTAACGTAATAACATTAGGATAACGAACCTTTAAGGCTTGGGTAATTTCTGCAACATCATCCAGACTCAATGTAGTTTGGGTGACAAAAAATAAAGGTGTATCAATACCAAAGGGTAGATTTTCAACATCTTCTACCTTCTCTACTACTGTAACACTATCGGGAGCTTCTCCATAAATCCCAATAACTTCCACATGTTTTTTCTTTCCAATCAAAATAATTTGATAACCCTTACTTGCATAAAGCTTAACCGCAGAATGAATTTTAGTTACCAACACACAGGTTGCATCAATATCAAAAAGATTTCGATTTTTTGCCTCTTCACGAACCTCAGGAGGAATGCCGTGTGCAGAATAGATAACCTTTCCCCCACAAGGAATATCACTCAGGTTTTCGATAAAAATAGCCCCGCGTCTTCTGAGATCATCTACCACATGACGGTTATGAACAATTTCATGTTTCACATAAATGGGCGCTCCCCACTTCTCTAAAGCAGCCTCTACTACTTGGATAGCGCGAACTACCCCGGCGCAAAAACCTCTGGGATTACTTAATATAACCCTGCGCATACATCTCACCTCCAGAATTGAGCGTGATGCTTAAAAAAACCCTTAGAAAAAGATTTTTTACTTTTTCTAAGGGTTATTAATATAACAGAAGACTTTTATCTTGTTATATTTATTATTAGGGGGTTCTTATATATCCACTCTATTCCGTACGAGAAGCATCCATATCCGCTTGTTTATCAATAAGATCAAGAACTAGAGATTTTACATTACTAATGTAATCCGGATATTTTCCTGATTGCACGTCCCTATCAGTAAAACTTAGAGATACGTGAGGAGCAACTCCTAGATTCTCTATGTAAGAACCGTCTTGTCGCACTGCTAAAGATCCTGTTAAAGAACAACTTTTAATGCCTGTTCTATTAGGAAATTCTACGTTGAAAACAAATCCCCCAGCCCCTGCTGTAGGAGTTCCCACAATGAGAGCTCGGCCACTATCTTTCATAATTGCTGGGAATAAGTCACCACAAGAGAAATCTTCTTCATTAATCAATATACAGACAGGACGCGTGTAACGATACTCTGGATGTGGATGAACATGAGCAAATCCTAACAAAGGCATAGGTGTAGAGAGATTGATATCTCCATTTGACCAGCATTTTAAAACAGATTCAGAGAATGTTTGCAAATATCCCACAGCACTCATATCAATAGGATAACCTTCCATATCCTCTCCAAGAGCCTGTCTTGCTTGCTCATCAGTTTCAACACCTTCTAAAAGCTCTAACCATTTTATTGCAGATTGAACTTCATTTTGAGTTAGAATCATTCTATGTGTAGGTGTAGGTAAAGGCCTGTCTGTTAATCTAGAAATTAAAGCATAAAGATAGAATACGCTACCACCGGGGTTATTTGTCTGATCAACAATCAAAGCTTCTGTTTTTTCCTCAAGAACACTAATGATCTTATCAAAATCATTCCACGGGGTCTCCATATTCTCAATACTAAGATCTTCCATGTCTGTCCAAGAATATGTAGAAATCCTTACAAATCCAATATCATGAGATCTTCCATGAGAATCCGTACATGTGAATATATAAGCATGGTAAGGGCCACTTTTTGCTTTCCATGTTACCATTCCGAAATCCGGTAAGAAACCTTTTTTACTTCCAATATTGTAATCACTATTTAAACCACGCTTATATTGCTCCCGGAGTTCTTTCCAGAAATAAGGGACCATTTCGTTAGAGAATAAACACTTATTAGAATTACTAGATAATAAAGGTAAGGCACGTCCAGCTTTCATATCTATTACCGGTTCCTTTACTAAAGGAGCGATCAAAGCTAAATCCTGAATATGTTCAGGAGTATGACGCCACTTAACTTTTACAGTACGCGTTAAACCGCTGGGACGACGAATTTTTAATGTAGCTATTCCTATAGGAATCTGATGACCTAGAGCAGCAGAGCGTGAAAAGAGAGTTCGTGTAGCTGCGGCATAATCAGCCAGAGTTCCCCTACCGGTGCGTACACTTTCAATCATTTCCATGATTGGCATGCCGTCCATCTCTAAAATTTCATCACCCACAGAAATCTCAGAACTGTAGGTATGAACCTCGACAACATAACACTTATGAGTGTTACTTAACTTGATAGTATAGGGTAAGTGAGAGTTCTCAGTAGCGTAGAAGGTAATCCCAGCATGAAAGTCATTTAAATCAGAAATATACTGAGCAAGAACTCCCTGACAATACCTTGTTGTGGGATCTTCCTCTATGTTCAATCTTAAACGAGCTTGATCCGTTGCATCCCTAAGGTTCCAATGAAACAGTTTACGCTTCCATTCTTTGGGAGCGTACTTAACATCTAGCAAGTGTTCCAAAAAATCTAAATCAGAACATGCATTTTTTTGAACTAAGGTCTTAGCAGAAACCGAAATTTGAAAACCCATTATTAGGGAGCAAATCAGAGCTGTAAGTCGTTTTACTTTCATATTTACCTCTCTTCCAAATAGAGAACGTTTACAAGGAGGTGGTATGATAGAGGTACAAAGATTTTATTAAAACAAAGTTTTTAAAAAATTTTTTTAACCAAAAAAACCAACTCAAAAAAATAGGGCGATGCGTTCGAGCATAAAATATGAAATAAGACCCCCAAAATAGCTGGCCAAGGCAATCCAAGAAATCCTTTTAAAATACCATAAGAAATCAACCTTTTCGATACCCATGAAGGCAACTCCCGCAGCTGACCCAATGATTAAAATACTTCCTCCCGTGCCCGCAGCATAAGCAATTAATTTCCACAAAGTATCATCCGTAGGGACTTGATACATGCCCATAGTCGCTGCAACAAGGGGAACATTATCCAATACGCTAGAAATAAGACCAATAAAAATAGCCACAACGTTTCTGGAAAATATTCTATCCATACTCATGGAAAGTTCAGAGAGAACATTAGAAAAAGTTAAAGCATTAACAGCCAGTAAAATGCCTATAAAGAAGGTGATCGAGGATATATCGATCTTTGTTAAAATATGAGGAACACGTAAGTGATAGCGATCCTCACCATGAGGAGAATGAACCCAGTCACTGGCTAACCAGACAAGTCCAAGACCTAATAAAGCCCCCATAAAGGGAGGAACTCCTAAACATGCTTTCCACACAGGGACCATTAATAAAGAACCTAAACCAATGCAAATGATTAAACCGCTTTTTTTAGGAGAACATTCTATCTCAAGTTCCTTAGCAATCGCGCCTGAGGCTCTTTTTTTAAGCATGAAGTGAGCACAGATTCCAGCAATTAAAACGCACACCAAACTGGGAATAAATAAAGCACGAATAATTCCCCAAGAAGTTACTTTATTATTAATCCATAACATGGTCGTTGTAACATCCCCTAAAGGCGTCCAAGCTCCTCCAGCATTTACACTAATCACACAAACAGCGCCTAAAAGTAGACGATCTTCTCTTGATTTAACCAAACGCTTCAAAATGGATATGATGATAATAATAGATGTTAGGTTATCTAGGGCTGCAGACAAGAAAAAGGAAAGTCCTATAAGCACCCAAAGTAGTAAAGTCCTAGACTGTATCTGACAACACCGTACTATAAGAGAAAACCCTTTATGAGCATCTATAAGTTCAACAATGGCCATTGCTGAGAACAAGAAAAAAATGACTTGAGCCATATCAGCAATTTCTTCGGCTAGAATCATATGATCAGCATGTTGAACATGAGAAAAACAAACTAGCCACATCAAACCTCCCATAGCAAGCGCTACAGCAGATTTATTCACTCGCACAATATGCTCGAAAACAATCGCGATGTATCCAAATAAAAACAGAGCGCACAATTGGAATTTCAACATAATGACCTCAAACAATAATTCTACGAACTAGTGTACTCCTATTTTCTGGTTAGGTAAAGTAGGAAAAATCCTTCTATCTTTAGGGAAAACATCCTTTTTTTATACACTAAAATCAAAAATTTGTTATTTAATACCGTTTTACACAGCCATACTACATTCTTGAAGCTTAGATTTGAATAGACAAAACGTTTGCAAACACAACGAACCATTTGACAAAGATACTGAAGAACAGAACAATGGTAAAGTTCTCTAGTTCTGAATCCATGTTAGGAGTCTAGTGAAAGTCGCGTTATCGTTTAAACATCTTGTTCCTAAGCTCTATACCTGTATTAAGGACGGTTATACTTTTAATACATTTAAAAAAGACTTCATAGCAGGTCTAACTGTGGGAGTCTTGGCGTTTCCATTCGCTATCGCCATCGCCATTGGTGTAGGCGTATCTCCTATACAAGGTTTATTAGCGTCTATTGTTGGAGGTTTCCTAGCCTCAGCTTTAGGTGGTAGCAGAGTCCTTATATCAGGACCAACAAGCGCATTTATCTCTATACTTTATTGTATTTCCGCAAAATACGGGGTGGAAGGGTTATTTACAATCACCCTAATGGGAGGAGTATTCCTAGTGGCCTTTGGGCTTACTGGTCTCGGAACTTTCATTAAATATATGCCCTACCCCGTGGTTACAGGACTAACAACGGGTTTAGCCGTTATCATTTTCTCCTCTCAAATTAGAGACTTTTTAGGTCTTCAAATGGGAGATAGCATTCCTACCGACTTTATTGCTAAATGGATCGCTTATTGGGATTATTTATGGACATGGGACAGTAAAGCTTTTGCCGTAGGGTTATTCACTCTACTGATCATGATTTACTTTCGCAATTACAAACCACGTTATCCCGGAGTAATGATTGCGATTATAGTAGCCTCAACACTGGTATGGTTATTAAGAATTGATATCCCGACAATTGGCAGTCGCTATGGAACCCTGCCACAATCGATTCCTCTCCCCTCATTTCCAAATCTTAGTCTGACAAAGATTTTACAACTCATGCCAGATGCTCTGACTATCGCCGTTCTTTCCGGAATAGAAACCCTACTGTCAGCTGTGGTTGCCGATGGTATGACTGGGTGGAGACACCAATCTAACTGTCAGCTGGTTGCTCAAGGCATTGCAAATATTGGGACGTCTTTTTTTGCCGGCATGCCCGTAACAGGCTCTTTATCAAGAACAGCAGCTAGTATTAAGTCTGGAGCAGCAACCCCAATAGCTGGGATAATTCACTCCGCATTTATTTGTGTTATTCTTTTAGCCTTAGCTCCGCTAACAATAAAAATTCCTCTTACCTGTTTAGCAGCTGTTCTGATCCTTATGGCTTGGAACATGAGCGAAATTCACCACTTTATTCACTTATTCACAGCTCCAAAGAAAGATGTTGTTGTTCTTCTTACCGTCTTTAT
Organism: Chlamydia felis Fe/C-56; assembly: GCF_000009945.1. Taxonomy (NCBI): domain Bacteria; kingdom Pseudomonadati; phylum Chlamydiota; class Chlamydiia; order Chlamydiales; family Chlamydiaceae; genus Chlamydia; species Chlamydia felis. Next base: position 313,951 of record NC_007899.1, on the reverse strand, counting down.
TCTTACCGTGATGACAACCATCACCTCCGCAGTACAAGTAGGAATGATGTTGGCTGCATTTCTATTTATGAAACAAATGAGCGACCTCTCTGACGTGATATCTACTGCAAAATATTTTGACGAGACTAAACAAGCAAAAGATGACGATCTCTTTTCAAAGTCTGAAGTTCCTGCTCATACAGAAATTTATGAAATCAATGGTCCTTTCTTCTTTGGAATTGCTGATAGATTGAAAAATCTTCTAAATGAGATAGAGAAACCACCAAAGATCTTCATATTATGTATGAGTCGTGTTCCTACGATTGATGCATCAGCCATGCACGCTCTGGAAGAATTCTTCCTCGAATGTGATCGTCAGGGAACTCTTTTACTTCTAGCCGGAGTTAAAAAAACACCGCTAAGCGATCTTAAACGCTATCATTTAGATGAACTTATCGGTGTTGATCATATCTTTTCAACTACGAAGAGTGCTCTCTTATTTGCTCAAGCACTGATTAATCTAGAGAGCAAATCGTCTCACTAATGTTTTCCTACCATAGATTCTGGGACAACAAGTCGGTCAAACTCTTCTTCAGATAGGTACCCCATCTGTATACAAGCTTCTTTTAAGCTTATATTATCGTGAAAAGCTTTTAACGCCATTTTAGAACACTTATCGTATCCTAAGACAGGGGTTAAAGCTGTAACGAGCATTAAAGAATTGTCTAAGTATTCTTTAAGACGAAGCTTATTCACACGTAAACCCGATACAAAGTAATCAGCAAAAGCTCGCATTCCTCCTGAAAGGATATCCACTGACTGTAAAAAATTATATATTATTACAGGTTTCATAACATTGAGTTCGAAGTTTCCTCGACTCCCACCAATAACTACCGCCTGGTTATTTCCGATAACCTGAGCACAAACCATTTGCAAAGCTTCGCATTGCGTAGGGTTTATCTTCCCTGGCATTATCGACGATCCAGGTTCATTCTCAGGAAATAATAACTCCCCTAAACCACAGCGAGGACCAGATCCCAAAAAACTTAAATCCGTAGCCATCTTTGTTAAAGCACAAGCTAAAGTAGCCAGAGTTCCGTGCGCATTCACTAGGGTATCGTGATTAGACAGTGCTGAAAAATAATTCGACGCTGCAATAAAAGGCTCTCCTACTTCCTGACGCAAATAGTGAATCACTTTATCTATAAATCCATCAGGAACATTTAATCCTGTACCTACAGCGGTTCCCCCTATAGCTAACTCATACATATGTGTAAGAGAAAAGGCGACTCTTTCTAAACACTGACGAATCTGACTACTGTAACCAGAAAATTCCTGACCTAATGTCATAGGAACAGCATCCATTAAATGGGTTCTTCCTATCTTAACGCAGTCTCGAAATTCAGCAACCTTAGCATCCAAAGCCCGTTGTAAATGATCCATAGAAGGAATCAATTTCTTCTTAATGCTAATCACAGCCGCCATATGCATAGCTGTTGGAAACACATCATTAGAAGACTGAGATTTATTCACATGATCATTAGGATGTATCGGTGTTTTACTGCCAACGACTCCTCCGTGACGTTGAATGGCTAGATTCGCGATCACTTCATTCACATTCATATTAGATTGCGTCCCGCTTCCCGTTTGCCACACCCTTAAAGGAAAATGTTCATCAAAATTACCTTCTAAAATCTCGTCAGCAGCAGAGACAATCATATCACAATATTTTGAATCTAAGAATCCTAGATCACGATTGGCCTTAGCAGAACATTTTTTAATCCATACTAAAGCTTGGATAACTTCTCGAGGCATAACCTCAGGAGCCCAAGAAAAATACTTTTGAGAACGCGCGGTTTGCGCACCATACAACTTATCTTCAGGGACTTCTATAACTCCCAAACTATCATTTTCTTGCCGCATATATTCTATTTCCCTTATGATTTTTTATTGTTTCTACTACCACAGTTACAAAATGAAAAAAAAATTCGCGTGTTATTTTCTAACAATTTCATTTTTCCTTTTGTCATGGGAGCTTTTTGCTAAAAACAATGCATCTTTTTCTTTCCTGTGCCCACCTCCCTCAAAAATAGCCTCCCACTTCTCCGACTCATTTGATCTTATTCTTTCTTATTCCTGGCATACTCTTCGAGGTATTTTAGGGGGATTCTTTTTAGCGTTATTGTTATCGATAGGGTTGGTCATTCTTATGCTTGCCTACAAGCCTGCGAAAGATCTCCTGAATCCTCTCTTCATCTTAGTACAATGTACCCCTATGTTTACCCTAGCTCCTTTAATCGTTCTATGGTTTGGCTGGGGCTTAAGTGCTGTCATCGTTCCTACAGCACTCACAGTTTTTTTCCCTCTGACCATCACTATTTATCAGGGGATTACATCTACTCCCGAAGAATTTCTCGAACAATTTATTTTACATCAAGCCACAAAAAGACAAACCTTTATCAAGCTACGTCTTCCGCACGCTCTTCCTCATATATTTTCGGGATTAAAAATTGCTATGGGGTCTGCAGGATTTGCAGCTATAGCTGGAGAATGGGTCGCTTCACAATCCGGTCTAGGAATTCTTATTCTAGAAAGCCGAAGAAACTATGATATGGAAATGACCTTTGCAGGATTGTTTGCTTTAACAACCCTGACATTTATCCTATTTCAAGGTGTTTTATTAAGCGAAAAACTCACATTTGCTCTATTTCGCATAAAAAAAACGAAAAAAAAATTTAGACTTCCTAGTAAAAAACTGGCTTTCCTACTTCTTCCTTTGCTCATCCTGCCTATATGGAAACTTAAAACCAAGCAAGAGACGCAGAGTAATCTTACTCCTATAACATTGCTTTTAGATTGGACCCCCAATCCTAACCATATCCCTTTATACGTAGGAGTTTCCAAAGGATTTTTCCGAAATCAGGGTATAGATTTACATATTCAAAAAAGCACTGATACGGGCGCTGTGATTCCTCATGTTTTGTTCGAAAAAGTAGATCTGACCCTCTATCACGCCCTTGGAGTAGTAAAAACTTCTTTACAAGGGGCCCCTGTACAAATCGTAGGATCCTTAATTGGATCCACTCTACAAGGATTTATCTATAGAAAAGAAGATAACATCACAAAAATAGAAGACTTGAACAATAAGGTTCTGGGTTTTTGTTTAAACAACTCCAAGAATCTATCCTGTTTATTAGAAACACTACGCCTACATGGTGTTGTGCCCTCAGAAGTGAGAAATGTAAGCTCTGACTTGATCTCACCGATGTTATTGAAGAAAATCGATTTCCTATACGGAGCTTTTTATAATATCGAAGGCGTAAAGTTAGAAACACTAGGAATGCCAGTGGGATTCTTCCTTTCTGACTCCTATGGGCTCCCCACAGGCCCTCAGCTTCTCCTATGCGGGAAAAAAGATACAAAAGCTACATCTCCAGAAATCGTTAAAGCCCTCCAAATCGCCCTTCAACAAAGTATTGACTTCTGTAAAAAGCATCCCAAAAAGGCTTTTCAGACATATCTTAAAGCCACGGCCGATACCCCGAAAATCGTTAAAGATGAGCTCCTGCAATGGAAGGCAACTCTTCCTCTACTCGCTAAATCTCAAGAGCAACTAAGTGAAGATCTAACAAAGACTTTACTAAAGTCTATAGCACAGCGCTATCCAAACCTTGCAGATAAAACCTCTGAATTCTCTCTAGCTCAGATATACCCATCTAATTCACAGGTTTGCCAGGATGAGAAAAGACATGAGCAAGTCGAGATAGCACATCTCGAAGGACTTCCATCGGCTTCTGCTCAGCACTAATGCGCGAAATTTTATGCAAAGGGTAGAGCTGAATAATGGCATCAATATCTTTTTGATACGATTGCAAACGTTTCTGCAATACCTCAATGCCTACCTCATTAACTCTTCCCTTGCTATAGAGAGAATGTTGTGTACGCTCGAGTAGTTTAGCTTCTTCATGTACTTCTAAAATAATTACATGACGTACCGTGATATACGCATCAAGAAGTTTCGCCTGGCCTACTGTTCTTGGAAGACCGCTAATGAGAAGATCTTGACGATCAGGAAGAAACTTCCCTGTAGCAATTAATCCTTGAACATAATAATTCCATACAGCAACGACATCTTCGTCCGGTATCAAAGATCCAGAAACTGCATATTTATGAAAAAGCTGTCGGATAGGAGACCCTATAGGATAACAACGGAAAATGTCTCCTAAAGAAACATAAACTTGGCTACCACCATGAGCTATAAAGTCTCCTAATAAATCTTTACCAGCTCCTGGAGGACCGAATAAAAGAATAGAAGAAAAAGGTTTAGTATACAGCTTTAAGCTATCAGCTATCGATTCATCGATCATAAAATAATTTTAGCTAGCGCTACCCCAGTTTGTATGTTTCCCCGCACTTTAGTCGATTACCTTGAAAAATAATAGCCCTAGCATATAAAAATTCTCCCCATGGACACTATGTATCTTTTATTCCCCCAGGCCTGCATATTATTATTAGCGGCGGATGCTCTAACTAATGTTTTAGCATTAAACTGTGTACTTTCTAATTATTCTAGAAAGAAACGATTGTCTCTATTAATCAGGGAAAGCTTGTTTGCTCTTGTTAGCATGTTTGCCCTTTATGCTGCAGCTCTAGGAACCCTATATGTATTAAAAACACCTCCATGTGCAATACAAGTTGTCGGAGGGATTGCGGTCACTTTGGCAGGAATGCGAGCTATTTTAAATCTAAATCGAGAAAATACCTGGCAAGGCTTTGCCTCTACCTCCTCCTTATCCCTAGTTACGCCTATTGCTCTACCTCTTATGATCGGGCCTTCTTGGCTAGCAGCCTGCTGCATTTTAATAGGCAAGCGCTACAGCTTTACCTCTATCTCGCTTATTCTCTTTCTTTCTTGGGCACTGATTTCCTTAACAACTATCATTTTACAAGTTTTTATCGGTGTAGGAAAAGAAAAGACGAAAGTTCTCCTTGCCACCCAAACAGTGCTTGGTCTTTTCGCAACGATTGTAGGCACACAGCTGCTTATGTCTGGATTACAACTAGCTTTCTTATAAAAGAGACGTATTATGCTATTAACTCTGATTAATCTTAGTTTATTATTCTACGTTCTCTTTGATGCTCCGGGATCTGTTCCTGTTTTCGTATCCTTATTGAAGCACTTTTCTGCGAAAAGACAACAGCGCATTATTCTTAGAGAGTGTGTTTTTGCTCTTGCCACATTGTTGCTGTTCGTCACTTTCGGGAGAAAATTCTTCCATTTTCTGGATATCTCCCTATACGCATTTCAATTTATCGGGGGCGTACTATTATTTTCAGTATCATTGAAAATGATGCTTGTTCCTCCCCCTGTAGAATCTGATTCTTCTGAACCTTGCTCAGAACCGATTTTCTTTCCTCTGGCCTTTCCTATAATTACTGGTCCTGCAGTCATTACCTCTTTACTTAGCTATATGGAAGAAGGGCTGTTTTCTAAAGAGCTTATTCTAAGTGCTATGATCATAGCGTGGGTACTTTCCGTATTCACTTTATTAAGTTCGAGCTTTTTTAATCGTGTCCTAGGACCTTCTGGCCTAGTCGCTTTGGAAAGATTATTCAGTATTGCTTTATTATTAATGTCTGCAAACCTCATGCTTAAAGGTATTTCAATAGCATTTAACATTGGTTATTATATTAAGTAGTGTAGCTAAATGAAAAGAAATGATCCCTGCTGGTGTGGAAGCAAGCGCAAGTGGAAACATTGCCACTATCCTCAGTACCCTAAACTATCTTGGGAACAACAAAAACAATACTATGCATCGCAATACGATATTATTTTAAAGACCCCTGAACAAATCGAAAAAATCCGTTATGCCTGTCAAGTGACAGCTCGTATTCTGGATGCGCTCTGTGAAGCCTCTAAAGAAGGTGTGACTACAGAAGAGCTAGACCAGCTCTCCCGTAAATTACATAAAGAATATGACGCTATTCCGGCGCCTCTAAATTACGGCTCCCCTCCCTTCCCCAAGACTATTTGCACCTCTCTTAATGAAGTAATCTGTCACGGGATTCCCAATAATATTCCTTTGAAGAACGGGGATATTATGAACATCGACGTTTCCTGTATTGTCGATGGGTATTATGGAGACTGTAGCCGCATGGTCATGATCGGAGAAGTCTCAGACATAAAAAAACGCGTATGTCAAGCGTCTTTAGATTGTTTAAATGCAGCTATTGCTGTGTTAAAACCTAATCTACCCCTATACGAAATCGGCGAAGCTATAGAGACTTGTGCCGATGATTACGGGTTTTCTGTTGTTGATCAGTTTGTAGGTCACGGGGTAGGAATAAAATTCCATGAAAACCCTTATGTTCCCCATTACAGAAACCGTAGCGCTATTCCCCTAGCTCCTGGAATGATATTTACCATTGAGCCCATGATCAATGTTGGGGAAAAAGACGGAATTCTTGACCCAGAAAACCACTGGGAAGCACGGACTTGTGACAACAAACCCAGTGCGCAATGGGAGCATACCCTGCTTATTACTGAGACAGGTTATGAGATACTAACTCTTCTAGAGAAGTAACTTCATCTTCTAGGCACTCTATATGCACTAAAAGATTCTGAATAATCTCAATGTCCTTCATGTCTGCAAAGTTAGAGGAATTCTCCTCTTGCTTTTGCAAGGCAAGATATTCCTCACGAACCAAGAAGAGTTCCTTACGCACAGCCGCTAAAGCTTCTGTCTTTTCAGCAAACTGTTCCTTTAACTGAAGATATTTGTCTTTGTATAACTTAGATTCTTTATCAACGGTCGTTTTAACACCAGCCTCTAGCTCACTTATGAGACTATGTAGCTGTGCAAGTTCCTTATCTTTCTTATACAAAAGATCCTGAAACTCTTCCAACCGCAAGCGCAATTCTTCCACTTCCTGAACACGAGATTGAAGACTATTACACATGTCTTCTAGGCTTTTTCTTAGTAGCTGTTCTTCAATAAGTTCATTTTCTAAAGATGTCACTTGTTCATCTTTTTCTTGTAAAGTACGAAGCCACAACTCCGAATCTCCATGCTTCCTATCACTAGACGAAGTTGTTTCTTTTCCTGATACCCAAGAAAACACAGAAGTTGTTTCATCTCCGGCTACAAGACGAACGTATTCATTATGTAAAATCGCATAATCTTCTAGCCAACTGTTTTTCTGATCAGCAAGAATTTGTAAATCTAAAGCCATGTGTTCTTGCTTCTTACAAGAATCTTGTAATAAGGCTCGACACTCATTAAGCTCAGATTCTAAAGCATGCGCACGATTCTCTAAAAATTCACATGCCATAGCCTTATCTTGAACCGATTTACCGTAAGACACTTGAAGATCAGCGTATTCATTTGATAGCTGATCGTATTTTTGTTGTTGTTGATCGTTTTCTTCATCAATAAGAGAAATGCCAAAAGCAAAAATCCCCCAAGATAATAAAAGGGCTGTGGACAGTCCTAAAGCCCAAAACAATGAAGAACAAGTAGAAATATGCTTATAGTAATACACTGAAAGAAATAAACAAGAAACTACTCCATATCCCCAAAAATGAAAATACACGGAGGCAACTAATGATAAAGCGGAAAAACACATTATCAATGGAAGCAAAGTTATGTTAACAACAGAAGCACAACCCAACCCACCGAAAATCAAAAGCATAGATGATAGAAATACCCATTCTATTGAGAAAGATCTACACCTACCCACTAGAGCTTCCCATCCAAACCCTTGATATAGTTTTTGATAACGATGCTTATTAAAAACGTGCATGGCCTAAAATCCCATACAAGAATACCCCTAGGACCCTCCCAGAGAGTCTTGAGCTTTAGTTAATAAATAGCTAATTACAGCAGGATCCCCCTCATAGGTCATCTCTACTGTTATCTTGCCATCTGAAGACGCATGCCCGCAAGCTACCAGTACATAAGCACTAACATCCTCACTGAAAGTTCCTGTACTGTCATCACATTCGTTTCCAGACACTTCCTTCTCCTCTCTAGCTAAAGGCACCTTATTTCCAATCAAGCGACTTCACTTTGACCGATTGATAACAAGTCCTTTATTTTCTTTAGAAACTCTAAATTTTAGAGACCAAAACTTTTTTATTTTCCTTACAAAATTTTTAATTCTATTCGCCGTTAAAATAAAACAACTTATTAAACAAAAACACCGTTAATCGAATTTATTATTTAATAAAACACTTTGTTTATTGGTAAAATAAAACTAAATAAAACTAAAAATTTTTCCATTATGACAGTACAACCTATAAGCACCACATCTGTAGATTCGATAGCATCTAGAGAAGCGACGCAGGCTGCTCCACTCCCCCCCCTTGATCCGTTAAACACACCTCCTATTGGTGCATTGCTTTTTAGCATTTACGAGCTTCTTTTACAAGCGATTGAAATTCGTCAACAAACAGTTCTGACTCAATCACAACAATTAAATGACAATACTAATATTCAACAACAATTAAACCAAGAAACTAATCAAATCAAATTTGCTGTGGTAAACGCTGGAGCTAAAGAAGACGATATTACTCGTGTACAAAACCAAAACCAAAACTACTCTGCTCAAAGATCAAACATCCAAGATGAATTGGTTACTGCGAGACAAAACGGACAAATTATTCTCTCACACGCCTCTACGAACATTAATATCATCCAACAATTAGCCTCTCAAGACTCCTCCTTCTTAAAAACAACAAGTTCCATCGGGAGCACAGTAAACCAACTGAATAAACCCCCCTCATAAGCAAATAGGGAAACAACTTAAAGTTAATTGAAGAAAATAGGTAGGAAATTATGTGGTTCTCTTCTTCAGCAGTCCAAACCAGTCCCAGAGCCGCTATTGACGTTCCCGGGACATCTATCACAGGTGGACCCAATACAGCAACAGCCGATGAGATTATTGCAAAATTTGCGAAAGATTCCAATCCACTGATTATTACCGTATACTATGTATACCAGTCTGTATTGGTCGCTCAGGACAACTTATCTATTATTGCTCAAGAACTTCAGGCTAATGCTTCTGCTCAAACTTTTTTAAACAACCAAGAAGCTTTGTATCAATACTTAACTATTCCTAAAAACAAATTAAACGACAACTCATCGGCATTCTTACAAGATGTTCAAGCAACAAACCAAGCCGTAGGAGCTTCCAGACAAGCATTACAAAACCAAATTTCTGGATTGGGAAATGGTTCTCAGGTGATTTCGAGTAACTTGAACACTAACAATAATATTATCCAACAGTCGCTACAAGTTGGTCAGGCTTTAATTCAAACATTCTCACAAATCGTGAGCTTGATAGCAAACATTTAATTATAAGGAAGCTATTACAATGAGCATACAACCCAAAACATTAGATACTGATAAAATCCCAGCAGTTGTTCCTCCATGTACAAAAGTTGTATCAGACAGCATTGTAATTAATAAACCCTCAGCTATTTACTTCTGCATTTCTGTAATGTTGCAATTATCAACATCAACTACAGAATTCGGCAAAGCAATTATGGCTGTGCTACAAGACAACACAGTAGCTCAACAAAAGAAAACTAAAGAACTCATCAACTTGCCTCTATTGAAAGTCCCCGATCTTCAAAAAGTTGATAACTTCGATGAAAATAAACCTTCTTATAAAAACCAAACAGAAATTCAAGCTTACCAAACATCTAACCAACAAATTACCGCTAACCGACAGCTTATCCAACAAGAACTGTCCGCAGCACAACAAAGAGCGCAAGCTAATCAAAAAGCCGTAAACGCCACCTCTACAGAATCTATGAAGTTATTGCAAGCAACTAATGCTCTCCTATCTTCATTACAAGAATACACTATTAAAGCAAATTTAACGACTTCTCCATCTGATTAATTATTTAGATAAGGACTTCTAATAAAACAATCCATGATCTAATATGAAACAGTACTGAACAGAAAAGAATCAGGTAAAACCTCCATGAGGGTTATCTTCCCAGATAAACATAATAAAAGCCCGCTTCTCACTCAGCTACTTAAACAGCTTCCTTCGTTTATTTTAATAACCTCATGTATATCCCCTATGATTTCATATCTTATGAAAAAGATGTTTGGTCTTCCGGGGATTATTGAAGTTTTAGCCCTATCTACTGCAGGAATTCATAAACATAAATTTTGGCAGTTTATCACCTACCCTCTCGTTACAGCAGACTCTCTATGCATCCATAAAGAAGGATGTATGGACATTACACAACGTCTACTTATTAGAAATGTACTCGGCTTTATCTTCTTTTATAAAGCAACTAACCACATTATCCGAAAGTTAGGATCAATAACTTTCCTAATCCTTATTGTCACCCAAACTTTACTTACAGGAGTAGTCATTTGGGCATGCCTAAAACTACTTCACAGCTCACAAGTCCTGTTTGGTCCAGAATGTTTAATTAGCATGCTAATGTTAATTTGGGTTTTCCTTGACCCAGAACAACGTCTTACTCTTACCCCCCTCCCTGTTACCCTATCACGTAAATGGGGATTTGTCATCCTAGCTGCTATCTATTTTTTCATCCTATTATTCCTAGGAGCTTTTGCTATATTTTTTGGATCACTGCTATCCATAATTTTTGGAGTCCTCTTTTGCTATAAAGAAAAAATTCCTAATCCCTATAGAATATCTCGAATGTTTTAACCCTCATCAGAGAATAAAGCTAAAATTGCAGCCCTAGCCTCTCCCAACCCAGAAAGAACTCCCTCTTCAAAACGAAAGCAAGGATTTTCTTCCAATATAGAAAAATCCATGGGCTGTAACACATCATCAGATGTTAAGTTGGGAACAATCTGTTCTCCCACAGCCTGTAAACGAGATTTTTGATTTTCATAAAGCTGATTTAACAATTCGTGTATTTTATTTTTCATTTTTCTCTTTTCTCTTTTCTCTTCTCTATAAAAAATTGTTTCATCAATTGTTCAGATTCTTCACGACATATCCCAGAGAAACATTCTACCCGATGAAAAGGGTGTTTTTCTGTAAAAACATTTATCCAACTCCCTCCTGCACCTAAACGCAAATCTGGAGCTGCCCAGACAATTCTACGGACGCGAGCCTGTTGAATAGCTCCAGCACACATCAAACAGGGTTCGAGAGTACAATAGAGCACAGTATCAACCAGACGCCAGTTTTCTAAATATTGTGCCGCAGCTCCTATACATAGAATTTCAGCATGAGCTGTTGGATCTTGCAGCTTTTCTATAGTATTATGACCACGAGCAATTATTTTATTATCTTTAACTATAACACAGCCCACTGGGACCTCATCCTCATCATAAGCTTGGCGAGCTTCCCTCAAAGCTTGTTTCATAAAAAATATATCTTTTTCTATATTCATCAGATTTATGTTAAATAACTCTCAACTACTTTTTGAATTGGATTATAAAAAAAATCCACCTATTAAGAAATAGTAAAAACATCTCATATTAGTTTAACGACCATTTTCGAATCAGATCAAAAACATAGAATTTTTATTTGCAAATCAAAAAAACCCGTCTTACCATACCAAAAGGTGTACATTAACAATCCTCTCAAGTATAATTGGCTTTTGCGGCAATTATTTTATTTTAAGGAGACATCCAATGTCTTTGGATAAGGGAACAAAAGAAGAAATTACAAAAAAGTTTCAACTTCACGAAAAAGATACCGGTTCAGCAGATGTGCAAATCGCTATATTAACAGAACACATTACAGAACTAAAACAACACCTCAAGAGATCTCCTAAAGACCAAAATTCTCGACTAGCCCTACTTAAACTTGTTGGGCAAAGAAGAAAACTCTTAGAATATCTTAATTCTACAGACACCGAAAGATATAAAAATTTAATTACAAGATTAAATCTAAGAAAATAATCTTTTATTTATTTTCCCCGAAAAAAGATTTAATTAGGAGACCTTCATGACTTTTGAAACTATTTCCGTTACCCTTGAAGAAGGCAAAACACTAGTATTTGAAACGGGGAAAATTGCTCGACAAGCTAACGGAGCTGTTCTTGCTCGCATGCAAGAAACTTGGGTCTTTTCATCTGTTTGTGCGGCCACTCTTGAGGAGCCCGTAGACTTCCTGCCCCTAAGAGTTGACTACCAAGAAAAGTTCTCTTCTATAGGAAAAACTTTAGGTGGATTCATTAAAAGAGAGGGTCGCCCAACAGAAAGGGAAATTTTAACTTCTCGCCTAATAGATCGGTCCATGCGTCCTTCTTTGCCCAACCGGTTAATGCAGGACGTACAAATTTTATCTTATGTGTGGTCATATGACGGGGTAACCCTACCCGATCCTATAGCAATTTGCGGTGTTTCAGCAGCTCTGGCTATTTCCGACATTCCTCAAATTAATATTGTAGCAGGTGTCCGTGTTGGTTTTATCAACAACACTTGGGTCGTTAACCCGACAAAAGCTGAAATGGATGTTTCCAGGATGGAACTGGTTTTAGCGGGAACAGAAAAAGCTATTCTAATGATTGAAGGTCATTGCGACTTTTTCACAGAAGAGCAAGTAATCGAGGCTATCGAATTCGGACATAAGCATATTGTCACAATCTGCAAGGCAATTGAGGATTGGCAAAAACAAATAGGCAAAGAGAAAAATACTAGTGCTGTTGTTCCTCTCCCTGAACAAGTGCAGACTGCTGTAAATACATTAGTCGAAGGCAAATTCTCTGATCTCTTACAAATTAAAGAGAAAAAAGCTTTCGAAGCAGCTTCAAAGCAACTAGAAAATGATATCGTAGAGAAACTTCAGGAAGAAAATGAAATCTTTACGCCCTTGAATATCAAGACTGCTTTTAAACAAGCGAAGTCGGATTATATGCGTTCTTTGATACGCAAGCAAGGTCTGCGTTCTGATGGACGTTCTGTAACAACAATCCGTCCTATTTCTATTGATACATCATTCCTTCCAAGGACTCATGGAAGCTGTTTGTTCACTCGCGGTGAAACTCAAACTGTAGCTGTTTGTACTTTAGGCAGCGAAGCTATGGCACAGCGTTATGAAGACTTGAACGGCGAAGGATTAGCTAAATTTTATTTACAATACTTCTTCCCTCCTTTCTCTGTTGGAGAGGTAGGAAGAATAGGATCCCCGGGAAGAAGGGAAATTGGTCATGGAAAACTGGCAGAAAAAGCTCTAAGCCACGCTCTTCCCGATCCTGCAAAATTTCCTTACACTATCCGTATAGAATCCAATATTACGGAATCTAATGGTTCTTCATCCATGGCATCTGTTTGTGGAGGCTGTTTAGCTTTAATGGATGCTGGAGTTCCTATAAAAACTCCGATAGCAGGTATTGCTATGGGGTTAATTCTTGACGATGATCACGTAACTATTCTTTCCGATATTTCTGGATTAGAAGATCATTTAGGGGATATGGACTTCAAGGTCGCTGGAAATGCTGAAGGAATCACAGCATTTCAAATGGATATTAAAGTTGAAGGTATTACCCCAGAGATTATGCAAGCAGCTTTAGCTCAGGCTAAAAGCGGGCGTCAAAATATCCTTGAAACAATGAAGGCAACCCTCGCCTCTCCAAAAACAGATTTATCACAGTACGCTCCTCGCATTGAAACAATGCAAATCAAGCCAAATAAGATTGCTACTGTTATTGGGCCTGGAGGCAAACAGATTCGTCAAATTATTGAAGAAGCCGGAGTGCAAATTGATATTAATGACTCAGGTCTTGTCAGTATTTCCGCATCTTCTCCACAAGCAATAGAAAAAGCTAAGTCTATTATCGAAGGTTTAGTTGGCGAAGTTGAAGTTGGTAAAATCTATGAGGGTCGTGTGACCTCTATTGTTCCTTTCGGAGCTTTCGTTGAGATCCTCCCCGGCAAGGAAGGTCTTTGCCATATTTCTGAGTTCTCTAAACAACGTATAGAAAACGTTGGCGATTTTGTTAAGCAAGGAGACATTCTTCCCGTTAAGCTGCTAAGTATTAACGAAAAAGGTCAATATAAACTCAGCCATAAAGCCACTCTAAGCGAGTAGTTTACTTCTTATCTTCACAGTGTTCCTGTAGATTTTTTGTAATAAGATAAAAAAAGCCACAGTATTTGTGGCTTTTTTAGTATCAACTCTAGATCAAAAATCGCTTAGGTTGTGGTGTTGTTAAGTTTTAACTCACCTTCTTTCATAGTATCTTCTTGAGGAGGCGGAGGAGGCAAATCATCCGACACTTTCTTGAATAACATACCCTCTTCTTTTAGACGCGCTCTTTTCTTTTCTGGATCCCAAGTATGATCCATGATCTCTTTGACATCTTTAGCATCTAAAGTTTCAAACTCAATTAACATTTGAGTCATGAGTTCAACTTCATCGCGATGTTCTCTGATAATCGTTAATGCACGCTGATAAGCAGCATCTAATAAAGATCTTAGCTCACAGTCTATAGTTTTTGCGGTTTCTTCGGAGTAGTTTTTCTCATGATAAGATCCATAACCTGTAGTGGAATCTGAACGCTCATCATAAGTTACAGTACCCAACTGCTCACTCATTCCCCATTCGCAGACCATACTACGTACTAATTTCGTTGCCTGAGAAATATCTTGCTGAGCTCCACTAGAAATGTCTCCTAAAAAGATATCCTCAGCAGCACGGCCACCCATAAGAACAGCTAACTGATCAAAAAGTTCTTTTTTCCAGTAACTAAGCTTATTCTTCTCAGGAAGAAAATGAGTGGCTCCTAAAGATAAACCTCTAGGAATAATAGTAACCTTATCTACGGGATCCGCATGTTGAACACAAAGCCCCACAACGGCATGTCCTGATTCATGATATGCTGTCGTTTTTCTTTCTTCAGCATCCATTTCTAAACTACGCCGCTCTTTACCATAAAGGACTTTATCACGAGCTTCAGCAACATCTACAGCAGTCACCGCTGTACGATCCCTGCGGGCAGCAAGAAGAGCGGCTTCATTCAATAGATTCTCTAAATCGGCTCCTGAGGCTCCAGGAGTGCTTCTAGCCACAGCCATAAGATCTACTGTAGGATCTAATTTGATTCTTTTAGCATGTACAGAAAGAATTTCAAATCTACCCTTAATATCAGGTAAATTCATGATCACACGACGATCAAAGCGTCCAGGACGTAATAAGGCCTTATCTAATACATCAGGGCGGTTAGTCGCAGCCATAAGGATAACACCTTCGTTGGTGCCGAAACCATCCATCTCTACAAGTAATTGGTTTAAGGTTTGCTCTCGTTCATCATGACCACCGCCAATACCAGCACCTCGATGACGACCTACAGCATCAATTTCATCAATGAAAATAATACAAGGAGCATTTCTCTTAGCTTGTTCAAACATATCGCGAATACGACTAGCTCCAACCCCAACAAACATCTCTACGAAATCCGAACCTGCTATGGAGAAAAATGGCCGGTCAGCCTCCCCAGAAACAGCTTTGGCTATTAAGGTTTTTCCTGTTCCTGGAGGCCCGATTAGCAATACTCCTTTAGGAATCCTCCCGCCTAAACTTGTAAACTTCGTAGGATTCTTTAGAAAGTCTACGATCTCTACTAATTCTTCTTTAGCCTCCTCGATACCAGCAACATCAGAAAAAGTCACCTTATTCTGCCCTTTCATTAACAAACGAGCTGGAGACTTTCCGAAAGACATTGCAGAACCGTTCATACCGCGTACTTGTCTGGAAAACACAAAATAGACAAAAACAAGAACGAGTATAATAGGCAAAAATGTAAATAAATAGCCTATGTAATGGGGTGCTGGTTCCTCACTCTTAAAAGTTTTCTCAAGAACTAAATTACGCGGCTGATCCGGAGCCTTGAAAGTTAAAGTACGGTTATGAGAGAAGTTTTCCCACTCTTGCTTAGCTACAGAAAACCAATGTGCAAATACTTCAGGATCTTGTTTTTCCAACGCTCGAGAAGATAACTCTTGGTTATTGAAAAACCAAACGACCTGGCTAAGTTCTCCCCGAAGCTTATCTAACTGTGCCTGATTTATTTGACTATCTTCGACAAGTTTTTCATATTTGCTACGTTCTTCGCGATACAAACGTACTGAACGTAATTGTCCAAAACGTTCTCCGTTATCAGACAAAGCCAAAGATGAAGAAATCTTCTGTAGAGCACCTAAAACCTTCTGATAAAGAATGTCTAACTGCTCTGCATCCGTGGACTGTGTCAAAGAAAGCTCAACTTGCTGATAAAGATCTTTTAGTTCTCGTTTTAAGCTCTCAGAACCTATGCCTAAAGCTGGAGATAGATATTTTCCTATAAGTTCATATAAATCAGAACCAAAGGTACGTAAATTCTCACTAAGCCGAGGAAGCGTTTGATAGCGCTGCTCTAAAGAACGCAAATTAATAATTTGGAAATTATTTGAACCATAAATGACAAGGGCCCCTAAAGAAGATTTTCCTAAGTCTATACTAGGAGAAATTAGATAACCCGTTTCAGGGATAGGAGATCCAGAAATAGCAGAAAACCATAAAACAGAGCTCTCTACCTCTTTTGAAAGAACATCTAAACTCTTATTTATTTCTTGAAGATCAAACTCTAATTGATGTCTTTGATCTATCAACTCTAAGTAATGATAGCGCAACTGACTTTCAGTTGTGGGCGACTCTCGAAAACGACCACTAAATGATACTAAATTATCATTCAGAGCAATCTTTCGGCTATCTTCGGGATAAATCAATTTTAAATTTACTAAATGCTCTAGCTGATGGCTAAAACTGACCCGGGCTTTCTTGGCGACTAGAAAATTTTGAACAGCAATTACACCGAAAATCACACCAAACAGAAGGAAAAAAAACACCGTAGGGAAACTTTTTTTCGATTCGGGCTTCATTTTTTTATCTTTAGACATAAACTACACAACTAAGCTAATCAATCAGACAAGTAATTATTTAATATATCATATTTTTTATTATTTTGTTTATAAAACCCTGTTATAAAATAAAAAAAATATGACTCTCTGCATATACAAAGAACTTCTACTCATCATCTTCAAACAAACGATGAGAATCGTCATTATATACTTTCTATTCTATCATTACTACTCCAGCTTTTACGATGACTCTTTTATTTCGAAGTCGCATTTGTGCCGGCAAACCACGGTTTAGATGATCATAAACTGTTTGCAAGAAATGCCTTGAAGCAACAATCCCAGCACTATAAAAGAACTCCTTACACACCCATTTGGTAAGAAAAACTTGTTCTATTAATGTTTTAGGAATTTCAAGCGACAAGGTTGTATTTTCTTTCCGTATTTTTTCAAGAAATGGTTGTGCTTGTTGTTTCATATAACAAGACAACTCCTCAGAATCTTGAGCTAAAGTCAGTAAAGGTTGCGTGATATTCTTACCAAAAATCTCTTCCAACCAAGGAAATATCTTATTGCGCATTCTAGCACGTAAATACCGTTCATCGGTATTTGTTATATCATGAACATAGTGAATATTTGCAGCATCTAAAGTACGGGATAAAACTATCTTAGGAATATGCAATAGGGGTCGTAAAATAGGGATACCTTCGTAATATACTTCACCCCTCATTCCCTTCAAATTACTTAAATGAGCTCCTTCTAACACACGCTTTAAAACAGTCTCTGCCTGGTCATTAGCATGATGAGCTAAAAATATCCCCGAAAGATTTTTTTTCTGACACACTTTATGAAATAACGCATAGCGGTAACGCCGTGCAGCATTTTCTTGATCTCTTGAAGTCCTATATTCAGGGGGAACATGATCTACAATAATAGGCACGCCTTCTGCTTGACACCTAAGTTCAAGTTCCTCAGCTTCACGATATGATGACTCCCTCCATCCATAATCTACGTGAACAGCGATAAAAGAGACTCCTCGAGATTTAAGAAGATATAAAAGGAATAATGAATCACTCCCTCCAGATAAAGCAAGTAGGTAGCTTTTTTTCATATCTAAGGAAGAAAAAAAAACTTCTAATCGCTTATCATTTCTGAGTAGACAAGATAACATAATCTAAATACATGTCCGTATAAATTCATTACAAATGCGTTAAGGCTTATTGACTTGAAAAAATATTTTCTCTTTATCCTTAACCTTGAAGAACTCCTGTCATCAGGTATGCTATGCCTATTCTATGGAAAGTCTTAATTTTCCGTTATTTAAAAACAATTACGTTTTGTACGCTTAGCCTTATCTGTATTTCTATTATTAGTTCTCTGCAAGAAATCGTTAGTTACATCGCAAAAGATGTTCCCTACCCAACAGTTTTACGATTAACAGCCTACCAGATTCCCTACTTATTACCTTTTATTCTTCCAATTTCTTGCTTTATTTCTGCATTTACACTTTTTCGTGGTCTTTCTGATAATAATCAAATTACTTTTCTTAAAGCCTCTGGAGCTTCCCATGGAATTATTATCTTCCCTGCTCTCATGGTTTCCTGTGCCATTTGTTGTATAAATTTTTATACGTGTTCTGAATTGGCTTCCATTTGTCGATTTCAGACCTGTAAAGAAATTGCCAATATGGCTATGACTTCCCCAACACTTTTACTTCAGACGCTACAAAAAAAAGAAAATAACCGTATTTTCATTACTGTTGACCACTGTGCGAAAAGTAAATTTGATAACGTGATCATTGCTTTAAAAAGGGATCAGGAAATTGCCAACGTAGGGATTATTAAAACTATCATCCCAGATGTTGCCAATGATACCGTACAGGCAAAGAACGTGGTGATGATTTCAAAACTTCCTTCGACCCTAACAGATCAACACTCTTCAAACTCCCAAGAGTATTACATAGAATCCTTAAATGAAATGCTGATTCCTAAAATAACTTCAACGTTATTCGCGGGAAAATCTTATATGAAAACACGAACAGATTATCTACCCTGGAAGCAGCTTGTTAAACAATCTTTTAGTCATGCGCACTTACCTGAAACCTTAAGAAGAATCGGTATAGGTTTACTCTGTATCACTCTGACTTATTCCGGTATGGTATTAGGGACATACAAACCGAGATTTCGCAAACCTATAATTCTCTATTGTGTTTTCCCTGTTATGGATTTGATTTTATTAATAGTTGGCAAAAACACGAACTCTCTTTTCCCTGCGCTCATGCTATTTATTGTGCCGCAAGTCATTTCTTGGATTGTTTTTGCTATCCGCGCATATCGAGAAAACAGAGGTTATGCATAAATGTATATTTGGAAACGTTACGTATTAACCAAGTTTTGGTTGTCTTTAGTATTTTTAATCGTACTCGCCTTTATTTTTTATGCTTCCATTCACCATTCCCTCCATGCTATTAAAGGAAATGCTACCCCACTAGCTTCTGGGGCATCTTTAAAACTTTCGATCCTGTATTATCTATCGCAGATAGCTCTTAAAGCAGAATTTCTGATTCCGCAGCTTGTTGCTGTAGCAACAACCCTGACGCTATTTTCAATGCAAAATAAGCGCGAAGTTCTTCTCCTTCAGGCTTCTGGGCTTTCGTTAAAGTCTCTAACAGCCCCTTTAATTGTTTCAAGTTTCATTATCACATTACTCTTATACGCTAATTTTCAATGGCTACATCCTATATGTGAAAAAATATCCACAACGAAAGAACATATAGATAGAGGCACCTTAGATAAAGCTCAGGATAAAGTTCCTGTTTTGTATCTCAAGGATCAAACAGTTCTTCTCTATTCTTCCATCGAGCAGAAAACTCTAACTCTTAATAAGGTGTTTTGGATTAAAAATCCCAAGACGATCTACACAATGGAAAAGCTTGCATTTACAACACCATCTCTTCCTATAGGTCTTGATGTCATACGTTTTTCAGGCACAGAGTCTGGAAATATGGAACTCAGCGAATTCTCAGACATGAAAGAATTTCCTGAAATTGAGTTCGGATTCTATGACAATCCTTTTTCTAAGATTTTCACAGCAGGAGGGAAGAATCGTCTTTCAGAATCTTTCCGCGCCATTCCTTGGAACGCTACGGGCTTAGGATTATCAACAACCGTCCCTCAGCGTATCTTATCTTTATTATCCACGTTTTATTATATGCTGATTTCCCCCCTAGCTTGCATATCAGCTATGATTCTCTCCGCCTATCTTTGTTTAAGATTTAGTCGCGTTCCAACAGTCACTCTTGCTTATCTTGTTCCTCTGGGCACGATAAATACCTTTTTTGTCTTTTTAAAAGCCGGAATAGTTCTATCTAATAGCAGTGTTTTGCCAACTCTGCCTGTAATGCTATTTCCGTTAATTGCCTTAGCAATATTTACAAACTATGCTTATGCTAAGCTTCAGTAATTTCATTTAGATAACCCGAGAAATTCCACTTTTCTAAATCGTAATTAAAGATAGGTTTAAGGTTAGATAGATTTTGTCTATTTTTTCTCAGACAATTTAGAAACTTACTCATCAATTCAATGTAATTTGCAAATACTAACCTGTCTCTAGCCACTAAGGTTGGAGCCAAAACTTTCACCATAAGCAACTTTAATCTATGCTCATCCCAAAACTCATCGTCAGCAAAGAACGAAAACCCTGAAATGAATACCGATGCATAGTCCAAGCCATCTTTGGACATAACTATGAGATTATTTGGGTCTATAATTTCTATAAGCTTAAATACGATTAAATAAGAAATAATGTGTAGAAGCAATAGTTTATCGTTTTTAAATAGGATCTTTTTCTTAGAAAAAAATGTTTCTTTCAAAACTGAAAGACTATCATCTATAAATGCATGAATTTTCCCTATCGACACATCGGGAACTGAAAATAGAGATGAAGATCCTGATTTATTAAATTCTTCTTTGAATACAGAAAAGAATCCCAAAAAGGTTTCCTGCTCACCATGCATCTTTTCTATGCCGTTCAGCAAATCTTCTGGCTCTGGGAATGAAAATACATGTGCCCTATCAATACCGTCCAGGATCTCTTCTAAAACACGACTTCTTGCTCGATCTTTCCTCGATAAACGATTTTGTATGTTTAAAACTAGAGTCGTATCTCCGAGATTTGCTTTAGCATTAAGAAAGCCTATAAATTCCTCATTACAATTAGCATACAGTATAGAACTTTGCGTTATAGGGCTCGGGGATCTTATTACATTTATTGATTTATCTCCTAGCTTCAAAGTACCTTCTAATCCAGGAAACATTCCTAGAATAATAGGGTCAAATACTGAAGAATGAGGATCTAGCATTCTATCTATAGCTTTAAACAGTGGCCCGTTGGGATATTTAGAAAGAAACCGATATAGCTCCTCATAAATCTCAGAAACATAGTGTCCTGAAGACAAAGGTTTTTTCTCTCCTTCAGGATGTAATTTCGTATGTATATGAAAATACAGATACCGAGCTGCCTCTGTAAATGCGAGTTTGCTTTCAAAAATTCCCGAACTTAAAGCAGATATGAGTGTGAAGGAATGCCGGTAATGCGTCTGATCATGAGTATGATCGCTCAAGGTTTTCCAAGCATCCCTAAGGAAATAAAGAAAATCATTAAAATAACGAAGATTATCTTTCTTAGGGTTATTAGAGACGACCGTTGCATCATATCTAGAAAAAAATAACCCCATAACAGCATTGTGGATCTTTTTTGTGGACTCTGTTTCCAAATCGCTCAAAGCTTTCTGATAAAATAGACGTATCGGCATGTCGTTAGCAAATACTAACGAAGATGCTATGTTATGAAGTTCTTCGCTATTCCACACAATTGTTTTTGTTAAGGGATCGCCTTCATGAGCTGTCTCATGAACCTTTCCTTGTTTGCAAATAATCTGAATAAGCGTGTCTGTATAAAAACGCTTATTTTCCTCATCAGACATATAGAAAAGCTCATAAGAACGGTCACGTTTGACTTCTACGAGGTTATTTAAGAAACGCTCTTCTTCGCACATTTCTTCTAATTCTCGTTCTACTAGCTCCTCTTCTTCTTCCTCCTTAATAATCTTTCGACTAAGATTTGCCTGCGTCTTATTGTAAACCTTACTTATTTCAGAATAATCGTTAGCTAAGCTCTGGTATAATTCTCTCTCCCTACTTTCTAGAAAAGAAAATACATTCTGCACTCCAGCGATTAGAAAATTTGATTCTTGCAAAGCCTTATTAGCTTCGCTCTTAGGTAAGGAACCAGCCTTCTTAAGATAATCTTCTATATTCTTAAGAGCTTGTTTCATTTCACCAACGTAATGATCGTTTGAAAACAATTCATTAATTTTGGCGCTATTTATAAAAGATGCCGGAGAGCCATAAGAAATCTTTTTTAATTTCTCTAAATGCTCCAGAGCCTTTTCAAAATTATAACAAGCTTTTCTCATATTTCCCCATAAAGGAATCAAAAAATTAGATTATTATTTTGCGATCGTTATATTACTTTATTACAAAAATCATTTAACCATCAATTAATTTTGAAATAGAATTAGAACTATAATTAATAAAACGTTGATACAAAGAAATTAAAACAAACAAAAAAAAGAATAGGATAAAAAACGGAGATAAAAAAGCTAGAAGAAGCTAAGAAATTGATAGTCATAAAGAAACGGAAGAAGAGGGATTCGAACCCCCGGACCCTTTCAGGTCTCCTGTTTTCAAGACAGGTGCATTAAACCGCTCTGCCATTCTTCCTTAAGAAAATTGCTGTAAAAACCTTAGATCGTTTTCACAGAAAAGACGGATATCAGAGATTCCATGTTTCAACATGGCTAACCTTTCAATACCCATGCCAACAGCATAGCCTGTATAGATTTCAGGATCAATACCGCTGTTGCGCAAAACTTGAGGGTGTATCATACCAGCTCCAGCAACTTCCAACCAACCAGTATGTTTACACAAGGAACATCCAGATCCTCGACATTCACAAGAAACGTCTACTTCTATTCCCGGCTCAACGAAAGGAAAGTAACTATGTCGTAAACGCAGTTCTATTTTCCTTTTAAAGAACGTATGGTAAAACTCTGTTAACATCTCTGTCAAGTCAGAAAGTGTTACATCGCGATCAAGATAGAAAGCCTCTACCTGATGAAAAATCACATGCGAGCGCGCTGAAATATCTTCATTGCGGAAACAGAGGCCGGGGGCAACAACCTTTATGGGAGGTTGCCCTTTGCTAAGTTCTCTAACTTGAACATTAGACGTATGGGTGCGTAATACTGTTTTACCGTCTAGATAAAAAGTATCATGCATTTGTCTAGCAGGATGATCTTCTTCAAAGTTCAGAAGAGAAAAATTATTCTCTTCACTTTCAATATTCGGGGCTTCGCGAACACAAAATCCCAAACAAATAAAGATATCCACAACATCGTCTAAAACTTTTTTAACGATATGCTTTCCTCCAGGACAATGAGATTCTCCTGGTAATGTAATATCGATTTTTTCTTTGAGAAATTCTGCGGACTCTTCTGCTAGAAGAATAGAATCATTTTTTTCTCGGATTTGCTCCTCGATATATGTTTTGCATTCATTTATGGAAGCACCCATTAGAGCCTTTTGGTCTAAAGGACACTCCCTTAACTTATCAGCAAAACAACGAAAAAGACCCTTCTTTCCTAAATAACGAACCTTTAGGTCAAAAAGATCCTTTGAAGAGTTAACTTGATTTAGTTCGATACAAAATTGTTGCTTTGTAGCTTCAAGTTCCTCTTGAATCGTCATGCGATTTATTCCCTAAACAGTTGCCTCTAGAGCTTTTTTAGCCTGATTGGCTACTTCTGCAAAACCTTGTGGGTTGTGGATAGCCATTTCTGATAACATTTTTCTATTTAACTCGATACCAGCACACTTCAGCCCGTTAATTAAACGACTATAAGATAAACCATTTATTCTAGAAGCTACGTTAAGACGTGCTATCCAAAGACTACGAAAATCACCTTTACGATCTTTTCTGTGCATATAATTGAAAGCCATGGCTCTCATTACGGAAGATCGGCTTTGACGAATGTGGCCTTTTCTATCTCCCCAAAAACCTTTAGCTTGTTTCAATATACGCTTACGACGGCGTCTGGAAGCTACTGAACCTGTTGCTCTCACCATAATAAAAAATCCCTTTATCCTTAAACAAGCATCATTCGCTTATACATCCCCACCTGTCCCTTATCTACCAAAGGCTGCTTAGATAGGTTACGTTTTTCCTGCGAAGATTTTTTTGATAATTTATGCCTCTTCCCTGGGCGAGTTCTTTTTAATTGACCAGAACCTGTCAACTTAAAACGCGCCGCAACGGACTTATTGCTTTTCATCTTGGGCATTGAACTTGTCCTGCTTTTTCTTGGTTTTTACCGTCCCCGGAGCCACTACGCAAATTAAGGAACGGCCATTTAATTTTGGCTCGGATTCTACGAATCCCACGTCTTCGAGACCTTGACTCATTTTTTGCACAACTTTGTGCCCATGTTCTGGGTAAGCAAGTTCACGACCTCGGAACATACACGTAATTTTTACTTTATTACCTTTCTCAATAAAAGATCGCGCCTGCTTTAGCTTTGTGGAGAAGTCATTCTCATCAATGTTGGGCTTTAACTTAACTTCTTTAATACGAACCTGATGCTGGGCTTTCTTAGAATCTTTTTCTTTTTTCGTTAAATTATAGCGGTATTTGCCATAATCCATAATTTTACATACAGGTGGCTCGCTGTTAGAAGCAACTTCCACAAGATCTAAATCGGATTCTCTGGCTAAATCTAGAGCATCTTTTGTATTCAGTATGCCCAATTGTTCGCCAGAAGAACCTATAAGACGGACTTTAGGAGCTCGTATCTGCCTGTTAATTTTTAAATTTAATGCCACACTCTATCCCGATTGCTCGTTAACACGATTCTTTAAATGATCAGAGGCTAGTATCTTGCCTCGGGCAAAATCTATGGAAATAATCTTCCCCTCACCTAGACAAGAAAGCTAAGATCTTAGAGCATCCTCAAAAGAAAAGCAATTGAAATCCCATTGTCTGTTGGTTTAGTAGCCAACTTTTTACCTCGTCATTTAGAAAATCCAAATCTTTTCAAATTTTATTTTTACAAAGCTTTTTAACAAAAAAACGCTTCAGACAGAGACTCTGGGAAGATTAGGATTTTTTGTTGCATTTAAAACTTTATAAAATATAACCTTAATGTTTTCTCACTTCGTATCTTTACTATACTAAGTTCTTAATTTAGTGAACTGAAAGTATATTTTTATAATTAATATAGTTGTTTTTTGGTGTTACAATGTCTACGCTGACCCCTAAAAGTGCCTTAGGGTCTTACGTTAAGCTTCCTAGCGCCCTCCCCAAACAGAAAATGCGGGAGATCGTACTACAAATGCTTTACGCTTTGGATATGGATCCCATGTCTGAAGAGAGTCTTGTTCCTCTTTTAATGGCTGAGACTGCGGTGACTCAAAAACACGCATTTTCTGCTTTAAATTTTTCGAAAGAAATTCTTGCAAAGTCTCCCGAGTTGGATTTATTAATTGCTCAAACAGTGAAAAATACCTCCTTTGAAAAATTGACTTTGATGGAAAAAAATGTTTTGCGTTTAGCGCTATTTGAACACTTCCACGGTCAACATATAAACGCAGCTATTTTGATAGCCGAGGCAACAAGGCTAGTGAAGAAATTTAGCTATACGGAGGCGTGTTCTTTTGTTCATGCAGTCTTGAATGATATTTTTCGTTTAGCTACTCCTCTATAGCACATCCAGAAACTTCATTAGTACGATATTAGGTCAATTATCTTAATTTTATCTGGGGTCCTAAACGTGAAAGAATCGACCGTGATACATTTTCCTTTTTCAGTTCGTCGTGGCGTTTGGTTAAGTAAGTATTCTACGTTTCGTATCGGAGGGCCTGCGAATTATTTTAAGGAAGTGAACTCAGCCGAAGAAGCTCAACAAGTCATTCAGTTTTTATATAGTCAAAACTATCCTTTTATTATCGTAGGTAAGGGTTCCAATTGCTTATTTGATGATCAAGGATTTGATGGTTTTGTTTTATATAACAACATTCAGAAAAAGGAATTTCTCTCAGAGACTACCATTAAAGTCTATTCAGGAATGTCTTTTTCTTTTTTAGGTAAAACTCTTTCTTCATCGGGGTATTCGGGTTTAGAGTTTGCTGTAGGCATTCCAGGGTCTGTTGGAGGTGCTGTATTTATGAATGCCGGTATCGGCAATCAAGATATCGCTTCGGCTATTGAAAGCGTGGAAGCAATTAATTCAAACGGTGATATCATTTCGTACCAAGCCGCAGAGTTAGAATTCGGTTATCGAAGATCCCGTTTTCAAAATAGTAAGGAATTTATCTTATCTGCGACCTTCCGCCTATCTAAAAGCGCTTCATCTATACAGATTGCGAAAGATTTGCTTCAGAATAAATTGCTCTCACAACCCTATCAACAACCTTCTGCGGGTTGCATTTTCCGTAATCCTCCGGGAAATTATGCGGGTAAGCTCATAGATGAAGCGGGTTTAAAAGGTCTTTCTTTAGGGGGAGCTCAGATATCTTCTAAGCATGCTAATTTCATTGTGAATAATGGGAGAGCGACCTCTCACGAAGTTAAAGAGCTTATCCAAATAGTTCGAGACAAGTTGAAATCTCAAGGGATAAGTTTAGAAGAAGAGGTGCGTATTATTCCCTATCGCCTACCTTAAGAGAGCGAAATATCAAAAGTCTTGGGGCCCTATTTCTATTCATTATGTAGAAGGATCCCACTTCCCATAATCTAGAATCTAATTCTCTTGCTAGTCGCTCAACAGCCTGCGTTTCATTCACCCCCTCTTCATGCCCTGGATAACAAACCACAGTAACCACTCCTTGAGGAGCCACTAAATCGAGAGCTTTTTGAATGCTAATTAACGTTGTTCTTTCTAAAGTGGTAATACTTTTATCCCCACAGGGAAGGTATCCTAAGTTATAATGAAATAACTTAGCTCCTGCTTCATTGATATATTCATGAGACATTTCTTTAAATTCTATGATTTCCCTTTCTTCTTTCGACAGAAATGTAGAGCACAACAGTGCAGCCTGGTCTAAAGCTCGTCTCTGCACGTCATAAGCCACGAGTTTCCCTCTCCCCTGCAATAAACGAGCAAGGACTAAACAGTCTTTACCATTTCCACAAGTAGCATCCACCACTGTATCTCCAGGAGTAAGAATTTCTTGAAAAATTTCATGGGACAATCGAACAACATTTCCTTGTAGCAATCTTATTCCTTTAAACATCAATAAGCCTATTGCAAAGATACTCTTTTCTCGATAACATTGTAGCTTAGTTTGGGGTATTAGCTCAGTTGGTTAGAGCGTCACGTTGACATCGTGAAGGTCAGCTGTTCAAGTCAGCTATATCCCAACTTCTTTACAAATTCTGTATAAAAGATTTCTCGACCTTTGGATCTCCACAACGTTTCAAACCAAGAATTCCCGTAATTCTCTACTTCACAATAGTAGGGGTCTTCCATAGTAGGACTCAAATATTGTCTCATGATTTGTATTGCTTGAAGAAGATAGTTTTTATCATCTGTGGCAAGAATAAGTATTCCAGGCTCTGTTAGTACTCTGACGACATTGTTTAAGAACTCATCCTGAAATAAACGGTGTTTACGATGACGCGACTTTGGCCATGGATCGGGGAAATTAACAATTATACGTTGTACTACTGCTTCTCCTAGATAGTGAAGGAAAAATGTTTGCGCATCACCGCAAACAATTCTCAGGTTAGTAACCCGACAATTATGCATTTTTGACCAGATTTTTCTTACCCTATCAAACCGCTTCTCAACAGCTATCCAATTCACCTCAGGAGTTTCTTTAGCTTGGGCAACAACCCAATCACCATTTCCTGAGCAGAGCTCGCAGGAAATAGGATTGTCATTTCCAAAAAACTCTTCCCAAGATGGCATGATAAATTGATGATGCTTGAAATAATGCTCTGGGACGTAGAGAACGTTGTCCTTAATTTTGGTACTACGTTCTTCCCAGAAAAAAGGAACTTTTAAATCTTGGGGTTTCATTTAAAATTAATAATAAGAACTTATATCTCAGGAAATTATAAAAACTCACTTAGTTTTTTCTAAGGATTTTCTTTTCAAGAGAAAAAGGTGAAAAAGTTTTCCAAATACGATTGAACGACATTCAGGAACTCTGAAAGTCGTCAATCACTTATAGAAATAACTTAAAAAGCATTACCAATTTAAATTCGCTGCGGTTTGGTATTCTGTTACGCGAGTTTCAAAAAAGTTTTTCTCTTTATTAAGATCTATAGTTTCACTCATCCATGGGAATGGATTTTTAGAATTATAGATAGGTTTCAAACCGATTCTCTCCAAACGGCGATCAGCAATATGACGGACATAGTCAATGAACATCGAAGATCTTAGTCCTAGAATGCCTCGTGGCAAACAATCTCTAGCATATTCGATTTCTAAATCCACGGCTTTCTGGATAAGATCAACGATTTCGTCTTGAAGTTGTTGAGACCATACTTCAGGATTTTCTTCTTTAATACCGTTGATAAGATCAATACCGAAATTCAAATGAATAGTTTCATCGCGTAAAATGTACTGATACTGTTCCCCGATTCCCGTCATCTTATTTTGACGATGGAAAGAAAGGATCATGACAAAACCACTATAGAAGAAAATCCCCTCCATAATGATGTAATAGCCCACTAAGTTTTTAATAAATTGGCGCAAATTCTCTATAGTATGTGTAGAGAAATTAGGGTCCAAAACATCCCTGGTCAAATCCATTTGGAAATCATCCTTAGCCTTGATAGTCGCGCGCTCGTTATAAGCATTGAAAACTTCGGATTCATCTAGTCCTAAAGACTCACAGATATAAAGAAAAGTATGAGTATGCACAGCTTCTTCGAAAGCTTGTCTCAATAAATATTGACGTACTTCAGGATTTGTAATGTGCTTAAAAATAGCCAATACAATGTTATTCCCTACTAAACTCTCTGCTGTACTGAAAAATCCTAAGTTTAAAAGAATCACTCGACGTTCATCTTCGGAAAGTTCATTAGATTTCCATAAGTCAATATCGCGAGCCATTGGGACTTCTGTTGGCAACCAGTTATTTGCACAACCATTTAAATAATGTTCCCAAGCCCATTTATACTTAATGGGGACTAGCTGATTCACGTCCACCTGATTACAATTAACCAAACGTTTGCTATTTAATTGTACGCGTTTTGATTTACCTTCTAAAATATCTGCTTCCATGCTTTCCATCCCTCTCTTTTATATTACTGGCAAGATTCACAACCTTCTTCGAGAGAACAGACGGGTGTTTCCCTAGTTCTTTCTACGACAATACTTGTGGAAGCTGACTTATTCTTCATCCATCGAGGTTGAATTCCTCGCTTATTAATATCGATAAATGATTTCTCCACAGAAGTAGCTGCCAGGGATCTTAAGTAATACGTAGTTTTTAACCCTTTTTTCCATGCTGTAAGATACATAGCAGAAAGTTTTTTCCCGTTAGGCTCCGATAAATATAAATTGACGGACTGTCCCATATCTAACCATTTCTGTCTCCTAGAAGCACATTCGATTAACCATTCGGGTTCAATTTCAAATGCTGTAAGGAAAATCTTTTTCAAATCATCAGGAATACGCTCGATTTCCAATAACGACCCATCGAAATATTTCAAATCGTCTAACATATCAGCATCCCATAATCCTAACTGCTTGAGCTTCTCAATCAAGTACACATTAGGAATTGTAAATTCTCCGGAGAGATTAGATTTTACAAACAAATGCTTATAAGTTGGTTCTATTGACTGGGTAACACCAATAATGTTCGATATGGTAGCTGTTGGAGCTATCGCCATAGTGTGGCTATTTCTCATACCATAAGATTTGATAGCTTCACGAACAGGAGCCCAGTCCTTGCGACATGAGGTGTCCATAAGGAGCTTATCTTCTCCTCGGTATTCTTTTAACAGCTCTATGGTATCTATAGGCAAGTAACCTCGATCCCATTTAGATCCTTTATAAGAACTATATGTTCCTCGTTCTTTAGCTAATAAACTAGAAGACAGTAATGCATAGTAAGCTATTAACTCTGAACTCTTATCTGCAAATTCTACAGCTTCTGGAGATGCATAGCTGATATTAAGTTTATATAGAGCATCTTGGAAGCCCATCATTCCTAAGCCCACGGCTCTATGAGTCAAGTTTGCATTAGCCGCTTCTTGAGTTGGGTAGAAGTTAATATCAATAACGTTATCTAAAATACGAATCGCTATTGAGATAGTTTCCCCTAGCATTTCTTCATCGATATCGCCATTTTTAATATGCTCCACTAAATTAACAGAGCCTAGGTTACAAACTGCTGTTTCAGATTCCGAGCTATTTAATAAAATTTCTGTACACAAGTTCGAGCAACGAACAACACCCGCATGATCTTGTGCTGAACGAATATTCGAAGGGTCTTTAAAAGTAATCCAAGGATGCCCTGTTTCATAGAGCATACTCAACATCTTACGCCATAAATCTTCAGCAGGGATTTTCTTGTATAACTTAATTTCTCCCGTATCTACTTTTCTTTCATATTCTTCATAAAGCTTATCAAATTCAAAACCGTAAGCCTCATGCAATCCAGGAACATCGTCAGGACTAAATAGCGTCCAAGTTCCTTTCTGCTCTAAACGTTTGAAAAATAAATCGGGAATCCAACTGGCAGTATTGATATCGTGAGTACGGCGACGCTCATCACCAGTATTTTTTCTTAACTCTAAGAAATCTTCATAGTCTAGATGCCATGTCTCTAAGTACACGCACGTAGCACCCTTACGCTTACCTCCCTGATTCACAGCAACAGCAGTATCATTGGCTACTTTGATGAAAGGAATCACACCGTGACTTTTTCCGTTGGTTCCTTTAATCAAAGAACCAGTAGCACGCACTCCGGTCCAGTCATTACCGATTCCCCCAGCCCACTTAGAAAGCATTGCGTTATCTGAGATAACCTTGTAAATGTGAGCGAGGTCATCCTGCACAGTGGACAAGTAACAAGAACTTAATTGAGAGTGACGCATTCCAGAATTGAATAGCGTGGGAGTTGCGGGTGTATAACGGAAGGAAGACAACAGATTGTAGAAAGTAATTGCCCACGAAGTTTTATCTTCTCCTTCGTTTAACGCAAGCCCCATAGAAACACGCATCCAGAAAATCTGTGTTGTTTCTAGTCTGCGTCCCTCGTATTGATTCAAGTAACGATCGTAGAGAGTTTGTACCCCCATATAAGAGAATTGATGATCTCTTGATATATCTAAGGCTTCAGCAAGAGCATCAAGATCATATTCCTTCAAGCGAGGATTTAATCGATACTGATCTCCGTCTAAAATATATTGTTTAAAATATTGCTTGTGCGCCTCTACAAGATCAGCATCCATTATGCTTTTGCCAATCGCTTCTTGACAAACCACATCGAGAAGCAATTCTGCAGCTACATACGCATAATCAGGTTCTTTTTCAATATTGGCTCGAGCAGCCATAATACAAGCCAAAACAATTTCAGATTCTTTAATTCCAGAATAAAAATTTGCAAAGGCCATATCGGCAAGAGTATGGGGATTTGTTGTTTTTGGGAATCTTCGACATGCCCAAACAAATTTTTCTGTCAGCTGAGCTTTATTTATTTGATAGGTAGTTCCGTCACTTTTAACAACATCGTAAACTTCTTCGACGATCTCTTCCTGTACGGCTATTTCCTGTTTGTGCTCACGAATTCTCGAACGAGCTTCTCTATATAAAATATAATTTTTCGCAACGTCATAATGGCCTGCTATCATCAACTGTGTTTCCACAATATCCTGTATAGCCTCTATATCGATAGTTTGTTCTCGGGAACACTTTGCTAAGGTTTCTTCAACAATTTTATTAGTCAGATTGTTTATTTCAGAAAGAATTTCTTGTAGAAGAACATCTGTAATTTTAAGCGTAGCCCTAAAAGCTTTTTCTAAGGCTGCAGAAATTTTCATGGGATTGAATCTTACAAGATTTCCATCTCTACGCATTACGGAAACACTATGCCAAGACCCTTTACGACGCTCTTTATGTTGATCTCTATAAATAATATAATTTCTAGCCACATCTTGCATGCCGCTTACATACAGCTGATTCTCCACCATGTCCTGAATACGTTCAACGGTAACAACCTGGCCTTCTCTAATTTTTTGAACTACTTCATTAACAACTTGACGAGTGATACTTGAAATAGACTTTTCTAAGTCTTTGGGTAAAGGAGAGGTATCTTCCAAACTACGGGTATCACGAAAAGCTGCTTCTAAAGCCTGAAATATCCGGTCCTGGTTAAAGGGAACAAACATGCCATTACGCTTTACAATAGTATAATGTTGCTCTTTTACCTCGACCATATGTCATCCCCTATCAGCTGTATTTTCGATTAAAAATAAGTATTTCTAAGCAATAACGAAATTCGACTAAACACTTCGGGGGAGTTCAGAAATCCATCGCAGTTTAATATCAAAAAACTTAGAAAAAACTCTCCCTTTTCTAGAAAGCGATTCTTCTAGAAAACCCAATATGTAGTGAAACATTATGTGCTTGTATACCATATATAGGAATAGACAGCGTTTCATGCAATTGAAAAGTACTGTCATTCTCCGGAAAAAAATGTGCTTCTGAGGAGCTTTTTTCAACTTAGATATCCGATGATCTTTTCGGCAAAAACTTGTTGATTTTAGATGAATGTATTATGCTAAGGCCGTAACGAACTTCCGGAATTCTCATGGCAGAATTGGAACCAGAAATCCGAGGCAAGCGCCGTGTAGTGACTCCTAATGCTATCACCGCTTTTGGCCTTTGTTGTGGTCTTTTTATTATTTTTAAAAGTGTTTTAAAGACATCATCTTCTGTAGAACTATTGCATCGTCTACAGGGGCTTTCGCTTTTGTTGATCAGTGCAATGATTGCAGATTTTTCCGACGGCGCTATTGCTCGCATTATGAAAGCAGAAAGCGCTTTCGGAGCGCAGTTCGACTCTCTCTCCGATGCTGTGACATTTGGAATAGCTCCTCCACTTATTGCAATTAAGAGTCTTGATGGCGCGTGCGCTGGAGGGTTTTTTTCTTCTCTTCTTCTAGTAACTGCAATTATTTACTCTCTATGCGGCGTGTTAAGATTAGTCCGTTATAATCTATTTTCTAAAAAAACTGCGGATTCGCCTCGGCATTCTTGTTTCATTGGTTTGCCTATTCCGGCAGCTGCAGCTTGCGTTGTGTCTTTAGCTTTATTTATAGCTTCTAATTTCTCAACAATCTTACCTGTACAGGTGCGCGTTGTTTTGATTTCTTTAGGCCTACTTTTCATTGGAAGTCTTATGATCTCCCCTTGGAAATTTCCGGGAATTAAAAACCTGCGCTTTAAAGTTTCCTCGTTTTTACTTGTTGTTACTACAGGGTTGGTTGCTTGTTTATTTTTCCTCGGCCTTGTTGATCACTTTACCGAAGTATTTTTCTTGGTTTCTTGGTTATATGTTTTTGCAGTGTTCCCTATTTTTGCAATCACGTATCAAGGGAAAAAGAAACGCCAATGATAGACATTTCCATAACTCATATCACTATTGCTCTCCTGAGCTTTGGCTTCGGTGGATATTTAGCCTCTCTTTATTATCGCAAACGAGAGTCTTCTCTTTTCGAATTAAGGAGAAACTTGGAATATGAGAACAAACTACTGAAAAGTTCTTTGGATCTATCACGTCGCCAAGAACAACTTATGGAAGATTTCAGTAATAAGTTGGCAGTATCTTCACAATCTCTTATCAAAGAGATGAAAGAAGAAACGCAGAGCTACTTTTCTGAAAAATCCAAAACCATAGAATCTATATTAACACCAGTTCAAGCTACGCTGACCGCTTTTAAACAAAACTTAGAAACTTTTGAGACTAAGCATGCTGAGGACCGTGGCTCCTTAAAAGAACAAATTACCCATCTCCTTGCAGCCGAGAAAAAACTTGAAAAAGAAACGCAAGCTCTTACGGACATCTTAAAACATCCAGGATCGCGAGGTCGCTGGGGAGAGATTCAATTAGAGAGAATTCTAGAACTTTCTGGGATGCTGAAGTACTGTGATTACGAAACGCAAGCAACCGATGCTCAAGGTTCAGCTCGTGCTGATATGATCATTCGCCTTCCACATGAGCGCTGTTTGATTATTGATTCCAAAGCACCGTTTTCTGACACATATTTTTCCCAAGATGCTTCTGATAAATCCGATCTTGTAGGGAAAATCAAAGATCATATCAAAACGCTAAAATCAAAAAGTTACTGGGAAAAATTTCATCATTCTCCGGAATTTGTGATTCTTTTCTTACCGGGAGAAAGCATTTTTAATGATGCCCTAAGAATTGCTCCCGAACTTATTGATGTTGCTGCGACTTCTAATGTCATTCTATCCGGGCCTCTCACATTACTGGCATTACTGAAAACCGTGGCCCACACATGGAAACAGGAAAACCTACAAAAACAAATTCAAGAAATAGGGAAATTAGGAAAAGAACTACATCATCGCTTACATGTGGTTTTCAATCATTTTCATAAGATTGGGAAAAATCTGAATAATGCTGTGCAAAGCTACAATGATATGTCATCTAGCTTACAGCATAGGATCTTACCCACCTTAAGGAAATTCGAAGATTTAGAATTATCATCCTCTTTACACAAAATAGAAGACCCAATTCCCATTCATAATCCTGCCACATCTTTTCTTCCAAGTAGCGAAGAACAAGAAGCTAATTTAATAGAAGATCCTCTATTGCAAGAGGACAGGCTTTAAATCTATAAAGCAGACTTTATGGGCAATTCTTGCTCAAAGTTCGACGCATTATCTTGAAGCATATCTTTTCCAGCGAAGGAAATGAATGTCGTTTGATCAATAGAATCTTTCAGGTATTTCTTCGTTACAGAACAGATTTGCTCTTCCGTCACATTAAGAACGGCCCTACGAAACGCCTGTCGTAAAGCTGGAACCCTTCCACATCTTAATCTGTAATATCCTGTAGACGCACGACTTCCGGGAGCTATTGGAGAATCTAAATTTTGGACAACATCAAGAACTCCTTCATGAATATCTTTATTTGAGAAATTTCCTTTAGAAATTTCATCAATACCGTGAAGGAACGCTTGATGGGTACCAAAAATTGCGGGATCGCGATAACTATAACAATAAAACGCTCCTCTGCCCAGGTTAACGGTAGCTCCGGACCCATAGGCTCCGCCTTGTTCTCGGATTTTTGTATGTAAAACAGTGTTATCAAGAATTTCCGCAGCTACGGTAAGCGCCGCAGCATCTGGATGATCATAGGACAAATCTCCTATGGGAAAAGCTAGAGCATTAAAGGCTGCTCGAGCAGGTATATACAACCCCTGAGAGTTTAGGAAAACATCTGTGGAAGGATTTACCCAAGGCTCGATCTGTCGCCCCTCAATATCTAAAATACCGTAAAAATTATTCTCATGTAAATGATTGTAGTTTGCATTACTGACGCTAAGAATTAACTGACGCTTACCGAAGAAGCATTTTTCATATAAGGATTGTAAAATACCAATAACGTTATCTACTTCCTTATCAAAATTATTTGTCAGATCGCGGATTTTATCTACATAAGGCAAACCAGAAGCTAAATAAGACATAGTTGCCGCTATAGATTTATCCATACAAGCCATACTGACAGCATAACCCATAGGACTATTGCGCACGCTATTTGTCAGAGCTTCATTATGCTGCATAAGCAGCTCTTTGATTCTGGGAACGTCTGTGAAATCAATGCTCGTTAGAGTATCTCCCATAACTTGAAATAGCTTATCAGCTTTCGATGCTAACGCTTTTCCTCGAATACCTACAGAAGGTGATAGCACAGTATTTTTATTTGCATGTGGAGAAAATTCATAAGAAACATCCATACCACCGGTATGCTCTAGAAGAAATTCCAACTGTTCCTTATAAGATCTCCCTCCACATCCCAACTGTAACATTAGGAAAACAAGAAGACGTAACCAAGGAAGCTCTTCAACAGATAAAGAGGGAAGATCCATCACTAATTCTGCGAAAATCAAATCGTTAGTAAAACAATCGTGATGAAGAACTTCTCCATGAGAAACATTTTTTTTAACCAAAGGAAACTCTTTTCCCGAATTTGGAACTTTATCCAAAGAAAAATTCGGAAGAATTCTATCTAAATCTTCATTCTGAGATTGATATTCTTCTAAAACTTTAGAAGTAAGACGTATTTTTTCTATGTTCTCTGGGGAAAGCTTCTCTTGGGTTTCTTTAAGGCGCAAAAGCTCTTCTTGATTCTCCATAGAAATCAGATCAGCATCAGGAAGCATTATCACGCGAGCAAAATGTGTATTATCTAAGAAATACTTTCTAATAAGTTTTGGAAGGTAATCGGGTTGTTTTAACTTTTCTCGAAGGTCTGAAAATAAACTATGAATTCGCAATCCATCTTCAGCATTTCCCCCATGCTGGCGTAACAATCCTGAACGGAAGAATAGCGATAATCCATAGGGCAAGGAATACCCTGCGATTTCTTTTCTTGCTAGTTCTAATTGGTGCACAGCAGCTTCTATAAGATTATTAGGAATTCCTTCTCTTATGATCTCTTCTAAACAAGCAAAAATCCAAGACTCTAATTTCTGAGCGCCCCCATGAGAACAACCCTTACAAAGAATAGTAATAGGAATTTCACGAATCTCACTATCAATTCCCATATCTGCTTGTTTGCAAAATCCTGATTTTAACAATCGGGATTTTAAAGGAGCAGCGTCTGTACCCATAAGAACAACATCAAGAACATGCAAAGCTAATAGCTCCTGCTGATCCAATATCGAGCATGTTAACCAAGATAAACCAAAAAGAACTTTATCTTGATCTTGAGTGTCTGAAGGATATTTAAGAATATTTCTTACGGGCTCTTTAAACCTCTTCTGTAAGGGAACAGTCACTGTTTGTTTTTCTAACTTACCAACATGACGTAATAATTTTTCTTCAAGAAAATCTAAATGCCTTGAAGGTTTAATGTTTCCGTAAAAATAAAATAGGCAACGCCCAAAAGTATATTGGCTCTGATGAAACGCCACCACGTTTTCATGAGAAAGCGAAAGGATATCCTTAGGATCTCCTCCAGAATTCACTCCATAGGTAACGGATGGGAATAGGGCTGCATTTAATGCTTCTGAAAGCCGAGATTCTCCTGACATCATCGCGCCTTTCATTTCATTAAAAACTATACCGGTATAGGTTAAATTATTTTCCGGGGTAAGTTCGTACCTCCATCCTTCTTGTAAAAAACTATTTTCAGTAAGCAAAGGATGAAAAACTGCGTCTATGTACACGCTAAGTAAATTATAGAAATCTTCAGGAATTTGAGATGCTGCAGGATAACAGGTAAAATCTGCTCCAGTGAAAGCATTCATAAACGTATTTAAACTACGTCGAGTCATCGAAAAGAAAGGATCTCGCACCGGATAATTCTCGGAACCGCAAAGCACCATATGCTCTAAAACGTGAGCCACGCCGTTAGAAGTTTGAGGGCAGGTTCTGAAGCAGATATTGAAAACATTTTCATCGTCATTATTGATAATCATCATAATAGAAACGCCAGAGGGTTTATGTTCCACCTCGAGCAGTTTACTTTCGATCTCAGGAAGATCCTGGCTTAACTTAACGACAAAATTTCTATATGTATCTCCAGCTTTCATACTCTGTCCAAATCCCTAATACGCAACATTAGGTGTTTCCCTTCTTTTTTAAATCTATAGTACTAATTACACTATAATGTTCCTGCTTTTCAGCAAAGCAAAGTTAAGTTACCTTAGATATTATTTTCAATAACTCCTAGGGGAAATTATGAACAATGATCTTGATTATTTTGAAAGTCATTACGAACAATTTCTCAAGGAATTTTCAAATTTTCTTCATTTTCATTCTATATCTGCCGACCCCGAATGCCTTGCTGATTGCCAAAGTTGTGCGGATTTCCTTGTGGACAATCTTAAAACTATATTTTCCGTAGAATTATGGGAAAAACCTGGGCATCCTCCTATAATCTATGCAACTTACCGTAAGTTGGATTCAACGAAGCCGACTCTACTTCTTTATAACCACTATGATGTCCAGCCTGCGGATATTAATGACGGATGGCTAGGAGATCCCTTTACCATGAGACAAGAAGGAGACCGTCTGATTGCCCGAGGAGTTTCTGATAATAAGGGGCAATGCTTTTACACCTGGAAAGCTCTTCAATACTATTATCAATCCCGAAAAGGATTCCCTGTGAATATTACCTGGATTATAGAAGGTGAAGAAGAAAGCAATAGCACAGCATTAAAATCCCTTATTCAGGAAAAGAAAGACACCTTAAAAGCCGATTACCTTCTAATTATTGACGGAGGCTTTTCTTCTGCAAAATCGCCCTCTGTTAGCATCGGAGCTCGAGGTTTAGTGACTATGAAAGTTATCTTGGAGGAAGGTAACAAAGACATGCATTCGGGGATTTTTGGCGGCATTGCCTATAATGTCAACAGAGCACTAGCAACCATGCTAGCCTCTCTATATCATAGCGACAACTCTATTGCTGTTGAAGGTTTTTATGATGACCTTCATCTCCCTCAAGAGGACGAATATTGTGATGTGCCTAAAGATAACCTTTTACAAGATGGGGAGCAAAGTTTAGGATTTCGTCCTACTCTACATCCTCCTGCAACTACTGCTGAAGAAGCTTTAAGTTTGTACCCCACTTTGGAAATAAATGGACTGTCTGGAGGTTATACAGGACCAGGATTTAAAACTGTCATTCCCCAAAAAGCTACTGCCTATCTTTCTTGCAGGCTTGTTCCCAAACAACATCCACAAAAGGTAGCCAAACAGGTTATTCAGCATTTAGAAAAACTTGTTCCCCCCACGTTAAAATTTTCCTATGAGATTTTTGACGGCTCTCCGGGTTGGAGAAGTTCTCCAAATTTACCCGTGGTTCTAGCATTACAAGAAATTTATTCAGATCTTTATCACGAGCCTTGTCTTAGATTGTTTATGGCGGCAACTATTCCCATAGCTTCGTTACTAGGTGAAGTTTCTCAAACAGAACCTATCATTTGCGGAACCTCCTATTTAAGTGACGCTATTCATGCTGCCGAGGAAAACTTCTCCCTAGAGCAAATGAGAAACGGTTTTATTTCTATTTGTCTTCTTCTTGATAGATTAGGAAAAGCATAAAAAAAGCACTCTTGAAAAGAGTGCTTTTATAAGATAAACCTGCTGAAAAATTTCAGTTTATTCTTCTGGTTTTAACACTATAAAGCGAATAACCTCTCCTTGAGAGACCATGAGAAGAATATTTTCGTTATTTCCATCTTTTAAAACAGAATTTAACTCTTCTACTGAGGATACTTTCTGTCTATTTACGGCCAAGATAAGTTGTCCCGGAGCCACTCCTGAAGAGCCAGCTACAGAGCCGGCTTCAACAGAAACAATCAGTACGCCTTTACTATCCGGCGCCATTCCTAATTTCTTAGCAGTTTCTGCATTAAGATTTTGTACACGAATACCCACACGCTGTAAAGCAGAGACTCCATCATCTTGGGGTGCTTGAGAAACAATAACAGGAATTTCTAAAACTTGTCCTTCTCGAACTACTTTAAGCAACACACGAGTATTAGGATTCATTAAAGAAATAGCGTTACGGAAAGCACTGAGGGATTCTACTTCCCTACCATTATAGGCAATAATTACATCTTCTTGTTTTAATCCTGCTTTATGTGCAGGAGACCCTTTAACAACATCTGTTACTAGAGCTCCGTATACCTTGTCTAGTTTATAGCAAGCAGCGAGCTCAGCATCTATGGGTTGTAGAGTCACGCCTAAAAATCCACGAATTACCTGACCATCGCTAATAAGCTGATCTATGATTCTCTTAGCCATTAAACTAGGAATAGCAAATCCGATACCAATATAACCTCCACTACCACTTACGATAGCAGTATTCACTCCTATAACTTCTCCATCGATATTGAGAAGGGGCCCCCCGGAGTTTCCTGGGTTAATAGCTGCATCTGTCTGAATAAAATCTTCGAAATCGGCAATATGCAACTGATTTCTACCTTTTGCACTAATTACCCCTACGGTAACTGTAGCTTGCAGCCCAAAAGGATTCCCGATAGCTATTGCCCAATCCCCGACTTTCAAATTATCAGAATTCCCAAAAGTAAGGTGGGGAAGCTTATTCGCATTGATTTTAATAACGGCTAAATCAGTTTTAGGATCTAGGCCGATAACCTTAGCAGGATATTTCTGACCATCATGTAGGGTCACATGAATCTTTCCAGCATCTTCAACAACGTGATTATTAGTAACGACATAACCGTCTGGAGAAACTATAAATCCTGTACCACGAACAGCCTCTTTAGACATGGGACGTTCTTTTTGCGAAGGCAAACCAAAAAAGCGATTAAAGAACTCGTCATTAAAATAATCAAAAGGATTGTCATAAGGTCCTCGACGTCCCGGAGCAGGATTTACAGGACGATTACATTTTGGAAAGCTTTCGATATAAACAACACCAGGAGTTGCCTGTTCTGCGACTTTAGAAAACCCTCCAGAAATCTCCTTTAAAAGCGTCTCTTGAGGCACTTCTGCCATCCGCGCATCTTTTTTCACAGCGGCGAATCCTACAGGATGAAATATAGAAACACTTAAAAACATCACTGTGGCTAATAATAAATATATTGGCTTCTTTGTCATACTTTTTTCCCTATAGGCAAGCGCTAAATTCTTTCTTGATCTCGTGCTCACATTTTTGAAAGCCTGTGAATCCTAATACTTTTTAAATATGCGTTTTATAAAGTATAGAGACTCTTAAGCCTTTTCGAATATAATCACGAAAAACGAATTATTGTAGCAAGATATTACTACAAAGAATTTTTATCTTAAGAACTGTCTAAATACGAATTATATCTGCTAAAAAGAATCCGAAAATAAGAAGAAATAGAGGTCTATTTTCCCGACATATAAATCTCTATGCTTATAAAACATAGTAGTAAATATATCTGGAAATATTTATACCCCAATGCCTTGTTCACTATAGCGAGCGAAACACAGTTTCTACAGCTTCTCCAATTAAAGCTGGAGATTCAACAACGGACACCCCCGCTCTTTTCAAAGCTTTTTTTTTGCTTTTCGCATCTCCAGAATTCCCAGAGATAATCGCTCCAGCGTGCCCCATACGTTTCCCTTTAGGAGCTGTTTCTCCCGCGATAAACGCTACAACAGGTTTTGTACAGTAAGATTGAATCCATTCTGCGGCCTCTTCTTCAGCACTACCTCCGATTTCTCCAATCATCAAGATAAGTTCTGTTTGAGGGTCGTTCTGGAATTCTTCCAACACATCAATAAACGAGGTTCCGTTTAAAGGATCTCCTCCTATACCTAGGCATACGCTTTGTCCTATGCTGCGTTGCGTTAGCTGCCAAACGGCTTCATAAGTTAATGTCCCCGATCTTGATACTACGCCAACATTCCCGGGAAGATGGATATACCCTGGCATGATGCCAATTTTACAAGCTCCAGGTTTAATAATTCCTGGACAATTAGGGCCTATTAATCTAGAGGCACTGTGCTGCATAACATGGCTCACTTCGAGCATATCTTTTATTGGGATACCTTCTGTAATGCAGACAATCAGTTCAATTCCTGCATCCTCAGCTTCGAGAATAGCTTCTGCTGCATAAGCAGGAGGAACAAAAATCATTGTTATTTGACAGTTGGTTGCTTGTTTTGCTTCTAATACGGAATCGTACACTGGAAGATTCAAGTGCTTCGTTCCTCCCTTTCCAGGAGTAACTCCTGCAACAAAATTCGATCCATACTCTAGGCATTTCTCTGTATGAAATGATCCTGCTTTTCCTGTGATACCTTGAGTAATTATTGGTATTTTTTTACTTA
This sequence comes from Chlamydia felis Fe/C-56, assembly GCF_000009945.1. NCBI lineage: Bacteria > Pseudomonadati > Chlamydiota > Chlamydiia > Chlamydiales > Chlamydiaceae > Chlamydia > Chlamydia felis. Next base: position 272,035 of record NC_007899.1, on the reverse strand, counting down.
ATGAGCAAAACATAAAGCCCCTTAAACTTGTTTACTCAGCGCTACAGCAAGACGTGCGCCTTCATTTAAGGAATCTGTAAATTGGCAGGGGATTCCCGAACGTTGCACGATTTCTTTTCCCAATTCCACATTTGTTCCCTCTAAACGCACCACTGTAGGAATAAGATTTTCTCTTGTTTGCATTACAGCAACAAGTCCTGAGGCAACTGCTGAGCAATCCATAATTCCGCCAAAGATATTAATAAATAGAACTTCTACATTTTCATCTGATAGCACCAAGGAAACCGCTTCTTGAATCTGTTGTTCTGTAGCGCTCCCTCCGACATCGAGAAAATTTGCAGCAGATCCTCCATGAATTTTAAGAATATCTAGAGTACTCATAGCTAATCCTGCGCCATTCACTAAACATCCGATGTCTCCATCTAGAGCAATGTAAGACAGCCCTATCTTCTTAGCTAGTACATCGCGAACATTTTCTTGAGAGGGATCGTATAGTACTTCAAGTTTGGGGTGACGGTATAAGGCGTTATCATCAATAGTTACTTTAGCATCCAATACTAAGAGTTCCTCTTCCTGAGTAAGCACCAAGGGATTGATTTCAAGTAAAGAGGCATCGTTATCATAGAAGCATTGGACAAGCTTTTTAATTAACTGCACCCCTTGTTTTCCCGTATCTCCTTCCCAGTTCATAAATTTAATGATCTGTCTGAGTTGATAATTGTATATACGAGCAGAAGGAGTCAAAGGCACAGTGAGCAACTGATCAGGATATTTTTGAGCAACCTCTTCAATGTCCATCCCTCCAGCTTTCGATAACATAATTGCTGGACAACGATTTTTTCTATCCATAATCACTGCCAGGTAATACTCAGAAGCAATATTCACTAGGGGTGTAATAAGAACTTTTTCTACGGGAAGAGATTCTCCTGAAGTTTGATTGCTCTCAAAACGCATCTTTAATAATTTTCCGATAGCAGCTAGAATTTCAGAAGAAGATTTAGCGATGATTACGCCACCATTTTTCCCTCTTCCTCCAGCGTGCACTTGCACTTTGACAACACCGGCATTTATACCCAGCTCCCTAAGAACCAGTTCTCCTTCTTCTACAGAAGAGACTATACGATACGGAGGAATGGCAATATCATAAGAGCTCAAAAGATCCTTAGCTTGGTATTCATGAAGGTGCATAAATAACCCTTTGAATTTTCCTCTTTATCTTGTATCATTCTTTTTACTTCAACTAACTTCGCTCTAATCAGTGTTTAAGTTCTTTAGCAGCAAGATTCAGTCTTTATTTAAAAAAGCTTTATCTGCGGATCTTTTAGAATTTACAGAAAGTTTGTTTTACGAAGCAGATTTTGGTTCAGAGCTTACTGAAGAGTTGTGTTCTCGCTTGCGAAAATGTCGTAAACCTGATGAATCTACCGTCAAAGATCTTGTTTCCTCACTACTTCGTGAAACACTAGCTAATCTTCCTATCATCAAATCTGAGAAGGACACACCTGTTGTCTCCTTAATGCTAGGAACAAATGGATCGGGAAAAACAACAACTGTAGCTAAACTTGCCCACTATTACCTATCTCGATCAGAGAAGGTAATGATTGTCGCCACGGACACTTTTCGTAGTGCTGGTATGGATCAGATGCGTTGTTGGGCGGAGAAATTGGGTTGTGGATTTGTGTCTGGGAAGCCCGGTGGCGATCCAGCAGCTATTGCTTACGATGGCATTGCTTCTGCTAAGTCTCGGGGCTATGATCGCGTGATTATCGATACATCGGGTCGTCTACATACGCATACCAACTTACTCAACGAGTTATCAAAAATTGTTTCTGTTTGTAATAAGGTGCACGCAGGGTCTCCTCATGAAAGGTTGATGACTATAGATGCAACTTTAGGTGGAAACGTTATTGAGCAGGTACGTGTTTTTCACGAAACCATTCCCTTATCTGGTTTAATCCTAACTAAAGTAGACGGTTCTGCCAAAGGTGGAACATTGTTTCGCATAGCAAAACAATTGAAGATCCCTACAAAATTCGTTGGTTATGGCGAACTTATTGGGGATCTTGAAGAGTTTCATATAGATCGGTTCTTAGAAAAACTTTTCCCTTCTTCTTAAGATAAAAAATATTTTTAATTTCTCTTTCCAGAAGAGGAGAAAATTTGTAGAAGATACCAGAATATCATGATGACATTACAATACATCTTTAACGCCATGATTAAAGATAGTTTGTAGCTCAGATCACCATCATTACCTACATTTTTAGCCACACTACGGATAGCTTGAGCGTCTACAACAGTCAAACCTACAAAAATAGCTAACCCTATGTAGCAAATCAATAAGTAGAACATTGGCATATAAACAAATATAGAAACCAACGCAAATATCACTGAGACCAACATCAACCCGATTAGAGCGAACATCAGAATACTTCTCATCTGGGTAAGATCGCTTTTGGTAAAGGCGCCATAGGCGGCTGACAAACCAAAAATTAATCCTGCAGATCCAAAAGCAGCCCAAACAATTCCTCCACCGTATTGAGCGGCGTAAACAGGCACTAAGGTTCCAAAAAACAATCCTTCTAAAGCAGAATAGGCCAAGAAAAGCCCCATAACCGCAGGAACGGAAAGTTTATGAATCTTAGCGTTAATGTAAAAAGACACCCCGAGTGTAGCAATGCACCACACCCACCAGAATGCGAACAAACTTTTATACATTCCGGAAAAGTATAACCCTAACGACACAAAAGTCGTTACAGCCAGACCTGCTGTCATCCAGCCATACACTCTGGATGTGAATGTCCCTGGCAAACGAGATTCTTGCGCGTAATCACGATCGTATAGTCCCATATTACCTCCTATACTCACATACAATTAAAAACTTAACAAACATGCTGCTGTTTATTTAAAATTTATAATAAAGACTCACCAAATTAATTACCATTACCACGACCATTAGCAATAAAACAATTTTCCCACCCGGAAGCACTTGTTTTTCATGACAACGTTTTTTCCCGTAACGGCCTTTCCAGACCATGAGTACAGGGAAAACTCCGATAATTAAAGCAGAGCCTACCCCTCCAGCATAATTGAGACATTTGAGAACGATCTCAGGATAGCACATTGATAAAGCTAAAGGGACCATAACAGTTAAAAAGAAAATAGCAAACTTGTGTTTCTGTTTGTTCCATCGACAAGCATCGGCAAGGAAGTCCGTAACACCCAAAGCCACGCCTAAAAATGAAGAAACCAAAGCAAAGAAGCCGAAGAATTCACCGGCCACATAAAACAGAGAGCATTGCAACGAATTTTTCATCGCCTCCACAGCTGTGTAACCATTTTCTTTAGCTTTCATAAGAAAATCCAAGGGAACTACCCCTAGAACTAAACCTTCCCAAATTAAGTATAAGATTAAAGGTACAAAGCTACCAATAACTATAGCTTTTTTGACATCTTTAACGTTCCTATTCATATAGTAATACAGTGAGGGAACCACACTTTGAAAGCCAAAGGAAAGGAATAAGATAGGCAATCCATTCACAGATTGCATCCATGAAGCACGTAAAAGCAATTCTGGTTTCAAGGATAAAACTCCTAAAATACAAAATGCAGCAAACGCAATAGCTATTCCGACAACACAAACGCGGTTACAGTAGTCCACGATTTTTGTTCCCATCATTAAAGCTGGACAAATCAAAATAGCAAAAGCTAAAGGAGCTACGTGACGTATCCAAGGAATATCCAATCCCTGACAACCAAAAATACGAAATAGTATATTGCCTCCCTCACAAAAGTAAGCAATAAGTAGAGAGTAAAATAGAAACAAGTAAACAAGCCACATGCAAATCTTGCCCACATCTCCTAGAGTGTACTGGGCCATCGATAACATGTTGATCTGTTGTTTATCTTTAAACCAGGTCATAATCTCGAGAAGGCACATTCCAGATCCCATGGAGAATAACCACGACAGGGTATAGAGAAGAGTCGTAGGTAAAAATCCTGCATGCGCTGTTAATATAGGGACAGCTAACACCCCAGCACCTATGGCGGTCCCTGCAATAATGAGGGAGCCCCCTAAAACCTTGCTAGACATAACAAACCTTTCGAATTTTGTCTTATATTTCAGATTTAAAGTTATTTAGAAATAAAACCTTAATCTTTTGTGTTATTCAACAGTTACAGATTTGGCTAAATTCCTCGGACGGTCTATTTCATTGCCTTTTTTCAAAGCCATGGTATAGGCCATGATTTGCCCCACAACAGCATAAAGAATTGGAGACACTAAGGGATGACTATTCGGAACATATATGTGAAAGTCCGAAACAGCAGCAATATCTTCTTGCAATTCTGAAGCTATAGCAATCACATGAGCTTGCCGAGCTTTTACCTCCATGATACATCCCACCATCTTTTCATAGACAATAGGGTCACCACAAAAAGTAATTACCAGAGATCCTTTGCTGATTAAAGCAATAGGCCCGTGCTTCATTTCCCCAGCAGGATAACAGTTCGCTTCAACATATGCAATTTCTTTCAGTTTCAATGCGGCTTCCATACAAATAGGATACATCAGACGACGTCCTAAAAATATAAACCTATCTTCATTGCAATAGTTATCCGCCCAAGAACGCAAACCTTCATTTGCTAATAGAAGATCACATAAAACTGGAAGCTCAAGCAAACCTTTCCCACAAGAACGTTGTTCTTCTAAACTCAAAGTTCGTTTTACAGATGCTAGTTTTAACCCGAATAAAATAAGTAAAAGTAATTGAGCTGTGAAAGCTTTCGTAGAGGCAACGCCAATTTCAATACCTGCCTCTAAAAATAAGCAATGATCCACACCCATAGCTAGCGCGGATTCTTCAACATTACAAATTCCTAAAACACAAGCAACGTGTCTACGGCGGAACTCCTTTAGCGCAGCTAAAGTATCAGCTGTTTCCCCAGATTGACTAATTAAAATTGCCAAAGTCTTCTTTCCGATATACGCTCTTCTATAACGAAATTCTGAAGCAACTTCAACATGCACAGGAATTGAAACTAGAGATTCTACAATGTACTTCGCTAACAAGCCTGCGTGGTAAGAAGAACCACAAGCAACTATAGAAATTTCATCAAAATCTTCTATAGAGAAGCCTTCTAAAAATTTCTCGCCAATATATCCTTGAGGGTCTAGATATTTATGAAGAAGACGTTCGAAAACTTCCGGCTGCTCATAAATTTCTTTAAGCATATAGTAGCTATACCCCTGCTTATCTGAATCTGCATCGGTGTAAGTAACTTGACGAACTTCTTTCTGAATGCGTTTTAATGCAAAATTGTATGTCTCGACTTCATTGCCCAGACTGACAATAGCTAGTTCTCCGGAAGCTAAAGCTTGAACATTCTTTGTATATTTTAAGAAAGCACGAGTATCCGAAGCAATCAACCGCTCTTGATCCCCTAAGCCAATAATTAACGGGCTTTCCTGAGAAGCACAGAGAAGAACTGAAGGATGATCTTTATGAATAAGCCCGCAGGAAAAGCTGCCCTGAAGCTGAGACAGAGTCCAAGAAAAGCTATGTACGAAATCTCCAGTAGCTTGATAACGAAAAGCAAAGAGTTGCGCGATAACCTCAGAGTCTGTATCTGAGGAAAAAGAAATGCCTTCAGAAAGAAGTAAAGACTTTAATTCTTTAAAATTCTCAATAATCCCATTGTGAACAATAGCACAGGTAGCATTCTCATCCACATGAGGATGAGCATTATTTACCGTAGGCACGCCATGCGTTGCCCAACGCGTATGACCTATGGCTAATGAAGACTGAATCTGATGTGTTTCTAAAGCATTTCTGAGCTCATCGACACGTCCGATGGTTTTTCTTACAAACAATTGACCCGATGTAATTGCTGCCAATCCAGCGGAATCATAACCACGATACTCTAGTTTAGCCAATCCATCTAAAACTACAGGAATAGCTAATTTAGAACCTAGATAACCGAATATTCCGCACATACATTACCCTACTCTATAATGCCTACTCCTAGCTCAGAATCAACAATATCTGCTATGGTCTTAGCTAGGGAATCTACTTGATGCTTCTTTAAGCCCTCAACCATAACCCTGCAAATATTTTCAGTTCCAGAATATCTTAATAAAACACGACCAGAGTCTCCTAACGACGATCTAACATCTCTAAGAGCTTCTTGAACCAAAGGCAAAGTATCTAGGGGGATTTTTTCTTTTACTGCGACGTTGATAAGTGCTTGAGGACTTTTTACAATTGGAGACGTTAAATCCGACAATGTGGATTCACTTTCAATCATAATCCGTAAAACTTGCAAAGCAGAAACAATACCGTCTCCTGTAGTATTATAGTCTAGGAAAATCATATGGCCACTTTGCTCACCACCAAGATTGGCTTCGTATTCTAGCATGTTTTGCAAGACATGACGATCTCCTACAGGAGAAATCAACGTGTCTATTCCTACATTTTCAAGATATTTTAAAACTCCAAAATTAGTCATTACAGTAGCTACAATGCGATTCCCATGTAAAATCCCCTTTTTCTTTAAATCATTGGCACAAATACTCAAGATCATATCACCGTCAACAATATGACCCTTTTCATTTACCATGATAATACGGTCTCCATCGCCATCTAAAGCAATACCAACATCAGCCTTATGCTCTATTACGGCTTTCTGAATTACTGAAGGAAACAGAGCTCCGCAGTTGTCGTTGATATTACTTCCTGTAGGTTCGCAACCATAACAAATAACTTCAGCATCAAGTTCTTCAAACACTGAAGGAGCTACCTTGTAAGCTGCCCCATGGGCACAATCTAAAACAATTTTCAACCCATTTAATGTTCGTCCTCTAGGGAAAGTAGCTTTAGCAAACTCTATGTAACGTCCCATGGCATCTACTACACGCTTATTCTTCCCTACGGCATAATCTTCTGGTAGATTTCCAAACTCCTTAAAAGCGACCATTTGCTCAATGCGTCTCTCTATCACGTCGCTAATTTTAAACCCTTCTGAGGAAAAGATTTTTATCCCATTATCCCAATAAGGATTATGAGATGCGGAAATCATTATCCCAGCATCTGCACGATAAGCACGAGTAATAAAAGCCACTCCCGGCGTAGGAATTGGACCTAAAACCAAGGTTTCGATACCCATAGAAGTTAAACCCGCAATGAGAGCATTCTCAAACATATATCCAGACAAGCGGGTATCTTTACCGACAACAACGCGATGCCTCCCTGGTTTACATTCCTGCAAAACTCCAGCAACAGCTTTTCCCAATAATACAGACATCTCGACAGTCATAGGTTCATGATTTGCCCTACCTCGAACACCGTCCGTACCAAATAGCGGTTTAATTTCCCTAGTCATTTATTCTCTTAAAGATTCGTTCTCACCAGACTAAAAAGCTTTTTTAAGAACTTATAGATTTAAATATAGCATTCTTATTGTCTTCTCGACAGGAAAAACAAATTAGAAAACGCTGAGTTAGGATTTTTCCTAACAAGCAACTGCCTGCGCTTACTGATTTTGAAATCCTTGCAATCGTCTTAACACTTTATAACTTTTCTAACACAAAATTAGAATTGTTATTAGAGAAATCATGATTTCCTATTTGTGTTTTTGAGACATACATTCCACACCTTCTATTAAAGATTTCTTCTTGCGAGAGACATCTTCCAAATGTTCCTAAGCCTTGCATTGAACAAATTCTGAAAACTCCTTCCAATTCAATGGGAAAATTCCTGTCTGTTAAAATCTCTATCATCTCTAATCTCTCTACTAGCAGAACCGTTGAACCCTCTGGGGAATCAAAACAAAAATTCTCTAAGGAAACATAGATAAATAATCATAAAAATCCTTGCATAGGGTATAAAGGAATGTCTTTCGGCTAGGTATTTTGTTCTTGCAAACTTCAATATTTTTGCTATGGTGAAATTCCCCTAGAAAAAAGAGCGCTTATATAAACCCTTTTTCTTCCAAGACTTTTTAACACTTGATGCCTATAATAAATGGTCTGTGACAACAAAACTCTCTTGCGTAGAGGCTTAGAATTGTTTAGAAAAATTTCTAAATCTGCACCCGCTCCAATCATCTATTCCGCTACCGACCACAACATAAAACTTAAAGACTTTTCTCCACACGCACTCTCTGTAGTAAAAACTCTACGAAAAGCCGGCTACAAAGCTTATATTGTTGGCGGATGCATACGTGATTTACTGCTCAACACAACTCCGAAAGACTTTGATATTTCAACCTCAGCCAAGCCCGAGGAAATTAAAGCTGTTTTCAAAAATTGTATACTTGTTGGGAAACGTTTCCGATTAGCTCATATACGCTTTTCAAATCAAATTATCGAGGTATCTACTTTCCGTTCAGGAAGCGCTGATGAAGATAGCCTGATTATTAAAGACAATCTTTGGGGAACTGCTGAAGAAGATGTTTTAAGAAGAGATTTTACAATCAACGGTCTTTTCTATGACCCCACAGAAGAAACGATTATAGATTATACTGGCGGGGTTAGCGACTTAGAAAATCGGTATTTGCGTACTATTGGCGATCCCTTTGTTCGCTTTAAACAAGATCCAGTAAGGATGTTGCGCTTATTAAAAATTCTTTCAAGGGCCCAGTTTACTGTTGATCCCAAAACCTTGGAAGCTCTTCGAGAATGCCGTTATGAACTAATTAAAAGTTCTCAAGCACGTGTTTTTGAAGAACTTATTAAAATGCTAGGTTCAGGAGTTTCCTCTAAATTTTTCAAATTAACGGTAGAATATCAGATCTTAGAGATTCTTTTCCCTTATATGGATAAAGTTTTTCGTTTGAACAAGACTCTGGAGGAGCAGACCTTTGCTTGTTTGGATGTTTTAGATAAGAACATTTCGCAAAAAAAATACAATTACGATCGTCATCAACTCATGGCTGTACTTTTGTTCCCCATTGTGAATTTTAATGTACGTTACAAGCAGAAGAAACATCCGAATTTATCTTTAACTTCTGTTTTCGACTATATTAAAAACTTTTTGGGAAAATTCTTTGCTGATTCATTCACCAGCTGCTCTAAAAAGAATTTTATTTTAACTGCGCTTATTTTGCAGATGCAGTACCGGTTAACTCCTTTAGTGCCTACAAAAAAAACGCACTTCTTTAACCGCAAGCTCTTACACCACATACGTTTCTCAGAAGCTCTTTCTCTTTTAGAAATTCGTAGCCTAGTTTACCCTAAACTAGATAAAGTACTTGCAGCTTGGATGCGCTATTACCAAGCTTTACATAAAAAGGAACTTCCTTCTTGAGTTTAAACTTGCCATGCTTCCTCTTCACCTGGTTCACGTACTGTATCCTATAGGATTAATTGCCAACTTATTTTTTGGCAGTGCGTTTACTATTCAGTGGTTTTTAAGTGAAAGACGGAAAAAGGCGTGCGTTCCTAAATCTTTTTGGATTTTATCCTCTATAGGGGCGGTAATGATGATCGCTCACGGCTTTATCCAAAGTCAGTTCCCTATAGCGCTTCTTCATGGAGCTAATCTTGTAATTTATTTTAGGAATCTCAATGTATCCTCCTCTCACAGTCTCTCTTTAAGAGCAACACTGTTCATCCTTGTTGTAACATTATTACTTACAACACTACCTTTTGTTTTAGGGAGCTATTACTATCCAAATATGCAATGGATGGCCAGTCCTAATATCTTCCATCTTCCTTTACCTCCACCGAATATCTATTGGCACATCGCTGGTTGTATAGGATTATTTACTTTTTCCTCTCGGTTTTTTATTCAATGGTGTCACTTAGAAATAAATAACCGCTCTACCTTACCAGCGTTATTTTGGCTGGTAAGTTTTATCGGTGGTTTTCTTGCGTTTCTCTATTTCATCCGCACAGGAGATCCTGTAAACATCATTAGCTATGGTTGTGGGCTGCTTCCTTCTTTAGCAAATCTACTCATTATATATAAGAAATCACGATTACCAGAGTTCCATAACCACAGTTATTTCCTGTCTGCCGGGGAGCCTAGCGGGGATATTTTAGGAAGCGATCTTCTTCACAATATCAAAACTTGTGATCCTACTATACGTTGTTTTGGTGTGGGAGGCCCCTTGATGCGTAAAGAGGGTTTTGAGCCCCTCATTCACATGGAAGAGTTCCAAGTATCAGGATTTTTGGAAGTCTTTTTTTCGATTTTTGGATTATTTAAGAAATATCGAAGACTATATAAAGCTATTCTTCAAGAAAATCCTGAAACAGTCTTTTGCATTGATTTTCCAGACTTTCATTTTTTCCTTATTAAGAAACTAAGAAAATGTGGGTATAAAGGAAAGATTATACACTATGTCTGTCCGAGCATTTGGGCTTGGAGACCTAAAAGAAAAAAGATCTTAGAGAAATACCTAGATACACTTTTACTAATTCTTCCATTTGAAAAAGATCTTTTCATAAACTCTCCTTTAAAAACAATCTATCTAGGGCATCCCCTAGTAAAGACAATTTCGAACTTCCAATATTGCTCATCGTGGAAACAACAGCTATCTATTTCTGATCAACCCATTGTTGCGTTATTTCCTGGCAGTCGCCCTGGCGACATTTTTAGAAACTTACAAGTACAAATACGAGCCTTTCTAGCTTCATCATTGGCACAATCACATCAGATTCTCGTATCCTCTTGTAACCCTAAGTACGATAAGAACATCCTAGATGTCCTAGAAAAAGAGGGTTGTCGTGGTAAAATCATCTCTTCAACATTCCGTTATCAATTAATGAGAGATTGCGATTGCGCTTTGGCAAAATGTGGAACAATTGTCCTTGAGGCAGCTTTAAATCAAACCCCGACAATTGTTACCTGCCTTCTTGGACCTATTGACACCTTTTTAGCAAAATACATCTTTAAGATTCTCATGCCTGCGTATTCACTCCCTAATATCATTACGGGATCGATTATTTTTCCTGAGTTCATAGGTGGTAAACACGATTTCAATCCCGAAGAAGTAGCTGCGGCTATAGATATCCTTGCTAAACCCAAATCTAAAGAAAAGCAGAAACTCGCTTGTCAGCAACTTCTAGATACTCTAATGACCAACGTAGTGACTCCCGAAGAATGTTTGCGCATTATATGTTCACAAAACAGTCATTTGCATTTAGAGAAAGGTATTCTTAAAAATCTCCATCCCAGAGACTCTAGCGTTTAATCGTTAATTAGTACAACAAAGAGAAGTCTAAGTTTTATTCCTCCTTGTTTTGGGAATCCTTTTCAGGTTGCACGGTCATTAAGACAGTCACACTGTCTTGAATATTAGAAATGTCATCGCGTAATTCTTTTATTTTTAGCATTAAGTGATGCCCTGCCGAAATTGCGATGTCATTATTTGTTATGCCATCAGAGATAAAGGATAAAAGACATTCAATCTTACCTTTCAATGTAGTAAGTTTTGCTTCCAAACCTTCACTAACATCACTTGGGAGTGCTTGCTTATCTATGTTATCGGTAATGAAAAACTGAAGGTCGGAAATTTCTTGTTGCAGCTCGGATACCTTGTGTATCAAAACTTGAACTTCCTGCTCCTTGTCAGCAATTTCTTGTTCTTTTTCTTGAAGCTTAAATTTTAGGCTTTCAGAAAGGTGGCTTAAGTTGCTGGCAATGACTTGTTCTGCCTCCATAGCTTGACGAGCTATTATAGATTCTGCGTGGAGTAGCTCCACGTTAGTTCGAAGTTTATCTATGAGTTCGCTTGATGAACTTCTCAATTCCATTAACTCCGAGCGTAAGTTATTAACTGTTTCCTCCAAATTCGAACTTTCGCTAGTTGTAGCAATATATCTTCGAGTGAGGCTTGTCAATTCTTCTTGTTTAGTCGTCAACAGCTTATTATATTTGTTCGATTCTTCATCTAGCTGATTCTGGAGACTCGCAATAAAATTTTCTTGTTCTGATATATGTTTTTGTCGGTCTTGCAAAAGATCTTGAAACTCCTTTAGAGTCTTAGAAAATCCAGAAATCTCTTTCTTGCGTACACAGGTTAAATTAAGGATAAGAGCAGAACGGATCCCTCCTATAAGAAGGAGAAGAGCTATTCCTAGAATCACACCAACCATAAGCCCATTAAACACAGCTGATGCTTGAGCCCCAAACAGCACAAGCAAAGCTATACTAGCAGCTATCACAGCTAGACCTAGAATTGTTGTAATGACGGAAGTAATAAGAACAAGGTAAGGTTTATTGATACGATAATGACAGGGATTTAGTTGCTGCGCACTAGCAAGTCTTAAGGAGGAGGAAAGTTTCATAAGTTGCTCGCTTAAACATAGCCATATAATAAACAACGAATTCTAATTCGAATAATTTTTAAACATTCAATACACCCTTTGCATTTAATAGCAAGTTATTTGTTCTTAAAACCAAGCGCATCAATAGGTTGCCTCAATTATAAAACAAGAAAACAGGCTCTCATAATGGTGAGAAGCCTGTTTTAACATCTTTATGTTGCAAGCTATCTAGAATATTCATGTTCTGAAGAAGAACCGTTATCTATATTACCTTCTTCTACAGTCATGTAAGTAATGTCTGATTCTCGATTTGGAGATTCTAAAATATTAGCAGCTTCAAACCAACTAGCGTTATATTCATCCTCATCATCGCTAGAGGGCCGTTCTGTCTGTATACTCGCCTCTGAAAGTCGAGATTCCAAGTCCCGAGATAGATTAATGATCTCTTCCCTACAGTCCTGGAGTTGTTGTTCTAAATCTGCTTTATCTGCCTCAAATCGATGCATATATTCGCTATATCTTTCTTCAATATGCTGAGCTCTTTCGAATTGTATCGTGCTTTCTTCTTTAAGGTAATCCAACTCTATTCTTTGTTCTTGCAATTGTCTGTTAAGTTCTTGCTCTATAACTTCTCGATTACGTATCCGCAGATTCAGTATTTCTTGAGCATCTTGATAGCGTCGTGAGGTAGTTCGGAAATGAAAAAGATTGTAAACAGCCACGCAGGCAAGCAAAATAGACGCTAGTAGAGTAAAACTAACAAAAATAACATAAAGAACGCTTATACAGGTTCTGGAGGATACAAAAACAGCCATCTGTATCCCCAGTATAATGAAACACAAAGCTATGGCAGTAATATTCACAAGACAATAGCTTTTAGATGCACGCGTAGAAAGACAAATAGAAGTCCTTAGATTCGTGCCGAAGCAGTTAGAAATTCCATCCACAGCATTCCCTAGAATAAAATGAAAAACAAGAACGTATCGAGAAATATAAAAGTTTCGTCTATAGGTAACGCGAAGATTTTCAGATGCTTTTCAAAACTTCGGTATATTGCTAATTTCTATCCCAAAACAATTGCTTAGCATAGTCATTAATAAGACTGCTCTTTAGTTTCTAATTCTTCCACTCTTTTATTGTTATATTAAAAGTTTCTTCTTAACAGGAGAGGAAAATGAAACTCATAGAATAATATAAGAAAGAGCTTCTCCACTATACAGAAGAAAAAATCCAACCTCTATCTCACTAAGTACCATATTAAAATTTACAGAGAAATCTAGCGGACTGTTTTATAGAGCTTTTAGCATGAAAACCTCAAAAAAGTTCTCATCACACTGAATAATGCCAAAAATTATAGAAGAAATATAGACAAGCTTAGATGGGTTTCGGCATATAAGTTGGGCTCTCAGTCTTATCTGACCAACGTTTCTGAAATCGTTTTTAGGTTATGAATATATTGAAAAAACTGGAGTAGTAATGAAAACAATCGACCCTATTTACTCAATAGGGTCAATAGAACTTATAATATTAATTTAAAAAGAAGCGAACACGGGTTCTCATCTTCTTATTTCGTAATAATTATCGCAGATTAATTAGCGTCATCATTAGTATGCTCTTCGCTGCCCGCCACATCATTGTCGCCAGCATCACCTTCAGCACCTTCTTGAACATCTACATCTGCACCGTCATCTCCATGAGGTTGTGATTGCAAACTCTCTAATTCAGATTGCAACTTGCTTATATCTAATTTATTCTTGCTTATCTCTAATTTACTAGAGTTTAACAGGTCTTTGAGATCCTGACTTTCTTTCATTACCGCATCTTTCTCTAAAAGTAGCTTTTCTGCTTGATCTTTAAGAGATTCGAGCTCTAATTTTTGTTCCTCAATCTTTGCTTGTAACTCTGCAATGTTGCCTGGTATATTCATGGCCTCAAAATCTGCGAGAACCTCTTTTAAAATCTTAATTTCTTGCTTGCTGTCTTCTAACATCTTTTCAAGCGCTGCTTTCTGAACTTTGAGTTCTTTATTTCTCTCTATAAGTAGAGTATTTTGCTGTTCCACAATCATTAACTCTGTTTGACATTTTTTGACTGTGCTCTCTAAACTTTTATTTTTTTCTTCAGCTTGAAGAAGAAGCTCCTGGAGGTTTTTGCACTGTTTTCTTTGGTTTTCTATTTCGGCAACTAAGTCTGGACGTCCTTCCTCCATTAATTTGCTCAAAGAAGCATTCTGACGCTGCAAATCCATAACTCTAGCTTCTAAGTCTATTTTCTCTTGTTTTAAACATTCTAAATCACCCGCCAAACCTAGCAATTGTCCTGTCAATGCATCGCTGTGTTTTTGCAACTCCTCTAATTTTCTTTCGATGAGCTTATTGTTATCTTTTAGCAATGCTGCTTCAACTTCATACTGTATTTTTTCATGAACCAGCTGTCTCTCTTTTGCATCTTTTCGAACTCCTACAGCCAACTGATACCCTGCCATAGCGATAAGAACAACACCAGAAACAAGAGCCATCAACATAGCAGCAAAAAGAACAGAAGGTCCTGTCAATGCAAAGAACACCAAAGCACCTACTAAAGAACCAATGAGAACCAAGCCTGCTATAAGAATAATAGCAGCAGCAACCTGTTGATATTTATTTAAAGACACTTTCCAAAGTGGCTGTTTTTGTACTACAGAATTTACCACAGTGGCTGAACTAGAACCTATGTTCAATGAGTTTGTTGTCATAAACCGCTCTCTTGAGTAAACTAAACTTAAAACAGTGAAACCGTCGCAACCCTTTAAATGCAAGAACTTTATATAACTAGCCCACAAAAAGCTTTAGTAAAAAACTACGGAAAATAGATTACAACTAACAGTTATATGTAGCAAAAAACACGAACTTATCATGACCGAAGAACCTAAACTGGCACCATTTAGGGACTCAACATAATGAAAAAGTGTGTATTTTACAGAAAGTATCTTAGAATACAGCGGATACTTTGCGTTGTATGAATGTTGTATGAATAATAGAAACTAAAGATCCCCCATGAAACATAAGGAGGATCTTTAATCAAAATAAGAAAATTTATTGTTTTTTTTCGAATTGCTTTAATTTATTCTCGGCAACTTTTAGAGCTAAATCTTTGGCTTGATTCTCTAGAGAGATTTTCAAAAACTCTCTCTGAATTTCTAAGAATCTGTTTTTATAAACTTCCAACTCAGAACGGTTTGCGTCTAGTTGTTTGCGAAGATCAACACCAACCTGTAACAACGTTTGTTGTTCCTCTAGTGATCTTTTTTCCTTAGTATTCGGACTCAGAGCTTCTTCATGGGCTCTTAGAATATCTGTAAGTTCTTTAATTTTTAACTCTGCTATGATTAAACGTTCGTTAGCTCCCTCCAGCCCCTCTCGCAAGGTAAAAATCTTAGCTTCTCTAATATCAAAAATCTCTTGTTCCAATTCATAAAGCTCAGAGGAATTAATTGGAGAGCCTTTAGGGAAATTAAATTCGCGAACTCTAGCCTCGAGACCTGCATCTCCATCACAATATTGTTGTAATCTCAACGCCCTTAAACTTTCTACTCTGTTTCTCCCAGAGGCAGAGCTACTATTTTGTTGAAGAAGATTAAACATCTTGCTTTCTAATTGAAAGATCGCCTTATGGTTGAGACGGTCTTCTGATAATTCTGCCAATTCATCAACTTCATCTTTTAAATCAGAACCTTTACATAGTTTTTCTAACCTACTGATTCTGTCTTTTGCCATTAGTGTACGGTCTTGAGCATCTGCGCTCAGAAGTGTTCGTGCCTCTTGTCTATATCCCTCTAGCTTAGCCACATTGCCTTCCTTCACAGAATTCGAAGCTAAAAACAGAGGTTTTTGATTTACAAATGTTAGAACCTGACGTTCTAACTGTTGATTGCACTTCTTCAAATTGGAAATAAAAATATTATTTTCATGAGCTTCTTGATACAAAGTCCGCACTCGTTCTTGTAAGGCAGACATACTGGGGCCGCGTCCATCTTCTAAATGTTGGATCTGTGCTTCCAATTGTTGCAACTTGGCTTCACTCTCACCTAATTCTTTCTCTGCAGCCTTTCTTTTATCCACTTGAGCTTTTATCTGTGCTCTAACAGTTTTCTGAATACGAGTTTTTTCATTCGAACGCTCAAGCAATTGTTTATCAAAAGCCTGGATCTTCATCTCTTGCTTTTGATTTTCTTCTTGTAAATCTGCTATCCGGCCCTCTAGATCAGTTATTAAAGATCGGTCGGTACTCTCTTGATTCCTATTCTCACCTAGCAAATCTCTTTGCAAATCACTCATTGAGTTTTCAAAATCCACGCATCTATTCTGTAACTTTGCTATCTTCTCTTCATATTCTCCACATTTATCAGTGAAATCTTGAACAAACGATTGTTTCTCATTATCAGCATCTAGAAGATCTTGCTCTAATCCTCGAACTCTTTCTAGTGCCTCAGCCTGGCTCTGTTTTAATTGTGCAATTTCCTTTTCGCAACGGGATTGTATCCTTTGATATTCTGATGCATTACTGGATATTTTTTCTTCTTTCTCCTTAAGTTCTTCCCTTAACCTTAGGATTTGTTTTTGAGCCTCTTGTTGTTCTTGATTAATCTCTGCTGTTTGTGTCTCTGCATTACTTTTTTCTATGTCTAAACTAAACTTCGATGCTATTGATTCAGATACTTCTAATAGCACAACTCGAGATTCTAAGTGCAAGCGTTGTACACGCAACTCATCTCTTTCTAAACTTACGCGAATCTGTTCAGATTTTCTAGCAAGAATACTACTATTTGCCTCTTCTTGATCTAAGGATTTCTGAAGTTTTTGTACCTCTTCAAGCACCTGCATCCGAAGAATTTCTAGTTGTTGTATTTTTTCTGTCTTTTCTTCTAATTGCTTTTCTAAATTTGTACACAATGTTATTTGATAGTCTCTGTTTACTAGAGAGATCTCTAACTCCGATATGCGACCTAGAAACTGCGAGCGCTCTGTTTGCAATTCTCCCAAACGCGTCTCTGCAGCTGAAGAACGTTCTTGGGACAGAGATTCACTTTTGGCGAGAGCTTCCTCCAAATCTCGAATTCTGGACTCAAAAGCACAACGTTCTTTATTGACATTTAGCTCCGAAGAAGGATCTATTCTCTCAAATCCACGAATTCTTCCCTGGTCTTCTTTCTGGCTTAAAACTTGAGATTCTAACTCTAGAATTCTCGATGACATGCGTTGGTTCTCTCTTTCCATTTCTTGTATTTTCTGATTCTCGAAATTCTGATCTTCTGAAATTTCATCTGTCCGAGTATGGCTTAACGATGGGGGTCGCGACATCTCTTGTTGCAGCTCTTGCTTCTGTAGAACAGACATGCAGCTACTAGTCCTTCTATGTGCTATGGAATAAGTGCTTATAGCCAAGGAAAATAACGCGGCCAAAATACATAGGCTTAAAATCACGCTATGGAGCATCCCCAGTTCAACACTGAAAAACGCCAGAGCGGTTATACCTGTAACAACTATCAATAAAGATAAAAACAGGGAAAACACATTAACGACTAAGCAAGCTCTGGGCGAATTTGCTTTGACCAAACATGAATTGATTGCTGAAATTGGCGTTAAACACGCGGGAATACATCTCATAATTATCTCACAAACAATAACAACGATTAAAAAACTAAGATCTGAATTCTATTATTTTTAGATCTTTTCTTCAGAGAAAGGGCCTTTTAAACCCTTTCATCGCATTAAAATTAAACGGGTGCGAAATAGAATAGACTTCACAACATAGGGTGAAGCCTATTTAGAACATGGTTATGGCAGTCTATATACTCGATGATCGGTTACGTGTTCTTGTAGGCAGTTGTAAATTTATGGTTTCTAATAAAGCAATCCGCTCTTTTTGCTGACGGATGCGAATTAGGGCACAAGGAAGAGAGGAGGTGTTGACCTCAGATTCAAGATCATCATAGAGATCCATATTGCTTTGTAAATTCGCTACGATCTCTTCCCTTTCCCTTAGTAAAGTTTCCAGCTCATGAATATAATCAAGATCTACGTCATGTTGCTGATGCATTGAGTCTTGTAAATCTGAAATCTTTTGTTCTTTTTCTCTTATCTCTTGATTAATTATTTCCTGGTTTTGTGATATAATTTTTCGAATTTCTGTCAGTTCGTCATTATGTACTGTTGTTTGGTTGGATATTTCATCTTCTAAAATACGTAGTCGTTCGCAAAACCTTTTTTCACGGGCCATTATTTCTTCTTGATGCTGATCTTCCAGTTGAGAACGTATAACCGTTTGTCTTTTTAACTCTGCGCAACATGCGTCATCCTTTTCTTTTAAAAGTTCAGCATGTTCTTTTCTCAACTGATGAATCAGACTTTCTAGATGTACAATACGTTCGCTTCTTTCTTGCAAAAGATGATTTTGCTCTTCTATATTGCTTTCTTTCGGCATTTTCTGTTCTTCCATCTGTAGAGAACTTAAACTTTCTAGTTCCTTCTTAGTAGAGGCCAGTTGTTGCGAAAGACTAAGAACTCTCTCTTGTTCAATGGTAGCTCTTCTAGCCAGCTCTCGTTGTGTAAAAATCCCCCTAAAGAAAAAAAATAACCCGCTAGCTATAAGTAATAACCCAGCGACAATAGCAATGCTTAAAAGAATAGCACTTAATAAACCCAGATCTGTTCCTAAAAAAAAACCGCATGCAATGCTAGAGGCAATAATTAAAATTCCTGATACTATTGCAATAGTATTTATAATAGTGTTAGCATCCGTTCTTCTTACATATGTAGATACCGCCCCTTGCCCTTCTACTTTAGAAGACAAGTTCGCCTGGAAACATTTCATAAAGACACCCATGATAAAATAGATAACTTGCATACGCTCGTCTTTAACGAGTTGGATATAGTCAAGCGTCTGATAGGCATGGCTGCACGGCATATTTTAATAATAACAAGTGAAGATCACAAATTACCCTATATTAGTGCTCCCAAGTATTCGTTACCACGTATTCACCCCCAAATTACAGACTCCAAAGAAAACGCTTTTAAGGATTAAGACATGGTATTTCTGTTAACATCTACTACGCTTTTTTATAAGTACGAATTTCTCCTCTTTAAATCTTAAATAATGAATCTCCTGCAAATATAAATTTTAGTCACTGAGTTCTGATAAATTTTCATTTGCATCCATAAATATATCTTCATCAACTATTATGACGGTATTGAGAAGCTCTTCTTCCTCTAAAACCATATCAGCAATCTCCACATTAGTCGTATTGAAAACACTATAATGCTGCGTACACGAGGTATCAATATCTCTTATTTCTTCATCAGCCGTTACCCTAGTCTCATCCATATCACAAGGTGGATGAGACTTCTCCTCTTTTAAACAACTAAAGTTTTCTATTTGTCCTTGATGCCCATTCTTACGATCAGACTGTTGTCCCTGTTTTTCATGCTCTAACCCTGATTCTGCACACAGAATATCAAACTCTTCGCCACATAAGGTTAGCCGATTCTCCAAAGTATAAATGCGAATTTTAACATCCTTTTCCCTTTGAGGAGCTACGCGTTGGGAATCATTAAGCTGGTGCATATCACTAAGTTGATCAAGACAACACTCATAAGCCTGCAAAGCCTGAACATGCTCCAAACATGCACGCCATAACGCCAACGAGCTCTCCCGATATTGGCTGTTTATACTTGCATCAGCTTCAACATCTTTGCATAGATTTTCAAGCCTTCGACACTCCTCAGCAGCTATGGCAAATGCTATTTTAGCCGCAGCCAAATTTTCTTTTACTCGAGCCAATTTATCCTCAAGATCCTGATAAGCAGGATCTTTTTGAGAATATTCCAATAACTCACTACTTAATGCTGTTTCTATAGTATCAAAATCTTCCAAGGCTCCCACAGATATGTGTTGTGCCTCCATATCCTCACCACAACCTCGCAAGGCCTGACCTGAAATACGGGGAGACTGGGGGACTAGAGCTAAGCAAGTAAAACATTTCAAACTGGCGGTGATAAGCAAAATCCCTATCACCACAGATAAGCCAATAATTACTGTGGAGTATAAGATTCCTAACTGTGCTCCAAAAAGAATAGCAAGAGTTATGGCTCCACTAAGCATTAAGAGACTCACCATTACCGATACAATAGTTGCTACTAAACGAACTCGAGAAGCAGAGAAATTACAACAACGCTTCTCAGAATTCTCCGATTTCAAATAGCAACAAAGAGAAGCGCAAACCATACGAAATTCATCCAAATTATAAACGGCTGAAATATAGTATTTTCTACCCCGTTTTATTTCAAGTTTTTATTAAGAATCGTCAATTTAATTCCGATTTGTTTTACCCTAAACCGTTTATAATCAACAAAAAAAAGAAAATACAAATTATTGAAACATTCTTCCGTAGGGAAGCAATGCGCAGAAAATATATGCTTGGAATTTATTAAAAAAAGGCCCGAGGCCATTTTTAGAACGACTTTTTCTCTGATCTTTACGAGAATCTTTCGTCTACTTTTAACTTTTTTCTATTTTCACTATTTGTCATTAAGGCTATTTTTTAGTTAGAATTACCATGCTTACAATTAATAATTGTAAAGCTACCTATCTCGCTTACTATCCCTCTTCTGGGGGATAAGTATAGTTACGCGCATTTCTCAGAAGATTTACTTATCCCAATAACCACATATCACAGATTTGTAAGAGACAAATCTAATCCAATCACACGTGTGCTGCACAGCATTGAATGAACTGATTAATTTTGTAAAACTGGGACGTGCTTTATGGCAACCATTCTCTCTAACGGTTTTCCTGTCTACTCTGTAAACATTATCCCTAAGGAATCTTTAAAACAAACCCTGCAGACATATGCAGAGAGCATTCGGTATCATGTGTTATATCTTTTTATAAAAACAAGACTTTTGAGATTATCGCAAAGTACAGGAACTCTAGCCCCCTGTCAGACAATGCTAATTTCTATCCTAGCAGCGATCTCTAGTGCAATTTTCATTTTATTTCTCTATCCTATAAAAT
This sequence comes from Chlamydia felis Fe/C-56, assembly GCF_000009945.1. Lineage (NCBI taxonomy): Bacteria > Pseudomonadati > Chlamydiota > Chlamydiia > Chlamydiales > Chlamydiaceae > Chlamydia > Chlamydia felis. The sequence goes on along the minus strand of NC_007899.1, from coordinate 250,716 downwards.
TAATCATCTTATCTGTCAGTCTGTGTCTAAAAGATCCTAAAATACCTGCTACATCTCCCATAAAAGCTTTCGTACGTAAACTACAGGACATATGTACAAAAACACTCTATATTAACTCTGATACTCTCCATGAAACTCCCGAATCCTCTCCCTTCCTAAAAACCTTCTTAGTCCCAGAAACAGCCTCTTGGAAATGTCTTAATTTAGAACATGAGATACTCAAGTTGTTCCCCACCATTCCTATGCCGTGGGCAAAGATCATTACTCATATTCACGCCAAGTATCTAAAAAACAGAAACACTTCTTCTACACAAGAAGTATCATACGAAGGATCCCTTTATTACTCTACGATGCAAAAGCTAACAGCAACGTTGCAAGACCCTACGATTTCCACACAAAGAAAACAAGACCTCCTAAACTATATTGGATCCTACGCATGTGCGTGTCCTCCTACATGGATTGAGGTTACATTCCGAGAGTTAGTAGAAATCTATAACAAACAAGACACGGGTATCAACCATGTCCTATTTTGTGTACAGATGTTCAAAGAAAATCTTTTACAATTTATTACTAACCGTTCTTCGGAAGAGTGGCACCATATAGCGGGTTTCAAGCATTACCACGGACGCTCTCTAGGATTAAATATGGATGCTCTAGCCCGCATTCAATTTACAAGCCACCTAATCTTAAAAAAGCAAGCCCTCTATAACCGGTTATACAAAAGGTTCCTTTCCCATTACAGGGCCTCCGTCAAAAATCTCATTGAATATATTCGCGATCAAATCTCCGAATCTTCTCAAGAATTGAAAAACTCCCTATCGTCGTATCTCTGTGAAACGATGAGGGCATTCCAACTCCCAGAACATGAAATTCCTTCTGTTCTCTCCTCACTATTTTATGACACACAGTTGGAGTTAAACTCCACCGGGATTACCTTCATTTTACTCATGCAAGGAATTTTAACCACGGGACCACAAACAACTCTCGAAAAAATAATGTGTAGACCCTGACCTCTCTATGTAGTCTCCAATGAACAAGACCGTAACCGTTCTCCACAATTCGAAACTTACGAACAAATCCCCAGAATATCAACCACATAGAAAGAAAAAAAGTTGCAAACAATCCGTGGTTTATTTACAATTTTTGGACTTTTTGCCGGAAGAACACGAAATAGTCCTTTCGATGCACTTTTGGCACATTTTTCATTTAGGTAAATTTATGTCGCTGGAACACAATAATTTCCGATCCACTCTTACTCCTCCACAACCGGCAGCCTCGTTGCACGGGGGAACTTCTTTAATAAAAACAATTAATCAAAAAATTTCTTTTACATCCATATACAAAACGTTTTGTAATAGACTGGGGTCTTGTCTTTGTTTACATCCAGAAAGGCATTCTGGCCCAGGATGGATATTTGTTATCGTTTTATCTGCTGTTCTTTCTGTTCTCCTTTGTATTCTTCTCCTCCCCCTAAAGTTAATTCTAATCGGATTAAGCTGCTGCCCTTGTGTTTCTAAACCCACGACGCTAAGCAATGAAAATATTCTTATTCCCTCTTCAGCGTACCAACCTCCTCCTTCACCGCTAAATAGAAGAAGTTCGTTCTCTAGGACTTCTGTTGAATTAGATCCGTCTAGGTTTTCCCCTAGTTCCCTTACCCCCCCCCGCCAAGAAGATCCTCCACCCCGTCCCACATATTCAACTCAAACAAGCATTCCTAGCCAACCCTCATTCCCTCCAGAAAGAATTCTCCATCAAGAAATCACGCTTCAAGAGCACTTACAAATAAACTATCCCGGAATAAACCCAGAGGACATTACCTTAGAAAACTTAGGGATTACCTGCTTAGATTTAGAAGATCTCCCCCAAGGCACTAGCATACTCGATCTTCCCGCCTCAATGTTCTTTCAAGAAGAAATACCAAATCTAGTTCAACAACCTACATTCCTTAGTCAACAAGATGTCCCATGGATCCCCCCCTCTTCTTTACCTGTTATATCTTCACACGAGCCTTTATAACCTCATACTATACATCAACCAACTCCAACCAGCTCCCAAACAGAAGTTCAAACAACATCTCAAGATCAAAGTGTAGTTAGCCAACCATCATCCCTTTCTATGGATATCTCTGCCAACACTGCAACCGGAAGAGACATCGATCAAAATCTCACTGCTAGAGAATTCTTAAATGCAGCTTATCCCAATGCAGATCAACAAGTTGCTCTTATTAATGGTGCGCGTGTAAATGCAACGCTACTAGGAATTTCTTTGGGTGAAAGTGATGATGACGTTCTTAATCTTCCCGCTGCTGTTGTCTTCCCAGACTTAATGCTTGGACCTATTGCACGCCCCACATCCTTAGATCTCGACACCTCACACTCTCTTGACCATCATGCTGAAATATTGCCGAATATTCCTGATGAAGAACCAATTTCCCCAAGTGACCCCAGATATATGTTCCTACAGAACAACTTCCCAGAAGTAGAACCGGAACACTACAGTAGACATATTGAATTATTAGCTTCTTTAGCAGGCATAGAAGCAGAAAACTTTGATCTTCTTCAACTCCCCATGAACGCATTTGTTCCTACACCTGCTCCTCAACCTGACTACCAACCTCTTTCTCTAGAAGAAGCCCAAGAAAGGTTTTCTGATATCTCTCCCGAGGCATACGCAGATCAAAATAATGCCTTTATTCGCAATCTTATAGAAAACTCACCTAAACGCTGGGATTTCGTAAACAGACTAAGAAACAACATTACATCAATAACTCCAAGTTTATCCTTGAGAAGAGAATGGTTCACGATCTTAGATGTGATAGTGAAAAAGTCCGATCCAGACCTGGAGGGGAAAGAAACGCAGGATCTCGCTCGAGCCTATTTATTCAAAATTTACTCTATTTTAAAGAACAGTGACGTCTCTCAAGAGAGAAAGCTAGAACTCTTAAAATACGTAGCTTCTTATAAGAATAGCCCCGCCCACTTATGGTTAGAGGCTATGCAACAAGAATTAGCACTACAAAAGGAAATTGATCCTAAAACAATGGCTTTTCACACTGAAGAAGGCGCTTGCGCAGCTGGAGTCTCTGGTATATCCTCAAGAAGAATTCTATTACCGACTCTTAAATCTAAACCAAGTACTAAAGAGTTCAATGACTACATTAAACTGCTAAAAAATCTCTTATCCCGCCCAGTATGCACTGAAATGGATAACATACATCTTGCTCCAACTAATGATGAATATCTTGAATCATTGACGAGGAATTCCCCTAAAACTTGGAAGCCAATTCGCGAGCCTTTAGAAAAACGAATTAAAGAACTAACACCCAATAGTAGTATTCATAATGCGTGGTCGAGAATTCTATTAGTTCTCTCAACAGCAAGGGATAGACTAATGAGTTCTCAAGAGGCTCAAGCTCTTTCTCAATCAACTATGTACCAGCTTCTTCAACTTTTAAATAATCCGAAAATACCTCAAGACAAAAAATTATCGATCTTAAGCAACATAGCCTCCTATAGCAACAGATGTGCTCCTACATGGGTAAGAACCACAGGTCAGGAATTACAAGCTATATTCAACGCTAACGATGTTTCCACAAACATTGTATTTTCTTGGGTACAAATTTTTAAAGAACATCTCCTGGCACAAATATGTAGAGACGAACGAGAATGGCACATAATGACAGCATTTAAACATCAGTACGGTGCCGAATTAGGATTAGACAATACGGGTGTATTTTTAGATACATACACACGAACTCTAGCAAGTGACAGGTACAGAACAAAACATGAGAACTATCTTCAAGAATTTCTGAATGCTTATGAAACTAGTGGTGAAGGCTTGGTCAATTCCGCTCTATCACAAGCCCTTGGAGGATCTCAGGATCAAATCCTAGCTCTAAGAGATATTATCCTAGCAGACTTAACGGCTATAGGCATCCCAGAAGAATATCGGGCGGACATTATGACGGAAGTTTTCTTCCCAGAAGACAACAATTATAATCCGTCTAGAGAAGCAATTCTTTACCTATTATTAAAAGAAGGGGTAATCACCGCTCAGGATCGTTCTAGCACACCTTAGAATAAATCTTTAACCGCCTGCTTGAATCTCCTACATCTCTAAAGCCTCATAACTTCAAGGTTATGTCGCTTTAGTTTTTTGTCCCAGGGAAAAACGCCTCTATTAAACATTTCAGAAAAACATAATCTTGTTATGATTATTACGAACGTTCTTCTCTCATGATTAACATTCACAATACACCACGATTCCATTCCTCCCCTTAACCGCGGAATCCTTCTTCTTATTATTAAGAACGATCCCAAGAAGCTCTTTTTGCAATTATAAAATTAAAACAACAAATCCTTATACATTTAAATCAGAATCAACCAACAAAACAGTATAATAGTAAAAACAATAAGCCCTAATTTCCCTAAATAAATTCACACTAATGAGCGTGTTCCCTAATCCAAATACCCTTCGGCTTCCCATAGTCTCCGAGCCTTACCCTCTTTCGCATTGCGAACGCTTTACGACATTCATCCAACGTGCTGACTACTGTTTCTTATTCTCTAAAAATTTTCGAGCTATAGGTTCTTGCCTAAAATCACCAGAATCTTGTTGGGATTATCTACTCCTAACTCTAATATGCGTGGTTTCTATCCTCTCCTCTCTGGCAATTTACATTCTACTCATCCCTTTTAAATTACTTATTTTAGCAATCTTATGCCCTTGCCAAAGAAAACCCCAAGAAATTTCTTCTCTTCCTGCAACCCCTAAAGCTCTTCTCCCCCTAACCGAACTCCAAAAAACTTTTGTTGAAAAAACAAAAAGCGAGATTCTTCAGAAGGTATCAGAAGAATTTGAACCCAATATGGCGACAGACATCTTAAGTCTAGCTCCTCTACCCTCGCCATTTTTAAATTCTTTAGCAACAACAACATATTCAAAGCATTCATGTAACTACAAACATCTAACAAGGCTAATTCATAAGCTAAATAGCTGGAATTCCGGTTGGCAGATCATCATCCACTATCTTACCGTAGAATTAAAAGAAGATACCTCCCACCCCGACGCACAAACATTCCCTATCATGATGCATCATTTGATCTTAGCTCTGGAAGACCCTAAAATTTCTCAAGAAAAGAAACGCGATGCTCTTCGTGAAATCTCCTCCTACGCAGATAAATGCAAACCTACTTGGGCAGAGTCTATCTTCAGAAATATCAATAATCTCTACAATACACGAAGTTCTGGGAGAGATCAGATACTATTGTGGTTGCAAATGTTTAAAGAGCAACTACTGTCTCAACAACAACTTATTTCTCAGCAAGACGAATGGCACCAAATCAATGGTTTAAAAGAAGCATATGGAGAAGAACTGGGCTTAATTGTTGATCATTTAAATGAGAATCTTTCAGCTCTAACCTTACGTCAGACATCAAAGACTCCTGTGAACAAATTAAAATATTTCGTACTCAAGAACCATTTTGAGCAAACATATAAGTCTTCGTACTCTGAGCTAATACAATACATCTATGATGCATTCTTAACATCACCACCAGAAATACAAGCCAATATTTATAGTTTCCTTCTTAGTGAAGTTGCCAATCTCATCAATTTGCCTGAAACTGGAGAACACTTTAACATAGTAATGGATTGCTTCTACGATGATAATTGCGAATTCCAAAGAGAAGGTATTATCTACCTACTTTACATTATGGATATCATAGTTTCTAAAAACACCTAATCCATTCTTCTATCTAAAAAAAGCGTTGTGTAAACAACACAACGCCTTTTCGATTCTCGAAATAGCCGGTGCCCCCTAGAATATTACCCGCATACCGCAATTCACATCATAAGACACCGTATGTTCTCTCCATTCATAAGTGGCCCCTAAGAACGTACTAAAATACGAGTTCCACTCAGTATCATTACTAAACTGAGCTTTTATCGATTTTCTAGCAAGATCTGAGCCGATCCCTTCCCAAGAATAGGATGCTACTGGTAGGTTAATAAGAACTTTAGGTTCCCAACGATAAACATCAAGAGCATAGGAAAAACTCAAGCTATTGACCTCAGAACGTTGTCCTCGAGAGTAGTTATGCTCTAAAGTCAATCCAAAAGGAATTGTAACATTTTGTAAATGTCCTTCAGCAAAAGATCTTATTTCATCTCCGGTCTCTGTAAAAGCAGGAAGATCCATATAGGTATATTCAGCCTCTACAAAAGGAACAACAGCAGAGACTATAGAAGAGATAAATCTGCGAGAGTTTACAATATGACGATAATCCACATGAGCATCTGCTAAGATTCCTCGGCTATTCCAAGACCCTTTAGACACACCTAAAGATTGTGCGGAGTACGTTGTATTCAAGTCATTATGAATATCACTGTAGATAAACATACCTTTAAATAACCAAGAACCTGCCAAAATTCCTACATATCCAGAGCCTAAATAGCCACTTTGGTTACTACGAGAAGAATACAATTGGCTATCTGTATAACCGAAGAATTGCGCGAAGCTTCCCCCAATTAAAAAGTCTTCGATCAACTGCGTATCTAAACCTAGAGCATAGCCTCCAGCACGATGTGTAAAACCATCTACTTTAGCAATCGTTGCACAATTGGAAAATGTTCCCATACCAGATCCCCAAATGTTCGTTGAGAAATCCAATTCCATCCTTTGTGCGGTAATATTGTGAGACAACTGTTGTTGCTTTAAAGCTCGCAAATCTCCGTACTGTCCCCATAAGGTATTCAATACTATAGACCCATCTTTCTCAGGATTTAACTTATAACTGGTAGGCTTCCAATTGATCATTAATTTACCATCAACAACCTGAGGATCGGACCATCTTCCCATATGCCCATAGGTTTCTTCTGTTATTGTTGGGACAGAAACTTTAACATTTATATCTTCTAAAATTCGCTCTAGCTCGGGAGTATCTGATATTGTAGAGGCACTCTTAAACGAAATCAAAGTAAGATCTGTCTCTTTATTTAATAAAGCATGGTTTTCATAACCAGCTCCATCTGAATCCACGAGACTTAAATCTAAAGATCCTGAACCAATTGTTGTCCCCTTAGGAACAATAATTTGTGGTGGTAACGGTGATGAGCCATCATCGTTAGTAACAAACGAAGCTAAATCTACGCCTATACTACTAATATCCGCTAAGGTTTTCTCAATAGGATTTTTCTCTATCTCGTAATTACTATAATAAGATTTCGCAGAAGGGCTTTCTATTTTCTCTACAGATTTGACATTAGGATCAAAAATACGTAGTACTGTTCCTACTGAAAGTAGAATTTCACTACCTTTTTCCTGTTTTAAACCACATAACCATAACTGAGCTTTATCAGATAAAACTAAAGTCCCAGATTCTAAAACAGCTACCTGAGGAATTTTAGATGTCGCATAAGCAAAGCGAACTTTTCCAGAATGAGTCACTCCGGAATCGTCTTTCGACTTAGAATTAAATATTAAAGTAGGATCAAGTAAAATGTTCTCATGAGATTCCGAGCTCTTTCGTAAAGTTAAGTCCTCGAAAACAATAGCATCCGAAAAGCTTACGGTATTTTCACCAATGGCAGAAACCTCAACTAATCTCGATTCTTTCCCAGAAAAGTAAATTCCATCAGAGGCATCTTCAGCACCTCTATTTCCCTGGAAAACAATATCGCCTCCTACAGCTTCTAGGATTACCGATCCTTTTTCACTAATACGAACAGCTCCACCTCTAGGGGAATAGTTGTTATAAAAAGCTACAGAACCTTCATTTTTATTAATGATCAGATCTTGGGTATAGATTGCACCCCCACCGAATAAATTGTGGTCAGGATGTTGCGCCGCTGAGGTGCTATTCCCAGAAAAGATCACATCTCCGACATTTTCAGTAATGACCACTTTGGTATTAGCACTCACCACTCTAGAAGCAAAACGCTCTTGATCTTCTGCTGGAGTTAAAGAACCAGTTAAAATAGCTCCACCGAAACACCCTGTAGTATTTCCTGAGAAAAGCACTTTATCGTTATTTTCACGAATAACTACCGCAGTTTTAGCAAAGACAGCCCCGCCTCCACTATGATGTCCTACCGTATTAATTTGTCCTTCTTCCAGATTCTCAACATAGGGATCGCCAAAAACTAAGTTATCCTTAAATTCTACCCTTCCCAAGTTCTTAGAAATAGATACCTCTCCCTCAGCACAAGCAATAGCTCCGCCTGCGGAAACTGTTCTGTTGCCGATGAAGGAAATTGTGGTCTCGTTATTGTTGATGCTTAATTTGTCTCCTAGAGCACAAATAGCCCCACCAAGAAATTGTGAATAGTTGCGGACAAACTGAACTTTTTTGTTATCGGAAATGGTTACTGCATTAGATAAAACAGCCCCACCACTACTATTCTCACCAGAAACATGGTTACTGGAAAACAATAAATCTGCGTTATTTTTCAAACCAATAGCTTCTGCTCCGAATAAAGCTCCTCCTCCTAAAGGATTCTCTTTTTGAGCTTTATTATTCTTTATTTCCATGGAATTTTCAGCAAAGACTATCGCTGCAGTGTTATCTTCGATGTCTATGCTCTTAGCAAAAATCGCTCCTCCACCACGGACTCCCAAATCTACGAGTTTAGAAGATTCTACAGGAGCATTTTGAGAGCTATTTTCTTCAGAAACCTCTGCAGAAGGCATTGGAAGAGGGAGAAATTTTCCACTATTATAAGAAAAGGTAATTGCTCCAGAATTATCTGAAACCATAACTCTTTCATTAGCAAAAATCGCTCCTCCACCAAGATGTGTACTATTGGATTCACATTGACTAGAAGCATTCTTAGAAAAAATAATTTCTCCTGTATTTCCAGAAATCAAAATATTCGCTCCATAAAGAGCACCACCACCAAGATGGCTATGAGTCTCTGGAGAATTCATGAGATTCTCGTTAGCCTCAAATTTGATAGCACCTGAATTATCGATAATTTTAATATCACCTGATCCTGGTAACGGCTCTTCAGAACTTGTATAAGGCTGTTCAGGAAGCAAGCAATAAATAGCCCCACCCCCAAGTTTAGATGTGTTTTTTTCAAAAATAACGCTTCCAAAATTCTTGCAGATTTCCACCTGATTTTGAGCACTCACAGCTCCACCTGTAAACTCGGCAGAGTTTTCCTTAAAACAAGTGTCCCCAACACTCTCTACTATTCTTACATATCTAGATAAAAACGCTCCTCCATGAGATTTAGAAGTGTTTTTACAACAAGAAATTCTCTCATTGTTTAAGAAACTAATTCTTTCTCCAGAGGCTAAAGCTCCTCCTCCTAAAAAGGCAGAGCTTTGAGAAGAAGCTAAAGCACAATTTTCTACAAAATCCAAAGTTCCAATATTCTTACAAAAATCCATAGACTTAAGAGAAGATACTGCGCCTCCAGATAGAGCTCGATTGGAAATATAGGAAAGATCACCAAGATTTAAGGAGCAAACAAACTGCGCACAAGCCACAGATCCGCCATTAGCACTCTCTGCACAGTTTCCTTTCACTAAAAAAGTCCCAGAATTATCTAGAAATAAAACTTCTCCATTAGAAAATCTCGATGTGTGGGCTTCGCCATGTATCTTATGAACATTAAGAACTCCGCCTCCTTTAGAAAAATCTGCGATCTCACCAGAAGTTGTAAGATCGACACCACTCTTGCAGTTAAGTAGAGAAACATCATGACAACCATTTAAAGCAATACTTCGACCAGAAACAGCTCCGCCACAGGCTTGAGATGCACAGCCTTCAAATAAGAGATTTTCTTTAAAATGCTCAAAAATAACATCTTCATCTGAGTATACAGCAGCTCCGGAAGCTATAGAACTCAAATTAGAGAAAGATAGTCCTGATTTAGATCCCGCACCTATAAGAGCTATACCTAAAAATCCCGGACTATTTTTGCCTCCAGAATCCTCTGAGGAGTTTTTATAGCAAAAAGCCAACCCGTGCTGAGGATCTTGTACTTCGTATCCGTCTTTCTCAGAATTTGCAGGCAATGTGTGTATGTTTGCCCACGATAGTGAATTAGGAGTCTTAAATAAGGTGCTTACATCTACTAAACACTGACTTTGAGCGACATCCGCTCCTAGAATCTTAGTAACACATGAAGATATATCATGTAGAAGAGACGTATCTACATGCGTTTCAGCTTCTTTATTTTCTTTTTTAGGATTTTTCTTCTCAGAAGATTTCTCTTTTTTCTTATCTCCAAAAATTCCTGCGACAGTAGTTTCTACTGGAGGCTTGGATAAAGAAGTCGTGTCCAAAAATACCTCTGAAACAGATTCATAAGCGTACAGTCTGTGATTATTAGCTACTATCCCGGTGGAAACCAGTATGGCTATAACTACGGAATGTGAAAATGCAGATTTTTGAAACCTTGAAACCTTTTTTGCGATCATCGTAAACCTAATTCAGAGATATTTCAGTGTTCGTTTTCCAAAGGTTTATCACTATCAACACGATCCCGTCAATAAAGAAAGATCGCAAAAAGGAGAGCTTAAAGATTAAGAAAGACTTGATAAAATTCGCTGACAAACACGTGCGCGAGCTAAATCTATAGATCCAGAAATTCCATTAAATAAAGATCTACCACAAGCTTTCCCATGACACTTGATTACAAGCTTAGATAGCCCACACACCATTGAACCAGGATAAATTGTATAATCTAACTGACGTTTAACATCAGACTCTAATTTATCCCCTAAGATATGACGCAGAAAATCAAAAACCCCTTCTGCAGTCTTTAGAAAGATATTTCCTGTAAATCCATCCGCTACAACAATATCTACACTACCGCTAAAAACGTCTCCACTTTCAATATTACCTAAGAAAGAGTCCTGAAAAGTCTCTCTAAGAATGCGAAATGTCTGTCTATGTGCCTCTGTCCCCTTACGCTCTTCGGAGCCAATATTTAACAAACCTATGGTGGGGTGTTCTTTCTCACCAATACATTGTCGATAGGCTAGCCCCATACGAGCAAAACCCAACATTTCTTCGGGATTCACAGAAACATTGGCTCCAACATCTAATATAACCGCACACCCTCGCATAGTAGGAACGCGAACAAGTAGGGCTGGACGACGAACTGTGGGGAAAACAGGTATTTTAGTTCGAGATAGGGTAATTAAAGCCGCCGTGTTTCCTGTAGAAATAAAGGCGTCAATCTTGTCCTCTTTAAGATAATCCAAGCCTAAAGCCATGGATGAAGACTTTTTGCGAATTGCGGACAGCGGAGAATCATCCATAGTAACAAAGCTGTCTGAAGCAATTATCTTAGGACACTCCTTATACGTGCAACTGCTGAGTATCTGTTCTTGCACCTCATGAGAGGCGAAAGCAGTAAAAGAAAAGTGCGAGTTCGAAGCCGTAGAATTAAGTACATCGATCAGCACTTCCCAAATAACGAGAGGAGAGTGATCCCCTCCCATTAGATCTATGCCAATTTGCACGTTCATAACACGAATATATTATTATTTCTTTTCCACAGTCATAACGGCTTTCCCGTTATAAAAACCACAAGAAGTACAAACTGTGTGGGGAATAAAAGCTTGCTTACAATTGTTGCAGACAGCCGCATGGCGCGCTTTTTTCGCATCGTGACTTCTTCGGATATTTTTTCGCGCATTGCTATGTCGGTTGCGTGGTACTGCCATATCTCTCACCTTTTATAACTTATCAAAAGGGGTTTCCCCTTTGATTCTTTTTCTACCTTCTAAAAATTGTACGATATTTCCTCTTTCGGGACAGCCTTCTTTGTTGCATTCTTGAAAACGATCGCTCTCTAAGAGGAGTTCTTGTCTAATTAAATCTTTACAATCAAACACCCCAGACTTGGCATCTTCATGACAAATCAGATGTGAGACTTCTATTAAGCCAATAGAGTATAAAAAACTTTTGTCACAAACACAACAACGCAATCCTAATGCAGTAGATATGCTGAAGGATAAAAACCATTGTTCACTGTCTATTTTTTCTAAATTCCCAGAAACTTCAATAGGATGAGAGAAAAGTTCCTCCTCACCAGGATCTCGAATATTCTCCGGACTTAAAGAATATTTTATTACTTCTTTTTCTCCGGGAAGCTTCAGTCGGAAAATGTATAATTTTAAATCGTCAATGTTTCCCATAAGAAAAATCTCAAAGCTGAGTTTAGAGTTGCTGTGAGTTTGAAGACAAGAGTTTACCAAACAAGGTAATTATAGAAAACAAGGACCTACTTTAAATCTATTGAGACAATAAATAAAACTATCATTTTTAATTTAAAAGAATCAATAAACCATTTCTGTAGAATTTTTTACCTATTTTTTTTATAATTTTTTTTCGCAGTCAATAGACAAATACCTAGGAAGTTTAGAACTACGCTTCTACAAACAAACCTATTCCTGAATTACATCCGAGCAAAAGCAGGAAATATGGATTAGGCATCAAGGAAGACCATGGAAAACGACATCTTATTAAATATAGAGTCTAAAGAAATTCGCTACGCCCATCTAAAAAACGGACAGCTTTTTGATCTCATCATTGAAAGAAAAAAAATTCGCCAACTCAAAGGCAACATTTATCGAGGTCGCGTAACTAATATCTTAAGAAACATTCAATCTGCTTTCATTAACATTGATGAAAGAGAAAATGGCTTCATTCACATTTCAGACGTATTAGAAAACTCTAAGAAGTTTGAACAAATGTTCGATATGGATTTCGATGTTCTCTCAAAAGAAAACGGAGAAAAACCTGAAGCCCCAATAGAAGAACTTTTAAAATTAGACAGCCCTGTATTAGTTCAGGTGGTGAAAGAGCCTATAGGGACGAAAGGAGCGCGTCTAACCTCGAACATTTCCATTCCCGGACGTTATTTAGTTTTGCTTCCTAACTCCCCTCATCGCGGTGTATCTAGAAAAATAGAAGATCCTCATATGAGAGACCAATTAAAACAACTAATTCGTTCTTTTGAAATGCCGCAAGATATGGGTCTTATTTGTCGAACAGCTAGCACACTCGCTTCTACTGATGCTTTAATCAATGAAGCTCACGACCTATTGGCTACATGGAAGGGTATTTTAGAAAAATTCCATTCCACAGACCAGCCCTGCCTACTTTACGAAGAGACGGACATCCTAAAAAAGGCTGTGATCACCTGCATAGATAAGAATCACAAACGCCTACTGATTGATGATTACTCTACCTATCAAAAATGTAAACGCATGCTCAAGAAGTACTCTCCAGACTCTTCTGTAAAGATAGAATACTATCGCGATTCAACTCCCATGTTTGAGCGTTTTAATATCGAAAAAGAAATTGATAAAGCAACTAAGAGAAAAATCTGGTTATCGAGCGGAGGCTATCTATTTTTCGATAAAACAGAAGCTATGCATACAATTGATGTGAACTCTGGAAGAAGCACGCAATTAGAAAGTGGTGTTGAGGAGACTTTGGTTCAAATCAACTTAGAAGCTGCAGAGGAAATCGCTAGACAATTGCGCCTACGTAATGTTGGGGGACTAGTTATTATTGATTTCATAGATATGAAATCACGTAAGAACCAACGTCGCGTTTTAGAACGTCTAAAAGAACATATGAAATACGATGCCGCACGTTGTACTATTTTAAGCATGAGCGAATTCGGCCTTGTAGAAATGACTCGGCAGAGAAATCGTGAATCCTTAATGCAAACACTATTTACAACGTGTCCTTATTGCAGTGGTAACGCGATTATCAAAACCCCAGAAAGTGTGGTCATTGAAATTGAACGAGATCTCAAAAAAGTTATCAATCATAAAGAACACACCAACTTATGTTTAGTTGTCCATCCTGAAATTGCTAATTATATGAAACAGGAAAAAGACGATGATGAACTCATCCGATTAGCTAAACATTTAAAAGCAAAATTACAAATTAACACATCAGACTCGCTTCATCTCAATCATTACCAGTTCTTCTCATTAATTACAGGAGAGAGTATTGAGCTATAGGCATGGTTATGCATTTTTCTACCTATTTATCACAGGCCTTTGGCAACCAATCCCTACCAGAACCTCTGTATCAGAAATTTCAGATCTATCATCAGAACTATCTTGATGCAGCAACCAAGAAATGTTCTTTGGCACAAGCGGAGGAATTATGTTTGCAGTGGCTGAAAATTATCATAGAGGATCTTAAAGATCCTTTTATCTTTCCTCCTTACCACAAGAAAATCCGTTCTCCGGTAGATCTATTTGATTTTGGTAAGCAATTTTTCTCTGTCCTTGTGGATGACGAACGCTCTCAAATTCATAACCTTCATCAATTAGATCGCATACAAGAATTTATAGATCGCAAAGACAATGTGATTTTGCTCGCGAACCATCAAACAGAATGTGATCCCCAGTTGATGTACTATGCCTTAGGGAAGACCCATGCTCAGCTTTTGGAAAATATGATTTTTGTGGCAGGAGACCGTGTTACCTCCGATCCCCTAGCTCGTCCTTTTAGTATGGGTTGTGACTTATTATGTATTTACTCAAAACGGCATATTAATAATCCTCCAGAACAAAAAGAGGAGAAGCTTCATCATAATCAGAAAAGCATGAAAACATTGAAAACTCTGCTAAATGAGGGGGGGAAATTTATTTACGTAGCTCCTGCAGGAGGTAGAGACAGAAAAACAAAAGATGATTTTCTTTATCCCACAGAATTTCAACCCGAAAGCATAGAAATGTTTCGTTTATTAACCAAGGCTTCGGGGAAACCGGCGCATTTCTACCCATTCGCATTAAAAACCTATGACATTCTCCCTCCACCACCGACTGTAGAAGATACTATTGGGGAATATCGAGCAATTTTCTTTGCTCCGATTTTCTTTAGTTTTGGTGAGGAGATTTTATTAGACAGCCTATGTTCCGAAGAAGAACTTATGCAGTGCGATAAACATAGCCAACGAGTATTAAGATCGAAAAAAGCATTTTCCATTTTAACGAAGTTATATGAGGAACTATAAGAATGATTTGGAAGGCATTGTCTGTTACTTTAATGCTATCTTTATTAGTAACATCATGCAAACAACACACAAGGTCGCTTCCCGATCAATGTCCTCTAAAAGTTCTTACTCCTTCCATAGCAGATCAAAAAATTTCCAAGGTAATCTGTGCCAACGGATTACAACTTCTAATAATTTCTAATCCAGGGCTCTCCACTTCAGGGGCTGCTTTAGCAGTAAAAACAGGGAATTCCTCAGATCCTCAGGAATTTCCTGGACTAGCACACTTAACAGAACACTGTGTCTTTCTAGGAAATAAAAAATATCCCAGTAATGACGGATTTTCTCTTTTCCTAAGCAATAACAATGGAACTTATAATGCTTTTACCGGTTCCTATACGACAAGGTATCTATTCTCTATAAACAACTCAGCATTTACCGAAGCTCTTGATCAATTTGTACATTTATTTATTCAACCTCTTTTTCATCAAGAGGACATTGACAGGGAGAAAAATGCTGTACACCAAGAATTTTCCATACACCCAAATACGGATCCTCGCCGTGTCTACCGCATTCAGCAACTCATTGCACCTCAAGGGAATCCCATTCAAAGGTTTGGGTGTGGAAATGCTTCTACGCTAGCACAAGTACGATCTCAAGACATGCACACATGGTTTAACCAGCATTATCATCCAGAAAACATGATTGCTGTTATCCATACGACAGAGCCTATAGAGAAAGCCACGAAGATCTTTTCAAAAATCTTCTCTCAAATCCCTTCCAAGAAAAACCATAAAATTCACAAGCCGATTTTTCCCTCTCAGGACACCTCTTCAGCAGGGAAACTTTATATTAACACTGCTGTAGAACCCACAGCAAGTATACAAATCTACTGGCATATAGATAATAACACCTCTCAAGCGCCTCTGGGTTATTATGCCGCTCTTTCTTATGTTTTAAATCACGAAGCTCCGGGTAGTCTTGTTTCTTTATTAAAAGAAGAAAAGCTTATTACAGAGTTTGATTCTGGATTTTATAAGACATCTGAAAATACGGGGAATTTTACCTTGTATTATCAGCTTACTGACAAAGGAGAAAAAGAATACTCCAGAGTATTACTCCATACTTTTGAGTGTCTACATCAAATCCAAAAGCAAGGGATCCCCAAACACTGTTTACAAGATATCTCTAAGATTAATACTTTAGAATACTGCTACAGCTCAAAAACGGATCTATTTAAAACTCTTCTGGAACAAATCACAAATCTTGTAAATGAAGATCTCACTACTTTCCCGTATCAATCGCTTGTTTATCCTGAATACTCCTCTGAAGAAGAACAACATATTTTAGGAATTCTCTCTGACCCCTATCAGGCACGCTATGTTTTATCCTCAAAAAATTCTGAAAATTGGAAAGAGGCAATAAAACACCACGACACAATTTTTAATATGGATTATTATGAAAAACCTCTGTCAGATTTAGAGTCCTACAAACAAGCTTCTTCCCAAGAGCTTATGACTCTACCCCAACAGAATATCTATATTCCGAAAAATATTGAGGTCGTAGAGATATCTAAACGAGAAAGTACAGAGTTTCCTTTCTCACCTCGCCTGGCTTATAAAGATTCTGGTCTTACCTTCTACTATTGTGAAGATCATTATTACACCACGCCCAAACTTTCTATAAATTTACGCATGCGCTCCCCCAGTATCTCGAGAAAGGATATTCGTTCTTTAATAGCCACCGATCTATGTTCTCTAGCCATTAACGAACGCCTCGTTAAGCAATACTATTAGGCTTCTCAGGCTGGGCTATGTTTCTCTACTTCTTTGCGTGGGGATGGATTGAACTTAGAAATCTCAGGGTACAGCACAACAGCCCCGATTCTATTAAGGTCTATTTTATCCTCCTTTGATCCCTCTATAAGCAAAGAGAGATTCGAGATTTATAAGCAGCAGCTCATGGAAACCTATCAGCAAAAGATTACGAAATGCCCCATACGCGCGGGAATGGCTAATCTTTGGTCTTATACATTACATGATGTGTACTCTTATCAAGATAAACTATCTGCTCTGAAAACAATAGATTTTGAAGAGATTGAAAACTTCTCAAAACTCATGTTTGAACAATTACATGTTGAGGCTTTGGCTCTTGGACCGTCATCACATGAGCAAGAACAACAATTAATCTCTATCGTTAAAGATTTCACCTCTTCTTATCCTACATATACTGCGGATGCTTTTTACTATCAAAGGCAAGACAAAGAAGTCTCAAGTATAAAAATAGACTATCCTTTATCGGGAAATGCTATGTTACTAGTTCTTCAAGATAAGCATTCTTCTTCCGTGGATCATATCGTTGCTACAGAGATGATGTTTAAATGGTTACATCACATAGCATTTTATCATTTACGCACGGAGCAGCAGCTGGGTTATGTAGTAGGAGCATGTTATCACGAGCCTTTACTATGTCCTTCAGGCCTGTTTTATATTCGCTCTAACGCTTACACGCCTCAAGAACTTGCAACAAAAACGCAGACTTTCATCAAAGAGGTTGCTGTATCTCCAGAGAAATTTGGTATGTCGGATCAATATTTTTCTGATTTAAAAAATGCATATATAAAAAACATTACTGATCCTTCTTCTTCTTTGGAATCCATGGGATCAGCATTATTTTCCTTCGCCTTTGAAAAGGCCTCTGTTCAATTTTCACTACCTAATGAAAAAATTTCCGCAGCCCAGAATATGGATTATGCGACTTTTAAATCTTACTGTCAGGAATTTCTTAACCAGAAATTAGGAGAAGAAATTCCTGTGTATATTCATGGGAAAGAGGGATAAGTATTTCCTATCTGAAGAAGCAGTAAACAAATTCTGGGACATCTCTGAGAAACCAAAAGATCATCAAAGAAATGATTGACGGTCCTAGTGCAAATAAGAACAACCATCCCAAAGACGATGATAAAGCA
Organism: Chlamydia felis Fe/C-56; assembly: GCF_000009945.1. NCBI lineage: Bacteria > Pseudomonadati > Chlamydiota > Chlamydiia > Chlamydiales > Chlamydiaceae > Chlamydia > Chlamydia felis. The sequence goes on along the minus strand of NC_007899.1, from coordinate 232,763 downwards.
GGGAATGAGGGTTTTAGGATTAGATAACCCACAACATTGGGCATATTAGAAATAATTGTGAGGCCTCCAGCAGACATGCATCCTACGATAACGAGATAAAGGAAACAATCTGTAGCTACTGGGAGGTTGTGAACAAGATAGTTCACCAGAGCATTGTCTAAGAATATGGAAAGGGTATATGAGGTGATCATATAACCAAAATCCGACATTCTATGCATTAACTCCAATACCCACCATTCTTGAAGTTCTCCGAAAATCACAAGGCCGGCATAAAACAGCCCCACAAAGCATACCTTAGAGATATTGATCGAGTGCTGATAGAAAATGGTGAATTTCTGAAATCCCAAATAAAATATGAGAATGGCAGCCATGATTAATGGGATAGATCGAGCCAGTATTACAGAGCCTACAAGAACAATATGTACACAGATAATCCATTTCGGTACACGTTCATTCATCATAGAGGGGTTAGTAACAACCCTAGGAAAATTATTAAATTCCTTTCGGAAAATAAGATAGTAGATAGTTGTCGACAGCAAAATGGCAAGTATAGATTTCCAACAGAAATATTTTAGAATAAAGCCATTTCCCCATTTTACTGAGGGTAGAATAATAAACAAGGCTCTGGAAGATAGAGCTGATGTTAATCCCCCTATAGAAATATTAGAAAACAGTAATCCCATTGTAGCGTAAGCAAAACGTGGAGATGGGGAGAACTTATAAAAATTCCTCACAAGCAATGTTGAGGCGATAATCATAGCTCCCGTTTCTTTAAGGAGCACAGAAGATAGTGGCGAAGCTATCATTAGGGTCCACCACCAGCATCGTGGGGACTGTTTCCCTATTTTTGCAATATTTGAAAAAATACGTTCTGAGAAATATACAATGGGTCGGGATTCAAGAAGAATTAGCATAATAACAATAAACAAGGAAAACACGTAATTCCTGCTATTGAAATAACTCATGGTCACTCTATATCCCTCGGAATAGAGAAACCATAAAAATAGAGGAGCCGCCCAAAGGACGAAAACCAGCTCAACTCTACTTACCAATCGATAGAATTCGCTTAACCAAAGATATTTCTTCCACCGTTCAGGAAACACCATCTTTTTATGTTGATACAGTTGGCACTGACTAAACAACCAAGGCGTAAGAAATGTATGCAATATCGAAAAGAAAAAAAGTAGAGCAGCTCCCGCCTTCAATGATGAAGAATACTGAGGTAAAATCATAAACAATCCAAGGAGATGCTAATTCTTATAGTTAGCAATAGAGATATTTTGAGTAAAAATAAAGTCTCAAAAACCTTTTCTCAAACGCGAGATAAATAGTTCCAGATTTTCTCTCCTTTAAAAAAAGAGTGAGGGAAAGAAATTGTAAAAAATTTTTTGTTTCTATAAGTAAAAGAAATAGATGAGGGTACAATTATGTCGCATACAATCACACTATTGACTACCGATAGCAATACTGAAGAAATAAAAAAAGCGCTTCAAAGGATTACTTCTGCATCTTCGTGTGTTCTTGGATTTTCACACGAGCAGGGAAAAGACGATCAATCTTACGAAGTTTGCCAAGCCGAGAGCACTCTTTCTGTAGAAGCCAGTAAGATCGCTTCTATTGCTGAAGGAGCTTTGTTATCTTGTTGTTGCAAATAAATTATCGGGACACGGGAACCACCCGCTGTGTTTGCGTAGGCTATTTACAAGCACACCTTGACTATTTTGGATAGTTGCGTGAATAGCTTTGGCAATGGAAGGATCTATTTCCAGTTTCCTGGGATAGCTTACAAATAAAGTTGCCCCAGCTCCGGACATACAGACATGAGCATGAAAAGGACTCCACATCTTTTTTAGCATTTGTTTTTTCTCTTCCAGATCCCGACGGAAACGAAATACAGACTTCTCTAAATCATTTTCTTTTTTGTATAAAGAGATATTTTCTTCCCTTTGAGAGAAGTCTTCGGAACGTACGTAAGAAAAGGCATCTTTAGTAAGGACTCCTTGATCAGAAAAATATAGTACGAATCTCTCTTCTCTTTTGCAGTCTTTATAAGGAAGGATTTTCTCACCACATCCTACTCCTATAGCGGACCCTGAAGAAAAAAACAGAGGCACGTCCATACCAATTTTTTTTCCTAATTCCTGAAGAACACTATTGGGTAGTTGTGTTTGAAAATGCTCGTTTAAAGCATAAAGGGCTGTTGCAGCGTTGCTGCTACCGCCTCCCACACCAGCTCCGATAGGGATTCGCTTATGTAACCGCCAAGCTACAGGACTACGTATCTGTGTATAGTCTCTGAAAACCTGAAGACTTTTCCATATGAGATTCTGTGGGGTATTTAATTCTGGGAGATTACATACAAGAGAGTCTTCATTACTACTCTCTAAATAAAGATTGTCTCCGAAGTCAATGACTTGATACTGAGTGGTCATCTCATGAAAACCATGAGAAGTTTTTCCGTGAAGCTTTAAAAAAAGATTCAGTTTTGCTGGAGAAAAAAGATCCATAAAACCAATTGTTGTATAGGCAAGGAGCAAAGCTCCTCACCCAAGGATGTCTACTCCAACTCTTCAGCAGCAACCGTCTGTTCTTGAGACGACTGTTGATTAAGAACGGCAATATATGCGCTTTCGGAAGATACTTCAACAAACAAAGTTGCGGTAACACCTTCTTTTAATTTTAAAGGCACGCTTTTCTTTCCGAGATTTTTAATCGCATAATGAGCGTTTGGGAAATTCTTACGTGTAAGAATAACATTTTTCTTAGCTGCCTCAGCAATAATATCACTAATTGTGACAGAACCATACATATTGTTATCGGGATCTACACGAACCTGAAACTCAAGCACGAGATCCTTGAGAAGCTCTGCTAATTTTTCAGACTCTGCTCTATCCTCTGCAGCACGAAGCAACCGTTCTTCTTTTAGCTTTGCTTGTAAGCGCAAAGTTCCAGCTCCTGCTATGATAGCTTTCTTCTGAGGCAAAAGATAGTTCCGGACATAACCAGGACGTGCGGTTACAATATCGCCACTACGACCTAAACCATCAACATCCTCTAGTAAAAGTAGTTGTTGTTTCATTTTGTTTCTCTTCCTCTAAATTAATCTTCTCCTACAAAAGGTAGAAACCCTATATGACGCGCTCTCTTAATAGCTAGGGTAAGAATACCTTGGAAGCGGGAAGAGACACCTGTTATTCTTCTGGGTAAGATCTTACCTCTTTCCGTAATGAATTTTTTTAAAGTTTCCGTATCTTTGTAATCGATTGTTTTCCAACCTGCGGAAACAAAAGGACACTTCTTATTAAAACGCTTCCTTCTGTGTTCATTATTATGAACAGGCTTATTCATGTTTTCTCCTTAAAAAATTATTCTGGTAACGATGCGAACTCTAAGACTTCTTTGACCGCATCAGTTTTAAGGGTTAAGAATCTAAGAAGATCTTCATTGAGATGATATTCTTTCCACAATTCAGCTATTACTCCAGGAACTACTGAGAAATAGATAAGATAATAGTAACCCTCTCTAGCTCCACGAATAGTGTACGCTAATTTTTTGCGTCCCTGATCATGAATTTTTAGAATTTCGCCACCATAATTTATGATGCCTGAAGTTACCTTCTCCAAAGCTTTGCGTCTAGCTTCCTCACTCAGAGTAACACTAAATACATACGCTCCTTCATAAAGTTGGGTTGTTTTTTCTTTCATTAAAAACTCCTAAACATAGCTAGAGTAGTTTATTTCCCTAAGATATCCCGGTCTATAAAAATTACTTCGGGATCTCCTAGGCAGTTTGAGTCCCGGAACACCATTGAGAAAATAACGCCCAGGCCTCGATAAATAAAGATTGTATTCCAATCTGTTCTTCTTCAGTAAATTGTCCGAGAACAAAGTCTGACAATTCTACATCTTCTCTTTGAGGTCGACCGACACCCAAACGCAACTGCCAATAATCATTAGAACCTAAGCTTTGTGTGATACTTTTTATCCCTTTGTGTCCGCCACCACCAGCACTTTGGCGAAGACGAACTTTACCGAAAGGTTGATTCACGTCATCAGCGAGAACTAGAATACGATCCGTTGCAATATTATAATATTCCTTAACTGCTAAAACAGCCTTACCGCTTAGATTGACGTAGGTCCTAGGTTTAATGAAAATCACAGTCCCTTGGGAAGATTCAACTTTGGCGATATCGGAAAATAATTTCGGAGTTTCTTTAAAATGCACTCCGGAAAACTCCTGAAGCAGCCTGTCTGCACATAGAAACCCTATATTATGTCGCGTCCATGTATATTGACGTCCCGGATTTCCTATGGCAACAACCAGCATCGTCATAATTAGATTATCTTCTAGATACTGTTACGACAACTTCCTTAAGAGGAGTAATAGGACGAAGTCCTGCAGGGATATTAATATCGGACAATTTTCTTGTCTGAGACAATCCCAATGAGCGAACATCCAATTCTAAGAAAGGAACAATATCTTTAGGTTTACATACAACGCGCAAAGCACGGATAACCTGTCTTAGGGATCCACCTAATTTCACGCCAACACAATCCACAGCATTAATGCAGCGAATTGGAATATTTAATTTCACATCACGATCTTCTATAAGTTCTTCAAAATCTAAATGGATCACTTGATATGTGGTCACTTGATATTGAATATCTTTAACTAGGGCCCTAATTATACGACCTTCGTAAGATAAAGAAAAAATTGTAGAAGATAGCGCACCGCTTTCTAGGCCAGATAAAAATTTGCTAAATACGTGAGCATCAACAACGATATTTGCCACGCTCTTTCCGCCGGAATAAATAACAGCAGGAATGCCTCCTGTTTGACGAATTTTTTTAAGCAAAGATTTTTTATCAGTCTCGCGACTTGTAACTACGAGCTCCATAATGTGCTATTCTCCATAATCTTGAGCTAAAAGAACCCTTTAAAGCCATTCTTTCCTAAAGCTAGAATGGTTTTTCTCTGGGGACCATCGACTGTCATGTCTAGAACATATATCTGAACAGTTTTCGAGGCAAAATTATAGCTCTATCTCGGAAAAAGTCAATCTTTTCCCTAAAATGAAGCTTTCCTTTATGCAACGAAAAAATTAGTAAGGGGGAGGATAAAAAAAAGAAATAACAGAAACCTTGGGGTGAAAGGATTCGAACCTCCGATGCACGGTACCAAAAACCGCTGCCTTACCGCTTGGCTACACCCCAACATAAGGCCATATTTTATCTAATCTTCAGTTTTTGAAAATAGGAAAATTTCAAAGTCATTAAGAATTTTACCATAACGTCAAAACGTAACGTCAAAAAACGGGCCTTTTCGTCTTGTGATTTTTATTCTTTGCTTGCTATGACGCACAGATAATTAATGAAAAGAGAAGATTATGAAAATCATACAAGCTGCAGTAGAATTCGCTCCTTTTATTAAAGCTGGTGGATTAGGAGATGCTGTCTATAGTTTATCAAAAGCCTTGTCTGCGAGCCACGACGTCGAAGTCCTACTTCCCTTCTACCCCTGCATATTTCCTACTGTTTCTTCTCAAGTAATTGATGAAAAAGTTTTCGCCTATGAATTTTTAGGAAGACAACACGCCTCTTCTATTTCTTATTCATATGAGGGAATGATTCTTACGGTGATTACATTGGATTCACAGTTAGAGCTTTTCTCAACATCTACCATCTACACTCAGGATGATACGCTACGCTTTAGTGCTTTTTCTGCTGCTGCTGCTGCCTATATTCAAAAATTAAATCACGTAGATATTGTGCATATGCATGACTGGCATACGGGACTTTTGCCAGGCCTGTTAAAGGAGCCCAACAGACAACATTATCCCAAAAGAATTTTTACAATTCACAACTTTAGTTATCGAGGCTATTGCAGCACACAATTACTAGGAGCCTCTGGGATAAGTGAGTTTGGCTTGAGCAATTACCAGTTATTTAGAGATCCCCAAGTTAGCGTATTGCTAAAGGGAGCTTTATATTGTTCTGACTATATTACAACAGTATCTCCTACATATGCTCAGGATATTCTTCACGACTACTCTGACTATGAAATGCATGACGCTATCATGGCTAGACGCCATGTTTTTAGAGGTATTTTGAACGGTATAGACGACAACATATGGAATCCAGAAACAGATTCCTCTTTAGTCGCGAACTACGGCAAGAATTTACTTGATTCTCCCGAAATCTTATTCACGAAGAAAGAAGAAAACAAAGTAGCCTTGTATGAAAAATTAGGGATGTCTCCTGAACACTCCCCTTTGCTGTGTATCATTTCTCGGATTGTGGAACAAAAAGGTCCTGAGTTTATGAAAGCTGCTATTCTTCATGCCATGGAAAATGGGTACGCTTTCATCCTTGTGGGGAAATGTTATGATGAGGAAACACAAAGAAAATTTTCAAATTTACAGGAATCTTTAACCATGTCCCCAAATGTTCGAATCATTTTGGATTATAACGAACCTCTAGCCCGATTACTATATGGTGCTGCGGATATGCTGTGTATTCCTTCGCATTTTGAACCCTGTGGCCTTACCCAACTGATTGGAATGCGTTATGGAACCGTACCCTTAGCTAGGGCTACTGGAGGCCTTGCTGACACCGTAACCCCAGGCATTAATGGTTTTACCTTCTCTCATGCAGACAACTTTAATGATTTCTTCCGTATGTTATCTCAGGCAGTTACTACCTACAGACACGAACCCGATGTGTGGTTTCAACTTGTAGAAGAAGGTATGCTTCGATCTTCGGGGCTGTCAACTATGGCTATGCATTACCTAGAAATTTATAATTCCCTATTATGATCTCCAGGCTTAATTTTTGCTCTCTGCAATACATGATTTTTATTCACCCAAAAGTATTCAACTCCTGAGCATACAGAATAAATAGCAACTATAGACCCCACTACAGAAGCAAAAAGTTCTAAATCTCCTTCAGAAATCATTCCCAGGGAATGTGGTATCATTGCAAGTAAAATTAATAAAAAGCTTATACCTTGTAGAATAGCTTTCAATTTCCCACTCGCTCTAGCAGCAAGAACGACTCCTCGAAAAGCACATACAGTACGTAATGTACTAATTACAGAATCTCTAGCCAGGAAAATGAAAACCAGAATGAGAGGTAAATTTACTGGTGGTTGAGTGAATGTCAGATATAGAGAAATCCGATAAATGCTATCAGCCATGGGATCAAGAAGTTTCCCTAAATCTGTAACTTGAGAAAATTTTCTAGCTATGTAGCCATCGATAGCATCAGTAAGCTCTGAGAGACCTAAAAGAGCAAGTAGAACATATGGAAGAACTACGGGAGTAATTCCAAGCCACTTTCCTTTAAGGTAAAGTAACATGAAAATTGGCGTTATAAATAGCCGGGAAAAAGTTAGATAATTAGGCAGTCCCACCCCATCCCTCATTAAAAAAATTACTTAAACAGGAATCTTAGCACAAAACTAATGCCTAAAAGACAAATTAAATAGATAAGAATTAGAGCGCAAGCACCGAATGTTATAATGTTAAAAAAACTATTTTCTGTAGAATGACGCCGAGTTTTCTCTTAGTATTGTTTGTTTTTATTTACAGTGGTATCTTTGTCTTGAATTCCTAGAAAAATCCTTATTTTCAAATGTTATCGTTTAAATAACTATAAACTTTCTTAGATTCCATTTTTGATCGGAGTTTTACTATGTCTCAACCTCTTACCTTACAAGCGATGATTGCTAAAATTTTGCAGTTCTGGAATGAACAGGGGTGCGTGATTCATCAAGGGTATGATCTAGAGGTAGGAGCAGGGACATTTAATCCAGCGACGTTTTTGCGTGCTTTAGGACCTGAGCCGTATAAAACAGCGTATGTAGAGCCCTCTAGGCGTCCTCAAGACGGTCGCTATGGTATGCACCCTAACCGTCTTCAAAACTATCATCAGCTTCAAGTAATTCTTAAACCCGTCCCCAAACATTTTCTTTCTTTATACAAGGAGTCTTTGCAAATTATTGGTCTCGATCTTCGAGAGCATGACATTCGTTTTGTTCATGATGATTGGGAAAATCCTACGATTGGAGCTTGGGGTTTAGGCTGGGAAGTGTGGCTAAATGGGATGGAAATTACCCAGTTGACTTACTTTCAGGCTATAGGAAGCAAGCCTCTCGACGCAATTAGCGGTGAGATTACTTATGGCGTTGAGCGAATCGCGATGTATTTGCAGAAAAAAAACTCTATTTTTGATGTGCTTTGGAACAATGAACTGACTTATGGAGATATTACGCAAGCATCTGAAAAAGCTTGGAGTGAGTACAATTTCGATACAGCCAACACGCAAATGTGGTTAAAACATTTCGAAGACTTTGCACAAGAAGCTTTAGCTACCCTTGATCGGGGCTTGCCGGTCCCAGCCTATGACTTTGTGATCAAAGCTTCTCATGCTTTCAATATCCTTGATGCTCGAGGTGTGATTTCTGTCTCAGAACGCACTCGCTACATTACTAGAATTCGTCAATTAGCTCGTGCCGTAGCGGATGGTTATGTAGCCTGGCGAGCATCTTTAAATTACCCCCTATTGCATAAGAAAGAGACGCCACATAAAGATGAAACAGAGAAAGCCCCTCTTCTCCCGAACCTAAAAACTGCTGCCGATTTCTTACTAGAAATTGGTTCTGAAGAGCTACCCGCAACCTTTGTCCCTATTGGGATTCAACAATTAGAATCTTTGGCTAAGAAGCTTTTATCTGACTATAATATTGGCTACGAGAGTTTAGAAGTATTAGGATCTCCAAGAAGACTTGCTCTGTTAATTTACAAGTTAGAGCCTACAGCAGTACAAAAAGCTACTGAAAAGAAGGGGCCGATACTATCCTCTCTATTTAGTGATTCTGGAAATGTAACTACGCAGGGCGAGCAATTTTTTGCGTCTCACAATGTGCATATTCGTCATTACAATGAACTCTTTCAATACTCTCAGTTTGAAATTCGCGAGATACATTCTGTAAAATATCTATTTCTTCTACATCCTGAAGTACACCAAGACACGGCAACGATTTTGGCTAATGAATTACCTAGATTAATTCAATCTATGAAATTCCCTAAAAAGATGGTTTATGATGATAGCGGTGTAGAATACGCTCGTCCTATTCGTTGGTTAGTTTCTTTATATGGAACATCCATTCTTCCTTTCTCCTTTGGGAAGACATCTGCTTCGAACACTTCTTGGGGCCATCGACAATTAGATCCGAGAGAAATAACTATTCCTTCTTGCGAGAGTTATGTAGAGGCCCTGAGAGATGCTTGTGTTATAGTTTCGCATAAGGAACGTAGAGAAATCATTGAACAGGGATTGAAATCACATAGCTCTGACAATGTTTTCCCCATTGCTAATCCTCGTTTACTTGAAGAAACAATTTTTCTTACAGAACATCCTTTTGTTACTTGTGCGCAATTTGATCCGAAGTTTTGTGCTTTACCTAAAGAGCTACTCATTGCTGAAATGGTAAATCACCAAAAATACTTCCCCACGCAAAACGCCTCTGGCGAGATCACCAACAAGTTTATTTTGGTTTGTGATAATTGTCCCAATGACATTATCATTGAGGGGAATGAAAAAGCTTTAGCTCCTCGACTTACTGATGGAGATTTCCTTTTTGCTCAGGATTTAAAAACATCATTAAGTACCTTTACAGATAAGCTAAAATCTGTGACTTATTTTGAGGCCCTAGGCTCTCTGTATGATAAGGTAGAAAGACTAAAGGCTCATAAAGAGATTATTCTTCCTCTCCTGCCTTTATCTTCTCAAGAAGACATCTCTACTGCAATCGAGTTTTGTAAAGCAGATTTAGTCTCTGCGGTAGTTAATGAATTTGCAGAACTACAAGGCATTATGGGTGAATATTATCTAAAAAATGCCGGATTATCTAAAGCATCCGCAGTAGCTGTGGGAGAACATCTACGCCATATTACCGATGGTCAAACCATCTCCTCTACAGGAACTCTGTTAAGCTTAATAGATCGTTTTGATAATTTACTTTCTTGCTTCATCTTAGATCTTCGGCCTACTTCATCTCATGATCCCTATGCTTTACGTCGTCAATCTCTAGAGATCCTCACCCTCTTACATGCCTCCGAAGCATCTTTAGATCTTGAGAGCCTACTTCATCATTTAGCAGATAATTTCCCAGCTACGATTCAAGAAACCTCATGGGATAAACCAGCTGTTGTCAGAGACATCCTCACTTTCATCTGGGGAAGACTGAAAACGTTCTTAGCTTCTCTAGGATTTAGCAAGGATGAAATTGCCACAGTGCTTTCTGATACCTCGGAGAAGAACCCTGTAGAAATCATAAAATCAGCGATGGCAATTCAAGGCATGAAAGCTAGCCACAAGGATATTTTAGAAAAAATTACCACGACACACAACCGTCTGAGGAAAATCTTAGCATCCCTGAAGCTTTCTACAAGCAAATATGCTCTGGAGCAACTCGATGCTCAAGAAGCCAAACTTAAATCAGTTCTTGATCAATTTTCTGTATCTGTAAACATAAAGAATAATAAGAAGGACTATCTCTTAAATCTTGGAAATCTTACAGATAGCATTAATATGTTTTTAAATACCGTGCACGTTACTAGTGGGAGTGAGGAACTGCAAAATTTACGCATTCATCTACTACTAACGGCTCTGGAGAAGTTTTCCTCTTATCATTGGGAATCTTTAAAGTTCTAGAACACTTTAGGCATAAAAAGTGGCTCGCTAGATTTTATCTCTATAGCCACTTTTTTTAATTTTATCATTTGGACACGATCTTAAAAATCTAGTTTAGTGATATCCACAACTGTTTCCTGATCCCCATCAACCAAAACAGTTACCATAAACACTCCAGAAAATTCAGTGAAATTAGAACTTGGGAATCTATCCTTAAACTCTTGAACATGAACATTGTCTTCTGATTCACTGTCTTCGGGCTGTAAAACAACCACAGTCGCTACACCCTCCAAAGAGAACCCGAAGAAATCACCAAGATCAAATCCCCGACGAACCAACTCACTTAACACACAATGATGAGAGTCACTCACTACAACAATAATTAAGGGAATACTTTCCTTTTGAGCATATACTAAGGCTTCTTCATAGTTCTGGAACACTTGAGAAGCAGAACTTTCCACAGTTACAAGAGAACTCGTTTCATCAGAGGCTAGGACAAGCGGAGTTGGCAATAATAAACACGAGAGCAAAGCTAGTAAGATACGCATAAAATTACTTTTCCTAAATTAAAATGCCCACCACGATACCAGGAGGGATAGAAAAAAAATATCCCGATTTTAAAATTTTAGATGTCGGGATATCTGAGGAAAAGAGCGTTTATTACTAACGTACGGAGATGCTAGGTTTTAAAGGAGATTCTAAGGGTACCTCAATAGGCATTATATCCATGATTTTATCTTCAGAATCCGTAACGGAAACCGTCATTAGATAGGTTCCTTGAAGATGAGCCACCTCTGGGAAACGCTTCTGAAATTCGGCTATTTCAGCGAGCATTGGGTCTGGAACCGGAGGATAAATTAACAAATTAATACCTGTAGGACTCAAAACAACAAATTTAGCGTATTTGTTTAGAACGGATTCTTCCATATCTATCGCCATAGCGTATAGAGGATGAAACGCTATGGTGTTCTCATCGCTGTATAGAACAATGAGGGTATTCTTTCCCTCTTGTCTTACCGACATTAGACAATCGTTATAAGAGTAAAATATAGAAGGGTGTTGCATCGAAATGTCTTCGACTTGTTGATCACTTTCTTCTTCTTTCAAAGATGTAGAAGTTTCTCTCCCAATGGCTGGTAGGGCTAACAACAATGTAAGTATGGATAACAAGACGTGCATGAGGACCTCCCTTGCTAGTTTGTTGTGAAACTGTGGGAAGAAGGATAGCAAAGCCCTAGTTTTAAGGACAGTGCATTCTAGTTATCAAAATAATTTGGATAGTTAAAGATATAAAATATCTAATTCAAATAAACAGGAGAAAATCATATATCATTAATTATCAGGCGCATAAACAATTACCGCCTGATATCACTGGCACACAATGACTCGTGGTTTTGAATCAAGAAACAGAACTTGAACAAGGCAGAACTCTATGAACCTTATCACGCCCGTTAGCATCTACAGTTATAAGAATCACACAAGGACCTTGGAGATCTAGTTCCCAGAAACGATCTTGAAAGTCTGCCATGTATAAAACCATAGGATCGATTTTAGGATAAAAATCTTTCGAACTAATCAGGCCTGGCTGCATTACCACAATATTACACACATTGCCTAAATCTCTAGGAAGACAAAAATCTTTCTGAGTAACTTCTGTCCATACTTGTTTATGCCGAGGATTAAAGTAGACGAATATGCACCCTCTACTGTTCTCCTGAGCATCCATTAAGGCAGCATAATATGAATAGTATACCCTCTGGCCATTAGCAAGTTCTGTGTGCTGTGGTGGAGAAAATTTATCAGAAGTGGTCTCTTCCCGACCTATTAAAATAAGATCTCTGCCCCAAGCAGGTAGAGAGGTCAGTAATAAAAGAATAAAGCAACAAAAACGCATAAAATCTATTCCCCGCTTATCGAAATTCACAAAAGTAAACTAGACAACGACTTTCTATCAATGATTAGCCGCGCCGACATTGCGCGACCCAAGATAGAGCAACGGGGATATAAAATCACCTGTTTGTAAAAATAATATTACAAACATCTAAGTGATATCTCTAGATAACACCATTTCTGGATATCAATGTTTCTAGTTCTAAAGCCTGCTGATTTTGCCACTCTTGAAGTAAAATAGAAGCCCCGAAACCTAAACCGGCAGCTTTAGAGATCTCACAAGCTCGTTCAACAAAAGAAGAGCCACAACGTGCGGCAGCTAATCCCATAGCCTCCGAAACAACAATTCCTCGAGTACGGTTCTCCCCTGTCATCACCCAGCTCAAACATAAAATTCCGGCAAGGATTGGCAAAAGAAACTTGAAAGATTTCATAAAAAAACCAACAAATTAATAAACTAACAAGGCAATATTTTATATTAAACTTATTAATTTTTCAACCTTTACAAAAAGTTAATAATTCGAATTGCCCTTTGGAAAACCCTAAATAATACAGGGTTGGGAGTCTTGAGGATCTAGGAGGGAAACAATGACTCGGTCTTTACGCAAGCGAACATAGTCTTCGAGAATAGAGAGCTGGTGCCCCTGAGAATTTTTTGACTGCGCAGAAAGAGGATGGCGCTGCTCTTTCCATTGACGATCCGCAAGCTTTTGTAAAGACTGTATAAATACAGTCTCCAGACAATCAGTATTCATACGCCGTTTTATAAGCAGTTCTATAATGACCTTGTCTTCTAACAAGGATAAGGCTTCGTCAAAAGGAAGATTACTTTGATGTTTTTCATAATATTCGATGAGACGAGAAAACAACTTTCTGCATTCCGGATGTTTGAAATCCTTAGGAGTAAAATAATTTTTTGCTGTGTAGGGGAGGCTCGTGTTATGAGCTTTGCAAAACAACATACAGCGTAAAACATCAGTTTCAATAATCACATCGGGATGAATTTTCGGTAACTTTGCTTTACTCGTTGCCAGGACTGTAGCTGGTGTGATCCCCGATTCTAATTTTGCTAAAGAAAATACCATACTTTCTGGAATCATCATCAAAGAAGCTAATTGCTTAAGATGTTCGTACACAACAATGGGATTCCCCCATTTTTTAATTTGTGTAATGGTTTCTTCGATTACCAGAGCCTTTTCTCTCGGAGAAAAATTCGGATAGACGCGAATTTTTTCACTGATAAGGAAGGTAAGGTAATCCTCACTTTGATCCAGAAGTTCACCAAGAGGTCCTGCTCCCTTATGTCTCAGGAAGGAATCGGGATCCTCCCCTTGGGGGAGACGACAAACCATAACAGCAATACCCACTGTCTGGCACATATCTCCAACACGAATAGCCGCCTTTATTCCAGCGTCATCACCATCAAACAGGACATAAGCCTTAAGAACCCCTAATTTACTTAATTCTTTTACGTGATCCTCGGTAAACGAAGTTCCCTGAGCAGCAAGAGTACAATTAAATCCTGAATCTATCATCTGCAGGCAATCTGCCTGCCCCTCGACTAGAATCACACGTTTTTCCTTTGCAATTCTTCTTCGCGATAAATGTAATCCGAAAAGAGCACGAGATTTTTTAAAGATAATTGTTTCTGGAGTATTCACATACTTACTCCCTCGAGTATTCTCTAAAAACTTTCTTGATGAAAACCCTATAGTATGTCCTAGAGAATCGTGTACGGGGAAAATGATTCTACGAGAAAATAAAAACCACTTATTTCCGATAAAGCCTGCTGATTCTAGCTGTTTTTCTGAAATATTTTTTTCACGCATAGCCTGAACAAATAACGTTTGCTCTGGTGCGTAGCCTAAATGAAAACGATCTATTGTATCTGGAGAAAAACCCCGACGATATAAATACTGCAAGGCTTCCCTACCCTCTGCAAGCTGGTATAAACAAAAACGAAATAGGTTTTCTGCTTCATGGTTAATCTGTCGTAACTCATCTTTCGCCCCTATAGGAAATGAGGTCTGCGTATCCTTAACTTCGACGACAAGATCTACGTGAAATTTTTTTGATAAAGTAAGAACGGCTTCACTAAAAGAATACCCAAGATGATTCATCAAAAAACTAATAGCATCACCGTGAGCTCCACAACCAAAACAATGGTAATACGCACATGTCGGATTAACAATAAACGAGGGCGTTTTCTCTACATGGAAGGGGCAACACGCTTTATAGGTAGCGCCACTCCTTTTTAAATGAAGATGTTCCGAAAGCACTTCCACAATATCAATGTTGTGCCTAAGATTATCTAAACTTTCTTCTGTATACATAGATTTATAAGCTTGGCTGTTCCTTGGTTATGCCACATTCACCTCTTTAAAAGAAAGACGGCTCATTGCATGAATCTGTGACCAACACATCTCTAAGATAAACCCGTCTTGATCCCGAAGAATAAATATAGTAATCTAGTAGGCTAACGCATAGGAAAATTCGGCAAAATCTCTATGGTCTTTTACAAGAGTCTGCTAATCTAACCATCAGTTATTGAATTTATGGAATAGCAACATCTCTAAGCGTTGTCTTCCGCTCGACTAGCTTAATCTCCAGGTAATACTTTTTCTCAAAGAAGAACTATGACATCAAAAAAACTTACACCTATGATGAAGCAATGGCATCAATGTAAGGAGCAAGCCGGAGAGTCTCTCCTTCTCTTTCGCATGGGAGATTTTTACGAGGCTTTCTATGAGGATGCGGTTTTGCTCTCTCAACATCTAGATCTTACGCTCACGCAAAGACAAGGGATCCCCATGAGCGGCATTCCTGTATCCACTATCAATGGGTACATAGATCGTTTGGTAAGTAAAGGGTTTAAAGTTGCCGTTGCCGAACAGCTTGATGAAGTACAGGATGGTAAAGGAAAATCAGAACCTCTTTCCAGAGAGTTACAAAGATTTATTACTCCAGGGACACTACTTTCTTCCTCATTACTTCCTGAAAAAGCCCACAACTACATCGTTTCCATTAACCGTGTTGGAGCTTTGTTTGGATTTTCGTGCTTAGACTTTTCTACAGGATCCTTTCTATTACAAGAATACGACAATAAAAAAGATCTTATTGATGAAATCTGCCGCTTAGCCCCTACAGAAATTTTAAGCTGCGATAAATTCTATAAAAAACATTCTGATGTTATAGAACAACTCCTACAGCATTTAAAACTTACCCTCTCTACCTATTCTGATTGGGCTTTCGAGCATCAATTTGCCACTCAAAAATTATCAGCTCATTTCAAAGTTTCTTCTTTAGATGGATTTGGCCTTAAGGGTTTGGTCCCGGCTATTAATGCTGCTGGAGCCTTGCTCTCCTATCTTCAAGATAAACTTTTATTACCTATAGAACATATTTCCATACCGAAAACCCATGGGAATCAAAAATACCTACTTGTAGACACAGCTTCGCAAGTAAACCTCGAACTTCTGGCTCCACTTCACGATCCTCAGGGGAAAAGTTCTTTACTACATGTCATGGAACGCACTTGTACCCCTATGGGCGGCAGGCTATTGCGCAATACTTTAGTGAGTCCTTTTTATGATCAAAAAGAAATTTTACTGCGTCAGGATGCTGTGGAATTTCTTTTGAACCGTTCTGAATTAAGAAAAAACCTTAGGTCTTTCCTTTCTCAAGTGCGAGATCTCGAACGTTTAACGACAAGAGTCACCACATCATTAGCAAGTCCTAAAGATGTGGGTATGCTTCGAGATTCATTACACGCAAGTATTCGTGTTTTTGAGGTCCTTTCTCCCCTGCCTTTGCCTGAATTTTTCCAAGGGAAATTCATACCCACGATTGGTTTAGCATCTCTTTTAGACTTACTTTCCAAAGCTCTTCTAGGAGAATTGCCTTTAAGAATTTCTGAGGGAAATATTTTCTCTGATGACTATCATCCCGATCTCAAGCGTCTACGTTATACTCGTGAAAATTCAAAAGAATGGTTATGGGACTATCAAGAAACAATTCGCAAACAAACCGGAGTGAAAAAGCTTAAAGTTTGTTATTCACAGGCTCTTGGTTACTATATAGAGGTAAGTAGTGATTTGGCTCCTCTATTACCTAAAGAATTTATCCGTCGACAATCACGTCTTCATGCCGAACGTTTCACAACAGAAAAGCTCCAGGAATTTCAAGATGACATGTTGCATGTCTCCGATAAGCTGCAAATGCTGGAGACCGAACTATTTAAAGATTTATGTTCGCGAATTCTTGAACAACGTGAAGCGATTCTTTCCTTATCTCAGGTGATAGCTGACGTGGACTATATCCTGTCTTTAGCGGATCTTGCCGCAGAACATAATTATTGTCGTCCTGTCGTAGATTCTAGCGACTCTCTAGCTATATTAGGAGGAATTCATCCTGTTGCACAAACTCTATTAGATAGAGGAACTTTTATCCCCAATGATATAAAAATGCATAGCACGCGGACGCGGATGATTTTAATCACCGGTCCAAATATGGCGGGGAAATCTACATATATCCGACAAATAGCTTTACTTGTCATCATGGCGCAAATGGGTTCATTTATCCCTGCAAAATCTGCTCATATTGGCATGATTGATAAAATTTTCACTCGTATAGGTGCTGGAGATAATTTATCTAAAGGCATGTCGACATTTATGGTGGAAATGGCGGAAACAGCTAACATTCTACATAACGCTACAGACCGATCTTTAGTTATTCTTGATGAAGTGGGTCGAGGAACGAGTACCTATGATGGTTTAGCAATAGCACAATCTGTTGTAGAGTACCTCCTCTTTACTGAGGGCAAAAAGGCCAAAACTCTATTTGCCACTCACTACAAAGAACTCACGGATTTAGAAAAGCACTGCCCGCACGTAGAAAACTTCCACGCCGGAGTTAAAGAGAATGGAGGCCAACCTGTATTCTTATATGAGATTCTTAAAGGGCATTCTCAAAGAAGTTTTGGAATACACGTTGCAAAGCTTGCTGGCTTTCCTCTTTGTGTGGTATCGCGAGCACAACAGATCTTGCGTCAATTAGAGGGCCCAGAAGCAGCTTCTAGACAAAATCAAGAAAAAGTGCAGCAGCTTACGTTGTTTTAATCATGCATGTAAAGGATTTTTCTCCGAAAATCATCCCTCCTTCTCCTGGTGTGTATCTCATGAAAGACAGCTCTGGAGAAGTGTTATATATAGGAAAAGCAAAGAACCTAAGAAATCGCATTACAACGTATTTTCAGAAACAGGGGGATTCTAGAGAAAGAATTCCCTTTTTAATGAAAAAAACCACTGATATAGAAACAATTTTAGTTTCTAATGAAACAGAAGCTCTTCTTTTAGAGAACAATCTAATCAAAAAATATCACCCGAAATACAATGTACTTTTAAAAGATGATAAAACTTTCTTTTGCCTGGCAATATCTCTAAGTCACCCTTGGCCCAGAATAGATGCTATTCGCACGAAAGCGGTTACCTCTTCCAAAAAACAGATAGTTTTTGGTCCTTACGTGAGTGCAGAAGCCTGCCAAACTCTTTTAGAAGTTATTGGTCAGTGGTTCCCATTACGCACGTGCTCTAATCGTGAATTCTCTACAAGAAAACGTCCGTGCATCCTGTATGAAATGAAACGTTGCTTAGCCCCCTGTGTGAATTTCTGTTCTCAAGAAGAATACGCAGAGACTCTAGAAAAAGCTGTGTTATTTTTAAAAGGCCAAGTCTCGGAAATTATCCAAAAATTAGAGAAGTCCATTGAAAAAGCATCTCAAGAACAAAAATTCGAACAAGCAGGAATGTACTACCGCACTTTAAAACTTATCCAACAGGCAATGGTAAAGCAGCATGTAGAGAAGTTCCATTTTCAAAATATTGATGCTATTGGTTTATATAGGAAACATCAAGAAACAGTCATTACTGTATTAACAATACGTTCTGGGAAATTACTTGGAGCTCGCCATTTCCCTTTTTCAGAAAATGCCCAAGAAGATTCAGATTTGCTCTCCTCATTTATTTTACAATACTATGCAAACCAACCTCATATCCCAAAAGAAATCCTTACTCCTTTTTCTTTAAATATTCCCGATCTTCCGCATTTATTAAATAAAGAGGCCCCGCCACGAATTCGCTCTCCAAAAACAGGATACGGCAAGGAGCTACTGAACTTAGCTAAAAACAATGCCGAGATGCATGCGCAGACTTCCGTACAATCTTCAGTACTCCCCTATGAAGAGATGAAAAAAATTCTAAAAACCCAAGATTATCCTTATCGTATAGAGTGTTACGATAATGCTCATCTACAAGGATCTCACGCTGTTGGAGTTTATATTGTCTATGAAAACAATGCGCTGTCCCCTAAAAACTACCGCACATTTGCCATATCATCTTCGGCTCATAATGATCTTGCTGCTTTTCATGAGGTATTATCTCGTAGATTCAGCTCTACTTCTTCCCCGCTTCCCGATATGATTGTTATAGACGGAGGTCGCTTGCAATACTCTCAGGCTAAAAAAACGTTAAAAAAACTTAATCTAACAGGGATTCAGATTGTCTCCATTGCTAAAGAAGCAAGCAACCATAGCGGCTCTTTGAGACACGAAAAACTATTCTGTGATATTTTTCCCCAGGGAATTCAGCTACCTCCAACTTCAAAGCTCCTGCAATTTTTCCAGAAACTTCGCGATGAAGCACATAGATTTGCCATTAGCAAACACCGAAAGAAGCGTAGTAGGGATCTTCTACTTCCCCAAGAAAAAATCGCGGGAATTGGGGAGGTAAAAAGAAAGCGTTTGCTAAAGAAATTTAAAAGTTGGAAACAAGTTATGCAGGCTTCCCAGGGAGAGCTCGAGACTATCCCTGGGCTAACGAAAAAAGACATTAAACAATTGCTGGCTAAGCAAGCTGAAGTGATAAATCTTGAAAAATGAAAAGAGCTCTACTCTTCAACATCTTCCTTTATCTCTTCTAAAAAATCCTCAGCTGAGGGTAAATCTGCAACACACAGTTCTTCTATTTCATCTTCTGACTCTG
The DNA here is from genome assembly GCF_000009945.1 of Chlamydia felis Fe/C-56. NCBI lineage: Bacteria > Pseudomonadati > Chlamydiota > Chlamydiia > Chlamydiales > Chlamydiaceae > Chlamydia > Chlamydia felis. The sequence goes on along the minus strand of NC_007899.1, from coordinate 213,142 downwards.
ATTCAGAGCGATCCTTAGGTTGAGTTAACCCCTTAATGATCACGTGAACAGAAGCCACGTGAAGGCCTGTATATTCAGATATTTCAGAAACTATACATCCCTGTATTTCCTCGGTTTTTTCTGGTATAGAAACCCCGTAATCAACGTTTACTTCGATACGAACTTTCACTAGATGATTTTTAGAATCCTGTTCTACATAGATTCCCTTCATTCTTTCGATATCTCTACCGAATAAAGTATCAATTAAATTCCCCCCTAAAAGAGAAACCCCATTGATTTTAGCCAAACAATGCAAAATAATTACTTGAATTACACGAGTCTCTATATCACGACTAAATACAGTCTCAGGAAATTCAATCTCTTTCACATCTAGTTTTAAATTTTGCTTATCCATATTCCTCCTATGTGCCTATTTCGCTAGCGAGAAATGTACTCTATAGAAATAATAAGCGCTAGTGATTAGTCTAACGGTCAAGCGGTTAATATGCTACCCTCAATGCTTCCTATTTCCTTTTTTTTGATATACATTCTGTTAGGGTTTTTAGCCGCTTACCTAGCTGTTAAAAAAAATCGCAACCCTATTGGTTGGTTTCTTGCTGGGATGTGCTTTGGATTCTTTGGGATCATTATTCTTCTTATACTCCCCGATCTTCCACCAAAGAATGAGGATTCTAACTCGTCTTCTAACAATGATGAATCTTTAAATAATGTTTTTCACTCTCTGTCAGAAGAAGACTCTTCTGTTATTTCGTTCCCCCCCCCTGTTGATCAAGTGCCCAGAGACACAGAAAAGTGGTTTTATCTAAACAAGGAAAAGCAGAACGTGGGTCCTATGTTCTTAGAAGACCTACTTCTATTTCTCAAAGATAAAGAAAAGCATGCTACTGAAAATACAAATCCGGAGGACATCTGGGTTTGGAAAAAGGGAATGGAGAATTGGGAAAGAGTGAAAAACATCCCAGAACTAAACGAGGCGCTAAAAACTCTTAAGTAAACACTTAAAAACCTTTAACGCCGCATTACCAAGAGTAGGTGAGCTGTTTGAGAAACAGTCTACCAGCTAGCTTTGACAACTCCTGGAATTTCGCCCATAGAAGCCATCTGTCTAAAGCAAATTCTAGAAATCGCAAATTTTCTTAAATAACCACGAGGACGTCCAGTCAACAAACATCGGTTATGTAGACGAATAGGAGCGGTGTCTCTTTTCATCTTATTCAATGCTACACGTGCATTTTCTTTCTCTTCTTCGCTAGCAGTTAAGCTTTTTGCAATCTTGCGAAGCTCGCTTCTCTTCTTGTAATTCGCCTCTACTAACTTTCTGCGCTTATTTTCTCTCGCAACTGCAGACTTTTTCGCCATGCGTTCTCACCTAAAACTTATTAAATTATTTTTTGCGTGCAGGACCCGCTTGACGTTGTTTACGATTGGGATCCTTTTTATTAATAACATAAAGGCGCCCTTTACGACGAACAAGCTTATCTCCCTTGGAAGGATCTGCTTTGATAGATGAACTTACTTTCATGAAAACTATACCCTAACTGTCCCTCTGCATATCAGAAAGACACTCTAAATTATGGAATATCGCTAAAAGGAGCCAGTTTAATCCCTTTGGTACTTTTTGACAACAGCAGACTTAAGCCAACCTCAACTTCTATTCTCAAATTAGAGAATATCGTCAGTTCTCTTGATCTTATTAACCCAGTTTTATAAACTTACGGAGAGTTTTTTCTAGAGAAATCATTTGGTAGGCTAGAGAAACATAGAAATCAACGGGAAGGTACTGTGAAACGGACTTATCAACCTAGCAAGAGAAAGCGTCGAAATTCTGTGGGCTTCCGTGCTCGTATGGCTACAAAAAGCGGAAGAAATTTACTAAATCGCCGTCGTCGTCACGGCAGACATAATCTAATCGACCTATAAAATATTTTGTTTTGTGCATCGATCGACCTTACCCAAGCGTGCTCGTGTATTAAAAAGAAAGCAGTTTCTTTATATCTCGCGAACAGGGTCCCACTGTCAAGGTAGTCAGGTTATTTTCCAAGTTGCTCCATCCAAATATCCAGGGTGTTGCAAACTAGGGATAACTGTGTCAAAAAAGTTTGGTAAAGCTCACAAAAGAAATTATTTTAAGCGACTGGTGCGCGAAGCTTTTCGTCAAAAGCGTCATTCCCTCCCTGCTTGTCAAATTGTTGTTATGCCTAAAAACAAGCAGCAGCCTAGATTCAGGGATTTGCTTCAAGATTTTTCTCAACAAATCCCAGAAGCAGTCGAAAGCAAGTGCGCCAAGAACAAGCTTACGACTGGTGTCGAATATAATCCAAAGAATGAGAAATGTGAGACCGCACCTCTTTAGGAGCTGTTTCGAAAGCAACTTCAGCGTGTTGCAAAGCATTCTTCCATTGATCAGAATCTAAGTAAAATTGAGCTATCATCATCTCAATTCTCCAGACATTTTCCTGATCTTGTTGTCCAAACTCTGTCAAATAAGATTCGAGGGGGGCAATTACTTGACTAGGATCCTGACGCACGCCCTCTTGGGATCTCTTTGCTAGTTCTTGAAACTCAATCAAGGCGACAGTAAAGTGTGTGAGCTTTTCGTTTTGAGGATCTTTATTGAGTAGCTTACGTTTTACTCTTTGGCATTCCTCAGAATCCATTCTGCCACTTTCAACAAGAAGACGATATTTTGTTGATAAGAAGAAGTAATCGTCGTTGCTTACACCTAATTCCAAAGCTTTTGCCATGAAATTTTTGTGAGACAACTCTTCAGCAATCTTGTAGTACTTCTGAAGATCTTCCATAGACAACGTATGAATGCAGGAATCAGCGTTGGCTATTAAGAAATCGTTTTCAACCATATGGCAGAGACTTTCGCCTAAGTTGTACCCAGTTTCATTTCCAAAAGAGCTGATTTTATAAATCTCTCTTCCGTCATGAGAAAGTAAAAGAAGACAAGGGAATTCGTCTATTTTGAATTTAGTTTTTAGATATGAGTTCTGTGAACGTAGGGTTTCACTTTGTGAGGAATATTTAGGAAAATCGACTTCTAAGCATACGAAGTTGCCATTTACCTTTTTAGAAAATTCTGAAGAAGCAAGGACCTCTTTACGAATTTTCATGCACATAGCGTTCCAATCGGAACCGGAAAAAAAGATCAACATTGGCAATGCAGAACTTTGGCTTTTTTTCACCGCCTCATTATAATCTACGTACCAAACAAGCTGAGAAGAATTCTCATGAACAACGCCATGCAAACTAATAGAACTTGCACCTAATAGAAACGCTGTCAATACCTTCAGTTGCCTCAAAGAATATTTCTTTATAATCTGTAATAGAAACATGGGCTTCCTCTCCTTCTCCTAGCGAATAGGACGCAACTCGCTCTATTTAGGCATCACAGAATGCTCTCAGGGCATTCTATCAACCATTCCTGTTGTATAATCTTTTTTTTATTAAAACGAAATAAAAAACACCACTTAAAAGTTTTGATCTTTTTCTACAATCAAACACTATTTTCTATTGGATTAGATATTCATGTATTTCTTAGGAATATTTATGCGTAAAGTCCTTAGATTAATTCTTCTTTTAATGATCCCAGTTTATTCATTCCTCTATTAAGAACTTTCGAAAAATCATGGATTGGGAAACACTCTTGTGTTAAAGTTTCGGAAAATTCCTTCTTTCATATTGAAGCGTTAGTATAGCACCTTAATACAAGCTGAATCTACGCTCTCGCTGGTATAAATCTAAAACCTTTGAGAGTCTAAACATGAGACAATCATCCGAAAACTCGCAAAATCTATATTTATATAATACGGCAACAAGAACGAAAGAGCTTTTTTCTGCTTCAAATGCCCCTGTCAAATTATATACTTGTGGTCCTACGGTGTATGACTACGCTCATATCGGAAATTTTCGTACTTATGTATTTGAAGATTTATTAAAACGTACTCTTTTGTTCTTTGGATACTCTGTAAAGCACATTATGAATATTACAGACGTAGACGATAAGACTTTAGCTGGTGCTTGTAGAAAAAACATCTCCTTGGAAGAATATACTGCTCCATTCATACAAGCTTTTTTTGAAGATATTGCAGAATTAAACATCCTTCCGGCGGATGTTTATCCCCATGCTACGCATTATATTCCTCAAATGATCAAAGCCATTCAAAAGCTTTTAGATGAAAACATTGCTTATATAGGCCAGGATTCTTCTGTATATTTTTCCATAAAAAAGTTCCCCACCTATGGGAAGTTATCTCAGTTAAAACTACAGGATCTGCAATGTTGCTCTAGGGTTACTTCCGACGAATATGATAAAGAAAATCTTTCTGATTTTGTATTATGGAAAGCATATGATGAACAAAGAGACGGTCATATTTACTGGGAGAGTCCGTTTGGAAAAGGGCGTCCAGGATGGCATTTAGAATGCTCTATTATGGCTATGGAGCTTCTTGGTTCTTCTATTGATATTCATGCGGGCGGTGTGGATAACATTTTCCCTCATCATGAAAATGAGATTGCACAATCAGAATCTCTATCTCACAAACCTTTTTCTCGTTATTGGCTGCATTCTGAGCACCTTCTTGTTGACGGGAAAAAAATGTCGAAAAGTTTAGGGAATTTTTTCACATTAAGAAATTTACTAGATCGTGGATTTTCTGGAGAAGAAATCCGTTATTTGCTCTTACAGAGCCATTACAGAATGCAATTAAACTTCACTGAAGAAGGATTACTTGCCTGTCGTCAGGCATTAAAGCGCTTGCGTGATTTCATTTCCCGATTAGAAAATCCCTATCCTGAAAGCACAACAATTTCAGACGAGATAGATCAGCAAGGAAAAACATTTTTAAAAGCCTTTTCAGATTCTATTGCTAATGATTTAAACATTGCCGCTGCGCTTGCTGCACTGTTTGATTTTATTCACCAGACGAATTCTTTCATCGATAAGTCAAAATTTACTCAAGCTGATGCTAATTATATTTTAGATCTTCTGAAAAAAATTAATACCGTACTTGGCATACTCCAGTTCTCGGCCACTCAAGAAATTCCAGACGAAGTTATGCAACTTGTCGAAAAACGCGAAGTAGCTCGTAGAGAGAAAAACTGGGCACAAGCTGATGCATTTCGAGATCAGGTAGCCTCTTTAGGCTACCTGATCGAGGATTCCAAATCAGGACCTAAGGTAAAAAAACTTTAGTCATTTTCTGATTCTAGACGACGCATAACTGGGAAATATAGAACATCGCGAATAGAAGCGGAATCTGTCAGAATCATAACCAAACGATCGATACCGATTCCGAATCCACCTGCAGGAGGCATACCCTGACATAGGGCTTCTAGAAACTCCTCATCAATAGGGTGATATTCGCTATCTGGATCTAAAGCTTTTTTCTCCATTTGCTTTTCCAAAAGCATTCTCTGACGCATTGGATCAGTCAGTTCTGAATAAGCATTGCAGAGTTCTTTACCTAAACAAAAACTTTCAAAACGCTCTACATAATCCTCTTCTCCAGAGCGCAAAGACTTACATAGTGGTGTAGTCTCTAAAGGATGATCCGTAATATGATGGGGAGCAATTAACTTATCACATACTAACTCATCAAATAGGGCCGCGATTAATAAACCCCTAGGCGCTGTTGCATAAGATTCTTCGGGTAATGAGGAGCGCTCTTTTAAAATATTACGCAATTCATGATCCCCATGAAGGTCCACATCAACTCCTCCATATGTTTTGATACTATCTTTCATAGTCATACGAATCCAAGGAGCTTTAAAATCAATAGTTTGAGGCCCTTGCTTGAGATGTGAATAAGTCAGTACCGTACTACCATTATTTAATTCGCCAACAAGGTATTCAATAAGGTTCTCTACGTACACCATGACGCTATGATAGTCTATATTCATTGCATAAGCTTCTATCATAGTAAATTCAGGATTGTGAGTTCTGTCTATCCCTTCATTCCTAAACACCTTACCAATTTCATAGACACGAGGGGTCCCTCCAACCAGGATTTTCTTTAAGGCAATCTCTAGTGAAATTCTTAAAAACATATCAGAATGCAAAGCATTCAAAGTAGTTACAAAAGGAGTTGCTTCAGCCCCACCATAGATATTTTGCAATATAGGAGTTTCTACCTCTATGAAATCCTGAGCATCCATATACTGACGGATTAACTTGATAATACGACTTCTTTTTAAGAAAGTTTGACGCACCTCATCAGAACAAATCAGATCTAACCAACGTTTTCTATAACGAGTTTCTTTATCACTCAATCCTGCATGTTTATCAGGAAGTGAGATTAATGCTTTACCCAATAACGTGACAGTTTCTACCAAGATGGTGAGTTCTCCGGAATGTGTGAAGAATAGGTACCCTTCGATTCCTAGAATGTCACCGAGATCCAGTTTCTTTTCTATAAATTTTATAGGTGTGATCTCAGCATCTTCAGGGAGACCTGCAACTGAGGAAAAATCCCTGTTAAACATTACCTGAATCTTTTGGTCATTATCTAAAATCTGAGCAAAAGCATTTTTCCCCATGGAACGGAAAAGCACCATACGACCTGAGATTTTCACCTTGGGGGTATTTTTATTCGTAGCATCTTCGCTATTTCCAAGAGACTGAGAAGAAAATTCGTTTTTAATTTCCTCAACACTACTCGTTCCAGGGAATTCGTAAGGATAGGGATTGATACCTAGGTCAGATATTTCCTGGAGCTTATTACTTCTATGGAGAAAATCTTCTTGTTGTAGGTACTCAGCTTTTGCAGACATTTTTTTAAATCCTTTTGACTAATTCTTCTTCTTCAAACACAGTTCTATTTTTAATAATGTGATCCGCTATAAAAATTTTAAATACTGTCTGAAGAAGGGATCTTAAAAGTTCATTGTAAAATAGAGATTTTCTCAAAAATAACAAAAAAGATGAATGCTTAATTAAAAGAAAAGAGAACTTTAGAGAGGAAGACCTCCTCTCTAAAGTTCTTTAAGAAGAGATTTGCTATTTTTTATGCAAAGCAGCTTGGATTTTCTTCACATAATTATCTCCACCACCGTACTCAAATCCCATTCTGACTTTCTCATTTCCATTAGCATCGATAAATACTAATGTTGGAAATCCATTTACACCGTATTTGGATTTTAGAGCTTGGTTTTGCTGTTTTACATCCTCAGGCTGACTATTAGATTGTGGAAAATCTAACTCTACCATGTGTAGGTTGTCTTTAGCATATTGTTGAAATTCGGGAGTATTTAAAATCTGATCTTGCATCTTAATACACCAGATACACCAATCAGAACCTGTGAAAAATAAACCTATATATTTCTTATCTTTCTTAGATTGTTCAACAGCATTAGCATAACTTTCCCAGAGTACCCCCGAAGCTTTCACCTCTTGAATCTTGAGCTTGCCGAAGTCCTTTTGATAATGAGAACGTTTTTTTGCTGCACAACAAGGCAGGGTGAGTAATAAACAGAGAGCAATTAAGCTTCCTTGCAACCAGCGTTTCATGCAAATCCTCTAAAAAAATATTGGAGCGTTTTTCCTTAATTACCGTGGTGTATTATCCTGTTGGGCGTAAAAAGCAAGAGGATTTTCACGTCCGGAGAACAAAGAACATGGAGGAATAAACTCCCTACATCTATAGTGAATCCGTAGATATCTTTGCTATTTTTATATTTGTATGACCCATCCGAGTCCTTCTGTTTCTTCCATTTTACAAGAAATATTCCATCGTTATTTCGAGCAACATTATCCTCCGTTATCAAAACTTATTCCCCTGCATTTAAAGGAAGACATTAAAAAAGCTCCCTTACAAGTTCCTCCTCCTGCTCAAACAAAAGTTCCTGCAAAACCTACAGTCACAAACAAAAAGTTAGAAAATTCTGTACCAAAACCCGTTCGGGATAATGAAACTTTACCTCCTGTTCATGAGCGTATAAAAAAATCTTCCTGGGAATGCATACCTCCTTCTCCTAATCTTTCACGAGAAGAAGTCCTTGGATTTCGTTACCCTTCTTTACAAGCTCATTGCCTCAAAACTCCTTTGGTCATCCCTTGTGGAATCTTCGTAGACGAGGAAAAAGACGAAGAAATTTTATTTTTTAATAGATTGTCAAAAATCCTTACCCAACAAATCTTTCCTTCACGGCTTATCTTAACAACAGGTCATAAAAATATTTTTTATAAGAATAGGGGCTTTTCTTTATGTCTAGCACCTTTAACGATGATACGTTATAAAATCTCCGATGTACGCTATCATCAATCTTTTACTAAGGATGGGTGCACTTGGATTCCTATTTATTCTTCAGTATACTATGAAAATGATCCGCAATTGAAACGAGATCTATGGGTAATATTGAACCAACTACCTTTCGCCTATACGCAGAAGTCATAGTAAACTCCAGTATCAATAGGGTATTAGACTACGGACTCCCTGAAAATCTTGAATACATTACTCGAGGTACTGGTGTTAGCGTTTCCTTGCGCGGAGCAAAAAAGTACGGGGTAGTCCATAGGATTAAAACAAAAACAGAATGCAAAAGAGTTCTCCCAATTTTAGATGTAATCGGCTCTGGCATCGTACTTCCTCAAGATCTTCTAGATCTCATGTTTTGGATGAGCCAGTACTATTTCACTCCTTTAGGAAAGACGTTACGCTTAGTCCTTCCTGGAATATCCTCTAGTATCATACAACCCAAACAACACTACCGAGTTGTACTCAAACAAAGCAAAGCAAAAACTAAGGAAATGATTCTTGCCATTCAAAAAGAATCTCCTTCGCAAGCAATAACTTTAAAAACGCTATTGTCCTGCAGTTCACCTCCGGGTCTCTCAGAGCTCATGGATAAAGCTAAGGTTTCCCAATCTCCGATTCACTCTCTAGAAAAACTTGGGGTTCTTGAAATTATTAATGCAGCAGATCTTGAAATTCAAGAAGATAGTCTAACCTTTTTCCTTCCTGATCCCCATCCTCTACACCCTCAACAAAAATCTGCTGTAGATAAGATTTCTGCCTCCTTATCTGTAGGGAATTTTCAAACCCACCTTCTTTTTGGTGTAACAGGAAGTGGGAAAACTGAGGTATATTTCCAGGCTATCCATGAAGCTAGAAAGCTGGGTAAAAGTGCTATCCTTTTAGTTCCTGAAATAGCTCTCACCATACCAACAGTCACTTTATTTAAAGCGCATTTTGGAAAAGAAGTTGGTATTCTCCATCATAAGCTTACTGACAGTGATAGAAATAAAACATGGAGAGCGGCTTCTAGAGGCGATATCAATATCATCATAGGTCCCAGATCTGCATTATTTTGCCCTGTACAAAATTTAGGATTGATTATTGTTGATGAGGAGCATGACCCTGCCTATAAACAAAGTGAAAGCCATCCCTGTTATCATGCCCGTGATGTTGCTGTTATGCGAGGAAAACTTGCTAACGCTACTGTGATATTAGGAAGTGCTACGCCCAGTTTAGAAAGCTATGCTAATGCTTTATCGGGGAAGTACATTCTTTCAGAATTATCGACACGTGCTGCCGCTGCCCTTCCTGCTAAGGTTTCTCTTGTCGATATGAATCTGGAAAGAGAAAAGACAAAAACAAAAACATTATTCTCACAAGCAGCACTTCGAGGTATTGAAAAACGCCTAGCTGTTGGTGAGCAGGTGCTTGTTTTCTTTAATCGTCGTGGTTACCATACCAACGTTTCATGTTCTTTGTGTAAACATACGCTGAAATGTCCCCATTGCGATATGGTATTAACATTTCATAAATACGCAAATGTTCTTCTTTGCCATCTTTGTAATGCCTCTCCTAAAGATCCTCAGACATCCTGTCCGAAATGTCACGGAACTATGACTCTTCAGTATCGTGGGTCAGGGACAGAGAAAATAGAAAAAGTACTTCACAATATCTTTCCGCAAGTGCGTACTATACGTATCGATTCTGACACCACGAAATTTAAAGGAAGCCATGATTCCTTATTAAAACAATTTGCTACAGGCAAAGCTGATGTATTAATTGGCACACAAATGATTGCTAAGGGCATGCACTTTCCTTCTGTTACCCTAGCAATTATTTTAAACGGTGATTCCGGTCTTTATATTCCTGATTTCCGAGCTTCTGAGCAAGTCTTTCAGCTTATCACGCAAGTCACAGGAAGATCTGGAAGAAGCCATCTCCCTGGAGAGGTTTTGATTCAATCTTTTCTCCCCGACCACAGTACAATCCGTTGTGCCATGCAACAGGATTATCCTGCTTTTTATAATCAAGAAATTCCCGGAAGGGAGTTATGCAGCTACCCTCCGTTTGTCCGCCTAATTCGCTGCATCTTCATGGGTAAGTGCCCTAAGACCACCTGGAAAGAGGCTCATCGTATTCACACTCAACTTAAAGAGAAATTAAATGCCCACACCCAGCTAATGCAAATTACTCCCTGTGGGCATTTTAAAATTAAAGATGTGTTTAGGTATCAATTCCTAATAAAGAGCAAACAAGTTCTTCCGGTAAATAAAAAGCTTCATGAAGCTTTGTTATCGGCAAAACTCTCTCCTAAAGTAAAGTTCATGATCGACGTCGATCCCACAACAACATTTTTCTAAATAGCTGTGTAGCATAGCGACCAAAATATCAACTTCATCGTGATTATTATACGCATGAAAATTCACTCGGATGAAAGGCCTGTGAGCGAAAGTCATTAATCCTACGCGCAGGTTTGCCTCATCTAACATAGAGGTAAGAAGATCCATATTAAAATCTCTGAGAAAGACGGGTTGCCCACAACACTGAGAACTCAATCCAAAAGGCTTTTGAAAATATGCCTTTAGGTTGAATATTTTCTGACGTGCACGCTCTCCCTCCAGAACTAGATGATCGTAGGAAGCTCCTATGGTGATCAGTGCATGAGGAGCTAACGCGGTAGTATAACGCAGGGGAGGAGAACTCAACATCAATTCTGTTTTCACTTCTAAGGAAGAAAGAAGTGCAGCGCCCATAGCTCCCATAGCCTTGCTATAGGTCACAAGCACAGCATAAAAATTTTCGTATCCCCATTTGTGACATAATCCACGTCCTTCTTCTCCTAAAATGCCCATAGCATGAGCTTCATCTACAATGAGATGGGCGTTATATTTTTTTGAAAGAGCTATGAGTTCTTCAAGAGGAGCCAAAGTTCCCGAAAAAGAGTATACTGAACAAACAAAAATGAAGATTCTTCCCGATGAGACTGCCCTGTGAGATATTAATAATGACTCTAGAGCGCATAGATCATTGTGGGGGAATGCTTGATGTTCCCCAGAGATCACTCTCAAACTTTGTGCAACAGATATATGCACAGACTCATCCCAAAACACTATATCGGTATTTTTCGAGATGTGATAGCAGAGGCCTAAATTTGCCATATAGCCGCTATGGACTACAAAAGCAGACTCAGAATTATGGAACTTGGCAATTTTTTCTTCTAAATCCTGCTGGATTTGGGAAGGTCCCAAAATAGCACGAGAGCCACTCGCTCCAAGCTGTGCATGAGAAAATTGCTCACAGTAAGCACGATAGCGTTTCTCAACTTCATTAACTAGTATTGTAGAACGAGAAAAACCAAGAAAATCGTTAGTTACAAAATCGATCGGACATTCGCTCATTAAAGATCTTTTCCTTACAATCTAGAATCTTTAATTATTCAAGTGCCTTTTTAGTCCCCCTGAAACAGAGAAAGAGCTAAGGAGTTTAAAGCTCGGTAATCAGGCTTTCCTGTCCCCAGCATCGGTATAGACTCTACCTGATGCTGATAGGATATCTTCATTATGCTACTTGTTTTTAAGTTTTTTAGGATATCATTTACTTCATTGAGATCCGTAGAAAATGTCGTAAATAAACAAAGCTTTACCCTCTCTCCCGGAATTCCACAAACAACTAATGGAATGCTACCTGGATCTTCGGGAAGTCCAAAACCTTCAATGAGCAAGCTTTCTAAAGCTTGCAGACTAATCATTTCGCTACCGATTTTCACAAAACGGCTGAGTCTACCTTTTAAAAATAACTGCCCCTCGTTATCCAAGCAACCTAAGTCTCCCGTCACATACCAGAGTTCTCCTCCAAGCCGTACAAAACCACAAGTAGGATCATTCCCTAAATAGCCAGAAAAGAGCGATGTCCCACGGATAAGAATCACTCCGACTTCGCCTGAAGATACAGGGACATAAGTCTCTTCAGAGACTACCATAACATCCATACCATCGATAGGGATACCAACGCAGGATTCAATTTTAGGGCTCTTCTCATTATTAATTGTAATCACTGGAGAACACTCTGTAGTCCCGTATCCCTGGTAAGGAACAATATGTGGAAAATCTTTTTGCACCCCATTTCTTAACGAGTCTTTAAAAGCATCACCACCAATAACCGCCAAGCGCAAGGAGCTTAGCGAAGACCCCTGTTTTTTAGCTGTTTTCAAAATATAATCGAAAAATATGGGTGTTCCTCCTAAAAAGGTCGCGTGTGTTGCGTCTATAAGCTCAACGATTTTTTTAGGCTGTAGAGGGTTGTAAGAGAAAACTACTGGCAAACCAGCGAGTATGGGAAAAAGAGCGCAGCAGTTAAACCCATAGGCATGAAACGGAGGAAGAAACGACATCATAATGTCCGTTTCTAAGGGATTGAAAAACTTCAAACAAGCTTCTTGATTTGCTATGAGGTTAGCGTGGGTTAACGGAACCCCTTTGGGGAGTTTTTCCGTCCCCGATGTAAACAAAATAACGGCACAATCTTCCTTATTCTGTCCCGAAATATTAAATAGTCGAATTACCCATGTGTAGGGTAAAGATAGGTAAAAAGCTATACGTATTTTATCCCAAAGGGTGAAGTGCTTGCGGATAGTTTCCATATAGATTAGCAGTGCTGGGTACTCTATACCATCACCGTGGATCTGCCGCAAATGCTCAACAAGTTGTTTTGAAGTCAGGATATGCTTTACATGAGATAATTCAATACAAGCTTCCATTTCACGAAGTCCCTGACTCCAGTTGATCATAACAGGAACTTTTCCAGCTAATAATACTGCGAAATAAGCAATATAGGCACCTGCAGAGGAAGGCATCATAATCCCAATATTTTTTTCGGGATATTCGGATACTTTTAAAGATAAGGCTGTTATAGCCTTACGCATATCCTCGTACGATAGAACCCCCAGCTGTTCATCCCAGCAACAGGCATCTGATGTCATTTCCGAACAGAGTTTTAAAAATTTCTCTAAAACTGTCCGCCCGTCTCGTAAACCTAGACGACGCTTTTTAGAATAATTCCAACGCTTATGCATATCTCTCCCCTACATTAGGCATAAGGAACTTCTATAGGAAAACTTTCCTTCTCTTCGTTAAACCAGGAAGAAAGAAAAGTGTTTAAATCCTGTTTTGTAGGGAATTGTTTCAAAAAGTCATTATCGATTTGCTGTATTGTCACTTTCACAGAGCGCTTCGGCATAAAAAACACTCCCCGGCGTACCAAAGCTTTCAAAGACTCTTTGAATACTTTGCTCAACTTAGGTGTAGATTGCGTTTTATAACGCGAAAAAGCACTTCCCCATAATCCGCTAATACGTATTAAAAAGACGTTGCACTCCTTAGATTTATGCAACAGAACATACGCAGAATACTGATTAATAATTTCTTCCTTACCGTTCTTTGATAATCTACCCGAGGGGTACAACAACACACTGCCCTTATTATTTAAAATCCCAGTAGTCTGTTTGTAAAAATCTTCCATTTGTTCAATAGTCTTTTTACACTCTCTTCCGGGGATAACTGTTGGCACGGGTATCGCTCCAACAGAATTTAAGAACCATCGCACCACGACATTCTTGAATAAATAGCTCACAGCAAGAGGCTGCACGTGAAAACGCGGCCAAAATAAGTACTCAAGAATTACAGGATCAATTTCAGCAACATGATTTGATAAAAATAGGCAGCCCTGATTAGGATTGGGCTTTAACGACTTTAGCCCTTCTAGTTTTATCTTGTAGCGTAATTTTAGGACAGAGCCAACCAAAAAAGCATATGTAGCTTCATAAATAGTTCGCCATACCTTAGCTATCATGGGCAATCCTTTCTCATAACAAAAACTCTTATAATCCCTCTAGTAAGTTTAACATAATCCCGGCTTTTGATAGCATGGTTTAACTATTACTTAGGAAAAAAATCACTATGCCGTCTCATTTGCTAGAGTATCAAAGAGTTGTAGAAAGTATAGTTGAGAAAACAATCGCCGAGTTAATCCGTTACCGACAACGTCTCCCTCTGGTCCCTTTCTGGACAAAACCCGATGGATCTTTTGTTACTCCTGCAGACTACGCCGTCCAATATTGTCTCCAGAAAAAGCTTTCAACAACCTTTCCACACATTCCATTTATAGGGGAGGAAGTTCTTTATGCTGATGACGATAGTCACAAAATTAACAAAATTCTGGAGTTTATTCATAAACTAGATCCTAAGGTAACGCCCCGGGATCTCCTAGAGACGTTAACTCCAAATCAAGAGACCTCATCGTTATACTGGCTTGTTGATCCTATTGATGGAACATCTGGGTTTATTAAGAACCGTTTTTTTGCTACTGCGGTATCTTTAATTTACGAAGACAAACCTATACTTGCAGTGATGGCTTGTCCGTCTACGGATCCTTATAAGTTTAAAATTTATTCTGCGGCCAAAAACCACGGCACCTGTGTATTTGGCTCCGCCATTGCATCCAGGCACTATCTAAAACCTGGGGCCAAGTTAACAGGTAAGTTTTGTGAAGCCTCTCTAGCAGCTCGCAATCAACAACACCACGCTACACGCTTATTAAGTCTTTGCCTCCCTGGGCAACCCCAAGCCTATCGTGCAGACAGCCAATACAAATATGCTATGGTTGCTGAAGGTTCCGTGGACTTTTTCATCCGCTATCCTTTTGCTATTTCTCAAACAAAAGCTTGGGATCATGCTCCTGGAGCCTTTTTAGTTGAGGAATCTGGGGGTATAGTGTCGGATATTTTGGGGAACCCGCTAAATTACCGCAGAGAAGATTTTCTATTAGAAAATCACCCCATAATTTTAGCATCTGGGAATGAAGAGATTCATAAAATCACTTTAGAAACGCTACAAGAACAATTGAATATTATTCCTGCAGGAAACCTACTAACTTATTAAATATAAGCTGCAAGTTTTTCTTCTACCATCCTATCGGAGAGGGTTACCGTATCCTGAGTGGAAGTTTCGCTTTTCTCGTAAATTTCTCTAAGAATCTCAGGAAGCTTACTGACTTTTTGCAAGACTGTTTTTGGACAATAAGTCTTTCCAACAGCAAGAGCTACATTCAATAACCCCCCAGCATTAGCCAAGTAGTCTGGGGCATATAATATTCCCTGAGCTTGCAGCACAGCGCCTAAAGAGGCGTTTTCTAACTGGTTATTCGCAGCTCCTACGATGGCACGACAGCGTAAGTTGTAGACATTACTTTTATTAATCACCCCACCAAAGGCACATGGGACAAAAATATCGCATTCTAACGTTGGGAAAGCATCTTTAGCAACAACAGTTACGCCATAAAACTTGGTAACTTCATCAAGGATAGCTTGATTGGTATCACAGACAAAGAGGTCGGCACCTTCGAAAAATAGAGAGAGCAGTAACTTTCTCCCAACAGAACCAAGACCTTGAATACCTATTTTTCTTCCCTTCAAGGAAGAATCCCCCCACAATTGCTCCGCAGTCTCTTTTATGCATAAAAAGACACCGTGCGCGGTGTAAATTGAAGGATCACCGCTTACACTCTCTATACCGCATACCCACTGCGTCTCTTGATAAATAGTATTAATATCATTAACAGAAACTCCCATGTCTTCAGCGGCAATATACTGCCCACCTAGAGAATCAACGGCCTGGCCAAAAGCCCGCAGCATATCTTCAGTTGGACGTGTCATACCCTTAGGAAGAATAATCACGCTTTTCCCGCCTCCGGTTCCTGTATCGCTGAGAATAGCTTTATAGGTCATGCCTCTTGACAAACGTAAAACATCTGTTAGGGCATCGTCAAAAGAAGCGTAAGCAAAAGCACGAACTCCACCTAATGCGGGTCCTACTAGTGTTTGATGAATAGCAATCAACGCATGTAATTGAATACTTTCACACGTGACTTCAATTACGCGTTCGTAATCTTTGATATTTACATCTTTGAACACTAAGGGATACTTCATAATCTTAAATTAGGCGGATTTGTAATTATAATGCGCGAGTATTGTATAGATTTAATTAAAAGTCAATTAACCACCCCTCTCCCTTCTCTTAAAATTCCTCAAATGATACGCTAAAACACTCAGAAAAATCAAAAAATCAAAAAATCTATAACGAGAGTCGCTTATGTCTGAAAAACCATCTTTATCAATCATGCATCCTTGGCACGGTCCTGTACTCACTCAAGATAACTATGAATCTTTGTGCTGTTACATAGAAATTACTCCTCAGGATTCTGTAAAGTTTGAATTAGACAAAGCTACGGGTTTACTAAAAGTAGATCGCCCTCAAAAATTTTCTAACTTTTGTCCTTGTTTGTATGGACTATTACCTAGAACTTATTGTGGGGAACTTTCTGGGAAATATAGCGGAGAGCAAAGTCTGAAGGAGAATATCCAAGGAGATGGCGATCCTCTAGATATTTGCGTTCTGACGGAAAAAAATATCACTCACGGCAATATTTTACTTCAGGCACGTCCTATTGGAGGACTGCGCATTATTGACTCTGGAGAGGCCGATGATAAAATCATTGCTGTTCTTGAAGATGATTTGGTGTTCTCAGAAATTCAAGACATCTCTGACTGTCCGTGTACAGTGTTAGACATGATCCAACACTATTTTCTGACTTATAAAGCTACTCCCGAGCATTTAATCAATGGGAAGCCAGCAAAAATTGAAATTTTAGGAATTTATGGCAAGAAAGAGGCTCAAAAAGTAATCCATCTTGCTCATGAAGACTATCTAAATAAATTTTCTATACAATAAAGGCTTAAGAAAAGGAGAGGTTCCCCTCTCCTTTTATCCTTTTACTTAGCGAGAAAAGAGATAGTTATTGATAAACTTATCTGCTTCAGTCGCAATATCTTTCAGTTCAGGGAAACTCAAAAGTCGCATACCTTCTTGAAAGCTTAACCACTGAGCTTCACAAATTTCTTCTGGATCCGCATGCACGTCCCCTTGGACTTCTGCTAGAAAGTAAGCAACTTCTTTACGAACAAACACTTCGTTATCGTTAAAAGAATAGTGTTCGACAAGAACTTTTGGGAAAAAATTAACTATACTTAAACCAGTTTCTTCAACTAGTTCTCTTTCTGCAGCCTCCTGGGGGCCTTCTTTATCCTCAGAATGACCTTTAGGAAACCCCCAATGCTTGCCTTGGGTGTGGCAGATAAAACAAGCTTTTAGTGTACTTTTATCTGGGGTACCAAAAAACTTTATGGGAATAATACCAAAAGAGTATTCATACTTAGTCTTCATCATAATTAGGGTATATACCTCGAGAATAATATCGTTGAATTGTGTCCACCAAAACCAAAAGAATTCGACATAGCCACGTCAATATCCCAATCCTGAGCCTTATTCGCAACCACATCAAAATCATCAATTTCTGCAATCGGGTTCTCTAAATTAATCGTGGGATGTAATTTTCCCGTTTGAATTGCTTGAATTGTTGCAACAGCTTCGACTCCTCCAGCGGCTCCGAGGCAATGACCTATAAGAGACTTTGTGGAATTCATTCGCAAATTTTTCACATGACTACCGAAAGCTTTTTTCACTGCTAAAACTTCCGATATATCTCCTAAAGGAGTTGATGTACCATGAGCATTAATATAATTTACGCGCTCTTTAGGAATTCCAGAACTTTCTAAAGCCCCAAGAATACACGAGGTGATTCCCTCTCCATCATCTCTAGGAGCTGTGATGTGGAAAGCGTCACAAGTAGTGTATGAGCCAAGTATCTCTGCATAAATCGGAGCACCTCGCTTCAAAGCATTCTCTAACGTTTCTAAAACTAAAACCCCGGCTCCCTCTCCAATGACAAAACCGTCTCTATCTCTATCCCAAGGACGAGAGGCTTCTTGAGGAGCATCGTTTCTTTCTGATAAAGCACGATTAGCAATAAAACCCGCCAATCCAACACGGTTCACTGCGGCCTCAGTTCCTCCACAAACTATCATGTCAGAACGCCCAGAAACAAGATGTTGGTAAGCAGCATCAATACAATAATTCGAAGTCGCGCAAGCTGTGGATATAGAATAGTTTGGACCCATCAGTCCAAAATCCATAGCAATAAGCGCGGGGGCCATATTAGTAATAATGTAAGGTATAAAGAAAGGAGAGAGTTTTTTATTACCTTGGATAAGGCGTTCCATGCCCTCGTCTAAAGTCTGCAACCCACCCATACCAGAACCAATGATCACACCACAACGAAGAGGATCAGCGGGAAGATTGTCTTTATCCCATCTAGACATCGCAATAGCTTTCTTAGCAGCAACTACTGCATAGGTAATAAAAGGATCAACTCTGCGTGCTTGTTTTTTATCTAAATAAGGCTCGGGATTAAACTCGGGGATCCAAGCAGCGAAACGGGTAGCATAATCTTCGCATGGAAAAGAAGTAATTGTATGAACTCCACTGATACCAGCGAGCAGATTATCATAAAAGGTGTCTACTTCATTGCCTAAGCAGGAAACTACTCCCAATCCCGTGACTACTACACGTTTTTTATTCATAAAGTTATTCTACCCCGTTAAGAAGCTAGAAGCTTAGATGTAATAATGGAACCGTCCTTCCACAGCTCTTCCAGTCGATATTGTTCTCTAACGGATGAGACAAATAGATGAATGACGATAAATCCGTAATCTATAACTACCCAGTCACCATGGCTTAACCCCTCTACATGTAAAGGAGCAATATTATGCTCTTTTAATTCCTGTACGATAGTGTCTGCCAAGGCTTTTACATGTACACCAATATTTCCTTCAGCAAAAATAAAATAGTCTGTAAGCTGAGAAATGGCGCGAACATCCAAGACAACAGGATTATTGCCTTTTTTGTTATCAATAACTTTGGCAATTACTTTTAATAAATTAAAGCAAAATAATTCCATAGAAACTGGCAAAAGAATACTCGATTATCTAGGATAAGGTCGAGCTTTTTTTCTTATGTTAAATAATATTCCAATAATACTTTCTAGCCATTCTTCTAAGTTTTCCCTTAGGTCGCACTACAGTTTTCTCCTCACCCAGGAGAAGAAAAGGCAGGTCTAAAATATGGTCTGAGAAGGTATGACTTCTTGCCCGACCTATTTTTTTAAGATGGCTAAGTATTTTTGCCTTATTATCCCCAGTTAGGCATTGATTTGCAAGCATTTGACCTCTAGAAAACTCTTGAAACCCCGAAGCATAACACATATTTGCCCCGAGTCTCTCGGCTATAGGCTTGACAATGAAGTCTGGCGAGGAGGAAAAGATCATAACTTCTCCCGAGGAATCCTCTAGGGCTTCATGAAATTTTTCTAAAGCGGGAGAGTAAAAATCTTTTTCTACTAATATCTGTGAAAACTCCCAGGCCATGGAAGAAAGATCCTCCAAGGAAACCTTTGAGAGTAGGGAGGAAACTATTCGGGAATAAAATGAAGGCAGGTCTAAAAAAAAACGAAAACGAAGAAAAAACAAACAACAAGAAGGAAGGGTTTTATAAGAGAATAAGCGACGCTCCAAAGCGTATTTATAAAACCCTATACTACTATTTCCACGCAACAATGTACCGTCTAAATCAAAAGCATATATACAAGATTGTCTCATGTTAACTGCTGAATTTGTCGCTTCAAGTCAAGGATACCCTGATCCAATTCCTCTAAGGCGCGTTTGTCTTCTTCAACCAGAGCGCTATATTGCATAGCACGATCGAAATCTAGACCTGAAGCTCCAAGAAGTTTCTTGTCCTGCTCTAGTTTATCTTTTAATTCCTTACGACGCTCCTGCCTCTGAGACAAAACCTGTCGCATATTTGTGAGCTTTTCACGGGAATCTGGAGAAGACAATAACTGCTCTTCAAAATACGCTGCTATATGCTGCAAAGTTAAATTTAACCGATTATCTAAGGAAATTCTTTCCGAAGCAGATAAAAACGCTGCTTTGGTTAAAGATTCTTTCAGTTCTTGCCATTCTGATCGAGCTTCTGGGTGAATATCTCCAGAAATGCATCTTTCAGAAAACAGATGGATCTTTTCTGTAAGTTCGCTAATAGCTGCCTGTCTGATCTGCTTATCTCGAGCTAATTGCTCTTGGTAACTTTGTTCTGCAGTTTCTTGTTTTTCTCGAAGCTTTTCAAACAGAGTTTGTAGCTCTGATTTCAAAGCCACAACATCATCATGGACCAGGTCTAAAGAGCGTATACGTTTTGAAACAGCATCTAAATCCTTACGAATTCTAAAAAGATCACCACCTTCTTCCAATGCCTGAGCAATACTTGTTAATTGCTCACGGACTTCTTTGGAGTTTTCCGCAGATGTGACTCTTAATCGACTTTGTTCCTGACGAATTTCTTTTTCCAAACCTTTAAGTTGATCCCAGCATCTACTTAGTTTCAAACGGGTATCAGAAAATACGGTGGAGGATACAGCTAAACATTTAGCAGCTTGCTGTAAATTTTTAATTTCCTTCCGTAAAAAAAAAACAGAACGCTTTAGCGCCTCTTTATCGGCACAAAAAAAGTAGCGAGAAACGAAAGACTCAACATCTTCCGAAAAAGCTTCACTCACGTTCTCAATAAGCTCTTTTCTTTTGGGGAATACTTGATTTCCCAGCAAGGATAAACGCTGGAAAAATTTGCTTTTCAGCCGCATACGCATGCCTACGTTCATTAATTCTTTACGCAAATCAATGATTCTTGCGGAAAAGCTACTCAGCCAGACTAATGAAGCGTGCAACTCTTTATAAAAAGCCTTGCGTTTTTCCAAAGTCTGCGTTTCTAAAAATACGGATTGTTCTTCTTGTACTGTCAGAGGATTAGTTCCGTCTAAGAAACTTGTGACATCTTGCTCTAGGCAGGATATTGCCAACTCAATCTGTCCAACAACAAAAGTTCCTTCTTCATCTTGTAAGGATTTAATATGTCGTCCTTCTTTAGTTAAATCAATATAGCGACGCCAAAATTCAGCCCGCTTACCAACGTTTTCTACTTGATGAAATAATGGAAGGCAGTGCTTTCGTATCGCCCAAAACAGCTTTAAATTGGCTCCTTGGTTGTTTCTTAAGGCTTGCTCCATTTTCTCTAAACTAAAAGCCACCTGCTCTTCTATAGATGAAAATTCAGATAACTCTTGAGTAAATATGGTAAAGGATTCATTAGTCATTGCGGCGTTAGAAATATCATCGCTTTTGGATTTCAATTCCTCACTAGAAACCACTATAGAACCTTGTTTTGCTTCTGAAGAATGAAAGCTGTTGTCTGAAGTATCCATAATAACAACTTAGGGTGTAGGGCTTGACAAAGAAATAATGAATAGAAGATAAAGTTTGCCCCCGCACTACATTATCGTCAATCGTTTTATGAACTTATTTACTAGAATATCCTTTGACGAAGGGTTGGAGTTATTTAGGACAAGTCCCTTAGAAAAATTACAAGAAGTCGCGAATATTTTACGCGAACAACGTTATCCTGATAATAAAGTCACTTACGTCTTAGACGCCAATCCCAACTATACGAATATTTGTAAAATTGATTGTACTTTTTGTGCGTTTTACAGGAAGCCTCACTCTTCTGATGCATTTCTTCTTTCTTTTGACGAATTTCGTTCTTTAATGCAACGATATATAGCTTTAGGGGTTAAAACAGTGCTTCTTCAGGGAGGTGTACATCCAAGCCTAGGCATGGATTATCTCGCGGAATTTGTACGTATTACGGTTAAAGAATTCCCCTCTATTCATCCGCACTTCTTTTCCGCAGTAGAAATCTCACACGCAGCTTCTGTATCAGGAATCAGCAATGAAAAGGCTCTCGGCATGCTCTGGGATGCAGGACAGAGAACAATTCCCGGGGGTGGGGCAGAAATTCTCTCTGAACGCGTACGCAAAATCCTATCTCCAAAGAAAATAGGCCCTGATGGTTGGATTTCTTTCCATAAACTTGCCCATTGCCTAGGCTTCCGCTCTACGGCAACAATGATGTTCGGGCATGTAGAAAACGCTCACGACATTCTTCTTCACCTAGAGGCGCTAAGAAATGCACAGGATGAGGTCCCAGGCTTCTATAGCTTTATTCCCTGGAGTTATAAGTCTGGAAACACCGCTTTAGGACGTAAAGTTCCCCATCAAGCACCTCCGGAAATGTATTATCGCATCCTTGCAGTAGCACGGATCTTTTTAGACAATTTCGATCACATAGCAGCCTCTTGGTTTGGAGAAGGCAAGGAGCTTGGAGCTCGTGGACTACATTATGGAGCTGACGATTTTGGCGGTACGATTATTGATGAGAGCGTGCACAGATGTACGGGATGGACTTTAAAAAGTTCTGAAGAAGAAGCGCGAGCAATAATTGCTTCTGAAGGATTTATTCCTGTAGAGAGAAATACATTCTATGAGCGCATTGAAACGCCTGCGCATCATCCATGAAGAAAGTAATCTTCAGCGATCTTTTCTGCTATAGTTTCTGCTGTCAACCCCAGGGTAGGCAGTTCTCGAAACATGGGATAGCGCTTAAACCAAGTTCTTTGTTTTTTAATATAATACAATGTATTGGCAATGAACTTATTCTTCACGTCCTCATAAGCTTCTTTGGGAGATCCTTGATCAATAAAATCAATCCATTCTCTATAGCCTATAGCCTTTGATGCTGAGGGATTCTCTCTAATTCCCTGCTCGAGCAATCTATGCACTTCGTCAATTAAGTTATCCTCAAGCATTCTGCGGCAACGCAATTGAATATTATCGCGCAAAAGATCTCTAGGCGAAGAAAGGAACCATCCTCGACAATTGTATTCCCTAGGTTCTTTTGCTTCCATGCTCCAGTTATGCTCTGAGACCTTTTTCCCTGTTAAATGGATAATTTCTAGAGCACGAACGATTTTATTCTTATCATTCTTGGTAATAGTACGCGCATATTCAGGATCTTTCATACATAGATTATCGTATAGGAGAGACAAGCCATTCTTCTGAATGTAAAGAGCTAGGTGATCGCGAAATTCACGATCTGCGGGTGGTCCTTCAGGAGGACCTGAAAGAAAAGTGTGAAAGTAAAACCCGGACCCACCGACAAGAATAGGAACCTTATTCCTAGACAGGATATTTTGGCATGCTTGGGTTGCCTGATAATAAAAATCTACAGCATTAAAGAGTTCCTGAACATGACAGATATCGATCAGATAGTGAGGGATTCTCTGTCTGGCTTCCAAAGAAACCTTAGCAGTACCGATGTCCATCCCACGATAAACCTGCATGGAATCCACGGAAACAATTTCTCCATCAACCATGGGCGCTAGACATAAAGAAACATCGGTCTTCCCAGATCCAGTAGGCCCTGCGAGTAAGATAATAGTACGTTTAAACAGTTTCGCAAATGACTTTTGAGGATCTAAGCAGACGTCACATCCTGTAGATGTTATTGCATTAGCTTGAAATTCAGGAGCACGCATATGCAATATGGTTAAAATTTAGTAAAACATTCTTGTTCTGACTGACATACAGGCAAAAGTTGATCGACTCCCGCTATACGAATAACCTCAGCCACTGCATCTGACACACAACAAACACAAAGGAGACCCTGGCAAGCCTGCAATGACTTAGATAAAGAAAACAAAAGGCGAATCCCTGCACTACTCATATAAGTAACGTATTGGAAGTTTAGCACTATTTTATGTTTACCTTCCTGAACTTTCTTATCTAAAAAAGCTTCTGCTTGGGGAACAGAAACAGCATCCAGGGCCCCTTCCAAAGAAACAACAAGAACGTCTCTATACTGTTTAGTCAACCAATCCATAAAAGCAACTCCAAATAGCACCTCGCAAATATTAGCGATATTATTTACGATAAAAATAAAAAACAATGCGCACCCATGGTAAGAAGCTTTATAAAAACGCTTTTTTCTCCTGGACCGAGATATTCCATCTCTTACGCTTTACTATGCATTTTTCTTAGCACATTAATTTTTATTCCCACCATTCATTGGCTTTTGTTTCCCGAAACTTTTTCACTTCCTACTACAAAAGCTCTTCCAATTAAAAATATTTTTTTAGTTTCCTCGTCTCCCTCCAGAATTCCCGAAGCCATTTTTTCAGAGACACTACGATTATCTGCAGATCGCCCAACTTTCCTACATCAATTTACAATTAAGCAAGCAGAAATAGCTTTAAAAGATTTGGGAATATTCTCTTCGGTGTCTATAGAAAAGGTCCCGGACAATAAAGGAATCATTATCTTTTATTCCACGCACTCCCCGATAGGTTATTTAGGGAACCAAACCAATACATTGTTTAATTATTCCGGGGAACAATTTCCCTGCCAGCCCTTTTTCACTTCCCAAAAACTTCCCCAAATTTTTTTTTCTAAGCAAGATCTAGAAGCTTCTATTTTACCTTTATGGAAAATCAATATTGCTACCCTTATTATTGAGGAACTTAAATCAGATCCTCCGGCAATTATTGATATGTCCCTGACGGAAAAGTACCCTATGGAGATAGCAGTGACTTTATCTTCTGGGAATTTTCTAAGATTGCAATACCAGGCATTACGAGAAGGACTAAAGAATTATCACCGTGCTCAAAATAGCACAGTGATTGACTCTCAGCAAAATTATGTTTACGATTTAAGATTTCCAAACCACTTATTGTTAAGTAAAATATGACTCCCGTGATTATTTTTACTCAGCTACCTTCTCAAGAAGAAGCTGAGACTATTTCCCATACTTTAGTGACTCGAGAGCTTGCGGCCTGCGTTCATGTATTCCCGAAGGGAAAATCCACCTACATTTGGGAATGCAAACTCTGTGTTTCCGAAGAATATCAAATGCAGATCAAAACAACATTAGAGCAATTCTCTGCAGTTTCTGAACTCATTCAATCTTTATGCTCTTACGATGTTCCAGAAATTATTTTGGTGAAAATTGATGACGGAAGTGAGGAGTATTTAAAATGGTTATCTCTAGAAACCGGTCCACAAATGTCTCAGGAATGAATAAATCTTGACGTTTTTTCTAAATTCGATATAATCTTTTCCGGAACTTTGAAGGACTAGTAAGCGTCTTATTCATTTTTTCCACATCTCAAATTTAATTTGGATTTTATGGAAGAGTTTGTAGCATACATCGTAAAGAATTTAGTTGCCGATCCTGAAGCTGTGGAAATCCGTTCTGTTCAGGATGAGTCAGGTGAATCTATAAAGTTAGAGATACGTGTGGCTCCCGATGACATTGGGAAAATCATAGGTAGACGAGGAAACACAATACACGCATTAAGGACTATTCTTAGACGAGTATGCGCGCGATTAAAAAAGAAAATACAAATTGACTTGATTCAACCCGAGGGCACCAGAGAATCTGTTGGTGAAGACGAGGGAGTCTCTAGTGATTTTTGTCTTGATTCAAACAACTCTAACGACTCAGGCATGGTTCATCAATGTTGTGGCCGAGGCAACTGCTGCTCAGCTGATGAGGAGGATTCGGAAGTGTCTTCAACTCATCATAAATGCAGCCACAATCACCATTCTGAATAACACACTTACTTTTCCACATCTTTATAAACAGAATTTGGCAATAGCTAAAAACCCCTTTGCGGAGTTTTTAGCTCTTCGCGATTAATGAGCGTTGCTTAGCAAAAGTACTGTGAATTTTCTTCTTTTGATCAAACTTATGTAATCCCGATATAATCAATTGATGCATGATCTGTTCAAAGGTCCATCCTACACGAACAAAATCATGTAAAAATGGGCTAGACTCGGTCATTCCTGGAATAGGATTTATTTCAGAAAGCCAGAACTCTCCTTCATTATCTAAAAAGAAATCGATTCTACAAGAACCTTTTCCCTGGATAACACGATATATACGCTCTGTAAGTTCTTTCACTCTTGCTTTAGCTTCTTTGGAGAAGTTTAAATCGTATTGTATTTTCGCACTAGATTTACCATTGAATCCGTATTTCTCTTCGTAGCTAATGAATCTTTTCTCCCCACAACGCTCGTGTGGTTCGGAAATATAATAACTGCTACTTGCATCTCCAAGACAAGACACTTCAATTTCCCGAGATCCTAAACGGCTCTCTTCAATAAAGATATCGGTATCGCATTGGAAAGCTTCGGAAATCTTGGATTTTAGCTCTTCCTCGTTATGAACTTCGAATACCCCGATACTTGATCCTAAATGTGCTGCTTTAACAAACATAGGAAAAGTAAAGGTCTCTAAAATCCTACGCATGCATAAGTCTGGAGTTCTTTTCCAAGCATGCAAAGTTAACGGTTGATAAGGAACCACAGGTACGCCTATAGAAGCTGCAAGACGTTTTGTCATGACTTTATCCATACTTATGGCAGAGAAAAGCAAAGAAGGACCACCATAAGGTTTATCGATAATTTCTAAGAATCCTTGAAGAGTACCGTCTTCACCGAAGGGGCCATGTAAAATAGGAAGAATAACATCTACATTTGCTAGAGATTCTGCAATTTCTGAGGATAATACATGATAACCTTCCTTATCATAATCATGTTCTGCATCAATAGCCGTAACTTTCGACCAGAGTCCTTGACGATTGATAACAAAGTACTGCACATCATAGTACTCAGAAGCAAGATATTGGATGATATTTTTTGCAGACAACAAAGAAACTTTATGCTCACAAGACTGGCCTCCACAAACTACACCAACAGAAAGTTTCTTAGGTTCAAAGTCCTTTAAAGCATTTCCTACAGAATAAATATTCCCTGCCCCCAAAGACACGCAAACATCATGAACACGGATTATTTGTTTTAGATATCCAATAATATTGTCATAAGGCACATAGCTACAGCGCACATGAGAGGATAAAGAAATCGTTTCTGCTAATTTCTCAGGAGATGGCAAATCAAGAGGGGTTTCTCCAGCACTGTAAATATCGGTAAGAATTACCTCATCAGCATCTTGGAAGGCATTAAAAAAATCTTCTAGGCAATGTTGTAATCGAGAAAATCTATGAGGTTGACATATAGCAATCACACGACGCACTCCCACGGCATCCCGCAATCCCCCTAGGGTGCAGGAAATCTCCGAAGGATGATGAGCATAGTCTTCAAGGAATAAGAATGTTTCAGAAGTATTCTTTCTCTCCATACGTCTTTGAACTCCGGGAAAGTTCTTAAGCGCTTCTCGAATACTTTCCTCATCGATCCCTAGAGTTAATGCTATGCCCATAGCTACAGCAGCATTTGCCACATTGTGCTTACCTATAAGGTTAAGATCTATATCTTGGTAATCTTTCTCTAAAAAAGATAGGGAAAACACGGAGCGCCATCCATCCTGACGATGGGAGTAAATATACAGGTGACAATCTTGAGAGAATCCATAAGATTTTCCAGAGATCCTTCCCTTCAGTTCTTGGCAATCGCCATTGTAAAAGCATAAATTTGGATTATCAACCTTACGGGCAAATTCTTCGATCGTTAAGGCTAGCTTTTCCTTATTCCCTTCAAAATTACTTAGGTGCTCATTATCTAAATTTGTCACCACGGCAATTTTAGGATGATAGTATTTCAACGAACCATCGCTTTCATCAGCTTCTGCTATGAAGTATTCTGAGTTTCCTGAATAACCATTTAACGATAGAGAATTCAGCCCTCCAATCGCATAGGAAGGATCTTTTTTCGCTGTTTGAAAAATCGCTGTAATTAATGAGGTTACCGTAGTTTTTCCATGACTTCCTGAAACTAAAATACTCGTATGCTCTTGCATTAAAAATGCAAGCAGCTCAGCACGATGCATCATAGGAAGTTGTTTTCTTACAGCTTCTTTATACTCTACGTTATCTGTAGAAATTCCTGATCCGTAAATAATAGTGCAATCTTCAGGAACATGATTTTCCTTGTGCCCTGGTAAAAATATTGCTCCTTTGGCAACCAGTTGATCCACAGTAGCACCTTGATTTAAATCACTCCCCGATACGGAATATCCCCGGTCTAATAAAATATGAGCTAATGCACTCATTCCTATTCCACCGATACCTATAAAATGATAGTGGATTTTCCTATCCATAGATTACCTATAAACATTCACATATAAATTGATAAAAAGACTTTGAGGATTTGTTTTGATAATAAGCTCGCAAGGCTTCTCGCCTATTTTTAATAGTTTTAGAATCTAGAGCAAGCAAAATATTTTTAGTTAAAACCTCGTTGGAAAGTTGTTTTTCTAGGATCATTGATCCCCCTCCTATAGTATAGACAAGGAACTTGGCATTTTCTTCCTGATGTCCATAAGCTCCTGGATATGGAATAAGTATGGAAGGAGTTTGCGCCCATAGTAACTCATCTAAAATCGTAGCTCCGGCACGACTAATTACAAGATCCGAAGAAAGCAAAATATTCAGCATATCATGTTCAAAATGTTTTACACAAAAAGACACCCCCCCACGACTGTAGACATATTGTATAGAGGCAACTTCACCTTTTGGCCCTGCAATATGGTGAACATACATATTTGGGTAATCCTTAGCTACCTTTACAAGAGCTGGGGGGACGTTATCATTCAATGTTTTTGCTCCTTGAGAACCTCCTACCACACAAATTATAGGAGAATAAGAAGAAGAAAGTTCTTTGGAAGAATTAGAAGAAGCCCAAACCCTTTTCGGTAGGAAAACCTCTTGAGCAGGGCAAGAAAATTGCTTAGTTACTGGGGAAAAAGAAACCCCAACCCCTTTTGCAAAACGTGAAAACAGCTTATTTACCTTGCCAGGAACAAGATTTTGTTCATGTAAAAATATAGGAATTTTCTTCTTTAACGCAGCCATCAACACAGGGAGGGAATGATAGCTCCCAAACCCAATGACCACATCGGGACCAAAAGCAATAAGTTCTTTTTTAGCTTTTTTGTATCCTATGTATAGGGAACGCGTGTTACGAATAGCTGCTATAGGTCGGGAAATTGATAGCGATCCCGAGGGAATTTCTCTATAAGGGATATCCTGCTCACAAAGATTTGGATAGTTATCTAGTCCTTTGCCCAAAAGAAGAACATCAATACCTTCTTTACAAAATGTCTCTCTTGTTGCTAGAGCAGGAACAATGTGTCCTCCCGATCCCCCGACAGCCAAAGCGATTTTGTTGATTTTCTTCATCACAAACCCTTAACAACAATGTAACTCCACACATATTAGCAATCAAAGAGGACCCTCCTTGACTGAAAAAAGGAAGATTCACCCCCTTACTGGGTAATAATCCAGACACAACTCCTAAATTCATAAAAGCTTGCATTCCAATAATTACCGTAATGGCTATGGCCAATGAAGCTCCTTCCAAAGAAGAGGAACGAATAGCTACTACATATCCTGCATAAACAAAATACATATACAACAAGATCAAAAGTAGCATACCAGCGAAGCCAAATTCCTCAGCATATATTGCCGCGATATAATCATTTTGTGCTTCTGGCAAATAGGTAAGCTTTTGCAGACTCGCTCCAGGTCCCTTACCGAATAACCCTCCGGATCCGGCAGCAATTTTTGCCTGATATGGCTGATGTCCTCGCCCCTTGATGTCTAGTTCTGGATGGAGATACACATTCAATCGATGACGTACGTAAGGCATCCTATAAGCAAGAGCGCCTCCAATAACAAGAATACATAGAAGCGGCAGCAACCAATAACGCAGACGCACAGCTGTCACGATAAATACAGGGATTAATGAAAAAGCTATTACAGCTGCAGACCCATTGTCAGGTTCTATGGCAATTAATAAGATAGGAAGAAATAACGTAGAGGTAAGTTTAAGGAAGAGTTTAAACTTTTCACGATATTGGGGGCGAAATACGAGATATTCTATAGCTACGCAAGGAACCAGATACTTTACAAATTCTGAGGGCTGCAAAGTGAGTTGTCCTATACCTAGCCAACGTTTTGCTCCGTTTCTGCATACGCCTATTCCAGGGAGCAAAACAGCAATAAGAGCGCACCCGGCTATGAGCAATAATGCGGGGCTCATTTTTAAGAAATCCCTCCATCCTGTCATATACACTAAAGAAGAAAGCCCTAGTCCCAACAACAGGTAGGTAACTTGACGAATTAAAGCCTTATGTGTACTGCAGGAAAGCGAGCGATCAAGAATTTCTGCAGAGGAAGTATCGAAAACCATAACTAGACCCAGAGAAAAGATCCCTAGTAAACATGAAACAATAAACCACTTCATATTGGGCCTAGGAGAAAACTACCGAATACGTAACTGATCTCCTGGTCTTAGTTTACGCGCTTTTTGTTCGTCAAGATCATTCATTTTCAACAAATCTTCGAGACGGATATGATTACGCAAAGCTATAGTCCAAGGGCTATCTCCTTCTTGGACAGTATAGAAATCTTCAGGCTTTGCAACCTTCACCTGAGGATTCTTAGTTTCTTCTTGCTTATCAGACACGGGAACTCTCAATATTTGCCCTATCTTTAACTGAGTGGAAGATAGGTCATTGATCTGCATAAGTACAGCTACGGTCGTATGATTTGCCTTAGCAATACGTTCTAAGAAATCTCCCTTTTTCACGATAACAGTTGCGTATCCTTCTTTTTTAGGAGTTTCTTTAGCCACTTGGACTTTTGGTTCAGCAGGTGCAGGGTTGGCAACGGGAACAGGAGCAGTTATTTGAGGAATAGTAGGGGCAGGAGACGCCTTAACAACTACGGGTTTATTTTCTGAAAATTGCGCTGCCATTTCTTCTTTGGAAACACGTTGAGGGACAGATTCTATAACAGGTTTTTCAACCTTTTCGACTTTCTCTTGTACTTTTTCTACTGAGGGGGGAACAACCTCAACAAGCTTCGTTGGCAAAGGAGGAAGTAATACATCCGCATTTTTCTTATCTGCCTGTTTTGCTGTGGTAAAGAGTACCAGAACCAAAACAACATTTACTAAAGTTGCGATTATAATCGTATCTCTACGGTTCATATCTTTAACGCCTCCATATCTCCAACCAATTGCCTAAAGCAATCCCCTCGTTCCTCAAAGCTTCGAAACTGGTCAAAACTTGCACATCCAGGAGATAATAAAATGACATCACCCGGCTGTGCTATACTCTGGGCTATGCTTACTGCCTCTTGTAGATCTCGGGCTTGAGTTAAAGGAAGACTACTAGATAAAGCTTGGGCAATCTCTTTCCGACACTCCCCCATAGCCACAATATGTTTTACCGTTTGAGTAAGGACTGGAATTAAAGAGGTAAAATTACTCTCTTTGTTCCTCCCGCCCATAATAACAATGACGTTTTCTTTTACAGCCATTAGAGCTTTTTCGACAGAGCTCATAGTGGTAGCCTTACTATCATTGATATAACGCACGCCATCTTTTTCTCCCAGATATTCTATCCTATGGGGAGGTTTTTCAAAAGTTTGAACTGCCTGTAAAAACGCCTCCAAAGGAACGCTCGTCACTTCTTTAGCTAAAGCATAGGCTGCGCAATAATTATTCCTATCATGCAAGTATAGTGGTTTTAATGCACCCCCTTTATCTAAAACCGAATCTATTTCTTCGGTATATTCTAGGTAAGACCTTCCAGAAGAAACTCCCTCTCCAGACCATAAAGAATCAGGCCATTGCAAACATTTGGCAATGTTCATTTTTGCCTCACTATAGGCATGTAGAGTTTGATGATAATCTAAATGATTCTCAGAAATATTTAAAATTGCAGCTCCAGACAATACGGGGATCTTTTGTTCTTGTTCAGTTAATTGAAACGAACTGATTTCAACAACACGAACACCTTTTTGATACATTGCTTGAAGTATAGGGAAACCAATATTTCCCATAGCAAAAGCAGATATTCCTAAAGAGTGCAGTAAATGCACTAAAAACAGCACCGTTGTTGTTTTCCCTGTGGAACCTGTGATTCCAAGAGAGGGATATTGATAAAATTCCGGAGATTGAAAAGCCAGCTGTACGTCAGTAACAATAGGAATATCTCGACGTTTTGCTTCAATAACAAGAGGGTGTGAGGTTTTGATCCCCGGAGAACGCACGAACAAATCGACATCTTCAGGAAAGTTTTCAGTTTTGTCTAGATAACGTTGGTGGAAAAAGTTACAGGAGATAAGAGCATCCCAAGATCCATCAATTCCGATAACAAAATCTCCTTTTTTATGAAGAAACTCTGCTGCAGATTTTCCTGTAACACCAGCACCTAAAACTACGACACGTTGATGATTCACAAACTATCTCCACAAAGCTGCGACTATTCCTAAAACTGTACAAAGTAATCCTGCCATCCAAAAACGTGCGACAACCTGAGTTTCTGGTATGCCTTTATACTCATAATGATGATGCAGTGGGGAACAAAGAAAAATGCGTTTTTTCCGTAATCGGCAACTAGCAACTTGCAGGATTACAGATCCTGCTTCTGCAACGAACACTCCGCCTAAGAAAATCAGAAACAATTCTGCACGGAGCATAACAGCACAACTGGCCAATATGCCTCCTATGAGCAAAGAACCTGTATCCCCCATGAACACTTGGGCAGGAGAACAATTATACCTTAGGAAAGCCAAGCTTATCCCTACCAATGTTGCCAACACTATAGAAACATCATAAGCTAGAGGATTGGTAGGACTCATAATAGCAACTATTAACAAACCGAACGAACTCATACATGTAATGCCTGTAGCCAAGCCATCAAGACCGTCTGTAAGATTGACAGCATTGCTGGTGCCTATAATTGCTAACATTGCCAAAGAAAAACAAAAAAGCTTTGCTAAAATAGAAGATCCCAAAAAAATGGTTCTGAAAAAAGGAACTTGTAAAGTGCAAAACAAGGAGTTCTCTTTATCTATAAAGAACACGGTTATAACAGTAACTGCTGACAGTAACAACTGTACAATAAATTTCTGCTTTGCGGTTATTCCATGCCCTTTCTTTCTTTTCTTTTTCACTATATCGTCATACCACCCCAGGGAACCCCAACTAACTATGGAGAATACAAATAACCATGTGGAAGGTTTCCTTAGAGGTAGTAAAAAGAAAATAGACATCAGTAAAACGAGAAAAAAGAGTACGCCGCCAGCTGTAGGCGTATATTTCTTATCTTTATGAAGGGTTTCTAGCTTTGCACAGTGTTCCTTTTGCACTTGATCATAGTAATTTTGTTTCTTCAGCCAGTGTATCACGGGTTTTCCCAAGAAAATTCCAACGAGAAAAGCAAATCCCATTACAGTTACCAGAAAAAGAATCAAAGATTCATTAAGATAAGAAAACACAGAATGCATAAGTAAAGTATTAAAAATTAAAAACAGCTCAACAGAGACTCTAAAGCCAAAGCTCTCGATCCCTTCAGCAAGACAATATCTCCTTGCTGAACGACACTCTTTAAGATTTCTTCAACACTCTGAGCAGACGGATAGAAAGACACCTCACAAGAAGAACTTTTTAACAGATGCTGACTAGACAACCACTTTTCTCCGATGAAGAAAATTATGTTTGCTTTTGACAAAGCTTTGTTGGCGACAATGGCATGACCTTCCTCAGAATAATTTCCTAATTCTGCCATGTGGCCTAGGATAAGTATAACCTTTCCCCCTTCTGAAGGATTAGGAATGGCATCTAGAGCAGCAATCATAGCTTCGGGGCAGGCATTATAAGCATCATTGATTACTTGAATACCATTGCGCATGCTTAGCTCAAAACGCATGGGAGGGAGTTGCAAATCACTACAAGAATGAATAATTCTATCTACAGGCACGTCTAGAAGCCATGCCAAGGAAAAAGAAATTAATAAATTGCTGTAGGCAGGCTTATAGGGGAATGAAACTGCAAAATCTACATCTCCTTCAGGAGTACTTATGATAACACTATCCTTTTGAATAGCTTTATAATAAAAGTCAGCGGTCTCATTGTAAAAAGCAAAAGAAAACTTTTCGGAAGATGGGGACTGTTTTATGAAGTGAGAATACCAAGGAGAATCTTTAGGGAGAAGCTGTATACGACTGGTTTGTAAAATATGACTCTTTTCTTCAGCGATGCCTCGCACCCCTTGGTCGGGGAAATTTATAGCGTGTTGATCGGCTATGTTAGTAATTACAGAAATCTCGGGCTCTACTATAGAAAGTAAATCCCTCATATTTCCTGGTTCAGAAACTCCCATTTCTAAAATGATAAAATCCTCATCTCCATCTGCCATTAGTAAACTTAGAGGGACAGTAAGTTGGGAATTATAGCTTTTCGGGCTAGCATATACCCTATACACTGAAGAAAGGAATGTTTTTGCAAAAGTCTTTGTTGTTGTCTTTCCTATAGACCCAGTAATGCCAACAATAGTGCCTTGAAATAGATGCCCTTGGTTTTCTCCTGCCTCTTTCAAAGCTTCTGTAGTATCCTGAACAACGACAAGATCCAAACCAAAAGAATCTCCACAGTAGTCTTTAGAGACCACTGCAGCCACGGCTCCGGCTTGTGCGGCTTGTTTTAGAAAATGATGACCGTCTGTACATTGACCAGAAAGAGCGAAGAACAAATCTCCGGGCCGCACTTGGCGACTATCAATAGCAACTCCAGAAATCTTTCTCCCAGACCTCGGATATTTCACATCGGACAACATTAACGACACCCAATCTTCTAGCAAGATAGATTGCATTCCTCGGCCTTTTTTCTCTGATTAAAACACATGCGCTTAGAATCATACAGTCTAAGTAAGCATACCATTTACAAGTTCTGGGATTAAAATAGAGAGTCTTTCAAAGATTCTGCTTGTTAATATAAATAAATATACTACATGAATGCAAGCAGCGTTATAACGCTCTATTAAGATTTCCTACTGACTATAAAATCGTATTTCGCTTACACTAGGGTTTCCTTTCGCTTTTTTGGTGGCATAGCCAAGCGGTAAGGCCGAGGCCTGCAAAGCCTCTATCCCCGGTTCGATTCCGGGTGCCACCTTTCTTTTTATCTAAGATATTGTACACTAAAAAATGACTTGGTACTGTGAGGTTTGCTTAAAACTTCTTGGAGGCTACCAATGTTAGACAAGGAAAATTCCCTCTACGATACGGATAAAAAGCTTTTCCTTGGGATAGACAAAGTCTTTCACTCTATTAAGGATCATTACGGACCCTTAGCCTCTTCGCAATCTTGTTTTGAAAATCAAGGGTATCTCACCCTATCTCGTATAACACTCGCAGATCCTCATGAAAATATTGGTGTAGATTTTGCCAAAGCTATGGCGAAAAACATCTATAAAAAATATCTTGATGGCGTCACTACTGGAGTGATTTTACTTTATACTCTTCTAAAAGAAAGTTACCCTTTTCTAGATCAAGGATTGTCTCTTTACAAATTGTGCTTTGCCTTAAGAAAAATGGGGGAAAAGCTCTTAGTCTCTTTGAAAAAGCATTCTTGGCCTTTAAAGGATAGCAATAAAGCCAGAGGAATTATTTTTTCTTCTCTTCCAGATCTTACTGTTGCCACAGAAATGTCCGAAGCATTTTCAGCAGTAGGTTCTGAGGGATTTATTTCGTTATCGCAACTGGGGATATCGAATATACAGATCACTCAGGGATTAAAAATTCCCCGAGGTTACATCTCTCCATATTTCATTTCTCAATCTACCCAGCGCACAATTATCCTTTCTCGACCACGCATTTTTGTTACCGATAAAAAAATTACTTCGATCCTGAGTTTACTTCCCTTATTAAAAGAGCTGCAAGAGCATGGAGAACATCTGCTTATTTTTTGCAACGGTATAGATCAAGACGCACTTTCTACATTTACTGTGAATAAGCTCGAAGATCTCTTGCAAATTGTCGTTGTGGAT
Organism: Chlamydia felis Fe/C-56; assembly: GCF_000009945.1. NCBI lineage: Bacteria > Pseudomonadati > Chlamydiota > Chlamydiia > Chlamydiales > Chlamydiaceae > Chlamydia > Chlamydia felis. The sequence goes on along the minus strand of NC_007899.1, from coordinate 177,150 downwards.
TTAAGCAGTCTCTCTTCTCTTGATCCCACTTTCACTGAAGATATTACTTTATTCACAGGGACGAACGTATTCTCTCAGAACTTCTCCCCGACGGCACAACTGCCTGATCGCACTTCTTTGGGCTCATGCGCCTCCGTAGAAATTTCTGAAGAAGAAACTGTAATCTTTCGTGGAAATAGCGTTTCTGACGTGTTAGCTTTAAAAATTCATCAAATTGAAGAAGAAATTCGTACGAGTTCGTGTCAGGAAGCAAGAAGTGCGTTAACAAAAAGAAAACACCGATTACAAAGTTCTGTAGCCATTGTTCCTATTCGCGAAGAAAATAAGTTCTTCTACTCTTTGGCTCTTTCTACATTAACATCCGCCTTAGACCGGGGCTATATTCCAGGAGGAGGCGCGGGTCTATTTTACGCTTCTTTAAATCTACGCGACGAAGAAGAACTTTCTGAAGAAGAACAGGCAGCTATAAAAATTTTACAAATGTGTTGCCGAGCGCCTTTGGAGCAATTAATCAGCAATATACAATTAGAAAGTAGCGTGGTTCTGGATAAATTACTCTCTCTATCCACTCCGAGTTTAGGGATGAACGTCATTTCACGACAAATAGAAGACCTTATTGCTTCAGGGATTTTAGATCCTCTATCTAAAGTAGAAGATATTTTCTCCCTCGCATTGGAGACTGGATTAAATATTCTTTCATCAAAAGTAATTATTAGCGATGTGAATAAATAAACCGTGTTGAAATCTTGCAAGCTAAAGACGCGGCCAAGATTTTGCCACCCGAAATAGATTGGTTCAAACATTTTAGACAACTGGGATAATATTGTCGTTCTATACCGCCCACAAATAAAGCAGTTAATAAGAAAAGCCTATCACAGTACTATGTTTGACTTCAGTGCTTTATTCAGAAAGTATTTTAGCATGAGAACCGGTCCCTCCTGTTTCAATACTAAAGAACACCATTATTGTTCTCGCAGAGAAAAGTTTTATAAAAGACATTTCCTTTCTTAATTAGGGAAAGCACTGAGTTTGTTAACCAAAATCTGTGGTACAAACAGAGATCTTAAATGTAGCTTAGCGTAAAAAGGGGTATTTTTTGCCTCCACGTTAGTAAAATTAAGATACTCCTGGAGGAACTAGTGATATGTATAATAAATCTTTAGAGGCTCATCGTATTATTCATATCTCCGACGTGCATTTTTGCGTATTCCCTAGGAATCCGTTAACTTGTCTTAATAAAAGATTTAAAGGAGCATTACGCCAGATATTCGGCGGGGTTACCTTCCAATCTTCAACCATAGCAGAACGTTTTCCAGAATTAGCGACACGATTACAAGCTGATAGCATTTGTATTACTGGAGATTTTTCTCTTACAGCCTTGGATGCGGAATTCTTACTAGCTCAAGACTTTGTGAATAATCTATCACAAAATGCTTCTGTATATGCGCTTCCTGGAAATCATGACGTTTATACTCAAAAAGCTCTGAATCAGCAAACTTTCTATCAATACTTTCCCAATGTGCAATTGCAAAATGAACGAATCTCCTTTAACAAACTTATGGACCATTGGTGGTTGGTCTTGTTGGATTGCTCGTGCCTGAACGGATGGTTCTCAGCAAATGGCATGATACAATCGTCCCAAACCTCTGTATTGGAAAACTTTATTCTTAGTCTCCCGCCGAAAGAAAATATTATTATCGCCAATCATTACCCTCTTTTACCGACAAAAGACCCTTCTCACGATTTAATTAATCATCTGCTTTTACAACACGTTTTAAAAAAATATCCTAATGTCCGTTTATATCTTCATGGACATAATCATCAGGCTGCTGTTTACAACTGTAAAGATCACGCACCGAATATGATTTTAAACAGCGGTTCCGTCTCACTACCGTCTAATGCTCGCTTCCATATTATAGATCTGTATCCTCAAGGTTACCATGTCTATACTGCAGAAATCACAAATCTCTTGAACACAAAAGAACCTCTAGAAATCTCTATAGAAGCTAATCTAGAATCTTGGTAATTGTTTTGAAAAAGACAGAAGGAAAACTGGAAGAAATTGTGTAGGAAATCTACACTCCTTCTTCACAAATTTTTTCCGCTATAGCGCGAAATACCTCTGGAGTATCAGGAACTTCGCAATGAGAAATATCGCGAGTAGACTCTGGCATAGCTACGAGCTTTTCAACCCAAACTTTCCGTTTCTTTTGTTCTTCAAGAACTAAAGCTCTGTCTCGCAATTTTTTAAGTAGCTCTGCTTCTGCAGATAGCTCTTTTGTTTTTTTTGTTTCCATACTCGAAATCTAAGAGAATCGTGTTTTTTACACAATAGAACTTCTTATAGCTCAACACTACTTAGAAACTCGAGATTCGTAACTTCCTGTACGTGTATCGACTTTAACAACTTCACCTTCTTCAATGAAGATAGGAACCATAATTTTTGCTCCAGTATTCGTTACTGCGGGTTTTAACACTCTTCCCGAAGCTGTATCTCCACGTACTCCAGGTGCTGTTTCAGCAATAGTAAGCTCCATAAAAATTGGAGGTTCTACGCCTATGACATTACCATTGTATAGTACTAATGTATAGATAGTATCTTCCAATAACCACTGACGGATATTTTCTATTTTGTCCCAGAAGATGACTTCTTGTTCGAAGGTTTCATCGTCCATGAAAGTGGCACCTTCTTGATCTGAATAAAGGAAACGCATCTGTTGTTCCCGCACATCTGCGGTTTCCACAGACTCTCCAGACTTAAAAGTCTTTTCAATGACTCTTCCTGTTAGGAAATTCTTTATCTTAATCCTATTAAAAGCCTGGCCTTTTCCTGGTTTTACAAAGTCATTTTGCAAAATCAAATAGGGTTGACCATCTATTTCTACTCTTAATCCTACACGAAATTCACTAGTGCTTACACGAACCATGGGGCCATTTATCCTTAAAATTCTCCTATTTATGTTATCTAGGACATTGACCTTTGTCCAGAAGAATGTCTTTTATTGCATAGGAGTCCGCATACACCAATAAAAAGTATTAATTTTAGTTTACACGTGCAATTTTCTTATGTTCCGTATAAAACGAATTAATATTTAATCCCGACAACTGCTAGAGGAACCTGAGGGCAGAAACATGTTCAAGAAAAAAGACACGAATATCCTTGAATCGAAAATAGCACAGGACACGCTAGAGCGTTATTCTGGATCGACTATCGAAGAGTTCTGCCCCTATCTTCTCTTAACAAATTTTTCTTATTACACACACGTATTTGCTGAAGCTTATCAGGTACCTATTGCTAAAGGATCAATGTTTTCTTCTGCACACGCCCCTCAGGTGAATACATCAATTTTAGATTTCAAGCTAGGATCTCCTGGAGCAGCTTTAACCGTAGATTTGTGTTCTTTCCTCCCTAATGTAAAAGCAGCTGTAATGCTAGGCTTATGTGGAGGGTTACGTTCCCACTATCAGGTAGGAGATTACTTTGTCCCTATAGCCAGTATTCGAGGGGAAGGAACTTCTGATGCATACTTCCCCCCTGAAGTCCCTGCTCTAGCCAATTTCGTAGTCCAAAAAACTATTACAGAAATATTAGAAGAGAAAAAGTCGATCTACCATATTGGGATTACGCACACCACGAACATCCGTTTTTGGGAATTCAATAAAGAATTTCGAAAGAAACTCTATGAAAATAAGGCTCAAGCCATAGAAATGGAATGCGCCACTTTATTCGCGGTCGGCTATAGAAGAAACCTTCCCATGGGAGCTTTAATGATCATTTCTGACCTGCCCTTAAGAAAGGATGGAATCAAGACCAAAGAAAGCGGAAACTTAGTCTTAAAAACATATACGCAAGATCACGTTTCTATGGGTATCGAGGTCATTTCGAAATTAAACACGGTGATGAAAAACCTGCCTATAAAAGCTAACAAAGGCTTGCCTCACATGGAGCTTGGCGAAGCCGATGACGCTATGCCTAAAGATTTCGGTTTTTCCGACAATGACTACTGAGAAAGTATTCTCTGTAAAATGCAATCTGCGGTGAACCCACAAGCTTCTGCAACATCAGCGGGAGCTCCCGAGTAACCAAACCTATCCATAGCAATGGCCAAACCGTTGGAACCTATATATTTATACCACCCCAAAGCAGACCCCGCTTCTATAGATACTCGCAAACCTAAGTCACCGCCGACAACACTTTCTCGATATTCGAAATCTTGTTGTTCGAACAATTCCCAGCACGGGAAGGAAACTACACGCACTTTTTTATCTAAGTAGATCAACTCTTGCGCAACAGCCAAAGCTAAGTGCAATTCCGATCCTGTAGCAAATAAGGTATAATCTATCTTCCCTTGAGCTTCCTTTAAAACAATATAGGCTCCACGTCCCACACCTTCTTTAAACGGTCTATTGGTTTGTGACAGCGTGGGTAAATTTTGTCGAGACAGAATCAATGCTGTTGGACCGGGATAACGTAACGCCGCATGCCAAGCTCCCTTCACTTCATTAGCATCTCCGGGGCGGATAACTTGTAAACCTGGAATAGCTCTTAACGACATGATTTGCTCAATAGGTTGGTGTGTAGGGCCATCCTCACCAACAAAAATAGAATCGTGCGTAAATTGGTAAATGACAGGCAACTTAGCCAATGCTGCTAAACGGATGGCATTTCTTAGATAATCAGAAAACACCAAGAATGTGCCTCCAAAAGGTCGGAATACTTGAGAGTAAGCAAGACCATTCATAACGGTCCCCATACCAAATTCCCGCACGCCGTATTTAATATTTCTACCAGAAAAATCGTGGCTATTAATATCCTTAGCGTCTGATATCCAAGTCCCATCGGAACTAGATAAATCTGCCGACCCTCCTACAAGCGAAGGGATATGTTTAGCTAAATCTTGAATTATTTTGTTAGATGCAGCACGTCCTGCTATAACCTCCGGCATTTCTATATTCTCAAATATCGTCTCTAATGTTTCTGAGGATATTGGAGCCTTCAATGAAAGAAATTCTTTATGTAATTCAGGAAACTGACGTGACCAAACACGAAAATCGTCTTGCCATTCTTCCTGAATCTTACGATCTTCTTGTAATTTATTGGAGAAGAAAGACTTTACTACAGGAGAAATGAAAAATTTCTCCTCAGGCAGACGCCAGAAATGTTTTGTTTGTTCTACTCCGGCTTCCCCTAAGGGAGAACCATGAGCTTTATGGCTACCTTCTTTAGGAGAACCGTGGCCTATAATTGTATGCGCAACAATTAATGCCGGACGTTTCTGGTGTTGTTTAATGTTTACAAATGTTTCATGAATAGCAGAGAAATCATACCCATCGATTTCATACACTTCCCAGCCATAAGCCTCAAAACGCTTTTTAACATCTTCTAAACAAACCTCTCCCAGGAAGCCATCTAATACAATATGATTGTAATCATATATAACTACAAGATTATCTAATTCTAAAGTCCCAGCCAGACTACAAACTTCATGGCTAACGCCTTCCATCATGCATCCGTCACCAGCCAAACAGTATACTTTGCTATTAAAAATTTCATGATCTGGTCGATTGAAACGAACTCCAAGCATCTTCATAGACAGGGCCATACCCACTGCATTGCCCAGCCCCTGACCTAGAGGGCCTGTAGTCGCTTCAACTCCCTCAGTCTCTCCAAATTCCGGATGACCAGGAGTACGTGAATGTAACTGACGAAATTGCTGAAGATCTTCCAAAGAGACGTCGTATCCAGCAAGATGCAGACATGAATACAGCAAAGCCGAACCGTGTCCTGCAGACAAAACGAAACGATCTCTAGCAATCCACAAAGGATCTTTAGGATTGTGTTTCAAAACATAACTATACAAATAAGCCGCAAGTTCTGCGCACCCTAAAGGCAATCCAGGATGACCAGAACCAGCTTTTTGAATGATCTCTATACTCAACTGTTTAAGAGTTCCTGAGATCTTTTCTAAGATATCTACATCTACTTCTCTGTTCACCATTTGCCAGACCTAAAAGCGCTTCATAAAGAATACAAAGATCAAAATTATAGGACATGCTTTACCAAAAAGCAAGATTACTCAATGCATATAAGATTTCACCATGCCTATATGTTTATTTCTTCAAGAGCTCCCCAACTGTATAGAGCATTATAGTAAGAATAAAAAGATTCTTTCTTAGGATAGTATTAGAGACTAAAATGAATCTCTCCCATATAATTACGCCAAGTTCAATATTTTTGACGTCGCAAAGACATCCCTTATGTTAAGTAACACTCTTCGATCTAATTTTTTAAAATTTTACGCTAATCGCCACCACGCTATTGTTCCTTCCTCCCCTATTTTTCCCCACAATGATCCTTCCATTCTTTTTACCAACGCAGGAATGAATCAATTTAAGGATATTTTTTTAAATAAGGAGACTGTGAGTTATTCGCGAGCCACGACTTCTCAAAAGTGTATTCGTGCTGGGGGGAAACATAATGATCTCGATAATGTTGGACATACATCGCGACATCTTACTTTCTTTGAAATGTTAGGAAACTTTTCTTTCGGCGATTATTTTAAAAAACAAGCGATTGCTTTTGCCTGGGAAGTTTCCCTGTCAGTTTTTAATTTTGATCCCAATCTTATCTATGCAACAGTTCATGAAAAAGACGACGAAGCTTTTGCTCTTTGGGAACAACATCTTCCTAGTGAGCGCATTTTCCGATTAACAGACAAAGACAATTTCTGGAGCATGGCGGAAACAGGTCCTTGCGGATATTGCTCTGAGCTTCTTTTCGATCGCGGAGCAAACTTTGGTAAAGCGACTTCTCCTTTAGAGGATACTGATGGCGAACGCTTTTTAGAATATTGGAACCTTGTCTTTATGGAGTTCAATCGTACAGCAGATGGTTCCTTATTATCTCTACCCAGCAAACATGTGGATACAGGAGCCGGTTTAGAACGTTTAGTTTCTATTATTTCTGGAACGAACACTGTTTTTGAGGCTGATGTTTTGCGTTTGCTTATCTCAAAAACAGAAGAGCTATCAGGGAAAAAATATCACGAAGATGAAGCTTTAGGCGCTGCTTTTAGAGTTATTGCAGACCATACGCGATCCTTATCTTTTGCTATAGCTGATGGTTTGCTTCCTGGGAATACGGAACGCGGTTATGTTTTGCGAAAGATTTTACGACGATCTGTAAACTACGGAAAACGTTTAGGATTTACTAAACCCTTCCTAGCAGAAATTGTTCCTTCTTTAGTTGATTCTATGGGAGAAGCTTACCCAGAATTACGCTTATCCCTATCTCAAATTCAAGAAGTGATGACTACGGAAGAGGAAAATTATTTCAAATCACTTCATCGTGGGGGAAACTTGCTCCAACAAGTTCTTAAATCATCATCCACCTCGTCTCTTATCTCTGGAGAAGATGCCTTCAAGTTAAAAGACACTTATGGACTGCCTCTCGATGAAATTGCTTTATTAGCTAAAGATTACAATTTCTCTGTAGATTTGGAGACTTTTTATCAATTAGAGAAAGAAGCTAAGGAACGATCTAGAAAAAATATTGCAAAATCTCAAAATGCTACAGATGCGATTTATGATTCGTTATCTTTAGGGGAAAATTCGGAATTCATTGGTTACAACGATCTATCTTGCGATACGTTTATTGAAGCAATAGTTAGTGAGGGTAAGCAGGTATCTTCTCTTCAAGAAAAAGAAAAGGGTGCTTTAATCTTAAAATCCACTCCTTTCTATGCCGAAAAAGGCGGTCAAATTGGAGATTCTGGCGAGATATTCTGTTCGGATGGAACATTTGTAGTTAGCCATACAACATCTCCAAAAGCTGGAATTGTTATTCATCACGGGGAAGTTTCCCAAGGACAACTTTCCCAAGCCCAAGCAGTAACTACGCAAGTAAACTGCATACGCAGAAAAAGAATCAGCAACAACCACACAGGCTGCCACCTTTTACATAAAGCTTTAGAAATGACTCTTGGGGATCATATTCGCCAAGCAGGTTCTTATGTTGATGATTCGAAAATTCGTTTAGACTTCACTCATCCAAAAGCGATTTCTCCCGAAGATCTAGCTTCTATTGAACTTTTGGTTAATGAAAAGATCCGAGAAAATCATCAAGTAGAGACCCGTAACACACTATATTCTGATGTTGTGAACTCGAAGGAGATAAAGCAATTTTTCGGAGATAAGTATAGCGATGTCGTGCGAGTTGTTTCTGCGGGATTTTCTCATGAGCTCTGTGGAGGAACTCATGCAGAATTTACTGGGGATCTCGGATATTTCCGCATTCTTAAAGAGCACGCTGTAGCTACAGGCATACGTCGTATAGAAGCTGTAACAGGAAAGGAAGCTGAAATCTTAGCTCATCAGGATAATGAAGATCTCAATGAAATTGCTCTAATTTTACAATCTCCTCGAGATCAAATTCTGCATAAATTACAAAACATTCTAGAAGAGAAAAAAGAGCAAGCAAAACAAATCTCTGAACTAGAGACGAAACTTATCCATTCTCTATTAGACAAGCTTATTGATCACTGTCAACAAGTGAACGATGTTTCCTTTTTGATCCATCACTTACCTGAATCAGAGAGTCATCGCTTACAACAGTACGCTAATTGCTTACATCAAAAAATACCATCGCGTTTAATTTCTCTATGGACGACTCAGAAAAATGGGAAATACATCATTTTTTCTAGGATTTCAGACGATCTTATTAAACAAGGATTACAAGCTAAAGATCTTTTAAAAATATTACTCGCACCCTGTGGAGGTCGTTGGGGAGGAAAAGATATCTTCGCTCAAGGTAGTGCCGATAGTCTTCCCCAAACGGACGCATTAAATAATACTTTATGGCAATGGATTTCGACCCAGTTAAATTAAATCTATCTAGTCTTTTTGAAATAATTAACACCTCTACTCCATTACTCATAGAAAACATCCGTCCCGGAGCTCGTGGGTTTTTAGCTGCCAAGTTTTTCCACGAGAGAAAAAAATCTGTGATAATGATCACCACTCGCTCTTGTATTGACGATTTACTAGAAGATCTCTCTTCCTTTTTAGGATTTCCTCCTCTGGAGTTCCCCTCGTCAGAAATTGACTTGTCTCCCAAATTGGTCAATATCGATGCTGTGGGGAAACGTGACAAGATTCTGTATGAATTATGTGAGAAGAAATCCCCTGTATTTTGCGTAACAACATTAAAAGCTTTACTAGAAAAAACCCGCTCTCCGAAAGACACGGTTCATCAACATTTAGATATCCAAGTTGGGGATCTGCTAGATCCTGATATGATGATCGATCTATGTAAAAACTTAGGCTATCGCCATGAAACTCTCGCAAGAGATAAAGGCGAGTTTGCTTATCGAGGAGGAATTATTGACATCTTTCCTCTATCTTCTCAAGAACCCTTCCGAATAGAGTTCTGGGGAGAAAAAATAATCTCCATTCGTCCTTTCAACCCCTCAGACCAACTCTCAACAGGAAAGGTTTCTAAACTTTCAATATCTCCTGCGACAAAAGACTCTGGGAAAGAAGTTCTTTCGCATTGCCTGTTAGATTACTTCCATACCCCTCCGGCGTTTATCTTTGATAATTTAGCTAGGTTAGAAGATGATTTTTCTGAGATTTCAGGAACATTATCCTCCTTGCCCAACCGCTTTTTACCTATTCAATATCTTTGTGAACGCGCATTGCAATCTCCGACGATTTTCTTTGAAGAAAAGAACTTCCCTAATGCCCACACTGTTAAGAACAATGAAGTAAATATCGAAGTTTTTCATCGTGATGTTAAAGCTTCACGCCTCGTTGCCCCCTTTGTTTATCCTAATGAAACTATCGATAAGCATGAAAACCCCCCTCTGGGTTTTCTACAAAAACTTCAGGAATATATTCCTAATAAAGAACCGCTTAACATTGCGGTCTATAATACGAAATCCAAGTCTTTGAAAGAGGCTCGAGCCTTAATAGAAACTCTAGAGGAAAACTCCATACACATTTACGAAAAATCTGGGAATCTCTCCTCTAGCTTTGCTCTTGTTAAAGAAAGGTTTGCAGCTATTTCCCTTTCAGAATTTACTTCTACAAAGATACTGAGAAGACAAAAACAGAGAAATTATTTTTCTGTAACTACTGAGGAAGTTTTTGTCCCTATTCCTGGGGAGACTGTTGTGCATCTTCACAATGGGATCGGGAAGTTTATCGGAATGGAAAAAAAACCCAACCATTTAAATATAGAAACCGATTACCTAGTCCTTGAATATGCTGACAAAGCAAGACTTTATGTTCCTTCAGATCAAGCTTATCTAATTTCTCGTTACGTAGGGACTTCTGAAAAAACTCCTGATCTTCATAATCTTAATGGCTCTAAATGGAAAAGATCTCGAGATCTCTCTGAAAAGTCTCTCGTATTATACGCTGAAAAGCTGCTTCAGCTCGAAGCTCAGCGTTCTACAGCTCCTTCTTTTATTTATCCTCCCCATGGTGAGGAAGTAATGAAATTTGCAGAAAGATTTCCCTATGAAGAAACTCCCGATCAATTAAAAGCTATTGAACAAATTTACTCTGACATGATGTCTGATAAGCTCATGGATCGTTTAATTTGTGGAGATGCGGGATTTGGGAAAACAGAAGTTATTATGCGAGCTGCTGTAAAAGCTGTTTGTGATGGTCATCGACAAGTTATCGTTATGGTTCCTACGACCATTCTAGCTAATCAACATTACGAGACTTTCTCTCAGCGCATGGCAGGATTACCTATCAAAATCGCTGTTCTTTCACGATTTTCTGAAGGAAAAGCAAAGAAAAAAATCTTCGAAGATACTGCTAAGGGCGATGTTGATATTTTAATTGGCACGCACAAGTTAATAAACAAAAACCTAGAATTCAAAAATCCTGGCTTACTGATTATTGATGAGGAACAACGTTTTGGTGTTAAAGTTAAAGACTTCCTCAAAGAGCGCTATCCTATGGTAGATTGCCTTACGGTATCAGCAACGCCCATTCCTAGAACATTATACATGTCTTTATCCGGGGCTAGGGATCTCTCTTTAATCACCATGCCACCGTTAGATCGACTTCCTGTCTCTACATTTATTTTAGAGCATAACGATGAGACACTGTCAGCTGCTCTACGTCATGAATTACTTCGTGGTGGTCAAGCTTACGTTATTCATAACCGTATTGAGAGTATTTTCAGATTAGGGAATACAATACGCACGTTAGTTCCTGAAGCACGTATTGCTGTTGCCCATGGGCAGATGTCTTCAGATGAATTAGCTTCTATTTTCCAAAAGTTTAAAGATCAAGAAATCAATGTGCTTGTAGCAACAGCGCTCATAGAAAATGGTATTGATATTCCCAATGCCAACACTATTTTGGTAGACCAGGCGGACAAATTCGGCATGGCAGATCTTTATCAGATGAAAGGTAGAGTAGGTAGATGGAATAGAAAAGCCTACTGTTATTTCCTAGTTCCCCATTTAGATAGGTTATCCGTACCTGCAGCAAAACGTTTAGAAGCGTTGAATAAACAAGAATACGGCGGGGGAATGAAAATTGCTCTCCATGATTTAGAGATTCGCGGAGCTGGGAATATCTTGGGGACTGATCAATCGGGGCATATAAGTGCCATAGGATTCAATCTCTATTGTAAACTATTGAAAAAAACTGTCGCAGCTTTGAAAAACAATACCTCTCCGGCGCTATTCAATGATGATGTCAAGATAGAATTCCCTTACAAGTCTCGGATTCCTGATACTTATATTGACTTGGCATCTATGCGTATAGAATTCTATCAGAAAATAGGAGGTGCTGAAGATGCGGAACAACTTGATCTTATAAAAGAGGAAATGCGCGATCGCTTTGGTCCCCTTCCTGATGAGGTATTATGGTTATTCGCCTTAGCTCAATTACGTCTGTTTGCTCTAAAGCACAATATTTCTAGTATTAAAGGCACGGGCAACGCTTTGTATATCCAACAAAATCATGGAAAAACGGAGCAAATAAAGAAAACATTACCCTATTCTTTATCTCCAACTCCAGAACTGCTAGTATCAGAAGTTTTAGAATCTATAGAGAAAGCTTTTCCTCTAAATACCCCTTGTTAAGGAAGCGTCATGTCGGGATTTTACGACATTATAAAACCAGAAGCCCAACGCCCTCCCGTATGGTTTTTACGGCAGGTTGGGAGATATATGCCTCAATATAGAGAACTCAAGGGGTCTCAAACATTAAAAGCCTTTTTCCACAATACAGAAGCTATCACAGAAGCGACTCTTTTAGGGCCGAGTTTATTAAAAGTAGATGCTGCTATTTTATTTGCAGATATTCTTTCACTATTAGACGGGTTTGATATCCCTTATGACTTTGCTCCCGGGCCTAAAATATCTTTTTCTCCTCAGGAAGAATTACGCTTCACCAAAGATCCTCAAGATACGTTTTCCTACCTTCTTGAATCTATTAGAAATCTTGTAAAGCGTTTGTCTGTTCCTTTAATTGCTTTTGCCGCTTCTCCCTTCACCATGGCCAGTTATCTTTTAGACGGTGGAGCCTCCAAAGATTTTCCCAAAACCATGGCTTTTCTTTACCAGCATCCTGAGAAATTTGACGCCCTGCTTAACAAATTAATCGAAGGAACAATTATTTATCTTAAGGAACAAATACATGCTGGAGCTTCGGCAATTCAATTATTTGAATCTTCTAGCTTACGTTTACCCTCTGCATTATTTTCTCATTATGTAACGTCTCCGAATGCTCGGCTAATCTCTCAGTTAAAACAACACGTCTCTGCTCCAGTTAGTTTATTTTGTCGTTGTTTTGATGAAAATTGTTTGGATCTCTATGCTACTGGAGCTGATACACTACATCCTGATTACCACGTAAATCTTAATAAGATCTATACAACAGTCCCCTATCCAGGATCTTTACAAGGAAACATCGATCCCGCATTATTCCTACTTCCTCAAGATCGCTTTCTAAGCTATCTTGAAAAGTATCTCTCCTCTTTAAAACATCAACCAAATTACATTTTCAATACAGGACACGGCATTCTTCCTGAAACTCCATTAGAAAACGTTCAAGCTGCGGTACTATGTTTAACGTCAATTTCAACTTCTTAGAAGGTCTTCACCAACCGGCACCGAGATATACAAGCTACCCCACTGCTCTAGAATGGGAAGAGTCCAATGCAGCTCCTGCGTATCACGCTTTTGAACGCCTTCAAGCAGACGATCGTCCCTTATCTCTATATATTCATATTCCCTTCTGTCAGACCATGTGTCTGTACTGTGGATGCTCCGTAGTTATTAACCGTCGCGAAGATATTGTAGAAAACTATATTTCTACGCTTATTAAGGAAATGGAGCTTGTGAACACCCTTTTGGGAGGAAAACGAAAAACATCCCGCATTCATTTTGGAGGGGGGACACCGAGTCGATTATCTAGAAAGCTATTTGAAAAGTTATTTTCCCATATCCATCGTTGTTTTGATCTTTCTGAAGTTGAAGAAATCGCCATTGAATTTGATCCTCGTTCTTTAAGGAACGATAGTGAAAAAGCTGAGTTTATTCAGTCATTAGGATTTAATCGCGTGAGCCTAGGAGTACAGGATACCCAAGCTTCTGTTCAAGAGGCTGTGCGGCGGCGTCAAAGTTATGAAGAGTCTCTACATGCCTATGAAAAATTTCGAGAGCTAGGTTTTGAGAGTATAAACATAGATTTGATTTACGGACTTCCTAAGCAAACAAAGAAAACATTTTCACAAACAATTGTAGATATTTTACAGATGCGTCCCGATCGTTTAGCCTTGTTTTCCTTCGCTTCTGTTCCATGGATAAAACCGCACCAAAAAGCAATGAAAGACAGTGATCTGCCCTCTATGGAGGAAAAATTCGCGATATATTCTCATGCACGACATATGTTAACAAAGTCGGGATATCAGGCTATTGGCTTGGATCATTTTTCCCTACCCGAAGACCCTTTAAGCATCGCTTTTAAAAATAAAACTCTTATTCGCAATTTCCAAGGCTACTCTCTCCCTCCGGAAGAAGATCTTATCGGATTAGGAATGACTTCAACGAGTTTTATTCGTGGGATATATTTACAAAATGCTAAAACTCTTGAATCTTACCATACGAAAATCCTTTCAGGATCTCTAGCCACTATTAAAAGTAAGGTCCTCTCAGAAGATGATAGAATAAGAAAATGGGTGATTCACAAGCTCATGTGTACATTTGTCGTATCCAAAGAAGAGTTTTCTCATCTTTTCGGTTATCATTTCGATGAGTATTTTTCCGACAGTCAAGAGAGACTAGCCGGTATGGCAACGACAGGATTGATTCAAAATAGCTCTTCTTTTCTGACTATAACCCCTTTAGGAGAGCTATTTGTTCGTGTAATTGCCACTGCTTTTGATGCTTATTTCCTAAAAACTGTTGCTTCAAGTCCTAGGTTTTCAAAATCCATATGAAAAAAGCCATTGTCATAGGAGCAGGGATTTCAGGATTATCCACAGCATGGTGGTTACATAGAAAGTTCCCTAGTATCGAACTTATAATCATAGATAAAGCACACCGTCCTGGGGGGCTTATCTATACAGATCTACAAGAAGATTTTCACTTAGATCTCGGTCCCAAAGGTTTTTTAGTGCAGGGTGAGGGAGAGTATACTCTGAAATTGATTCATGATCTAGGATTGAGCGATTTCCTCATAGCTAGTGATAAAACAGCAAAAAAGCGTTTTATACGTTACAAGGGAAAAACCCGCAAAGTCTCCCCATGGACTCTAATAAAAGAAGGCTTGCCCTTTGCAATTATCAAAGATCTCTTTGCCTCTCGATATACGAAAGATAATTCAGTGTATGATTTTCTACAGCGTCATAGCACCACAAATCTTATTCACAACGTGTTAAATCCTATTGTTACGGCCATTCGTGCAGGACGTAGCGATGTACTTTCTGCACATATGGCTTTCCCTACCCTTTCTCAATATGAAGCTACAACAGGATCGATACTACGTGGTTACCTAAAAGATTCTTCGAAGAAAAAAATTAAAAATGCCCCTTATCTTGCTTCGCTGCGTCCAAACTTGGGGATTCTTATTGATACTCTAGTAAAAAAACTTCCAGCAACATGGAAGTTTTCCTCCTCTGTTACAAAGATAGACTGTTTCCCTTCTGAGGTTGTGGTATCAACCATGCAAGACACATTCTCTGGGGACTTAGCCATATACACGGGCCCCGTATCTCTACTTCCCTCTCTCATTGATGTTCCTGGAATACAACACCTAGCGAAGAAAACCTTGTATTGGAATCTTTCCTGCGCAACCTTAGGATGGGATAAAGATAATCCTTCCATTCCTAAAGGTTATGGGATGTTATTGTCTGATGAGCCTCCTTTACTTGGTATTGTCTATAACTCCCGAGTCTTCCCCGAGCATTTTCCTGGGAAAACAGTCTTATCGTTATTATTAGAAAATCGTTGGCATGAAGAAGAGGCCTACGCTTTTTCTTTAGCCGCTATTTCTGAATATCTAGGAATTTCTAAAAAGCCCGATGTGTTTTCATTATTTTCCCCAGAAGAAGGTCTACCTCAACATTGCGTAGGGTTCTTAGAAATGAAAAATCGGATACTCCCTTCGATTCCGCATAATCTAAAAATCGTTGGTCAAAACTTTGCTGGTCCAGGATTAAATAGATGTGTAGCCTCAGCCTACCAAACTATCGCCACTATCTAAAGGCAGAAAACGCTCGCAAAGAGAAAGCGTTGTGGTTATCATCTCTCCGAAATATTCCCTTCGGGAAGACATTTCAAGTAATCTTGTTTCAATATGATCTAGAAGGTGCTGAGCTAACTTATCTTTTTCATTAAGCTGTTCATAAGCACAAGCTAATCCTGAGACCCAACGCATCTCCATAGCTATGCGATTGTTACTTTCTTCAATAAGCATCACCCGCGGGTGATTCTCCGTTTTCCAATCTCCTTTAACTTCTTCGAAAACTTCAACAGCACGCGAGGTATCTCTAAGTGCAAGGTAGGCATCAGCAAGATCTAACTTTAAAGTGTAGTATACATATGTCCAAGCCTTAGCATTTTCTCCTGATAACGTAACTTCTGAAAATTCATCCAGAGCTTTTATAAACCAGCCAACCTTCCTTATCATTGAAGATTCAACATATCCCTGAAGATAGTATACCAAAGATAATAATGAAGAATGAGGGAATAATTCTTGAAAACCAGACAGATGCAGCAATGCGGCTTCATTACCTGAAAGATAGTCACTGATATCATAGGCAAGAAGATACAAACGATCTCCATACAGGCGAAGATCCAGGTTATCACAATAGAGATTAAGATTTTCTCCACCAGATGCAGGACGTATTAATGCCCAGACTAACCTAACAATGGATTGTAAAGAAGAACGCTGCTTAGAGAAGACACTGGGTAGAAAACGGATAGCTTGAGGTTGTTTATAGTATAGAGACGCAAAACAACATTTGGCGATATCTTCCAAAGATGAAGGTGGAGATATTTGCTTGTCATAAGGCACCTCTTTGGATAACTCTCCACGACGAAAAGCCAACCATAGAGTTAACGCTCTACAGTATTCAGGATCTATAGATTGCTCTATGGCTTTTTGTAGATATTCTTGTTCTGCTCTGTCTATTTGTAAATTAATGCAGGAAAAAATAGGGCTATCCGAATGATTCCCACAGCGCTTAATCATATCACAGATAAAATAGTGATAGAGATGATCTAGAGAGACTCTATTGTTACTCCCTAACGATTCGCAAACCTTAACAACATAAGACAAGGAGCCGTGATCTTTTTTTATAAACAATGCATCTATGGATTTTAAAATTTTACGATGTAACAATGAGAAATGAGACTTGGAAGAAATTTCTTCACATAAGGCAGTCTTCTTTTGAAGAGCATAGGAAAGAAATAAGCCCAAACCAGCCTCCTCACGACTCCAACTTTTATAAGCTCTAAGGAAAAAACCTTCAGCTTCGCAATATTTTTTTTCCTGACAAGAAATACATCCTAAATACTCATACACCCGAGCTAAAGTTACCCCCAACCTAGAAGCATGATCTAATATTGATAAGAAAATTTCTCGGGATTTTATGAAATCTTGTTGCTCATAGCTATAGCATCCCAAGAAAAAACTATATTCTGGGAAATACGCATGTTCAGGGATAAATACAGATTCTCCAGCAGCTAGCAACCTCTGCATGGCAGAAAAATTCTTCTCTTGATGATAGATTTCTAATAATGAGAAGTAGCCATAATAAAGTAATGTCGATTGTAAATAGTTGCCGTGATCTATAAGAACTTCTAATTCACGAATGCCTTGTTCTTGATTCCATGGAAGCGTATACAAAGCATGGGCAAGAAGAAGCACATCAACCTCGTGAGCACGATGTACCTTTCCTTGAGAGATCCTCAATACTAATTGATCTATAGATTGCGCATAGTCTTTTTCAGCCTGACAATAGGGCAATAATAAAGATTCACAAGAAGCTCCTGCTTCTCGAGCTTGTTCTATTTTTAAACCCAAGATAATCTTTTTTAAAAAAATCTTTTCCGTATCGCTAACATCAGGATGAGGACTGCAATTCCCCTCTGCAACACTATGAGAAAGCTTCTCGCACAACACTAGAGCTTCATCGTAATTTTTTCTTTCCTTCATTATGAGAATCTCTTGTTTACGATCCTCATAACTACTGTGTAGAGTCATACTATACAGTTGGAGCAGGAGATTATCTTCTAGAGTTTCTCTTCCCCTGCCAATATTATGAAATTGCGTTATTAGCTCTCTTAAAGAAACTCCGTCAGGATTTAACCTCTGCAAAGAAAGACGTATTTCAGACCTAATATGAGGAGGAATTGTCACTACAGATAGCAACTTTCTTACGATATCTTTACTTGCAGATCTATCCTCTTGCTTCATTCTGACCTGGACATACTGTCGCGTTAATAACGCGACAGTTTCCCAATCTCTAGGAGACAATATTGTTTTATCTGAAATTATACGATCAACAAATGCTGAAAAAGCTTCGTCACAAGCGGTTCCCGAATTCAATGCTGTGTGTATATCTGCACAATAATGACCGAAAGGCAATTTCTGAGTTGGAGCCGCACAAACAACCCACATACTCATAATCAAGACCACTTGGGAAACACGCATTAATGCACGGCGGCATACTTTCATGATAGATGTCTCTCTACCGCAGTACTAGCAGGGATTATAGAAAATTCGCAATAGTTCACAAAAACAAACTACAGGTAAACCCAAAGTATAAGAGAAGACACTATTACGAACAAAGAAAGTTCTTTTTGAACAATTGTTATCAATTAAATAACCACGCAACCTCATTTCCCTCCAACAAAACCACCTCATTAATGAAAATCAAATACGTTCTTCTTTTGAAAAAAGCTTTGATCTTACACTGGCTAACACACTAACAAACAAAGAAGTACAAAAAGCTAAAAACTAAAAACGATTCTCTATTTTTCTTTTCTCCAAAAAAATTGTTGCATGAATTTGAACAAACAAACTAATTAAAAATTAAAACGAGTAAAAATAGTTTAAAACAACAACTAGAGGACGCTTTTCATGGCGCTAAAAGATACGGCAAAAAAAATGAAAGATCTGTTGGAAAGTATCCAACATGACTTAGAAAAAGCCGAAAGAGGAAACAAAGCAGCGGCTCAGCGAGTACGTACGGACTCCATCAAACTAGAGAAAGTAGCTAAGCTATACAGAAAAGAATCGATTAAAGCTGAAAAGTCTGGCTTAATGAAACGCAAGCCTGCAGCAAAAGCAAAAAAAAGTGCAGCTCCTAAAAAGGCAGCAAAACCAGCACCTCAGCCTAAGGTAAAAGCTAAAGCTAAACCAAAAGCTAAAGCAGCTCCTAAAGCAAAAGCCCCAGCAAAAAAGACTTCTGCTAAATCAAAAGCTAAAAAAATCTCTAAATCTCGCTCACTAAGAAAATAATTTTTTCCTTGTCTTGGTTTTTTAGAGGGTAATTATATTTTATAACTTGCCCTCTTTTTTCTCTTTCTTTCGAAAAGATTATCCCCAAGAAACAATTCTTTATGATAAAATTCTGCAGTAATTTTTAGCTGCGGAACATCAAATGCTTACCACATTCCGCACGAATAGAATAGTTTCACGTAAAACTTCATTCTAAATTAGAAGCCTTTTATACAGGTACTCCATGCCTACAGTAATGAACTGTAAACATCTAGGCATTTGCGGAGGATGTTCCTCACCCCAGTCTGCCTACGCCGATTCTTTAAAAGCTAAAGAACACATCTTACATGAGCTCTTTTCTCCAATTTTCCCCTCTTCAGATATTCTTCCTGTGATTCCTTGTGATCCGCTCTTACGGGGAAGAAATAAAATGGAGTTCTCTTTTTTCCAAACCAAAGAAGGAGAGAAAAGTCTTGGATTTATCACGCCTACAAAGCCTAAACAGGGTGTTCCAATTACAGACTGTCTCATGATTCATGAACATGCTATGGATATTCTAAATCTCACACGCACTTGGTGGGAAGATCATCCTGAACTTACAGCCTATTACCCGCCTTTCAATAAAGGTTCTCTTTGCACCTTAACTGTACGTATTGGCAGTCCTGAACGGACGCTCATGGTCATTCTAACTACGTCCGCAAGGGAAGAATATGCTGTCGACAAAGAGATTATTGAAGAGTGGATGAATTCGCTTATTCACTCTGCTCTCCCCATAGTCTCTATTGTGTGGGAAGAAAAGGTCAGCGCAATAAATTCCCCAACCCATTTCCGATCCCACCTACTTTATGGGGAACCATTTATTAAGCAGACATTAACTTTACCTAAGGATGGAAATTCAGGGGTATTTCATGTACGACCTAGGAGTTTCTTCCAACCCCAGAGTCTTCAAGGAGCAAAAATTATAGAAATTGCCAAAGAGTTTATGGACCCTCAGGGATGCGAAACACTACTTGATCTCTATTGTGGAGCCGGAACTATAGGTATTATGCTCTCTACTTATGTAAAAAAGGTCATAGGAGTGGAAATTGTTCCCGATGCTGTAGAGTCTGCAAAAGAAAATATCTTAATAAATAAAAAAGAACATCTCATGGAAGTACATCTAGAAGATGTAAAAAACTTTTGTAGACGACATCAAGACTGTCCTCCTCCCGATGTTGTTGTTATTGATCCTCCCCGTTGTGGAATGCAAAACAAAGTTCTTAAATATCTCCTGAGAATTTCCCCAAAAAAAATTATTTATATTTCGTGCAATCCAAAAATACAATTTAAAGAATGTTGTAGTTTACTTTCTGCGGGTTACCGCATAAAAAAAGTACAACCTTTAGATCAATTTCCTCATTCTCCGCACTTAGAAAATATTATTTTGTTAGAAAGAAAAGAGGACCTCTAGGAAAAGCGTTGAACGTACGATTCCTATTGTGTTAACCTTTCTCTGAAGTAACCGAAGTAAAGGTGGTTTAATGTTCTCTCGTTTATTCCCGTGTTTTTTATTTCTTATGAGCACATCAACTCTGCTAGCAGATGAAGACGGCTCTCAAGTAAAAAGTACTTTTGCTCAACCTGCAGTAATGCTAGGCATTGCTATTTTGTTCTTCTATTTCATTTTATGGCGTCCCGAACAAAAACGTAGAAAAGCTATGGAAAAACGCAAAAATGAACTTGCGAAAGGCGATAAAGTTACTGCTATGGGAATCTTAGGGACTATTGACGAAATCCGAGAACATACTGTAGTTCTTAATATTGCCTCTGGAAAAATTGAGATACTAAAAGCAGCTATTTCTGAGATTTTAAAGCCGGATGGGACTAAGGCATAAACTTTAAGATCTAGACATTTACTTTCTGCGATATTAGAGAGATCTACATTGATTTTTTATAAGCCAAGTTATAACTTGACACCATAAGCTATTCACGAAGTCGAGGATTTTTAGGATCATGACTTGGCTTTCAGGCCTATATTTCATCAGCATTGCTAGTTTAGTATTTTGTGTTATAGGTTTGATACTTTCTGGGGTTATTCTTATTTCCCGAAAACTCCTAGTAAAAATTCATCCTTGCAAGCTAAAAATTAACAACGACGACTCTCTTACAAAAACAGTCGACAGCGGTCATTCACTACTATCTTCTCTGCTAGACTCTGGTATTCCCATCCCGTCTCCATGTGGGGGAAAGGCCACATGCAAACAGTGCAAGGTAAAAATAGTAAAAGGCGCAGATCAGCCTCTAGAGACAGATCGTGCGACTTTTTCTAAGAGGCAGCTAGAACAAGGCTGGCGTCTTTCCTGCCAAACAAAAGTTCAGCACGATATGAATCTGGAAATCGAAGAGCGTTATCTCAATGCTTCTTCTTGGGAAGGTACGGTCGTTTCCAATGATAATGTCGCAACATTTATCAAAGAGCTTGTTGTTTCTGTGAGTCCAGAACATCCCATCCCCTTTAAACCCGGGGGATATCTACAAATTAGCGTTCCTGCGTATAAGACCAATACTTCTGATTGGAAGCAAACTATGGCTCCTGAATATCATAGTGATTGGGAGCGTTTTAATTTATTTAATCAAATTATAGATAATAGTCTTCTAGAGTCAGGTTCTGCAAACAAAGCATATTCTCTAGCATCGTATCCTGCAGAACTTCCTGTGATTAAATTCAATATCCGTATTGCTACGCCTCCATTTATTAATAATGCTCCCTCCCCAAATATCCCTTGGGGAGTCTGTTCCTCCTATATTTTTTCACTAAAGCCTGGAGATAAGATTACCGTTTCTGGTCCTTACGGTGAATCTTTTATGAAAGAAAATAACCGCCCTCTAATTTTCTTAATTGGTGGAGCGGGATCTTCATTTGGTAGAAGTCATATTTTAGATCTCTTATTAGACAAGCACTCCACAAGAGATATCACCCTGTGGTATGGAGCGCGCTCTTTAAAAGAAAATATCTATCAAGAGGAATACGAGAAATTAGAAAAGGATTTTCCTAATTTCCACTACCATTTAGTGCTATCAGAGCCCTTAGCTGAAGATATTGCCTCAGGTTGGGATAAGAATGATCCTGAGAAAACAAATTTTCTATTCCGAGCTTTTGAGCTTGGTCAGCTAAGTAAACTAAGTAATCCCGAAGACTATTTATATTATGTATGCGGTCCGCCACTCCATAACAGTAGTATTCTAAAATTACTCGATAACTACGGTGTTGAGCGTTCTTCCATAATCCTCGATGATTTCGGAAACTAGCCTTTAGATCACGATTATGTTCGATGATTAGATCTCAACATTCGAATTAACGCCATGATATATATTATCATGGCGAGAAAACTAAACACCATATGTACGACTTGACTAATTGCATAAGCTCGACCATTAGTGAAGCCCTCCAAAAAAGTCACATTCCCACTTGGAATAATCGGAGTTGTTACATTAGTCGTAGCGTTATGTCGACATGACTCTGAAAGTTCTAAACCGGCAAAAGTTGCCATTCCTCCTAAACAGCTCAAGAAAATACCAAACACCGCAGTGTTTACAATGCCAATAACCCGATAATAATTATTAAGGTTCGCACGCCCAACCACTATTCTTCCTTCTCTATTTTCTTGTTGAGATCGTTCATTCTCCTCTCTAGTATTTCTAAACCACCTCAAATAGCGTGTGTATAAGGCATCTCGATGCCTAGGGAGAACGTATTCCAATACATCCCTACCAAGAATAGTCCAGCCAAAGAAAGTAATTATACTATATAAAGCCACTGTACATTGTGTAGCCGTAGAACGTGATGCCATACGGATATTATTTACCAAATCAAAGATATTCATAATAGGAGCCAGAGTGTGATAGCACAAGGCCACCATACGAATATTTCTATACCTCTCTCTTCTAGATCGGGGATTTGTTAGCATTAAGAAGCATCTACTCAAACCATCTATGCCAAAAAATACAATGCTCACAGCCAATAAAGAAGCGTTCACAGTTGTATCCACTATAGGAAAAATCCAAAGAATAGAAACTGCATCCGAAATTCTAAGAATATTGGTAACGACTTCTCCAAACCCGTCAAGAAAGTCCTCTGGAGGTAACGCATTTTCCTCAACTTGTATGGTTGTTTCAGGCATATTGAGTAAAGTTTGTATTCTAGTAAATACATTTGGACTTGTGCTGCGAGCTATAGTTACTCCCTGTAAGCTATGACCAATAATACCAAAATGCTCTTCTTGATTATCTACATCTGCCTCAAGTAAAGGAGATTCGATAATTTCATTATCCTCAGAGATATTTTGAGCAACAGAATTAATTCCTGCTATTTGCATAAAGGTTGTTACAATAGCATTATTAAAAGCAGGATCATAGAAATTAACCCAGAACACCCCTAAGCTTCCCGAAGAATAGGGTAATGTTGTTACTTCCGATCTAGCAAACCCTTCGGAATCTAAACAAGAAAATAAATCTCCAGCCACACGATAAAAAAACGATCTTGGATGGTTAGGGTATCGCGATGGACAAATCCCTACTAAAACAATATTGTTGGCGTATCTAGTATGACGAATAGCCTCTTGAACAGGATCTGCTCCATTTCCAAAAAAATAATGAATAAAAGTACTTCCTGGAGCATGTTGAGTAAAAAAACTCTCCCAAACCTCTAAAATTGCTTCGCAAGTATGCGACATCTCCTCTTGAGAGTTTCTGCAAAAAAAAGAAGAAGATCTCCATTCTCCATCATTATAGATACCTATAACCTCTCTTCCTCCGAGCAATAGACTAAGATGTATGGTTTCATTTTGAGCACCATAATATCCAGAGTGGCTTCCGTTCGTATATCCGACCCCTATAAGGGGTGTTAGAAGAGGAGTTAATGAAGGACTGGCACAATTAGCTTCAAAAATAGGAACAGTATTTCTACCCGGAGAACTAGTCCTCCCAAGAACAAACATGTTCACAATATCTTCATTCCCACGTGTTTCCAATGCTGAAGCGGTACTAGCTAAAGATAAGGTTAGCGGTCTGTCTTCTAGATTAGAGTCTGTTGTAGTTTGTGAGCCTTCAGAAAAGTTCTCTTGAGATATGTCTTGATTTTCTTCTAAGAAAGGGTCTGAAGCAGATTCTGTATGTCTATTCGAATTTGGAGTTTGTATAGGGAAGGGCATAACATCAACTGGTGTTCTTGCATGTTTATCTCATGGGTAAATAGTTAAAAACACCCGATGAAATCTGAACAACAATCAATAAAATCTCCGCAAAATAGGGTTAGAACATTATTGATGTTGGAACTCATTAATGAAGGATGCGGAAAAAAGAAAAGATTTTAATACCTTTCCTTTTAAACAACTTGAGAAAAAAATACATCTTTGCACCTAAAATTTTTTGCTAAGTGAAAAGATGTATTTAAAAAACAACAAAAAGCAAGAGACAAAAAAAAAGGAGAATATTTCTATTCTCCTTATAAAAACTCAGTTTACGAGTCAAAATAACTGAAAGCTTGGCAATGACCTACTCTCCCATACTCTTGTGTATAGTACCATCGGCGATAAAAGGCTTAACTTCTGAGTTCGGAATGGGGTCAGGTGTGTCCCTTTTTCCATTATCACCAAGCAAATTCTTGTAACGTAACATTCACGTATACTAATAGACGCTTAAGAGAGTCTTTAGTATCAACTTACATTGATCGATTTATTTCAACAAAAAAGCCTATTGAGCTTTTCATATGATAAAAACCAAGTCAATGGACTTATTAGTATTGGTTAGCTAAACACATTACTGTGCGTACACACCCAACCTATCAACCACATAGTCTATATGGAGTCTCATAGGGATACCTTATCTTAAGGGAGGCTTGGCATTTAGATGCTTTCAATGCTTATCCTTTCCGAACGTAGCTACTCGGCTATGCTTTTGGCAAAACAACCGACACACCATTGGTTCGTCCATTCCGGTCCTCTCGTACTAGGAACAGCTCCTTTCAAGTATCCTGCGCCCACAAAGGATAGAGACCAAACTGTCTCACGACGTTTTGAACCCAGCTCGCGTACCGCTTTAATTGGCGAACAGCCAAACCCTTGGGACCTTCTCCAGCCCCAGGATGCGATGAGCCGACATCGAGGTGCCAAACCGCCACGTCGATATGAACTCTTGGTGGCGATCAGCCTGTTATCCCCGGAGTACCTTTTATCCGTTAAGCGACGGCGATTCCACTTTCCACCGCCGGATCACTAAGCCCGACTTTCGTCTCTGCTTGACTTGTAGGTCTTACAGTCAACCTATTTTATACCTTTACGCTCTACTCGTGATTGCCAACCACGATGAAATAAGCTTTGGGCTCCTCCGTTACTTTTTAGGAGGATACCGCCCCAGTAAAACTGCCCGTCTGGCAATGTCCATATTCCAGATTCATGGAATTATGTTAGACTCCCAACTTGTTAAGACCAGTATTTCAACGATGACTCCCACTCTCCTAACGAAGAGTGTTCACAGTCTCCTGGCTATGCTACACATAACAAATCAAGAATCAATACCAAAGTACAGTAAAGGTTCACGGGGTCTTTTCGTCCTTTTGCGGGTAAACAGCATCTTCACTGCTACTACAATTTCACCGAGTCTTTCGTTGAGACAGTGCCCAGATCGTTACACCATTCGTGCAGGTCGGAACTTACCCGACAAGGAATTTCGCTACCTTAGCACCGTTATAGTTACGGCGGCCATTCACCAGGGCTTGGGTTCAATGCTTTGCCTTGCGGCTGACATATTCCTTTAACCTTTTGGCATTGGGCAGGCGTCACACCATATACTTCCCCTTAGAGGTTTGCATAGTGCTGTGTTTTTGTTAAACAGTCGCCTGGGCCATTTCTCTGCGGCCTTCCGGAGCTCATACCGTAAAGGTAATCACCCTAAAAGGCTCCCCTTCTTCCGAAGTTACGGGGATAATTTGCCGAGTTCCTTAACGAAAGTTATCTCGCGCGCCTTAGAATATTCATCTCGCACACCTGTGTCGGTTTAGGTACGGTCACCATCAACAGCTAGAAATTATTTCTTGAAAGCATTGCGCTACACTATCAGTTCCTCCGAAGATTTCCCTTAACCACAACCTAACCTTATGTTAGCGGATTTACCTACTAACCAGTCTCATTGTGATACGGACATTTCCAATCGTCCGCGTGCTTAACGTACTCCGTCATTCCATTGCTAAAGTTTTAGGTGGTACAGGAATATTTAACCTGTTGCTCCATCGTCTACGCATTTGTGCCTCGACTTAGGGGCCGACTAACCCAGGGAAGACGAGCTTGACCCTGGAAACCTTGTGCTTACGGCGAGGAAGATTTTCACTTCCTTTATCGTTACTTATGCCATGGATCTTCACTAGCATCCGCTCCAGCACTCCTTACGGTATACCTTCACTGCTGAATGCTACGCTCTCCTACCGCGTATATATAAATATACACCCGCGATGTCGGTTTTATGCTTGAGCCCCGATTATTATTGGCGCGATGATTCTCGATTGGTGAGCTGTTACGCACTCTTTAAATGATTGCTGCCTCTAAGCCAACATTCCAACTGTCTTAGAATCACCACTTCCTTACTCACTTAGCATAAAATTTGGGACCTTAATCGGCGGTCTGGGCTGTTCCCCTCTCGACAACGAAGCTTAGCCCCCGCTGTCTATCTCCCGGACTCGCTTTTGGTATTCGGAGTTTGATTTCCGTTGGTAAGCCGGTAGGCCCCCGCTAGAATTCAGTGCTCTACCCCCAAAAGCTTAATATCCGAGGCTAACCCTAAAGTTATTTCGGAGAGAACAAGATATCTCCAAGTTTGATTGGCCTTTCACCCCTATTCACAACTCATCCAAACATTTTTCAACATGTACTGGTTCGGTCCTCCACAAGGTCTTACCCACGCTTCAACCTGGTCATAAATAGCTCACTTGGTTTCGTGTCTAAATCAAACGACTAAACGCTCTATTAAAACTCGCTTTCGCTTCGGCTCCGGAATGTAAATCCCTTAACCTCGCCGTTTAACTTAACTCCCTGGCTCATCATGCAAAAGGCACGCCGTCAACCATTGCTTTCGAAAAAGCTAATAGGTCTTCGACCGCTTATAAGCTATTGGTTTCAGGTTCTATTTCACTCCCTTAACAAGGGTTCTTTTCACCTTTCCTTCACAGTACTGGTTCACTATAGGTCATTGACTAGTATTTAGACTTGGAGAGTGGTCTCCCCAGATTCAGACTAGGTTTCACGTGTCTAGCCCTACTCAGGTATCGAATAGAGTCTCTTGTTTTTTCGTTTACGGGACTATCACCCTGTGTCGTTCTACTTTCCAGAAGTATTCAACTAAAACTTAAGATCCCATGTTATCGACCCTACAACCCCACATTAAAAACGTGGTTTGGTCTAATCCCCTTTCGCTCGCCGCTACTCAGGGAATCTCTTTGATTTCTTTTCCTCTGCTTACTAAGATGTTTCAGTTCAGCAGGTGTCGCTTTATATGCCTATGTATTCAGCATATAATGGTAGATGATTAATCTACCGGGTTGCCCCATTCGGAGACCTCCGGGTCATAGCTTTATACCAGCTCGCCGAAGATTACTGCAGGTAAACGCATCCTTCATCGCCTGTCAATGCCAAGGCATCCGCCAATAGCTCTTACTAACTTGGTCTGTAAATTATTGATCCATGCAAGTTAACTTCACCTAAAGACATATATTCTTAAACGTCTATTATTATATGTGAATTTACTTGTTACCATATTATTTACATAACATACTTGATCGTAAACTGAATGTTTTGTAACCCACGCTTAACAACGCAAAAGAAATAGAATACAAGTTTTCAAAAATGCTTGCCCAACCTAGTCAAACCGTCCTAAAACGGTTATCCTTATCCTTAAAAGGAGGTGATCCAGCCCCACCTTCCGGTAGGGCTACCTTGTTACGACTTCATCCCAGTCATCAGCCTCACCTTGGGCGCCTCTCTCCTTTGCAGGTTGAGTCAACGACTTAAGGCAAAACCAACTCCCATGATGTGACGGGCGGTGTGTACAAGGCCCGGGAACGTATTCACGGCGTTATAGCTGACACGCCATTACTAGCAATTCCGACTTCATGTAGTCGATTTGCAGACTACAATCCGAACTGGGGCCAGCTTTGAGGATTTGCTCCATCTCACGATATTGCTACCTTCTGTACTGGCCATTGTAGCACGTGTGTAGCCCTGGGCATAAGGGCCATGCTGACTTGACGTCATCCTCGCCTTCCTCCTGGTTAACCCAGGCAGTCTCGCTAGAGTTCCCACCCAAAGTGTTGGCAACTAACGATAAGGGTTGCGCTCGTTGCGGGACTTAACCCAACACCTCACGGCACGAGCTGACGACAGCCATGCAGCACCTGTGTATCTGTCCTTGCGGAAAACGACATTTCTGCCGCGGTCAAATACATGTCAAGCCCAGGTAAGGTTCTTCGCGTTGCATCGAATTAAACCACATGCTCCACTGCTTGTGCGGGCCCCCGTCAATTCTTTTGAGTTTCACCCTTGCGAGTGTACTCCTCAGGCGGCATACTTAACGCGTTAGCTACGACACGGATAGGGTTGAGACTATCCACATCAAGTATGCATCGTTTACGGCAAGGACTACCAGGGTATCTAATCCTGTTTGCTCCCCTTGCTTTCGCGCCTTAGCGTCAGGTGTAAATTAGAAAAGCGCCTTCGCCACTGGTGTTCTTCCACATATCCACGCATTTCACCGCTACACGTGGAATTCCCTTTTCTCCATCTACCCTCTAGAAAGATAGTATTAGATGCCGATTTGGGGTTGAGCCCCAAGATTTGACATCTAACTTTCCTTTCCGCCTACACGCCCTTTACGCCCAATGAATCCGATTAACGCTAGCACCCTCCGTATTACCGCAGCTGCTGGCACGGAGTTAGCCGGTGCTTCTTTACCTGGTACGCTCAAATCAGTTGGATATTAGCCAACTTCTCTTATTCCCAAGCGAAAGTGCTTTACAACCCTAGAGCCTTCATCACACACGCGGCGTCGCTTCGTCAGACTTTCGTCCATTGCGAAAGATTCTCGACTGCAGCCTTCCGTAGAAGTCTGGGCAGTGTCTCAGTCCCAGTGTTGGCGGTCAATCTCTCAATCCGCCTAGACGTCAAAGCCTTGGTAGGCCATTACCCCACCAACAAGCTGATATCCCATAGACTCTTCCCCAACCGAAAGGTCCGAAGATCCCCTTCTTTAATGTGTTTTAGATTCCTAAACACACCACATTCGGTATTAGCGGTCGTTTCCAACCGTTATTCCCAAGTTGAGGGCAGATTATCTATGTATTACTAACCCTTCCGCCACTAAACAACAACCGAAGTCATTGTTCCGTTCGACTTGCATGCCTCATCCACGCCGCCAGCGTTCAATCTGAACCAAGATCAAATTCTCAGAAAAAATAAAATTTTAAAAACTAACGGATTTTAAAAACCCGAACAAGCATTTTTTACTGGCTTGCATTCTATCTCATTTGCGTTGTTAAGAAGAGAAGATTGGCCTTGCCAAGCTCTCGTTGCGCACCCACATCGAAGTGTGAGCTCTTTCCTCTTTTCGCTTTTCGTAGCGAAGAAGAAATCAATATCTTATACAAACGGCATTTATTTATGCAACATATTTTGGTGCAGTTTTTTCATTTCACGATTTTTCGATTTTTAATTTTCTGCCCCACAATGCTCTCTGAGCCAGAAAAATCTCTTTTGAATTTTTTTGAAAAATTCTTCTTTTTTCTGTTTTTGGATGCCAATGCCTTCGCTTTAAATTCCAATATTAACCCTTTGAACTTCTACCCATTACCAATAAACCTAAAATTCGCTCCAAAGCTCTTGCCAGGCAAAAAAAAATTTATTTTACTCCTTAAAAACTCCTATTTTAAGAATGCAGAATAGTGTCTCTTATTCTATATAAGGATTAAAACTTTCCGAGACTGCCTTCCTAATGAACTTCAGTTTGGACTCCACGGAATACTTGAAGCCTGCGAGTGAATGGACAGAATTTAAAAACAGGGCCGTCTTGTAATCTATAATTAATGAAAAACATTCAGAATCTTTAGTGGAAAATATTTGAGAAACACTCAGATCTATAAGCCTGATTAGCGCTATCTACTGAATTATTAAGATCACGGGCTTTTTGTCTTGGATAAATATTATCATCGAGATAATATTTTCTCTTAAGATTTCACAGATGGCGAACGTAGCTCAGTTGGTTAGAGCGTCGGATTGTGGTTCCGAAGGTCGCGGGTTCAAGCCCCGTCGTTCGCCCTTCTTTATCTTCTTTGTTTCTTTTGCGATTCTTGCTATAACCAAGTATTAGAATTATTAGAATAAATTCTCACTCTACTAAAAACCTTGTGTCTATTCATGGTAAGAGAGCGACAGAAATCTAAATCTGCTTTGTTTCCTTCGATACCTTATGCGGTTAGGGCGAGCATCTATTTGTTTTTGGCGTGTTTTTCTGGTTTGAGTTTATGGAGTTTCCATAATACTCAGCCCTGCACACAAAACTGGATAGGTTTATTAGGGTGGTCTTTAAGCTCCTTTCTTTTATATTGCTTCGGAGCAGCATCTTTTCTTATTCCCCCATATTTTTTATGGCTATCTTTTTTGAATGTAAGGAAAACTCCCACAAAAATTTTACATCGTAAAGCATTAGCGTTTGCCTCTCTTCCTATATGCTCTTCAATATTGCTATCGATGTTTTCTCCAACACAAACATTACCGCACATTTTAGACTCGCGTCTTCCTAAATTCATTTTAGGAATAAATCCTCCAGTTTCTTATTTAGGAGGAATTCCTTTTTATATTCTTTATTCAGGACAATCTTTCTGTTTAAAGCATTTGATTGGTTCTGTGGGCACAGGCCTGATCTTTTCTTTCATACTGTTCTTTTCTGTTTTTTATCTTTGCGGCGGTATCATCTTAATTAAAAAAAAAATCCTGCAAAGGTTCCTCAAAAACAAATTTCAAGCCTTCTGGCATATCTGCAAAAGCATATTAAAAAGATTAACTAACAAGCAGAACTATCTTCCTAAACCATCTATTAAAGTCCCTTCTGCTCCCATAGCAAGGAATGATTCGAGAAAATTACCGACGCCCATCGTCTCTTTACCTATAGAGAAGGGAGATTTGTTTGACGATGTGCATATAACCCAACAAAACTCTTCAGAAAGAGCGACTCTTTTTCTAGCGCCACACCCTCAAAAGCGTATTTTATCTTCGTTTACGAAACCAGAAAACCCGGTAAAGAAAGGGTCAAAAATTACTGTATTACCTCTATCTACACCTCCTCCCAAAAAGCGTCCTGAGCAGTCTCCTCTTATGAATTTATCAACACTTGGAGAGGGGAATTCTGAGTTGCCTCAGTATCATCTATTAAGTAAGAGCGACAATGCAAAACCAGAATCTCTTCGTGAAGAACTACAGAAAAAAGGTGTTCTGTTACAACAAACCTTAGAAAGTTTTGGGATAGAGGCTGATATTGGAAACATTTGTTTCGGCCCCACACTTGCAGCGTTTGAAGTACAGCCACACACGGGTGTTAAGGTTCAAAAAATTAAAGCTTTAGAAAATGACATAGCTTTGAATTTACAGGCTTCAAGCATTCGTATTATTGCTCCGATTCCAGGGAAAGCTGCCGTAGGTATTGAAATTCCCAATCCTTATCCTCAGCCTGTAAACTTCCGTGATTTATTGGAAGATTATCAAAAACAAAGTCACAAGTTACAAGTTCCTCTTTTACTAGGGAAAAAAGCTAATGGAGATAATTTCTGGGCCGATTTGGCCACAATGCCTCATTTAATTATCGCAGGAACGACAGGCTCGGGGAAATCCGTGTGCATCAACACGATTGTCATGTCTCTTATTATGACAACGCTTCCTTCTGATATTAAACTCGTTATCGTTGATCCAAAGAAAGTAGAACTTACTGGTTACTCTCAACTTCCTCACATGTTAACTCCGGTGATTACGGAATCACGAGACGCTCATAGTGCTTTAGTCTGGCTTGTTAAAGAAATGGAACTTCGTTACGAAATTCTAAGATTCCTGGGGCTCCGGAACATTCAAGCTTTTAATTCTCGCAAGAGAAATGTTGATATAGAGGCATCTTTTGATAAAGAAATACCAGAAAAAATGCCTTTCCTTGTTGGAATTATTGACGAGCTTTCCGATCTTTTACTCTCTTCTTCTCAAGATATAGAAACGCCGATTATTCGCTTAGCGCAAATGGCACGAGCAGTGGGTATTCATTTAATCTTAGCTACGCAAAGACCTTCGCGCGATGTCATTACTGGGTTAATTAAAGCGAACTTTCCTTCTCGCATAGCATTTAAAGTCGCTAATAAAGTGAATAGTCAAATCATTATAGATGAACCTGGGGCTGAAAATTTGATGGGGAATGGAGATATGTTAGTTGTTTCTCCCTCATCTTTTGGAGCTGTTCGTGCTCAAGGAGCTTATATTTGCGATGAAGACATTAACAAAGTCATAAAAGACCTGTGTTCTCGCTTCCCCACGAAATATGTCATTCCTTCATTTGATACCTATGAAGATTTTTCTAGCGAGGATTCTTCAGATAGAGATCCTTTGTATAATCAGGCAAAGACTCTAGTGCTTCAAACAGGAAACGCCTCTACGACTTTCTTACAAAGAAAACTTAAGATTGGCTATGCTAGGGCTGCTAGTTTGATAGATCAGCTTGAAGAAGCTAGAATCGTGGGCCCTTCAGAGGGCGCGAAGCCTCGTCAAATCTTAATACAAATGCCTCCGCAAGAAGGATAAGCCTATGAAAGGTTTTTTCCCTCTAGCCTCAGGTTCGAAAGGGAACTGCGCCTATTTAGGAACAGACTCGTGTAAAATTCTGATAGATTTGGGTATTAGCAAACAACAGGTAACTCAGGGTCTTCTATCAATGAACGTACACCCTGAAGATATTCACGCCATTTTTGTTTCTCATGAGCATTCCGACCATATTTCTGGGATTAAAAGTTTTATAAAGGCATACAATACGCCGATTATTTGCAACTTAGAGACTGCGCGAAGCATATGTCAGTTATTAGATGTTCATCCAACTTTTAAGATCTTTTCTACAGGAACAATATTTTCTTTCTGCGATCTAAAAATCCAAACGTTTAATCTCCCTCATGATGCCGTAGATCCTGTAGGTTTTATTTTCTACTATCGCGGTGAAAAGCTTGGTTTTTGTTCTGATTTAGGTTGGGTAACCTCATGGATTGCTCATGAACTTTACGATTGCGACTATTTACTTATAGAAGCAAATCATGATCCTGAGCTTGTTCGACAATCATCTCGTCCTGATATTTATAAAAAACGAGTTCTTAGCAAGCTGGGGCATATATCTAATCATGAATGTGGAGAACTCTTACAAAAAATCCTTACTCCCAAGATAAAGAAAATCTATCTTGCGCATCTCTCTAGCGAATCCAACACCCCTGAATTAGCTTTATCTACAGTATCTTCTGCAATAGAGAACCTGACCTCAGTTATTCCTATCATTGCAGAAAGTCATGACATATCTGATCCTATCTATTTTAAGTCTTTAGTAAGCGTATGAAATTAGAATGTGCTCCGCAGACTCTACATATTTCTCTAGATCAGAACTGGAAGGAGAGCACCCCCTACAGGATGGATAGGGCTGAACAGTTACTCAATTTCAAATTTCTTCCTTTTCTTACTTTTTCGGATTGGAAGATAGAAGAGAGGGTGCGTCGGCTATGTCAGAAAGCCCAAAAAAAGCGTTTTATATCTCCTCTAGCAAAATGGCTTGGAGAACTTCATAAGCAAGATTTGGTCACTCCCCCTATGCCGCCTGTAGCAGTATGCTGGATCAATTCTTATATTGGCTATGGGGTCTTTGCCAGAGAAAGCATTCCCGCCTGGACATATATTGGCGAGTATACAGGAATACTGCGTCGTCGCCAGGCTATTTGGATGGATGAAAATGATTATTGTTTTCGATATCCGTTATCTTTATGGCTATGGCGTTATTTTACTATTGACAGTGGCTTTCAGGGAAATTTTACTCGCTTTATTAATCATAGCGACAAGCCGAATGTAGAGGCTATAGGCGTCTTCCAAAATGGATTATTTCACGTGATTATTCGAACGATTCAAAAAATTGAAGCGGGCGAGGAATTGTGTTATCACTACGGCCCGCTATATTGGAAGCATAGGAAAAAACGAGAAGAATTTATTCCTGAAGAAGATTAGGAATCTAGTCTTTCTCGTATGTTCCCATTAGCTCTGCATTATCTATTGTATGACCTTCCATCACTTCGAGAAGCTGATCTCTTGTTACATTTTCTTCTGACGGCAAGATAGTATCTAGAGCATAGCAATAGAAGAAATATCGATGTTGTCTATCTGGTGGGCATGGCCCTTCATAGCAACCTTTCCCTGAAGTATTTAATCCTTGAACAGCAAAAATACTCGCGCCTTCTACAAGCTCGGTTATGGCTGGAGAGAGATTATATACCACCCAGTGAATCCACAGACCATCTTCTCGTAAATTTTTTGGCACATCGGGATCTTCAACGATCAAAGCTAAGCTTTTTGCTTCCGCGGGAACATCTTTGAATATTAAGGGTGGAGAAATATTAATTCCTTGACATGTATATTTTTTAGGGATCGGTTTTCCGTAATCAAATGCTGGTGAAAGTAATTGCATAACTCGTCTCCGTTTAGATATCTAGATTTTGCAAAACATTGGATTTAGCATCTTCTTTCAGCTTAAGTAAGGCAACTTCTCGATTTGTTGATAACACATCCTTAAACAAAGCTACCAAAGCTATAGAATTTAGAATCACCATACCCGCAAACCCCGTGTCGGAAAGGCTCCAGATCCATCGCATGTCTACTATGCCTCCAAGAGGGATAACGGCAACGAAAAGAATCTTCAACAAAGAGTTAGCCCGTTTCCCTGGGATCATATATTCCAAACTTTTTTCTGCGCAAGCAAACCAGGTCAAAACTGTTGTATAACCAAATAAAGCCATTGCTAGGATAACAACCAATCCTCCGAGGGAGCCCAGACTTGATCTAAAAGCATGCAACACCATAAGTGTTCCTTCTTGTCCTGAAACATAAGCTCCCGAAACAATAAGAACAAGCATAGTAATCGAGCATACCATAACAACAACTACAGGAGGTAAGAGGGTAACCAACCCATCAATCACAGGATTCTTACTTCGAGAATCGGATTGTAAAATTGACACCATACCGCTACCGCAATCTGTTGCCATAATAGCTCGGCTCATTCCTGTTGAGATCACCTGAGTTACTGTATAGCCTCCCAAACCGGCAACCGTAGCCTTGATTCCCAAAGCAGAGGTGACGATAAGTTTCAATGCCGGAAGGATCATAGAGCTGTGTTGAGCGAGAATAATAAGACAAGAGAGAGCGTAGAAGCCAGCAATAAAAGGAATTACACGAGCTGAAAATCTAAGAATGCGGTGATTTCCACCAATGAGTACGGGAACAATTGTTAACGCAAGAAAGAGTCCTATAATAAACTTTAAGGAAATGCTTTCCGCGCACAGAGGAACTATGCAATTAATTTGCGCGAAATTTCCTGCAGAAAAAGCAGTGATAATCGTGAATATGCAGAACAGTCCGGCCAGAAATTTACTTCCCATACCGTAAGCTAGGCAAGCTGTGGGCCCCCCGATAAACTCCCCGGACTCTCCACGAAGTCTTCGATATTTGATTCCTAAAAAAGATCCGGAGTATTGGACTACGGCACCTAAAAGAGCGGCTAACCAGATCCAGACCAGAGCTCCCGGGCCCCCGCAAGCGATAGCAATAGCCATCCCCGCAATATTCCCCGTACCAAAGTTCCCAGCAAGTATACCGGCCACGGCTTCATAACGAGATACCTTACCCTCTACAGTAGATGAACTCTCCTGCTTATTTTTTAACATGAGATCAAAGCCGAGCTTTAACCCTGTAAATTGTAGACCTCGTAATTTCCATGTTAATAGCCCACCAAGAAATAAAATCATGGGGAATACGCAGAAGGAAATGCAGAAATTATTTAGTTGTTCTAGAAAATGTAACATTTGTCTCTCTCTTTATTGCTAACAGTGTTCTTTGGAAGATCACGGGAAAATTAGCTCGTGGCTTCCTTTCCTGGATTAGGGGAAAGGAAGCTTCGTTATAGAGAGCTTAACAAGGTTGAGATATCACAACATCTAAAAGCTCGGGCCACCTTTCCCCATGCACAATGGAGGCAACGGTCCCGGCATCTAATCCTAAGATGGAGGAAAAATCAGCGATATCTTCTTCGGTAAATACACCCTGAGAGGCAGCTTGAGAAAAAACTTCGCTTAATTCGGACATGAACATATTCCAAATCCAATCGCGGCTTTGCATTTTCTTCATACCTTCAATTAACGAAGGATTCTCAGCTAAAAGCTTTAATAAAGCTAGGGGATGAAGTTCTCTAATACGGTTTAAAGCGCTCTTAATCTCGCTCTGAGACATGGCTAACGAAATAGAAGATTTTTCAGCAGCAGCAGACACAACGAAAGAGATGTCTCTTTTGTCCTGATCTGATATCTGATCTTCGTATTTCTTAAAGTTAGCTTGCACTTTCTGTATGTCCTTCTTAGATTGACTACGTCGAGCAAATAATCTTCGCGAACGACGGGAAGGCTTTTTTTCGCTTTCCGTGAGTATAACAGATTCGTTATTTATGTCCTTCGAGTTTTTTGGTCTCTGCTTTGATCCATAAGAGTTCGAGCAGCAACTACTCAAACTCAAGAGCAATATCAGACCGCCAAAACTATACTTATAGATATATTTTTTCATTACTTTTGTTAAAAATTAAAATTAAAAGTTATACTATTATAACACAAATGCATTAAAAAATAGCCCTATTTGCGAACTTATTTTTAATATAAAGATTTTTAACATCATAAAGACCTCCCTTCTCTAAACTCCACAGGGAAATGATTCTTGAGTTTCTCGAGTTGATTTGTTATTGGCCATTTTGTTATTAACATGGAGCATTTATTTTATGCCCTTTGTTAAGGGAAATTAACATAACAATTAGACGCCGGGGGATCTTATGTTAAAAATCCTTACTATTCGAAGCTGCGCCCTCCTAGCGGCTTGTCTTTTAAGTTTGCCTTACATTTCTTTCGGGGCTCCGACTTCGTCGATGCTCCCAACCTCCCCCTCTTCTGGCAAAGGAAAAATAGGATCTGATTCTTGGATCGAACATAAACTGCGTCAGTATCCAGAGTTACTCTGGTTAACAGAGCCCTCCTCAACAACGGAGGGGATTACAACCACATTCAGAACAGCTTATTCTTTATCTCTTTTTGATAAAAAATTACCCGCTTTTGACGTCGCTATACGTAGTTTGATTTACCTACACTTATTGATACAAGGCTCTCGTCAATCTTACGCTCAGCTCTGTCAATTACAGCCTTCAGAAAATAACATCACGTTTAAACAATTCCAAACTGCCCACAGACAGTTAATTTATTTCTTAAACTCTCCCAAGCACTTTGACAACACTCTAAAAATTTTAGAGACAGCAATTGTTTTAAAACACTTAGGATATTCAGCGAAGGCTACTGCAAATTTTAAACCCTACTTCACAGAGTCTCGAGCTGATGCCTTTTACGCAAAAGCTTTGCACGTGTTGCAGGCCTTCCCAAAACTAAGTCCTTCATATTCTCGATTATCCCCTGAGCAAAAAGAAGTTTTAGTTTCGCTACGCCGTTTAGCTGACTACGATTCCCTATTCAATCTTACCACGATGCCAAGCGCTCAGCTTCTTTCTGTGGGGAGAGCGAAACGCCCCCTAGTGGTTTTAGATTTATATTTATATGCTCTAGATATTTATGGCAGGAACAACTGCTCGCAAGAGTTTTACTATAATTTTGCCCCTCTGTTATCCATGCTACAACAGCATGCTACTGTAGAAGAAGCTTTTTCCCGTTACTTTACTTACAGAGCGAATCGCCTAGGATTTGAGGGGTCTTCTCGTAGTGATATGGCTTTAGTGCGTTTAGCAACGCTTATGGAACTCTCTCCGGAAGAAACTAGCGCTCTATCTTGGAGTTTTAAAAACCTTCCTATCGACGAATCAGAAAGCTTGGTGAATAGTTTTTACACTATGCAAGGGGAACACGTTCCTTTAGATATACACGGCCTTCCCAATCTTATTACCGGTTTATTGCAAGCAAATCATGGAAGTGCAACAGTAAGCCCAGAAAGCCGTTTACGACAGATTTACTCCACGGCGCTATCTTTAGTAGTAAAAAGCTTACGAGTACACAAGGATATGATGAAAAAGCAGCTGCTTGATCAAGCGACTGTTTTGGACTTTTCAGAAACTACAGGTTCTTGCGGCGGATTAGATATTTTCTCAGAAAATATAGCTGTGCGTGTGCATCTAAATGGTTCTGTGAGCGTTACACTATAAAGTGCAACGCTACTCTACTACAACTTTTCGAAAAGATTTGCCATTTCTAAAGCTGTTTCCATTCCAGACACGCCTAAGTGTGATCCTTTGATTCCAGCACGTTGCCACGCAGAATCTACACTCGGAGCTGTGATAACAGAAAAAGTAATTGGAAGACCGTACTCTACTGATAGCTCGCTAACCCGTGCCGCCACTTGATCCGCAATAAGATCATAATGTGAAGTTTCTCCTTTAATAAGAACACCGCAAGCCACTATCGCGTGATATTCCATTCCTGAGGAGAGAAGCTTTTTTAACGTGCAAGGAATCTCAAAAGATCCTGGAACACGCACCACAGTCAGCATGTCTTCTGAACCGCCTAGATCCAGAAAAGTTTGTTGCGCTCCTGAGACCAATGCGTCTGCTATAGGTCCATTAAAACAAGCGCCAACAATAGCAACTCTCATGCCTCTTGCTGATGCCGTCCCTTTCAATATTTTCATATAATCCTTGAATTATCTTGTGTTTACTTCCCTAACGAAAGAGAGGTCTATCCAATGCCCCATACGCTCTTTTTTTGTGCGTAGGTAATTTTCATTTTCCTCAGAGACATTGACCGGAAGAGCTATTCGATCTACAATTTCCAATCCAAATCCCTGAAGACCAAAATATTTATGGGGATTATGGGTAATCAATTTGATCTTTGTCAATCCTAGATCAGCTAGAATCTGAGCCCCTATCCCGTACTCCCTAGAATCTACAGGGAAGCCAATTTCTAAGTTCGCGTCTACAGTATCGTACCCACAATCTTGTAAAGCATAAGCACGGACCTTATGACCCAATCCGATTCCCCGTCCCTCTTGTCCACGTAAGTAAACAATGACTCCCCTACCTTCTAATCCGATATATTCCATAGCTGAGCGCAACTGATGTCCACAATCACAACGAATGGATCCCATAACATCTCCTGTGAGACATTCAGAGTGCACACGAACAAGAACATTCTCCTCACCTCTCACATCACCTTTTACCAAAGCGATATGTTGAATACCGTCGAGGAGAGATTCGTAAACATGAATATTAAAATCTCCATATTCTGTAGGAAGGCGCGCGGAGGAAACTGGAA
Source organism: Chlamydia felis Fe/C-56 (assembly GCF_000009945.1). Classification (NCBI taxonomy): domain Bacteria; kingdom Pseudomonadati; phylum Chlamydiota; class Chlamydiia; order Chlamydiales; family Chlamydiaceae; genus Chlamydia; species Chlamydia felis. The sequence continues at coordinate 137,543 of NC_007899.1, read as the reverse complement.
CTACCAGCCTTTCGGATAACCTCCGATAGGCTATCAAGTCAGAAATAGAGATCACTGAGAGACCATGCTGATTAGCAAATTCTATAATTTGAGGAAGGCGCATCATAGTGTGGTCTTCGTTAACAAGCTCAGAAAGAACCCCACAAGGTTGCATATTTGCCAAACGCATAAGATCTAAAGCAGCCTCTGTATGTCCTGCACGTTTTAATACGCCTCCAGGAGTCCCCACTAGGGGGAAAAAATGCCCCGGACGGACAAAATCCTCAGGGCTGCTGTTAGGATTTGACAATAGCTCCACTACTTTAGTTCGATCTGCTGCAGATACTCCGGTTGTTATACCTTGCGCTGCATCCACGGATACAGTAAATGCTGTGTGGTAACGACAACAATTATCTTTAACCATAGGAGGGAATTCTAAGGCTTTTGCTCTTTCAGGTTCTAAAGAAGCGCAAATAATCCCCGTCGTATATTTAAGAAGAAAAGTCATCTTTTCGACGGTCATCTTCTCACCTGCTATGACCAGATCCCCTTCGTCTTCTCTCGAAGCTTCATCGACAACAATAACAAATTTCCCTTCAGAAATATCTGCTATAGCTTTTTCTATTGGGACAAAACACGATGCACGTGCACCATCACTAGATGTTAACACTGGAGCCCCCAATTACTGATTGCTTCTCTCTTAGGAATGCTAATAGAAACCACCTATTCACTTCAATCTCTTACCCTCTTTCCTCTCTCCAAGGATTTCCCAAGAGGTTTTTAAAGAATTTCCTAGCACTACAGAAAACTTAGGAATAATTTCTTGAGCAGAGTGCAAACGTAGTCCTAGATCTCCAAAAAGAGGTTTTCGTTGATCTCCAAAAATTTTTGGACCTAGGTAAAGGACTAGAGCATTCGCCAAACGTTCTTTCAAAAAAGAAGTATGTAAAATAGATCCGCCTTCAACAAGAACTTGTAGCACTGTTTTGTTAGATAAATATGCCACTAATTCATGCAAATCTACTTTAGATTCTCTGGGTTGAGTAACCAAAACTTCCACACCAAGATCTTCTATATTTTTGATATGCTCGCTTGAGGATCGCGTTGTGGTTACATAGAGAGATTTTCCAGGAACATGAAAAACTTTTGCTTGAGGAGGCACTATTCCAGAACTATCCACAACTACACGTAAAGGTTGATTAGAATACAGCTCTCCGGAAGGCTTTCTAGCTGTTAATAGGGGATCATCTTGCAAAACAGTTTTAGAACCTATAACAATAGCTTGAGAACTTGCACGAATTTTCCCCACATCAGCTCGTGCTTCCGGACAAGTGATCCATTGAGATTGCCCATCGCTATCCGCAACCTGTCCGTCTAAAGTTGCAGCACTTTTAATAACAATCCAGGGTTTCCCATAGGTTCTCTGGTATATATAAGATTTTAAAGAAGACTCAGCCTCCTCTTTTCCCAACCCCACATAAACACGTATACCCGCATTTCTTAATGCAGCAATTCCCTTACCAGAAACACGACCATCAGGATCTAGTAAAGCCACATAAACAGTAGAGACTTTATGTTTGATTAATAAGTTCACACATGGCGGCGTACTTCCATAATGACAGCATGGCTCTAAAGTCACATACACATCACAACCCTCTATAGACTCGGTTGTAGAGTTTACGGCCTCTTCTTCTGCATGTGGTTGGCCTTTTTTCTTGTGATACCCTTCCCCTATAATCCGTCCATTTTTTACGATTACACAACCAACCCAGGGGTTAGGTGGAGCAGAAAGTCTTCCATTTTCTCCTAATTCTATAGCTCTCCGCATAAAAAATAGTTGTTGCTCAGAGAAATCTTCCATATACTTTGCCGTTATAAGAAAAGGTAATTAAAGAGATACGAGGATGTTGGATATAAAATTAATACGCAAGGCACCTGAAGAATGTGAAACTCGTCTTCGTAAGAAAGATCCAAGTATTTCTCTTCTTCCTATTCTTAATTTGGACAAGGAGGTCCGACAACTCAAAACTGATTCGGAATCTTTGCAATCTCAAAAAAAACTGCTATCGCGACAGATCCATCAAACCAAAGCCCGGAACGAAGATGCCTCCGATATGATAGGTGAAGTTGAGCGAATTTCCCAAGAACTAACAAGATTAGAAGCTCTACTTGAAGAAAAGGACGCTGCCTTACAAAATTTACTCGTACGTCTTCCTAATTATCCTGATGAAGACGTCCCTATAAGCCCTGACAAAACAGGAAACCGGGTAATTAAAAGTGTTGGCTCCCCATCAACTTTTTCCTTCCCCCCTAAGCATCATCTAGAATTAAATCAAAAATTACAAATTTTAGATTTTAAGCTTCCTGGGAAAACTTCGGGATCTGGGTGGCCCGCATATAAAAATCGGGGAGTTCTTCTAGAATGGGCCTTGCTCACCTACTTATTACAGAAGCAGCAATCACATGGATTTCAATTATGGTTACCCCCTCTTCTGGTAAAACGTGAAATTCTTTTCGGTTCTGGTCAAATTCCCAAATTCGATGGTCAATATTATCGTGTAGAAGATGGAGATCAATCGCTTTATCTCATTCCTACAGCAGAGGTGGTTCTTAATGGCTTCCACTCTCAAGAAATTTTTAATGAAAAAGATTTACCCATATATTACGCGGCGTGCACACCATGTTTCCGTAGAGAAGCGGGGGCCGCAGGAGCTCATGAACGCGGTCTTGTTCGAGTACATCAGTTTCACAAAGTAGAGATGTTTGCGTTTACAACTCCAGAACAGGCAGATCAAGCTTATGAAAAAATGCTTTCTATTGTTGAGGAAATTCTTACAGAGTTAAAACTCCCCTACCGCTTATCTTTACTCTCTACAGGGGACATGTCCTTCACGGCCTCAAAAACTATAGATGCCGAAGTTTGGTTACCTGGGCAGAAATCCTATTACGAAGTTTCTTCTATTTCACAGTGTACGGATTTTCAATCCCGACGTTCAGAAACTCGTTATAAAGACAGCCAAGGAAAAATGCACTTTGTTCATACTCTGAACGGCTCGGGTTTAGCAACACCACGATTATTCGTTGCAATTTTAGAAAATAATCAGCAAGAAGACGGCTCTGTAATTATTCCTGAAGTTTTACGTCCCTACTTGGGAAATCAAGAAGTGTTGTCGGCTCAAGAGTAGAGTTACTGCAAAAATGAAAGAGCCTAAGGCAATATAAATCGCGTACCTCATGGATACAACTAATGAAAACCGAGTATGATCATTTCAAAAATGCAACGCCTGAAGAACATCTAAAGACGGTTAAAGATCAACGCGGGGTTTGCGTCGGCGAACCTCATACAACGCTAAAAGGTTTTTTCTATCATCTCTCAAGTGATGCCTTATCCTCAGGAATTTTTTTATTTTTCATCAGGACCCTAGCATTTCTTCTTCCGATTTCTCATGGATCGCAAGCAGAAATGCTATTCTCATTAGGATTAGGATGGATTTTTTATCTAGGCTGTTTGAAGGCCAAAAAAGCCTGGTCTTACATGGAGCTCTCGCACCGTTTTATGCTGCAAGAAAAAGAAGAAATAGAAAAGCATCCTGAGCAAGAACGCTTAGAACTCAAAGCCATTTTTAAAAATCAAGGATTCAAGTCTCCCCTTTTAGAAGAAATGGTGGATTATGTCGCCTCCGACTCCACCCTCCTCCTTGACACCATGATCCGAGAAGAGCTCCATATTTCCTTGGAGAATTTCCCTCACCCTTTAAAACAAGGCGGAACGCGTATGCTTGGAGGGTTTATCGGATTAATTCTCTTCCTACCCCTAGTTCTCTGCTCTAGTTATACAGTAGCTGGTGTATTGTCAGGGATCCTCATCACAATCCTTTCTGCCACTAAAGCAAAAATTTTGGGTAATGACATAATTACAGAGGTAGTTTGGGTTTTAGGTATTTTTATTACCTCCATAAGCATTGTTTGCACTTGTGTAAAATTTTTATAGACCCCGGGTATCATCGTGTTCTCACAACTCTTCTCCACTCCATTTTCACCAGAAGTCCTAAATGATTTTTTTGAATCAGGAATGACAGAAGATAATAGCCCGATGTTATCTCGGAAAAATCGGTTGTTGAGTCGTAACCTTTCTCTAAAATCCGCGTGCCTTTCCTTAGGGACGTATCTGGGTGCTTTAGCATTCTACTGGTTGCACATTGTTGATGTTTCCAATTTATTTGTTATTTTCACCTTCTTTCTTGCTGGGACTCCAGCCTTAATAAAATCTTTAGATGATATTCGCAATAAGACTGTGAATATTGACATTTTGATGACGTCAGCAGCCTTTGGATCCATTTTTATCGGCGGAGCTTTAGAAGGGTCTTTACTTCTTGTTTTGTTTGCTATTTCCGAAGCCCTTGGACAAATGGTATCGGGAAAGGCAAAGAGCACGCTAGCCTCATTGAAACATTTAGCCCCAACCATAGCATGGGTAGTTGGCGAAGATGGCAACCTAGAAAAAACTCCGATAAATCAAGTTCTGGTTGGCAATATTATTCGAGTAAAGAGTGGGGAGATCGTTCCTCTAGACGGAGAAATTATTCACGGTTCTTCCTCTATTAATCTCATGCATCTTACCGGAGAAAAAATCCCTAAGTCTTGTCAGGTAGGTTCTATAATTCCTGCAGGGGCTCATAACCTTGAAGGAAGTTTTGATCTGAAAGTTTTAAAAACAGGAGCGGATTCAACAATCGCTCATATTATTAATTTGGTCATTCAAGCGCAGAAATCCAAACCACGTTTACAACAACGTTTGGATAAGTATTCCTCAGCTTATGCTTTAACGATCTTTGCTATTTCGATAGCTATAGCTATTTTAGTTCCTTTGTTTACCTCTATTCCTTTCTTAGGACCTAACAGTGCCTTTTATCGTGCATTAGCTTTCCTTATTTCTGCGTCCCCTTGCGCATTAATTATCGCGATTCCTATTGCTTATTTAAGTTCTATAAACGCTTGTGCGAAACACGGTGTACTTCTTAAAGGCGGGGTAGTTTTAGATCGCTTAGCATCTTGTGATTCTATTGTTATGGATAAAACAGGGACGCTAACAACGGGAGAGCTTACCTGTATTGGCTGTGATAATTTTGGTCCTGAAAATCCAGATTTTTTCCCTTCTATTTTAGCTTTAGAGCAATCTTCAATGCATCCCATAGCTCAAGCTATTGTTATTTATCTTATAAAGAACAATGTTTCCTCGCGTCCTGCAGAAGAATACTGTGTGATTCCAGGGAAAGGTGTTCGGGGAATTTTTCAAGGTCAGGAAGCCTTCGTAGGGAAAATAGATACCGCCTTACAAAAAATCCCTGGGGAGTATGTTCAGGAAATAGAAGATCGTGTGCATACTGCCCGACAACGCGGAGAAATCTGTTCGCTTGCATATCTACAAGGACATTGCGCCTTATTTTATTTTAAAGACACCCCACGACCTGATGCTGGAAAAATTATAAAAGAGCTCAAGGATGAAGGTTACTCTATTAGCATGCTCACAGGAGATCATCAAGTCAGTGCAGAAAATACCGCAAAGCTCTTAGGAATTTCCGAAGTATTTTCAAATTTATCTCCCGATGATAAATTAGAGAAAGTACGAGAGCTTGCGAATCAACGCCACATAGTCATGGTCGGTGATGGAATTAACGATGCCCCAGCTCTTGCTCAGGCAACTGTTGGTGTCGCTATGGGGGAAGCTGGAAGCGCAACTGCTGTGGAGGCTGCGGATATTGTTCTTCTCCATGATGCAATTTCTCTGCTGCCCTGGATCATCAAAAAAGCAAAGAAAACACGAAGAATCGTTACTCAAAATTTAGGACTAGCCTTGGCCATTATTCTGCTAGTTTCCTGGCCTGCTTCTTTAGGGATTATTCCCCTATGGCTGGCAGTGATTCTCCATGAGGGTAGTACGATTATTGTAGGGCTCAACGCTTTACGGTTACTGAAATAATCTTAGTATTTTGAGAATCTACGACTGTAGATACTTTGTAAGATTCCTAATGACGCCATCGTGGAAATAACTGAAGATCCACCATAGGAAACCAAAACCAAGGGCACTCCGGTAATAGGCATCAATCCACACATCATGCTAATATTGATTATAACATGCATAGAGATATGTACTGTGATTCCTGCAGCTAATAATCGGCCAAAATCATCAACGGCAACAGCCACCGTTCTACAGCCGAAACAAATTAAACAGTAAAACATCCACAAAGCGAAAAAAAGACCAACCAATCCAAATTCCTCTCCTAAAGCTGGAAATACCGAGTCCGTATATCCATAGGGAAGCCAGCCTCTTCCAGCAAATTCTCCCGATTTCCACCCGCGTCCCTTAACTCCTCCTAATCCAATGGAAATTAATGATGCTCGCTGATGATGATTTGAAGGGCTTAATCTTTCATACTGATATTCCTTGATCACCTTTAATGCGTAAGGCTTTACTGTTTCATGAGAAATCATTCCAGAAAAAATCAATAGGGAGCAAAGAAGACCAATTCCTGCAAAGGTTGCACAGATTTTCACAAACAAGGGGTGAATATTCCCCAAATAAAAAATCACCAAAGCAACGGGGCATAAAACTAAAGCTGTGCCTAAATCCGGTTCTTTAAAAATAAGGAAAAAGGGAATACCGACAATAACACAGGCTATGAAAGCTGTCGTCTTTGAAGAGATTTCAGATTTGCGTATATCTAACATGTAGCTGAGCATAATCACGACAATAAGCTTAGCATATTCAGACGGCTGAACACTTAAACCAATGAAGGGAATTTTATACCATCGATGAACATTTTGCACTGTGGGGACAAAAAACAATCCTGCAAGGCTCAAAATCATAAGAATGTAAAGAACCCACGCCCAACTTCTTAGCTTATGGTAATCGAGCCACATACAAACGAAAAAAACCGTCCATCCCAAAGCAAAATGGCGAAGTTGCATGATACTTTTATTCGTCAGCAAGCCCTTTGATGAGGTTACGAGTATCGTTGATGGGTCCATAGAAGAAATTACAACTATGCTAATCATCATTAATACAATAATGACAACAAACACCCAGTAATTGACATAGCTGAAATATCTAGTGTTTCTCATAATGCTCTTTATAAATTAAGAGTGGGGATACTTCCAATGAAAGTTATTTACTACGAAATAGCAGAAACTCCATCTACCAACGCTACAGCAAAACAACTCATACATCTGTGGAATCCTCAAGCTCTTACTGTTGTTTCTACTCGAAAACAGACAGAAGGAAAGGGGAAATTTAATAAAACCTGGATATCTTCTGATAAAGATCTTACCCTTTCCTTATGCTTTTTTATTACCGAATTAGACATTGATGTTAGCCAATTATTTCGTTTAGGGACAGAAGCTGTTCTCTCTTTAATTCAAGATTTAGGAATCTCTAATGGCACTATAAAATGGCCAAATGATGTGTTAGTAAATGGAGCAAAGCTTTGTGGAGTTCTTAGTGAAACCGTCCCTATGCACAGCCATCTAGGAATCATCCTGGGGATCGGAATCAATGGTAATACAACAAAAGAAGAGCTTAATTCTATAGATCAACCAGCAACATCACTATCTATACTTTTAAATCATACCATTGATCTCGAAGAGATTCGCGATAAACTTATTGAGCACGTAAAGCAAGGGATTTTACAAAAATTTCCGAAAATCTTAGCGAGAGAAATGAATCATAGGGAGGTCTAAAAAACGAAACATCCTCGAAGCCACCCATAACGATGCGCTTGATCTTTGCTTTAAGTATTTCTCAACAGCTTGCTCATACGCAGAAGTCTCAAAAGCAAAAAGATTATCCCTAGCCCAAAAATCTTCTAAAGATCTCACAATTGATTCTTGCTCATGATTTTCCCCCACAGCTTCTAATATCTCCTGAACAAGCTGAGGAAGAGTTTCTTCCATTTCTTGAAAAGCAAAAAGGATATCGTAGCTGTGTTTTAAAAAAATTCTCCAAGAAATCTTATGATGCTGACATAAAAACTCTGTTTCCTGAGATAAACGAGGGATAGTTAACTTCCCTAAAATAGACAGAGAAAGGAGGGCCCTACGTTTGGCAATGGCATGGGAAAGGAGAGCCTCCCAAGAAAACATAATGTTTTTTACGAGATAATATAGTTGACAATACGCCCCGAGACAGGCTCCCAACAATACGCTAAAAATGATTACAAAAACTAATCCTGCCATAGGGCTACATATGGCTCACTAATGATAAAAAAGCAACAGGGGCTACATGTAGGTAAGGATCTCGGCATCGGTAAGCTCGCGATATTCCCCGTAGCGAAGACCTCCAAGAACAAAACTTCCTATACGAATGCGTGAAAGCTCTAGAATAGGCAATCCTGCAGCTTCAGCAAATAAACGAATCTCGTGCTTTTTCCCTTCGTTGACAATAATTTTAATCGTACCACGACGGATTTTCTCAACAGAAACAGGGCGGACTCTTTTACCATCGATAATCGTACCTCCCATAAGATCTTCAAGATTTTTCGCAGTAACATCACGGCTCACCTTAAGCAAATACTCTTTGGTAATTCCGAAAGAAGGGTGAATAATCTTATTAGAAAATTCTCCATCATTTGTTACTAAAATTAATCCAGAAGTTTCCTTGTCTAGTCTCCCTACTGTGAATACCCGATAAGGAAGATGAGAGAATAAATCGATAACCAACTTATCCCCTGGGAATTTTCTCTCCGAAGAACATAAATACCCCAAAGGTTTATGCACCATGAAGTATACCTTCTTGGTCATGCCTACGCGACGCCCATCGACCTTCACGGTATCAGTTTCTTCGTCCACAAGAACGAAAGGACCCGGAGCTACGCGACCGTTCACAGTTACATGTCCTGAAAAAATAATTTCATCACACTTTCTACGAGACGCAACTCCCGAAGAAGCCAAAAATTTATTGAGACGAACCTTTGTCATAATATTCTCCATACGAGACATATATTTTGCCTAAGAATACCAATAGAGGTCCACTGTTCTTTGTTATAAAAAAATATTATCTAGAAAAATCTTTCCTATAGACAAAGTTTTTTTGTTTCTATGCTAATACTCTTAACCTTATTATTCAGGATGTCATGGCTTTTCTTATCTTATTACGACACGGGAAATCGGTCTGGAATGAAAAAAATCTTTTTACAGGATGGGTTGATATTCCCCTGAGCCAAAAAGGGATAGACGAAGCCATTCTCGCAGGTCAGGTAATTAAAGACCTTCCTATAGACTGCATCTTTACCTCCTCTCTTGTGAGAAGTTTAATGACGGCTTTGCTTGCTATGACACACCATAGCTCTAAGAAAGTCCCTTACATTATTCACGATGCTCCCCAGCAAAAACAAATGAGTAGGATTTACAGTGAGGAAGAACAACACATGATCCCCCTCTACCGTTCTAGTGCTCTAAACGAAAGAATGTATGGGGAACTTCAGGGGAAAAATAAACAAGAAACGGCAGAGCAATTTGGTGAAGAGCAAGTGAAGTTATGGAGACGCAGCTATAAAATAGCCCCTCCCAAAGGAGAAAGCCTCTATGATACGGGACAACGCACTATTCCCTATTTTCAAGAAACGATTTTTCCTTTACTGCAGAATTCAAAAAATGTATTCATCTCCGCGCATGGAAATTCCCTACGTTCGCTCATTATGGATATAGAAAAATTAAGTGAAGAAGAGGTACTCTCTTTGGAGTTACCTACAGGAAAACCCCTAGTGTATTTATGGACCGGCCACACGTTCGAACGACGTCCAGAACCATTTGGTTAAACAACCAACAAGCGATTCCTCCTTCAGTTTCAGTAAGAGAGAGCTTAGAAACCTACTCTGATCCATTTTCTTTGACACCTTCATCGGCGATGAAACTTCTTAGTGAAACTGAAGAAGCAGCTCGAAAACTTGTCGGATGTTCAGAAGAAACTCATACTTTTCATTTTCTTCCGCATTTTCCCCACGCTGTGGCTATTATCGTCGCTGCTTTATTGGAAAATTTAACGTTTTTCCAGGGGAAAAACCACCTTTTAGTCTCCGCACATGAGCAACAATACGCTATTGATGCTATTTGCCGTCGCCAGGGATTAGGGACAACATATGATTGGGTAACGATAAACTCGTCCGGGAGACTCTCCAAAGAACAGCTTACAGAAGCGCTAACACCACGCACCTTACTCTTTTCATTATCTGCTGCTAATGGCATGACAGGACTTATCGAACCTATAGAAGATTTACAACCTCTATGCAAAGATCGTGGTGTAGTCTTGCACTTAGATCTCTGTGATATTCTAGGACGTGCGGCTCTCACTCCATCTATGCTTGATGCGGACATCCTTACGTTTTCTTCCCTGGCTTTGGGAGGGATTGGAAATATAGGAGGAATGTTTATAAAAAAATCCCTCAGTAAGTTCTTCAATTTATGGCTACCGACACATTCTCCAGGCACCTTATGTTTGGGTTCTGTAGCTGCTATGAAAACAGCCTGTCAGGAACGTTTGTCCTCCTTTTCTTCTTTAATCTTAGCCTCAATAAATCTAAGGAATAAACTTGCAAAAGAACTCCAAGCCGCCTCACCCGATGTGCAGTTTCTGTTTCCAGAATTAGAAAACAAGCTTCCCAATGTGATGATTGCTACGATTGGTGACGCTCCCGCAGAAAGTTTAGCATTTTTCCTACATCAACAAGGAATCTACCCAGGGCTTGGCTACGAACGCTTCCAACCTCTATCCCAAATTTTACAAAATTGTGGTGTGTCACCTTTCCTCTGTCACAGCGCTCTACATTTTTCCTTCACTGAGAAAATAAAAGACGAACAGTTGGCATCTTTAGGACGCGTTATCCAAGCTGGCCTCGCGCATCTTCAATCCGCAATCCCGAGCTCCGTATGACAATTCCATTTCAACCTGTAGCCTCTTGGGCAAGTGTTTCTCCAAAAGTTATGAAGAAATTTCATAAATTTTATTGTGGGGGGACCTTTTCAGCAGAAGATGCTGAAACAAAAGGTGCCTGTCTGATTATCGGCAGCCAAGGCCACAGACTTACAGGGAACTATGTGATATTTTATTGGCTGATAGACAAAGTAAATGGAAAAATTATCGATGCAAAATTCCAATATTTTGGGCATCCCTTTTTACTTGTCCTTGCAGAAACAGCATGTAATTTGGTGATTGGTAAAACCTACGCCCAAGCCTATAACCTCACAGTTAATAATATTGATACCGAACTACGTTCTCATCCCAATAAACCCGCTCTACCAGAAAGTAGCGCGGCTTTATACCATTGCATTATCGATGCTATAGATACCGCAGCAGAACAATGTATGGAAATTCCTCTTGAGGATGGATCCCTACCCTTAAAAGAGTCCTTCCTGCCTTCAGAGATAGAAGATGCCAATCCTTATACTCAAGAAGCTTGGGAAGCTTTATCTTTGGAATCACGGCTCCACGCTCTACGAACAATAGCCGAAGAAAAAGTCTCCCCATACACAGCTCTTGATGGGGGTAGCGTTTTTATAGAAAGTCTTGAAGAAAACATTGTAACAATTTCCTATGCAGGAAATTGTTCTGGATGTTTTTCTGCTATAGGATCTACATTGAATTCTATAGGCCAACTCTTACGAGCCTACGTTTATTCCGAACTACAAATTAAAGTAAATGAGGCCTCTTTAAATTTTCCTATGTCTCAGAACCCCGACGAAACTAATTAACTTTTAAAGTTCGTGAATTGTCAATAATTCGTATCTTTTGATAAAGAATGATGAAATGTTAGTGGTTTGATAATTATTTCATTATTTTTTTGAGGCTTCTCGTGTTTTTTCAATTCCTAAAAAAGAAAGTTGCTTCGTTAGGCATCTCTCCTTTAGGCCTTTTGGTTATTTCTTCGGCTTTAGGGAGTGCTATCTTTTTTGGGAAGAACACATCGAAATCCCCAGATTTTTCTCCACCTTCAGAAAAAAAAACTACAGGCTGGTTTAAACTCAGCCAAGTGGGAAATCCGAAATTACTAGAATCCTTAGCAAAAAAAGAACAGATAGAAAGAGATCTCACTATGTTTCAATCAGTAGCGAGTGCTACTGTGGCTCTATCTTTGCCTACAGAAGATGATCCTCATATTATTCCGCAAGTATCTGTAATTCTTTCAACTCGTAAAAATGAAACATTTTCCTCATCCCTGTTACATTCTATTACGGACTATTTATCTAGTAGTATTCCAGGGTTAACTAAAGAGCACATTACCCTATCGGATAATCTAGGTAACGTCTACTCTCCTGGAGAGATCTCTAAAAATTCTCTATTTCTATCTACATGTGAAGGCTATCTGGGGAAAATTTTCCCTAAGGAACATTTTATACTGTCCTATCTAGCTAACAACACTCCCACAATACAGTTAACTATTAATGAAAAATACCTAGCAAAGTTTTCCAAAGCAAAAAGAGAAGCTTTCTTGGTTCATGCTGAAGAGCATCTAAAGAAAATCTACGGTCATACTCACTCTATTGTTATCGAAAGATTTCCCTTCTCACAAACAAGCAAAAAAGACTGGCTTTCCTATAGACTTCTTGTCGGGGGGACGATTTTACTTTCTAGTTTAGGAATTATAGCCGTTGCGAGTTTCTATCTTGCCTTTTACGCTTACGAGCGCATTCCTTCAGAATCAAAGAAAATAAAACAAGGCATAAATATTACGAAGCTGGTAGAGATACTACAAAAAGAATCTCCCGAAAAAATCAGGTTGATTCTCTCGTATTTGGATCCTAAAAAAGCTGAAGAAATCTTCAAACATTTGCCTGAAGATATACAACACCAAGTACTGAAATTATAAATATTAAGAATTAGGTATGTCTTGTGACAATGTCTCAATCCCCTGGTTCGCTTTCAGATACTGAAGATGCCCCAGAAAAAACTCAAGACTGGCAAGAGGGATTTTCTCAAGGTTTTTCAGAAGGAGAAACCTTAGGATATGATAAAGCATTTCAAGAACTTTTATCTTTAATTCAAATATTTCGGAAATTATCGATTCGCATGCTATCCGAAATAGAAAAAATTCCCCAACAGCTAAAGCCCGATCTTGTAGAGCTTGCTATCTTAACCTGTGAAAAATTCCTTTATAAGAAATTAGACAACGCTGAAGAGCTAGCTCTCCTAATTTCTTCTGCTCTACAACAACATACATCCCTGAGATCTTTATCTCCTGTAAAGATCTTCCTTCATCCCGAAGATCACAAGAAACTTAATGATTGGATAGCGACGCATGAAATCCCCATGATTAAACATGCAGAGTTTCTCCCAGACATCTCTTGCAAAAAATCCAGCTACAAAATGGAGGTTCCCTCAGGAATCCTAAGACAAGAAATCGGAGAAGAACTAGATCATTTGCTTTCTGTTTTAACTACATGATACACTTAGATCACGAAAAATCCCAAATCCAATATTGGCAACCTTACCGCTCTTGTGGGCTCCTTTCTAAGGTTTCAGGAACTCTTTTAGAAGCTCAAGGACTTTCCGCCTGCCTCGGAGAACTTTGTCGTGTTTGCACACCAAAATATCCTGATCTACTTGCTGAAGTTATCGGATTTCATAACCAAACCACATTGCTCATGTCCCTATCTCCCATGCACTATGTGACTTTAGGTTCTGAGGTTCTTCCCCTAAGACGTCCCCCATCCCTACATCTTTCAGACCACCTTTTGGGCCGTGTAATAGATGGTTTCGGAAATCCATTAGATAATAAAGAAAACCTGCCCAAAACACATATCAAACCCCTGATATCGCCTCCGCCACTCCCCATGTCTCGACAGCCTATTCAAGAAATTTTCCCCACAGGGATTAAGGTTATTGATGCTTTTTTAACTTTAGGGAAAGGACAACGTATTGGTGTATTTTCAGAACCCGGAAGCGGGAAATCTTCTCTCCTATCTACAATAGCCTCCGGATCAAAATCTACGATTAACGTAATTGCCCTTATTGGGGAACGAGGACGAGAAGTTCGTGAATATATAGAACAACACGCTTCAGGATTACAAGAACACCGCACAGTTATTATTGCCTCGCCTGCACATGAAACAGCGCCAACAAAAGTGATGTCAGGACGTGCGGCTATGACAATAGCCGAATATTTCCGCGATCAGGGTCATGATGTCTTGTTCATTATGGACTCTCTATCACGATGGATTGCGGCTCTTCAGGAAGTTGCCTTAGCAACAGGAGAAACGTTAGCCGCGCATAATTACGCAGCTTATGTTTTCCATCATGTCTCAGAATTTACAGAACGTGCGGGAAACAACGATCGCGGCTCCATAACCGCTTTATATGCTATTTTACACTACCCCAATCATCCAGATATCTTTACTGATTACCTCAAATCACTCTTAGACGGACATTTTTTCCTTACCAACCAGGGAAAAGCTTTAGCCTCTCCTCCTATTGATATCCTTCTCAGCCTATCGAGATCCGCGAAAAAGCTTTCTCTTCCTCATCATTATGCAGCCGCTGAAAAACTCCGCTCATTATTAAAAACCTACCAAGAAGCATTAGATATTATCCATTTAGGAGCCTATACTCCAGGACATGACAAAGATCTTGATGACGCTGTAAAAATTCTTCCGAACATAAAAAAATTCCTCGCTCAACCACTGTCAAGCTATTGTCAGCTGGAAAACACATTGAAAGAATTGGAGGCTTTAGTAGAACTTGAATAATAAATTAGCTATCCTGTCTATTTTATCAAAGGTAGAAATTTATCATTCCTTATTAAAAGTACGACAATTTAAAAGTAAAAAGCATTATCTATCCCAAGAGCTTGCCGATATAAAAGAACGCATGATGCTGATTTCTAAAATCAGAAAGGAAAGGTTTTTATACCGAAATAATATAGAACATTACAATTCGCTTCTAGAACACTTGCAAACATTACAAGTATCTATTTATAAACAACACAGCATCTCCTGTAAGCGTCTACAAGAGCATCAGCATAAATTACTAGAATTAATTAACCGTAGAAAAATCATCGAAAAGATCAAGAATAATAAGTATTCTAACATCAAGAGATAGGAACGCAAGGCTAACTGTAATGACCGATTCTGTAATCTTCCCGTCTGCCGTGGAAAAGTCTTCACTAACAGAAAAACTCAAGTCTATTAATCAGGAGCATTTATTAGATTCGTGGTCGTCCCTTTCTCTAAAACAACAACAACGGCTCTATCATCAACTTTCTTCTATAGACATTGATCTTTTTCATAAACAACGTCAACTTATCACTTCTCCAAGATCTATCCTAAAAAATTTCCATCCTTTAACTTCTTTTTCTTCCTCAGGAGAAGATCCTGAAAGAACTCAAGTAGGAACAAATCTTCTAAAAGAAAAGAAGGTTGCCTGTGTTGTACTTGCTGGAGGACAAGGGTCTAGACTGAAGTGTGATGGACCCAAAGGACTTTTCCCCGTATCTCCTATCAAAAAGAAACCCTTATTTCAGCTTGTTGCAGAAAAAGTCTGCGCGGCAAGTAAGCTAGCAAATCAGCCCTTGCCCTTAGCCTTTATGACCTCACCATTAAATAATCGTCAGACACGTTCCTATTTTGAATCCAACGATTATTTCCATCTTGATCCCAATCAAGTGGACTTTTTTTGCCAGCCTCTTTGGCCCCTATTATCTTTATCAGGAGATCTCTTCTTGGAAGATACTGATACTTTATCTTTAGGGCCTAATGGAAATGGTTGTCTAGCGACTCTTCTATATACCTCAGGATTATGGAGAAAGTGGCGAGATGCAGGGATTGAAATGGTAAGTGTTATTCCTATCGATAATCCTCTAGCCTTACCCTTTGATGTGGAACTTTGTGGTTTCCATAGCATGGAAAATAACGAGGTGACTATCAAAGCTGCTCTACGACAAACAGCTATTGAAGACGTAGGCATCTTAGTTCAATCTAATGATTCTGGAAAAACCTCGGTTATTGAGTATTCTGAAATCCCTCAAAAAGAACGTTTTGCCACTAATCCTGATGGAACGTTGAAATACTGCTTAGCGAATATTGGTCTCTACTGCTTATCTATGGACTTCATAGCTCACGCAGCTCTAAGAGAACTTCCTCTTTATAAAGCACATAAACATGCGAAACAATTAGGATTATATTCCTCTGAAAAAAACTCTTGGAAATTCGAAGAATTTATTTTTGATCTATTTTGCTTTAGCGAACGCTGCCAAACGCTTGTTTATCCACGCCAGGAATGTTTTGCTCCGTTAAAAAATCTCGAAGGCAATCATAGTCCTGCTACTGTGCGAGAAGCTCTGTCCGCTAGAGAACGTCAAATTTTCCATAAAGTCACTGGGAAAAAACTTTCTCCAAACACAACATTTGAATTAGAAGCTGATTTCTATTATCCTTCAACCTCTACTTCCTTACATTGGGAAAACAAAGCGTTTTTCGAGGAACCATTTTTTGAGGCCTCATGAAAGAGAAAATTGCCTACTTAGGTATGGGCATCTGGGGATTTTGTCTCGCATCCTTGTTAGCAAATAAGGGCTATCGCGTTGTCGGATGGGCTCGCAATCCTGATTTGATTGCGCAACTACAAATAGAGAAACGCCATCCCCAAGCTCCTGATATTCCTTTACATCCGAATTTATCATTCACTACAGATATGGAAGAAGCTGTGAATGAAGCATCTATGATTGTGGAGGGTGTATCTTCCGCTGGAATTCGTCCCGTATCTGAACAACTAAAAGCAATTACCGATCTCAAAGTTCCTTTTGTTATTACCTCAAAGGGAATAGAACAGCATACAGGATTGCTGCTCAGTGAAATTGTTGTAGAGATTTTCGGTAACAATGCTTCTCAATATCTTGGTTATCTTAGTGGACCTTCTATAGCCAGAGAGGTTCTTAAGGGCTGCCCATGCTCGGTAGTAATTAGCGCGTATAATCCTGATACCCTGAAGAAAATACACAATGCCTTTCTCACTCCCACATTTCGTGTATATCCCAATAGCGATCTTAAAGGAGTCGCTCTTGGTGGTGCTTTAAAAAACATCATAGCCATAGCCTGTGGAATTTCTGACGGCTTTCATTTCGGAGACAACGCAAAATCGGGACTAGTGACTCGCGGCCTGCATGAAATACGCAAATTCGCAACGATTATGGATTGTCGTCCCGACACTCTGAATGGCTTAGCAGGTCTTGGAGATCTTTGTACAACATGCTTTTCTTCTCTAAGTAGAAATACAAAATTTGGGAAATTGATAGCTCAAGGATTAACTCTTGAGCAGGCAAAAGCAGAAATTGGCATGGTTGTTGAGGGGGCCTATACAGCACTTTCAGCATATCAAATTGCTAAACATCATAAAATTGACATGCCGATAACTACGGGAATCTATCGTGTTCTATACGAAAATCTCGATATCAAAGAAGGCATCGCCGCTCTTTTACAAAGAAATACTAAGGAAGAATATCTTTAAAAGGTGGGCTTTTTCACTTTTCTCGTTTTCCTAGACTGAAGTCTCATTCCCGTAGAGTTTTTCATTTGTACATTTTTTTATCATTTGTTAAAGATGAATTTATAACGCATAGTAAATAAGGTCATCCACTAAATGAATAGCAAGCTGAAAAAGCATCTACGTTTAGCCTCCTTCTCTCTCCTTGCTTTGTCAGGAATTTTCTCTTCTTCTACCCTTAATGCTATGTCAGCAGGAAATCCTGCGTATCCTGTAATTCCCGGTATCAATCCCGAACAAAAGGGAATGTGTGCTTTTGAAATCTGCAATAGCTACAACCTTTTTGCAGCACTTACAGGAAGCTTAAAAATAGGATTTTCTGGAGATTATATTTTCTCGGAAAGTGCCAGAGTGAAAGATGTTCCTGTGGTGACATCTGTAAACACTTCGGGAACAGGACCTAAGCCCACAATTACCTCAACGGTAAAAAACTTTGACTTTGATTTAAACGACTCTCAGGTTAGCTCTAGCTGCGTTTTTGCCTCTGTAGCCATCCAAGACACCTCACCTGCAGCGATCCCCCTGTTAGATGTTAGCTTTGACGTAAAAATCGGAGGATTAAAGCAATATTACCGTCTTCCTCTTAATGCTTATAGAGACTTCACTTCTTCTCCACTTGCTTCCGAATCACAAGTGACCGACGGTTTAGTAGAAGTACAAAGTAACTACGGTTTTGTTTGGGATTTAAGCTTAAAAAAGATCCTATGGAAAGATGGGGTTTCCTTCATTGGCATTGGTGGGGACTACCGTCATGCAGCATGTCCTGTCAACTACATCATCGTCAACAGCCAGGCAAATCCCGAAGTATACTTCGAAGATTCTAATGGTAAAATCAGCTATAAGGAATGGTCTGCAAATATAGGGATTACCACCTATATCAACGATTATATTCTTCCCTACGTTTCTGTGGCTATAGGAAGCGCTTCAAGAACAGCTCCTGCAGATAGTTTCCAACGCCTAGAGAGCCAATTCTCTAACCTAAAATTTAAAGTACGAAAAATCACCAACTTCCATAGAGTAAACTTTTGCTGCGGAGCAACAAGCTGCGCAGCTGATAATTTCTTCTATAGTGTTGAAGGTCGTTGGGGCTGCCAGCGTGCTATAAACGTAACCGCTGGCTTCCAATTCTAATAAGAATTGATTAATGTTCGATAGACATTATGCATTGTTTTCAACGATGCAGCTATTAAACTCCATTCCTGTTGCAAAGCTCGCATTTGAAGCTCTAGCATTAGCTGGTGCGTTTGTGCTAAATCTCCATAATTTTGTACATCAGCGAGACACTTGTTGAAGAAATTAAGCAACCCTCCTTTTGCAGTTCCTGTAGCGACATCAATCTCCCCGTCAACAACCTGATGTTCTAAGTCTTGCAAGGTAACAATTGAAAAATCAGCCCCCATAATCTTATAGGAAGCCTCATACTCATTATCTCCTGGCATGAAAACAAGAGTATTCAGGTTAAACAGAAGAGTTGTCATCTGGGTCATCATAATCTTGAGCTCACTGGCATAGCTAGTCACAATGTCCTGAAGCTGTTTTTTCTGAACATCAGAAAGAGAGTTATTCTCCTGAATATTCTTAGAAATTTGGGTTAACAACTTTTGAGCATTCTCAGCACTCCTCATATCATTTCTTAATTGCAAACGTTCTTCCTCATAGCGATCGAGAATTATCTGATAGCCATATTTAAAATTTGCTGTTCCCGAAGTCTGAGAAATATATGATCCTAAATTATAGGTAATTGGAGCAGAATTGAAGCTCTTTATCGTTTCTAAAAGAGGGCTAAAGAGATTCTGAGCATATCCTGAAAGATTTAATTCTCTTCCTAAAGCATACAAAGCTGTTTCTTGCTCAGGGATATATTTATCTAAAAGGATATAAGCAAATGCCGATTGAAAAGGCATTTTATTCACAATGGAATCTTTACCTGGAGAAATCTCAGGAGCCGTTGTCAATGCCTGGGGAGACATTCTATCCAAATGCTCTTGAAAAACTTTATTATTTTGCTTGCGGATCTCTTTATTTTCCTTTTCCGCAAGCGTAGTTTGTATCACAGCAAGCTCAAAGCCTGTGTTTAAAAAATCCTGATTTAAAGATGCAATAAACTCTCTATTCAATCCTAAGTCACTTGCTTCTCGAAGTAGGTCTTGCATGATTTTTAGGTGAGAAGCAACCTCATTCATCTTTGTATAATCCGCAGCCACCTCCGCAGGAGATACACGACGTTCAGCAAACACTGGGCCTTCAAAAATCTGATTAGGCTGTTGGTATCTTTGTATTGGAGAGTTTTTCATCACTTCACCTATTTAAATCTACGTATTAACTTCGCAAATACCTGATTCATCAGTGCTAGAGCAGCACTAACCATAGTCCACTCTTGCTGAATTGCAGAAGATTCTAATTGTAACGCTAGCTGTTGGTTCTGGTTAAAGGTTGTAAAATTCTGCTGGGTAGCTTCTAAACTCTGTAAAATCTGCTGCTCACCACCCGGGACAACCCCGTTATCACCACCTTCAATAACAAAGCTTTCAAATGCCGATAGGAATCGTGGCCAATCCTCAGATTGAGTCCCATTAACTAGAATGTGAAAGGCCTCCTCAATATCGTCAGGATTATTCACTGAATTCAATCGCATTTCGTCTAGAAAAACGTAAAGATTTCCCAAATTACGTATCAGAGCATTAAACTGGAATTCATACCCAGAAACAGTCATACGAAGCTCTCGCTGTTGAGAAGGAGTTAATTCCGCATCACTTTCTATTTCAGCTATAATCTTTGCTAGTTCAGCTTTTGCCCTCTCGCAACGCGCAATATCACTTCTACAACGCACCTTCTCCTTATCTAAAACCCCTTGAGCTTTTCCTTGAGCATCAGTGAGAGCGTGAAGATTCATTTGGCGCAAATATATACCAAGAGAATAGTACACATCTGCAGTTTGGAAGTTCGTAACATAGTTGATGATTTGATTCATATATTTAGCAGCTTTATTAGAGAAGGTCATCTGCACCCCTAATGTCTCTAAAACATACTGCTGATTAGGCAAGTACTTATCTAACATTAAAGAAGAATAGACCATTTGTATCGGAGAAGTCTCTACAAAGATCTTTTTACCTTCTGTCATGCTAGTGAAGTAATTCAAACTCTCAGGCTCCATGGAAGCTTTTTTAGTCATTAACTCCGCAGACTGTTGCGTCCATTTATCAATTTGAGCCTGAATTTGCTTGATTCCATTATTCATCCCATCGATGACTTTCTGATAATCCGTACAAGACATGACTTCTGTTGGCTTTTTCGTCATCAATTCAACACATTCCTTAAAAAATGTGGGATTAGGAGTTTTTTCAGAAGAAAACAATTTTATACCGTCACTCGAACCGTAGGGATTATTAACAAATGTTGATAGAGCTCCAGAAGCTATGCTAAAATTATTATTCCCCCTGTTGTCCCAAAAAGCTTTTTCTGCCTGAAGGACCTCTTTATATTTGTTATCTACCGTGTCGGGCAATATTCCGAACTGTCCCACACAAGTTAAATACGCATACTGCAAACTTAAAAAATTAGCTAAATTAACGCTGTTGTTCACCTTCAAACCCTGCAAAGCATTTATGAAGGTAGTCACTCCGGCTCTAACTTCCTCAGACATAGCGTCTTGAGATTGAGTTGCATACTTATCCATAAGCATGCGATACACCCCACCGAGCACTAAGTAAGTTCGCGTCATACCACCCTGCATAGCGTTATAACCAGAACCATCCAAATTGGAAGCTGTTGGGGAAACGTTCCAAATGGGATTAAGCAAATCCTTAAGAGAACTTGAGAATTGACGTATTAATTCAATAATAGTGTTTGCCTGATCAATATTTAACGAGCATTCAGCAAGCTGAACATTAAGTTCTTTGGAAACCGGATAAGATAAAGAAGTCATAGCGTTATAAACGACCATGATGTTCTGCCAAAAATGAATGATCTTACTTTTTGGTGGAGCATCTTTACCTTGTAACTTTTCTAGAGCAGCAACAAATTCTTTTGGCAGAGCGTATATCTCATTGTATTGAGCTTCTGTAGGGTTACTACCTGCTGTAAATTGTTGTTTCAAAGTATCTAATTTTATTTTGTACTCTTTAACAAGCTTTTCTTCGGCTGCTGTAGGATTAAAAACCCCACCATTATCAACTGTCTGGAGACAGTCATCAAAACTCTTATTCAACCCTTCTATAAAAAGTCTTGCTGCAGCAAGATTTGGATTTCCAAGAATTTCAGTCACATCCTTCACATCTGGCATAACAAAGGGTGCGATTTTCCCTTCAGGAAAATGATCGAAAGAAATTTCTCTTGATAACTCCGAAGATATTTGTGGTGTGGGTAATTTAGCCTCTGCTTCCTGCAATAAACCTAGAGCATGTTTTAATCCCCTGGCTTTTTGATCCAATTCTTGAAAAAGAAATACGGCATTGGAAAACGGCGTTGTCATATCTACTTGATCACCAAGCAATGCCGCCGTAACATTTCGATTAAAAGTAAGAAAAGATGGAGGTAGTGTCACCGTAATTTATCCAGAAGAGATTAATTATTTTTCTAATTTTAAAACAAAAATAATATTTCAAAAATAAAAAATAATTAACCCCAAAACTAAAACATAAATAACAAGTGACTTTGATTATTTAATTATTTTAATTCTCTTTCTATTCTGAATAATTCATCGCTGATGATTTGAGGAAGATCAGATCCAAAAATCTTACAGTATTCACGGACATCGGCAACTTCCTTAAGCCAGCCAGGAACATCCACAGCCAACAAATCCTGAAGAGCTTGCGAAGATAAATTTAATCCTTCCAAGTTCAAGGAAGATTCTTCTGGTAAGTAGCCAATAGGTGTTCTCTTAGCAATGGACTCTTCACCATTTGTTCTTCGGAAAATCCATTCTAAAACACGTAAGTTTTCACTGAACCCAGGCCATATGAAATTGCCATCCTTATCCTTGCGGAACCAGTTCACACCATAGATCTTTGGTAATTTTAAACTTGCATTAGAAGCAAAAGATAACCAGTGATCAAAATAAAGAGCCATGTTGTAACCACAGAACGGCAACATTGCAAAAGGATCATGACGTAACTTACCCTGTTCGCCAACAATAGCTGCCGTCGTTGCCGACGACATGCTTGCTCCAATAGTAACTCCGTGTTGCCAACTTAAAGCCTCGTAAACCAAGGGAATAGTATCAGAACGGCGACCACCAAAAATAATTGCTTCTAAGGGCACTCCCTCGGAACTATTCCATTGCGAGTCTAAAACAGGACATTGCTGCAAGGGTGTCGTAAACCTAGAATTCGGATGTGCAGCCGGCGTCCCCCCAGGTTGCCAAGGATTGCCACGCCAATCTATAAGACCTGCAGGAGGTTGACTCGTTAGCCCCTCCCACCAAACATCCCCATCCGGAGTTAAAGCAACGTTAGTAAATATCGAATTAGATCTGCAGGTTGCTAATGCATTAGGATTTGTCTTCTCTGATGTTCCTGGAGCAACACCAAAGAAACCATATTCAGGATTTACAGCATACAACCTACCATCAGAGCCCGGGCGTATCCAAGCAATATCGTCCCCAATACACTCAATCTTCCATCCAGGGATCTTAGGCTTCAACATAGCCAAATTGGTTTTACCACAAGCACTGGGGAAAGAAGCCGCGAAGTACTTCTTCTGTCCTTCAGGATTGGTTACCCCAATAATTAACATATGCTCAGCAAGCCAATTTTTTGAGCGTGCTATATAGGAAGCTAAACGCAAAGCTACACATTTCTTTCCAAGTAAAGCATTTCCTCCGTAACCACTACCAAAAGACATCACACTACTATCGTCTTGAAAATGGACTATACGCATATGCTCGGGATTACAAGGCCAGGCAACATCTTTCTCACCAGGAGACAAGGGAACGCCCACGCTATGCAAACACTTATGGAAAGTACCTGATGTTCCTAGGGATTTTAAAACCTCTGCTCCCATACGTGTCATGATCTTCATAGAACAAACAACATAAGGAGAATCCGTAAGCTCAACACCAATAAGGGAAAAAGGAGAATTTAAAGGTCCCATACAAAAAGGAACTACATACAAGGTTCTTCCACGCATACAACCACGGAAAAGACCTTGTAACTCCTGACGCATCTCTTGAGGATCTCGCCAGTTATTCGTAGGGCCTGCCTCTTCTTTTTTTGCAGTACAAATAAAGGTAAACTTCTCGACACGAGCAACATCTTCAGGAGAAGAACGCACAAGGAAACAATTGGGATGTAAATCTGAATTTAAAGGAATTGCCACCCCCGATTTTTGCATAATGCTGTAAACTTCAGCATATTCAGAATCAGAACCATTACAAACTCTGATGTCTTCAGGAGTTACCAACTCAGCGACTTCTTGGATCCATTGTTTTAAGCCTTCATGCTGAATTTCATTACTCCATGCACTGGTCATACCGTATTCCCCTTGCGTTTTTTGAATTGATCTAAATGTTCTAATGCTTTGCCCGTGCCCAAGCAAACAGCAAGTAAAGGATGCGGTGCTGTAATCACAGAAAGCCCCGTGTTCTTACTCAATGCCTTATCAAGACCTTTAATTAAGGCCCCACCACCAGCCAACACCATGCCTCGTTCAACTAAATCCGCAGAAAGTTCTGGAGGACATTTCTCTAAAGTTAAACGAACACATTCGATAATTTGCTGAATAGGCTCAGCAAGACATTCGCGAATTTCCACAGAGTTAATCCTTTTAGTAATGGGCAAACCTGCTACCTGATCTCGACCTCGAACTTCCATTTCAAGCTCATGATCTCCCAAAGGATATGCTGAACCGATAGTGATTTTAATTTCTTCAGCAGTACGCGGACCAATCATAAGGTTATAAGTACGGCGCATATAATTAATAATACACTCATCAAATTCGTCACCAGCAATACGCAAAGAACGCGACTCTACAATTCCTCCTAGAGAAATAATAGCAATCTCAGTAGTTCCACCACCGATATCAATAATCATACTCGCTGCAGGCTCATGGACAGGAAGATCCACTCCAATCGCCGCAGCCATTGGCTCTTCTATCAAAATCACTTCTTGAGCTCCAGCATGTAAAGCAGAGTCTTCAACAGCGCGCTTTTCCACTCCAGTAATCCCTGAAGGCACAGCAATTAAAATTCTTGGACGAAACATACTACGAGACGGCGTGACACGCTTGATCAACGCTTTTAACATTCCCTCAGCTATCTCGAAATCCGCTATCACTCCGTCTTTCATAGGACGGACAGCCATAATCTTACGTGGGGTTTTCCCCAACATAGCCTTAGCTTTATGACCAACAGCAAGGACTGCGTGTGTTTGAGCATCCACAGCAACTACAGAGGGCTCACTAAGCACAATACCCCGACCACGAACATACACCAAGGTGTTCGCGGTTCCTAGATCGATACCAATATTGCCAGAAAAAAAGTTGAAAACTTTATCAAAACGGCCTAAAGTCTTGTTGTACAATCGATTGGAAAGATTTTTTATTTTAAATAAGCTTC
The DNA here is from genome assembly GCF_000009945.1 of Chlamydia felis Fe/C-56. Taxonomy (NCBI): domain Bacteria; kingdom Pseudomonadati; phylum Chlamydiota; class Chlamydiia; order Chlamydiales; family Chlamydiaceae; genus Chlamydia; species Chlamydia felis. The sequence goes on along the minus strand of NC_007899.1, from coordinate 112,488 downwards.
GATGTGGGCTCATAGCATCATATCTGTAGCAATTCTAACACTTCTTCCCAAGTCAACTTGGAAACGACTTCATCATCAGAGTTGATCACTTTCTTTACAAGGCTCTTTTTCCTATTTTGGAGAGTTAGAATTTTTTCCTCGATGGTGTTTAACGTAACTAGCTTATACGAAGACACTGAGCGATTCTGTCCTATACGATGCACCCGATCCGTAGCCTGATTTTCTACAGCAGGGTTCCACCACATATCGTAGTGAATCACTGTATCCGCACCAACAAGATTCAAACCAGTGCCTCCAGCTTTTAACGAAATTAAGAAGACCAATAATCCTGGATCCTCGTTAAACTGGTTAACAAGCTCTAATCTGTTCTTGGTGGAACCATCTAAATAAACAAAGCGAACCCCAGAAGCCTCTAAGTCCTTTTTAATGATGCTTAACATCTTAGTGTACTGACTAAAGAGAACTGTCTTATGTCCTGTTTCCACAAGAGAGGAAAGAAGATCCATAAGCAAGTCATACTTTGCAGAATCACCCGGCTCAGGAACATCTTTTGCAAAAATCGCTGGATGACAACAAATTTGCTTTAAACGCGTAAGCGTTGCAAGAACATGAATATGTATACGATCAAACCCTTCTTGTTTAACCAAACGAGAAAGCTCTTTCTTAGCTGAAGCAGCGTAGGAATGGTAAAGCTCTCTCTGAGACTCTGTAAGGTGACAATGATACAGAATTTCTGAAACAGGAGGCAAATCTTCTAACACATCCTCTTTCATACGACGAAGAATAAAAGGAGCAACCTTCTTCTTCAAAGCAATCATATTATCGGTCTTATTGCCCATATAATTGCCTGTGCGAATGTATTTACCAACAAATCGATCGTAACTACTCAATAAACCTGGCATCAAGAAATCGAACAAACTCCATAATTCTTCTAAAGAATTTTCTATTGGAGTACCTGTTAAGATTAACCTGTGCCCCGAACGAATCATTTTTACAGATTTCGCATTACGAGTCGTTCGGTTCTTAATATGATGAGCTTCGTCTAAAACTACGTAGTCAAAGACAAAATCCTTATAAATATCGATATCCTTTTGCAATAGGTTGTAAGATGTGATAGCAACATCATAATCCGATAAATCTGCAAGCTGCCTACGTCTATACGAAGGCACCCCATCAACAATCATAGTCTTAAATTCTGGATTGAACTTACGAAATTCTTCTTTCCAGTTATACACCAAAGACGTAGGGCAGACTATCAAAGAACAACCTTTCCCCTTCTCCAATTTGCTTTGTGTAATTGCAATAATGGCTTGTAAAGTCTTTCCAAGCCCCATGTCATCAGCAAGAATACCATTAAGGTGCATTTTTCTAAGACGCTCTAACCAATGAATTCCTTCTGTTTGGTAACTACGCAATGTTGCCTGAATCTGTTTAGGAACATCTTGGAAAGCAAAATCAACCTCTCCACGAATTTGCTTTTGTATTTCAGCCAGTTTGTCCGTCATTGTGAAATTCACCGGCAACCCTTTGAAAAGCTCGGGAGAAATACCCGTCAAACTCCATAAAGGACACTTTTCTACAAAATCATCCAAAACTTTAAAGCCTATTTCATTAAAGATTTGAATGACTGGAGAGATTTTTTCTAAATCTAAAACTAAAATACACGGAAGCTTTGCAGAACCCGCAGACCTACCTCTTCGAGAGGTTTTGACGCGTCCTTTCTTAGGCAACTCCAAGAAACGTTTTTTGGCACTTATGCAATCCCATAGCAAGTCTAAGCTAATTCCTTTCAATAACCCATTAACTTTAAGCTCCGCTTCATAGGTATTGATTTCAGTCCCCTCTCTAAAGGAAAGATCAAAGACTGTTTCATCATAAATAAACTGATCCGAAAGAGTCTCAGGACAGTTAAAAGTAATCCTGTGCTGGTTATTGGGAATTGTCTCTGTCATAAACTCTACGATCTTCTTCTCACTTTTTACATGAAAAGCCCCATCACGCTCGTCATAAATAAAACCAGAGAAGACCTCTTCTATAATCTTACGCTCTTCAACAAGGTTCCTAGCTAAAATTCCATCCTCACGAATAAAAGCACGAACATCTTGATATTTCAAAGAAAACGCAGCAGCCGGAATCTTTAGAGAATCGTAGATGAAATACAACTTCGCCTCTAATTCCCCATCTAAATAACTGATGTTACATTCGCCATGAATATCCTCAACATAGGGAAGCGTGACAAAGGAATTTAGAACTTCGACATTGGAAACTTCTGCGTACTCCTTAAACACAGGAAGAGCATTTTCTAAGAAAGAACCGAACAATGCTTCTGGAATAGTAATGTCTCGCAATCTTGAGAAAGAGCGTAAATGCGCACGTCGAATTTGAAGCGCAAAATGATGATAAACATTTTTATGAATAATCCCAGGGACATTAGACTCTAAAAGAATCGCTTGCTCAGGCTGAAGAGTTTCATCATCTACAAGAATTAAAGGTGTCATTAACACTGCTTTGTAGGGAGTGTCAAAGAAATCTAAATCAAACTTCATCTTAGCCGGAGAAACCGACCAGTATAAGGGTTCTTCAAGATTCCCACAGAACATCCCAGAAAAACTTTCTTTTTCTCCAGATTGTCCTCCCCCTCGATCAGCCATTTGATGTTCATGCATCTTAGCTAAAATTACCCCCAGAGATGTGGGCGTCAAATAAGCTGATTTTAATAACTTCTCTTCAGGGGCTTGATTAGCATAACGAACGTAACGAATGAGTAAATCTATAAGCTTGCGATCTGAAGCATTAAAGGATTGCATTGTGAAAAAGAAACGACGTCCATTAAGAATAATCGGCTCTTGATACAAAACTCCTTCAAGGAAAGTTTTAATATTTGAAATATAAAATGGCTTAGAACGTCCTGGAAGACGTAAAACCAATTGAAATTCAACATGCTGATTTGGGCGGAACACCTCATCACTTGAAGAAACAAATAAAACGGCAAGTTCCGCAGAGTTCTTTTCTAAATACTCCTGAGGGAGGAAAAATGGATTTGCACTTAATACATTAGCCGCGTGAATATATTCACTTAAGATCTCTTTTTGATGCTCGCGATCTTTTCTCTCTTCTTCCCTACTTGCAGCAACAACAAAAGTTTCCTGAAGTTCTTTTTTAACTTCCTCATTTATCTCTTGATTTGTCTCTAGATTAGCCTCTTGGGAATAAGCCACTACCATTTCATTAAAGTACTTCTCCAAATAAAATAGTAGCGCCACTATATGCTGGCAATCGTAGTTATAAGAGCAGTCACAGTTAGAATCTATAGTATCGGATTTCGATCGATCGACTTCTATTTCACATTCATATACGTTGTCATACAAGCCTCGAATCTGTGCTCCTATACACACTGACTCTCCGTTCATAGACAGGATTTTCGCATTAATCACAGCTCCTTGATCAAAAAGTTCCTTGCCATCTTGCAAAATGTTAGCTGTAAAATCCCTGCGTAATTTGCGAAAATTGAGCATTTCTCCTCTAAATTATGGAGTTCTGATTGAATCAGCTTACTTGTACCTGTTTACCCACGCTAAATCAATGAAAAATTTTACCACCCATTTTCTCTTGTATTTTAGACCCTGTTTTTGCATTAACTAGTACTCTTGTAATTGACTAGTCATTGATAAAAACTCATCAAATATCTAGAATATCACTTTTCTTGCGGGTGTAGCTCAGTGGTAGAGCGCCACGTTGCCAACGTGAAGGTCGTGAGTTCAAGCCTCATCACCCGCTTTTCCTTCCAGAAAAGCTTCAAAAGGTAGTCTTGTGTCGCGAAATTTTTCTAACGAGCAATTTTCTGTTAATATAGAAGAACAGCCTGGGTGCGTTGTTTCCGCAGAAGTAAAAACCACACCACAACTCTTAGACAAGCTTCATAAACAAGCCATAAAAAAGATAAAAAAAGATGTGGTTCTTCCTGGATTCCGCAAAGGTAAAGCTCCTGATGATATCATTATTTCTCGCTATCCTAGTCAAGTCTCAAGAGAATTAAATCAATTATTAATTCAGTCAACTTACCAAGCTTTATCCTCTGTAGGAGATCGCAGACCCTTATCTCCACAAGCCATCAAATCTACATCAGTAGCCAAAGCGGATTTAAATGAAGGCGGTCAAGTAGATTTTACTTACGAAGCTTTTCCCGTAATTTCTGATATTTCCTGGGGCAAATTAGCTTTACCAGAAGAAGCTCCTATAAAGGACATTACCAACGAAGAAATGGAAAAAGGTTTGCTAAATATTTCCTATTTCTTTGCAACAAAAACTCCCGTAACACGTCCTTCTCAAGAAGGAGATTTCATATCTTTATCTCTTCATGTATCTAAACAAAATGAAGAGGGCACCCCTATCGCAATCTTTGAAAACAAATACTTCAAACTTTGCGAAGAAGAAATGACCGATTCTTTCAAAGAAAAGTTTTTAGGCATTTCTTCTGGACATCGCGTAACTGAAATTATTACATCTCCAGACATCCAGTCATTTTTAAACGGTGATGTTTTAACATTCACTGTAAATGCGGTTATTGAAGTAGTTGCTCCAGAGCTCGATGACGAAAAAGCTCGTCAGCTACAAGCCGAATCTTTAGAAGATCTAAAGAAAAAGCTACGTGTTCAATTAGAAAATCAAGCAAAAGATAAACACCACCACCAACGTTTTTCTGAGGCAGAAAATGCTTTGGCAAGCATTGTCGATTTTGATCTTCCAACATCTATGTTCGAAGACCGTTTAGCTATGCTAACAAGAGAAAAGCTCCTCAACGCTCGTTTGATTCAATATTGTTCAGATGCAGAACTAGAAGATAAAAAATCAGATCTACTCCAAGAAGCAGAAGCAGAAGCTAAAAAAACTTTAAAATTATATTTCTTGGCCAACAAGATTTTCACCGAAGAAAAACTTGTGATCAGCCGTGAAGAGCTTCAATATATGATGGATGTATGTTCTAGAGAGCGCTATGGTATGCAGCCTCCTCGAGATATCTCTAATGAAGCTTTGCAAGAACTCGTGATGGCAGCTCGCGACCGCCTAACTTACCATAAAGCTATAGAAAGAGTTCTATCTAAAGCAAAGGAATTAGCAACAGCGCCCTCTGCATAATTCGGTTAGAGGAAAACACTTGACCCAAGAAAGTCTTAAACATAGAATTCAACATTTTAATGCGTAGGCTTGTTTCCTAGCAAAACAGCATAAAAAACGGATTATGTGTATTGTTGGAATTGCTTTTGCGCATCTTGTATGTATATGCGAGAAAGAAACTATTTTGAGAGGAAATGCAAATGACATTGGTGCCTTATGTGGTCGAGGATACAGGTCGTGGCGAGCGTGCCATGGATATTTACTCGCGTCTTTTAAAAGATCGCATTGTAATGATTGGCCAAGAAATTACAGAACCCCTCGCTAACACTGTCATAGCCCAATTACTTTTCCTTATGTCAGAAGATCCTCAAAAGGACATTAAAGTTTTCATTAACTCCCCAGGAGGATACATCACAGCAGGATTAGCTATCTATGATACTATTCGTTTCTTAGGTTGTGATGTGAATACCTATTGCATAGGTCAAGCAGCTTCTATGGGGGCTCTGTTACTTTCTGCGGGAACTAAAGGTAAGCGTTATGCATTACCTCATAGTCGAATGATGATTCACCAGCCTTCTGGAGGAATTATAGGAACTTCCGCAGACATCCAACTGCAAGCTGCAGAAATTTTAACGTTGAAAAAGCATCTTGCAAACATTCTTTCCGAGTGTACAGGTCAACCTGTAGAAAAAATCATAGAAGATTCCGAAAGAGATTTCTTTATGGGAGCCGAGGACGCTATCTCTTATGGTTTAATTGATAAAGTGGTCTCTTCAGCAAAAGACACGAAAGATAAGGATACCATCTCCTAGAGAGTCGTTATGAACAAAAAAAATCTCACCATTTGCTCTTTTTGTGGGCGTTCTGAAAAAGATGTAGAAAAACTTATAGCAGGTCCCTCTGTTTATATTTGTGATTACTGCATTAAATTATGCTCAGGGATTTTAGATAAAAAACCTACATCTACACCGACATCAGGGGCATCCACAGAAGCTGCACCTCAGCATCCAGATCTTCAAGTTCTTACTCCGAAAGAGATCAAAAAACATATCGACCAGTACGTTGTAGGTCAAGAAAGAGCCAAGAAAACTATAGCTGTTGCAGTATACAATCATTACAAACGCATACGAGCTTTATTAAACAATAAACACGTAAGCTATGGAAAATCTAATGTTTTACTCTTAGGTCCTACAGGATCAGGAAAAACACTTATTGCTAAAACCTTAGCAAAAATCTTAGATGTTCCATTTACAATCGCGGATGCCACAACTCTTACAGAAGCTGGCTACGTTGGTGAAGATGTAGAAAACATTGTTCTAAGGCTATTACAAGCTGCTGATTATGACGTTGCCAGAGCAGAGCGTGGGATTATTTACATCGATGAAATCGATAAAATTGGCAGAACTACAGCAAATGTTTCAATTACTCGCGATGTTTCAGGAGAAGGCGTTCAACAGGCCCTATTAAAAATTATAGAAGGCACAACAGCTAATGTTCCTCCCAAGGGAGGACGCAAGCATCCTAATCAAGAATATATCCGTGTAAATACTGAAAATATTCTTTTCATTGTTGGCGGAGCTTTCGTTAATTTGGATAAAATTATCGCTAAACGTTTGGGCAAAACGACCATTGGCTTTTCTGACGATCTAGGAGATTTCTCTCAAAAAGATCGCGATCACCTACTTACTAAAGTGGAAACAGAAGATCTCATTGCTTTTGGTATGATTCCTGAATTTGTAGGTCGATTCAATTGTATCGTGAACTGCGAAGAACTGTCTTTAGATGAGCTTGTTGCGATTCTTACTGAGCCAACAAATGCAATTATAAAACAATACATCGAGCTATTTTCAGAAGAAAATGTGAAGTTGATATTCGAAAAAGAGGCCCTATATGCTATAGCGAAAAAAGCTAAGCTAGCAAAAACTGGCGCTAGAGCTTTAGGAATGATCTTGGAAAACTTACTCAGAGATCTGATGTTCGAAGTTCCTTCCGATCCTACTGTAGAAGCTATAAGGATTCAAGAAGACACGATCTTAGAAAATAAAGCTCCGGTGATTATTAGAAGAGCTCCAGAAGCTATAGCTTAAATTTCTCTTCTTCTTTAGTTAGGGATGTAATGACAACGATCGCCCTAGAAACTGCAAAAAAAATTCTCCAGAAGTTGCGCAATGCAGGCTATCAAGCATACTTTGTTGGTGGTTGCGTGCGTGATATGCTCATGGGGAAACCTATTGAGGAGATTGACATTGCTACTAACGCTCCTCCTGTCATCGTCTCTACTATTTTCCCCGATACTTTAGCATTAGGTGCTGCCTTCGGTATTATCGTTGTTAAAGAAGATAGTCGTTTATTTGAAGTTGCCACATTCCGTAGTGACGAAAATTATGAGGATGGACGTCACCCCGAACGTGTTGTATTCTCATCAATGAAAGAAGACGCTCTGCGTCGTGATTTTACAATAAATGGGATGTATTACGATCCCTTCGAAGAAAAGATCTTTGATCTTGTTGAAGGAAGAAGAGATATTGAAAAGCGTGTGGTGCGTGCTATCGGCCATCCTAAATTGCGTTTCTCTGAAGATAAGCTCCGTATACTAAGAGCTATACGTTTTAGTTCTTCATTGGGCTTTACTTTGGACCCCGCTACAGAACGTGCTATTGTTAGAGAAGCTCCTACCCTAGTAAATTCTGTATCTCCAGAAAGAATCTGGCAAGAACTAAGGAAAATGCTAAAACAACGTCCTTATGAAGCCCTATACCTATTGATAAAACTTAAAATTATTACGGTAATTTTCCCAGAGCTTCGCGATGTGCCTCCAAGCCTTCTGCTCGTAAATATCGAGTTTGCAAAAAAACTCAACCCCCTAGATTTCCCCGAAATCTGCTTCCTACTTCCCCTATTTCAAGGCGTTAGCGAAGAAGCTGCTTGCGTAGCTTTTACTCGCCTTCGAGTTTCAAATAAAGATTTGAAGCTAGTACAGCTGTGGTATCAAGCTCTTCCACAATTTCAAAACATTAATAATAATCGTGTGTTTTGGGCTCATTTTTTAGCCTCACCAACAGCAAGTTTATTTCTATCTCTATTTTCAGCGACTCAAAAAGATCCTTCTACGCAGCAACACTTCATAGCTCGCGTTCAAGAATTAGAAACTCGTTTAGAACAATTTATAGAAAGAATCAAAACCTCATCCCCTCTAGTTTCTGCTCCAGACCTTATTTCTAGAGGCATTGCTCCGGGACGATTACTCGGGGATCTGTTAAGGGAAGCTGAAACACTTTCTATAGAAAATGAGTGCCTTGACAAAGAAAAAATTTTATCACTCCTGAAGGAACAAGGCTTCTGGAAGTAAGATTTATCGTAAAATAAACTTTTCCCTTAAACACTCGATCGATTTTATTTCTTTAGATTTAATTTTTTAGCTTTTATCATTTTCTTTGTAATTATTCAAAACTGAGATTAATTGAGCTTACCATGCTACGAATTGCTATTTTAGGAAGACCCAACGTCGGGAAATCTTCTCTTTTCAATCGCATGTGCAAACAGTCTTTGGCTATTGTCAACTCCCAAGAAGGGACTACCCGAGATCGCCTCTATGGAGAGATTCGCGGATGGAGTGTCCCTGTGCAAGTAATTGATACTGGAGGAGTAGATAAAGATTCCGAAGACCACTTCCAAAAGCACATCTATAAGCAAGCACTAGCAGGTGCGGGTGAGGCAGACATTTTGCTTCTTGTCATTGATATCCGCTGCGGAATTACAGAACAGGACGCGGCCATTGCAAAACAGCTTCTTCCTTTAAAAAAACCTTTGATTCTTGTCGCCAATAAAGCGGATACTTTAAAAGATGAACATCATGTTCATGAGTTATATAAAATAGGAATTTCTGAAATTCTTACGGTATCAGCAAGTCATGATAAACATATTGATAGGCTTTTACAAAAGATTAAAACTCTTGCCAACATTCCCGAGATTGCAGAAGAACCTGTAGAAGAAATCGAAGAAGAAGCACAAATTTCTTCGCATGAAATTCTATCTCCTGAAGAATCCCTATCGGATTACGAAGAAGAAGAAATCCTTTTCTCAAAACCTCCAGCATCGGACAAGCCTTTAAAAATTGCGCTTATTGGTCGCCCTAATGTGGGAAAGTCCTCAATTATTAACGGCCTATTAAATGAAGAGCGTTGCATTATCGATAATATCCCCGGAACAACTCGCGACAATGTGGATATTTTGTATTCTCATAACGACCGTTCGTATCTATTTATAGACACGGCTGGTCTGAGAAAAATGAAAAGCGTAAAAAACTCTATAGAATGGATTTCCTCTTCAAGAACAGAAAAAGCTATAGCCCGTGCGGATATTTGTTTATTAGTCATTGACGCTACGCATTGCTTGTCTTCTTACGATAAACGAATCCTTTCTTTGATTTCTAAACATAAGAAGCCGCACATTATTCTTGCTAACAAATGGGATCTGATTAAGGGCGTGCGTATGGAACACTATATTCGTGACTTACGCTCTACAGATGTTTACATCGGGCAATCTAGGATTCTTTGCATATCTGCGGCAAAAAAACGTAATTTACGCCATATTTTCTCATCTATTGACGAACTCCATGAAACAGTATCGAGAAAAGTTCCTACTCCCGTTGTGAATAAAACCCTAGCCTCAGCACTACAAAAACACCATCCTCAGGTAATTAACGGAAGAAGATTGCGCATTTACTACGCTATTCATAAAACGGCTACTCCTTTCCAATTCTTGTTATTTATTAATGCAAAATCATTACTAACAAAACATTACGAATGTTATTTAAAAAACACTTTAAAAACATCGTTTAATTTATATGGAATACCTTTTGATTTAGAAATTAAAGAAAAGGCGAAAAGAACAAATTAATTTGTTTAAAAAACAAAATATTATTATTAAAAAATAATAATAACAAATTAATTATTTCTTGGAGACTTTAACCATGAACCACGATCATTATGATGCATCAGAAGCTTACTACCAGAACTCCATTGATGAGCTTCTTTACCAATCAGAAGAAGCTTTCTCCTTGGATAAATACCAAGAAACTGGAGTTTATATTGAAGAGGAGAAAGAGAATGGGGATCTCCTTATAGTTCTTGGCGAATCCATCCTTAAAGGCGTTATACGCCAATTCTATATTAGTGATGACAACCACGCCTATACACGTAGTTGCTTAAACGGCAAGTGGGAATTATGGTTTAATATCCCTCCTAAAACTATAGAAAGCAAAATCTACGATTTTAACTCTTTACTAGAATCTGATTTCCTTCTTACTACAAATGTAGAAGTATTTGAAAACGCTCCAAAAGACTTCCCAGAACGTTCTGAATCGTTAAATAACATTATCATTTGCATGGCAACTCGCAACCGTGACCATCGTGTACAGTTTCTGATTGGGGATAATCACAGAACATTTTGGATACGTCACCACGATTCACATTCTTGGTCTGAGTGGTCCACGTTTATTTAAAATAATAAATTAAAAAGGGAAAGGCTGGAAGCTAGCCCAGCCCTATAAGTACTTTTTATTCGTCGTCAGAATCACTTATAATTGTTAATTCCATAGGACCAAAGTTTTCGTCATTTTGGAAAGATGTTGCAACAACGGGAATCACATTTTGAGGGCGTTGCTCTCTAGTCATTGTTAATTCCAGACGGAATAAATGCTTTACAATGGCAATACGAATATCCCGAATAAGACTCTCAAATAATAAGAACGATTCGTGCTTAAATTCAAGAAGAGGATCTTTCTGCCCGACAGTACGCAAGCCAACTTCACTACGCAATAAATCCATATCCACAAGATGAATTTTCCATTGTTCATCAATATGCATAATCATTACTGAGCGTATAATATCCTTACAAATGCCGTTAGCATCCACATCATTTCCAGCTGCCGCGGTGATTTCCTCCACCATAGAAGAAAACTTATTCTGGAAAGCTCCTGTAAGCTCATCAGCCACTTTTTCAGCAATTGCATCTAGCGAAGGAAGCCTTCTCAATTCTTCAATATTTAATTGTAGAGGGAATGAGTAGTTCATCCATTCCTCTAAAATAGGAAGAGAATGCCCTGCAGGATGCTCGCGACTCATAATTAACGAAGCGATCATTAACGCAACGTGATTTATTGATTCCTTAGCTAGAGCAAAAATATCTTCGGAGCGTAGAACTTCGTTCCGAAAAGCATAAATAGTTTGTCTTTGCTTATTCATAACATCGTCATACTCAAGAGTATGCTTTCGGATCGTATAGTTCCTTGCTTCCACTCGCTTCTGAGCTGTTTCTATCAGCTTGTTGAACATAGGATCCGACATGGCTTCTCCTTCAGGAGGACGGAAATGCCGAATCAAAGCATTTAATTTCGGGGATGCGAATAGACGCATCAAACGGTCTTCAAAAGATAGGAAAAACTTCGCAGCACCAGGATCTCCTAAACGTGCACAACGTCCTCGCAACTGCCTATCAATACGTCGTGACTGATGTCGACTTGTACCGATAACATGAAGACCGCCAACAACTACAGCTTCTTCATCCAGCTTAATATCCGTACCACGACCAGCCATATTTGTAGCTACAGTAACAGCTCCAAGTTTTCCTGCTGCTGCTATAATCTCTGCTTCTTGAGCGTGATTTTTCGCATTCAAAACTGTATGCTCTATGCGATTTTGCTTCAAAATACGAGAAAGCTTCTCAGAAACCTCAACAGACTCCGTCCCTATGAGAATAGGATTACCGTCTTTGTGTATACGGGCAATTTCATTAACAATTGCGTGATACTTCTCACGCTCTGTCATATAAAATTCATCGTTATGATCTATACGTAAACACGTTTTAAACGTGGGAACCTGCAAAACATATAGATTATAAATTTCTTTAAATTCTTTGGATTCAGTAATTGCCGTTCCCGTCATACCTGCAAGCTTTTCGTAAAGACGGAAGAAATTCTGTAGAGTTATGGTGGCAAAAGTTTGAGATTCTTTGCGTATAGTCACATGTTCTTTAGATTCTATTGCCTGATGTAAGCCTTCAGAGAAACGACGTCCGGGTTGTGGTCGACCAGTATGTTCATCAATAATCACAATTTGATCATTACGAACAATATAATCCACATCACGTTCCATAAGAAGATGTGCTCTTAATAGCTGTCGCAAACCATGAGCACGAGCTTTTCTTTGAGTATCTTCTTCTGAAACAGCGATTTTTCTATTAATTTTATCTGTTGGAGAGAGGGATTCATCACTATCTATGAGAGCATATTCATGTCCCATATCTATCATAACGAAATCTTCGGCAGAGCCTCCGGCCTTTTCAACCCACTGTTGCATGCCGCGATCTGTCAATTCAAAATCATTATTGTGCTCATCAACAATGATATAAAGTTGCGACAGCTTCTCAATACTTTCTTCTTTATTTTGCTCAGCGTGATAATAAGTATCCCACTTATCAATCATTGCTCGTAAATCTGGGTGTTCGCGCACTCTTCGCAGAACACGATTTAAAGGCATTCCCTTACTCACCAACCACAAACTACGGCAAAATTCAGAGATACCTTCGATAACTTTTTTATCCTTAGGCAGGATATCCATATCTAAGAAATGTTCTAATCCCCGTCTGGCCTCTAGAGCTAGCTGGTTACAAAGCTCCCTTTGCAATTGAACTAATTCAGCAACCTTATCTTTAAGCTCAAAATAAACAGGATTATGTTTTTCTCCAGGTCCAGAAATAATTAAAGGAGTTCTTGCTTCATCAATTAAGATCGAATCCACTTCATCAATGATAGCAAAATAAAAACCTCTGCCAACCTGCTCATCTACAGAAGTTGCTATAGAGTTGTCTCTGAGATAATCAAAACCAAACTCTGATGCGGTGCCGTAAACAACATCGCAACGATAGATTTCTTTTCGTTTTTCTAAAGGAGATCCAGAGATCAACACTCCGGTAGTTAGACCTAACCAACGCAATATAGAACCGACCCACTCACAGTCTCTTTGAGCGAGATAGTCGTTAACAGTGACCAAATGAACAGGCTTGCCTGTTAAAGCATTCAAATACAGAGGCATGACTGCTGTAAGGGTTTTTCCTTCCCCAGTCTGCATCTCTGTAATAAATCCCTTGTGCATAGCTATAGCGCCAAGGACCTGCACATCGTAGGGAACCATATCCCAGTTCTGATGATAACCCGATACTTCGACAGGGGTTCCTGTTAAACGCCTACAGACATTTTTAACAACAGCGTAGGCCTCAGGAAGCATATCATCTAGAGATTCACCTTCCTGATAGCGCTTTTTCAATTCTCCTGTTTTATTACGCAATTCCTCATCGGATAAAGGAGCAAGCATCTCATCATAGAGGTTTACCTTGTCCACAAGTTTCTGAAATTTTTTTAAGGTACGCTCTTGAGAAGATCCAAAGAAACGTTTAAGAAAATCTAACATACGTCGCTTAATTCAATATAATTGCTTGGAAAATAATCTATTAATTCCTACGAAAACTCATCTGTCAATACCATACTCGATTATGGTGAATAAAAGGAACAAAAGTTCCCTCTCTTATATGCTTACTTCTCCCGAATAGGGGACAAAAAACTTTTGTCATAAAGACAAGGAAATAAAAAAAGAATTTAAGCGGCAAGCAGAGTATCTACTTCCACAATATGCTGAGGATTCAAAGGCAACTTTCTACGTAAATTACGCATAATTTGTGAACGTCGCCTCTTCTGCTCCAAAGAAATATCATGAGCTGATAAAAACGCCTGTATTTCATAAGCAGCATCAAAGTTCCCCGAGCGAGCTTCACAAGCACTCAACAATTCTAAAATTTCTGGAGAATGCTTGAACTGGAGAGCTTTTTTCGCATACTCTAGGCCAGCTTCTGCTGTGACTATCGAAGCATATCCAACTCCTGACAACCAAGCTAAAGCTTTGCACGCCGCAGGACAATCTGGGTATTTTTGAACAACTTTAAGATAGATCTTCTCAGCATCGGAATACTTCTTCAAACAACATAAACTAAATCCATAGCTTACCCCACATTGCCAATCTTCAGCATAGGCACTACATTGAAAAGCTAAATTCCAGCAGTATTCCGCTAAATGATGATCGCTTTGGTCCATAGCTGCCAAAGCTGCATGCTTCATTAACAAGGCGTCTCCTCGAGACCACAAGTCACTACTTTGATAAATAAGCAAAGCTTTTCTAGATCGTCCCTGTTTTTGTTCACACAAACCAATATTGAATAAAGATTCCTCTCTATAATTGGGTTCTGACAACAATTTTCGAAATAGCTTTCCGGCTTCTAAATAGTTACTACAAATACGAGAAGAATGAGCTAAATTATAGATAACTTTTACAGGGCATGGGCCCAAAGCATAAGCACGATTATAAAACTCTATAGCATCTTGGTACCGCTTAGATGCGAAATAAATATCTCCGACAGTAATATAGGTTTCTTGATGTGATAGAGGAGAAATCCAAGGTTCTATAATACTACAAGCGGCATCCAAATGCCCCACGTGAACTAAAGCCGAAGCATATTTTGCAGCATCTTGTTCTTCAAATCTGTCTTTTGGAATCAAAGAAAAGGCTTGGCAAGATTCTTTATACGCACCGTAACGATAAGCTTTATAAGCTATCTCTAACAAAAATTGAGGCCCACGTAAATTTAACTTTCGTGCTTCGGCCAATAGCTTTTCTACCTCATCAAAACGATTCAGGCCTCGAAGAATGCGCATGTAGTCAAACAAACACTGATGGCGGTAGCAACGTTTTTTGAGGATGGGCAAGAGCTTCTGTTCAGCAACAGACCATTCTTTCAGTTCCATGCTCAAATGAACTTCTCGAATTACCTGTGCCGCATAACGACGGAAACTGGAAATGCGACAATAGACTTTAAAAACTAAAGCTGTTGTCAATCCTGCAACTAAAGCCCATGGGATGACTAGCCACATAATTCGCCAAAATTCACTTTTCTCTCTCCTTGCAATACAAAAAAAAACCTTTAAAGTCTTTAATTTTATTCTCCCAAAGAGCGCCCTAAAGATTGCCCCATAAGGCAACGTGTTTCTAATCCCATTCGCGAATTCCTTAGCAGGTCCGCGTCAAACTTGATCGTCCCCGGTTGAAATAGTATGATAACCGTGGACCCCCCAATTTCAAAAAAACCTTTTTCATCCCCCTTAGAATATCTTTTTTCTGGTGCGTAGGTTTGAATAATAGAGCCAACATTTAATGCCCCGACCTCCAAGTACAACACATCTCCGAATGCCTCGGTTTTAAGTTCGGTTAGGGTACGTTTATTTTCACAAAAAATATTAAAATTATCTTTCAAGGCCATCGGATGCACAGAAAATAAATACCCGTTGACGTTACGAGTTGGTCCTGCCCAGCAATCCACAGGGAAATGAAAACGATGATAGTCAAAAAGAGCTAGGCGGGCAAAAACCACGCTACCGGAAGCATACTTTTCAACGAGCGAGGCATCGCCTAAAAGTTTTGAAAGAGAGAAATGTTTAGATTTAACAACAAACTCTCCGAACTCGGCAATATTTGGGTAAATAAGATACGCACCATCAACAGGAGCAACACAAATATTATCACCCTGAGCAATAGGCCGGGCCTCGGGACGCAGCTCTCTGGTAAAAAAATCATTGAAAGAGGAAAACTCGGAAAGAGATTTTTTGAATTCTTGCACGCAAATATGATTTCTCTTTACAAACCCAGGAATTTTTCTACGTGTCCAAGAACGTTTTTGAATCCAACCATAGATACGCGACAGAATTGGAGTCTTAGCTAATAGAGTGGACAGCCATTTTCCTAACCTCGAGGTATATAGCAACGTCATAGTTTTTTCGTAACAGACGGCTTCCGTCACCCTTTGATTAGTTAAGCGGTCAATGTATTGCAGTTTCTTCACTTGTCCTCGATCTGTAAGATCTAAACCGGCGACTATAAAAAGTTATTAAATAATATTCCAAACTAATTAAATAGAAATCGTTAAAAAACCTACATACATCTTTAATGGGTAACCTGCTATCCTAACTCCCAAGTTTGTTCTATTTTCATCCGTTTTTCATGATTAAAAATGATACCATCGCTGCCATAGCCACACCTCCAGGAGAAGGAAGTATCGCGATTGTCCGTGTATCGGGGCCCGAAGCCATTCAAATTACAGATAAAATATTTTCCGGACCCGTCCCCTCTTTTGCTTCTCATACAGCCCATCTAGGAACAGCAAGCCATCACGGACGACAGATAGATCAGGTGCTTTTATTAATTATGCGAGCCCCACGATCCTTTACTGGAGAAGATGTTGTCGAGCTACAATGTCATGGGGGATATTTTTCCTGTTCTCAAATCCTAGAAGCCTTGGTATCTGAGGGAGCCCGTCCTGCACTTCCGGGAGAATTTTCTCAACGAGCTTTTCTAAATGGGAAAATAGATCTTATCCAAGCAGAAGCGATTCAAAACCTTATTGCCGCGGATAACTTGGATGCTTTCCACATTGCTCAAAATCACTTTCAGGGTCATTTTTCCCAAAGGGTACAGAAAATTTCTTCGTTAATTATCGAATCTTTGGCATTTATTGAAGTTCTAGCGGATTTCCCAGAAGAAGAGCAACCCGATATGGAGGTCCCTGAAAAAAGATTAAATGAAGCTTTAGTTATCATTGAGGATTTAATCTCAAGTTTCGACGAAGGACAAAGGCTTGCCCAAGGAACAAGCATAGTTCTTGCTGGGCATCCTAATGCGGGGAAATCTTCTCTTCTAAACGCATTGACCAATAGAAATCGTGCAATTGTTACCGATATTCCGGGAACAACAAGAGACATATTAGAAGAAAGCTGGACGCTACAAGGAAAACGCATCCGTCTTATAGACTCTGCGGGACAACGAGAAACGGATAATCCCGTAGAACAAGAAGGTATAGAACGAGCTATTTCCGCTATGAAACAAGCGGAGGGCATCCTCTGGGTCATGGATGCTACACAACCCCCTCCACCCCTTCCAGAAATTTTATTTCAAAAACCCTCTCTCCTTCTTTGGAATAAATCCGATCTTGCATCACCCCCACGTATCGACACATCTTTGCCTCAATTAGCCATCTCAGCAAAAACCGGGGATGGAATTTTAGAACTCAAACAATTTATCCAAAAATGGATACAGAAACAACAGTTGGGGAAAAACTCAAAAGTCTTTCTTGTTTCTGCCCGCCATCATACAATACTCCAGCAAATTCGCACGTACTTGCTATCAGCTAAAGAAGGTCTGCTATCTCAACTTCCTCCTGAACTTGTAGCTCTAGAACTCAGACAAGCACTACAAACCACAGGGAACCTTTCTGGATCCGAAATCAACGAAACGATATTGGGAGAAATTTTTAGTAGGTTTTGCATTGGAAAATAAAACTGATGTTAAAAATTTTATTCTTTCGACCTTAAACGATCTTTTTCCAGACCCCAAACCCTCTTTAACAGGATGGGAAACCCCGTTTCAGCTGCTTATCGCTGTCCTGCTTTCAGGGAACTCCACGGATAAAGCTGTAAATTCCGTAACACCGAAACTGTTTGCCATTGCTCCTGATGCCCAGGCTTTAGCGCAACTTCCTTTAAAGAAATTATATTCCATCATTTCTCCCTGCGGTCTTGGAGAAAGGAAGTCTGAATATTTACATAATTTGTCAAAGATCCTTTTGGAAAGATATCATGGGGAACCTCCGGCTTCCTTAGATTTATTAACCGAACTTCCCGGGATAGGGAGGAAAACCGCCTCGGTTTTCCTTGGAATTATTTATAAGATGCCGACCTTCCCTGTGGATACGCATATCTTAAGACTGTCCCAACGTTGGGGAATTTCGAATAAGCGCAGTCCTTCGGCGGCCGAAAAAGATCTTGTTCTGTTTTTTGGAGATGCCAATTCCTCAAAACTTCACTTACAACTCATCTATTACGCCAGAAAATATTGCCCAGCTCTTCACCACAGTGTAAATAAATGCAAAATATGCGCCTATCTGCAAAAACATCGTAAAAAATAAATTAAAATTCTTTAGAAATAAAGACTTGAACGCTTCCCAATAGAAACAGTTCCTCGTAAACCTCCCTCCCTGTATATATCAAGAATGAAATTTACTTTGCTTTCTAACGGAGAAATCTTTTAGACTGGGCAGCTACTTACTACTTCGATATCGCAATTTTTAATATAATGAATAGAAATACTTCTAATAGGGCTAGCTCTAAACAAGAGCTCTCTGTTTGGTCGATTGGAGGGTCTATTTTTGCCATGTTCTTTGGAGCTGGCAACATAGTATTCCCCTTAGCCCTAGGTTATCATTACCACTCTCATCCCTGGTTTGCCTGCTTCGGTATGATGTTAACCGCGGTTTGCGTTCCCCTATTAGGCCTGTTTAGTATGCTATTATATTCTGGGAATTATAAGAGCTTTTTTTCCTCTATTGGAAAAGTCCCCGGAATGATTTTCATTATAGCAATTTTATGTTTGATAGGGCCCTTTGGGGGGATACCTAGAGCTATTGCTGTATCACATGCGACTTTAGCATCCCTATCGAATTCAAAAACAGTGTTACTGCCCACTTTGCCTGTTTTCAGCCTGATTTGTTGTGCTTTAATTTATCTATTTGCTTGTAAACTTAGCAAACTTATCCAGTGGTTGGGATCTGTATTTTTCCCCATTATGTTAGTTTCTCTTGTTTGGCTAATCTTCAAGGGATTAACCATTCCCGCAAATCCTAGCTTCATAGAATCTGCGGGTCCTCAACAAGCGTGGTTGGCAGGAATTAAGGAAGGCTTCAATACTATGGACCTTCTTGCAGCGTTCTTCTTCTGCTCCATTGTATTAATTTCTATACAACAAATGATAGAAAATGGAGATGCGAATGATGAAACGCCTTTAAACTTTCAAAAAATTAATAAAAAAGACAAACGCACTTTAGGTTTAGCTTTTGCTTTAGCTGCGCTACTTCTTGGGTTAATTTATTTAGGATTCGCCCTATGTGCCTCTCGGCACGCCGGTTTGTTAGCTACTGCAAGTAAAGGACAAATTCTAGGAAGAATTTCTGCTATTGCTCTTGGACAAAATAGTTTATTGACCGGTATGTGTGTATTTGTTGCTTGCTTAACAACAGAGATTGCTTTAGTTGGGATTGTTGCCGACTTCTTAGCCCGCATCATCTCATCGAAAAGAATGACGTACTCTAATGCAGTAATTTTCACTCTGATACCCTCATACCTAATTTCTATTTTAAACTTTGAAAATATCAGCCTCCTTCTATTGCCTCTACTACAGCTAAGTTATCCTGCATTAATCGCTTTGACTTGCGGAAGTATCGCTCATAAGTTGTGGAACTTCCGACACGTCCAAGCTTTGTTTTATTTAACCCTCTCCCTTACAATCGTTTTGCGATTGGTGAGTTGAGCTAATGCTTGCATTTGCTAACTAGCATAACGTTATGGTTTTAAACGCTTTAGCTGGCTTTCGTCAAACAGCGATGGATTATCTCGCTGCGAACCGCCAAGACATCGTTTTAGATTTTTCTGGAGATTGTTATAACATCCGCCTTCCCGATGAAGATTCTCCTGAGGGAAACTGGGTCAGTACGCTAAAATTTAGCGACGCGGACAACCTAACTTTCGCCTCATGTAGTTGTCCGGATGGGGATTGCTGTGTTCATTTAATGACCGCGTTTTTCTCAGCCTACGATGCTCACGGATGGCTACCTCTTCATCACAAATTTAATAGTTCTTTCTGGTACGCTCTATTCTATAAGTTATTCATGGAAAGAGCCCATCTGCATGCTGATGGCGATAAACACTATTCTATAACGACCTCTTGCGCAACAGTAGAGATTGCTGCTTTATCTCCGGCATCCTTTACAGAATGGCTGCCCATCGTCCATCAAACTCCAGAGCCGACAATCTATACAGAAAAAACCTTTCTACAATCTGCTTTATATCGCATAGCAAAACGCTTTTTCTTCTTCTCTGAAGATGGAGCTCGCTTAGATCTTATTGAAAATAGCCAAGGATTCCCCACTCAATTTTCAATGCAGTGGGAAGGGATCTCTTTAAAAGGAGAGATTTTAGATTTTTCTACTTTAGAAGACCTATTCCCCAAAATTAATTTCTCGCAAACATCTCTTCCAGGGAATTATGGTGATTTTTCTGTCACAGCAGTACGTGTTGCTCCAGAAGAATCTAAAATATACTTCACAATGGAGCCTGTAAAACAGGATCTGAAAAATCAACCTGTAACTCAAATTGGTTCTGTTGGCTATATAGCCGGGACACAGCAGGTTATTCTTCCTGCAGAAGAAACTTCCGTTTCTCTACACATAATTTCTTTACTTCCCGCAGAACTAAAGAAACAAATACTTTCTCTTCTTCACTACGATGCTGAAAAACGCCCGATTCGTTATTCTATTCATTTTCTCAGGGACTCTTCTATATCTTTTTCAGCATACCTAGACACTCCTGGAGATTTAGAGAATGGAGAATTAATCTATCCCGATTTTTGCTATGTTCCTGAAAGGGGATTGTTTACTGTAGAAGGGCTTCTCTCTCCTCAAATCTCATTTACTATTAAAGTTGATCAAGTTGAGGATTTTTTAAATACCAAAGGCTTTTTAATTCGAGAGCCTGGATTTGAGGTCTTTACCGATCAGGTCCCCGAAGGACAATTAACATATAACATTACACAACAGGGTGTTTTGTTATTCCATTATAACACTGGAGATCCTGCAGCTATAGACATTCACTACGGCCCCTGGATATATTACTCCGGGCAAGGATTTTTCTTGCAAAGAAAAGCCAATCTAGAAATTCAAGACGGTTTGATTGTAGATGCGGATCAAATTCCTAGCTTTATCATGAAGCACGAGGTAGTTTTAAGAACAATCCCCAACTTCTTTGCTCCTACACCACCGCTAAAAAATCTCTTCTTTGAAGTACACAAAGAATCTAAGGGCTCAGGATTATATCTAAAACCTGTGTTTCAAGGTCTTGAAGAGGAAAACTGTCGGTTATTTGGCGTTTTCCTTTACCGAGAAAATCTTGGATTTAACCTGCTCCCCACACCTTTGCAATCATTATGTTCTCTCCCTAAGAAGGTTCTTCCGGAACAAGTTCCTGATTTCATTCATCAAAATTTCCAAAACGATAAACTTGTATTCGCAGATTCGCAGCTTCGCACCCCAGAAACTTTTGAGCTCGTTATCTTATCCATAACACGCCCCCATCCTTCATCACCCTTACACTTACATCTAGAACTCAAGACCAATATTGGTTCTATACCTTTGGGAGTGGTGCTACAAGCTTTAAAAAATAAAAAAGCTTTCGCCTTTACAAAAGCTGGATTTTTAAATTTCCAACATTGCCTATTTCAATTCTTAAAACAATTTATCTCTGCTCAAAAATGTCAGATTCCTGAAAATACTGTAATTGCTACAGTTACAGATATTTTTAAGTTAGACGCTTTAGCCCCGCTATCTACGCATAAAAACATTAACGCAAGTGCATCTGATCTTGCGTTCTTTTCTCAACTTAAAGCTGCGTGTCTCCCTCCGATTCCGCAAAGTCTATTCTCTACGGATCATAAGCTACGTCCATACCAAAATAGCGGTTTGTTATGGTTATGGTTTTTATACAACCACCGTCTATCCGGGCTTCTTTGCGATGAGATGGGATTAGGGAAAACCCACCAAGCTACAGCATTATTGGATATTGTCTTTCAATCTGCAGAACCTACAGAACGCCCTAAGTTTCTTGTTGTCTGCCCAACAAGCGTGCTGCCTCATTGGGAACACACATTAGCGACGCATTTACCCACGGTAAGTATTTTTTCATTCCACGGTCCCAACAAACCAGAACACCTACCCCCTGCTGATGTGATCATCACCTCATATGGAACCCTAAGACAAAATTACGCGAAGTTTTACAAACTTTCATTTTCGGTAACTGTGTTCGATGAAATTCATATGGCAAAAAATAAAAATAGCCAAATTCATAAGATTCTGTGCCGATTAGATTCCCAAATGAAGTTGGGATTAACAGGAACTCCTATAGAAAATAACCTTCTTGAATTTAAAGGCCTCTTAGACATTATTCTCCCCAACTATCTTCCTTCTGATGCCTTATTTAAGAAGCTCTTTACGAAAAAGAATGCAGCAGAAGCTGATGATGAGATTATTCCATCTCAAGATCTCCTACTAAAATTAACGCGACCTTTCATCTTAAGAAGAACGAAAAAACTCGTCCTTCCAGAACTTCCTGAAAAAGTAGAATCGATAATTCCTTGTACGCTATCTCCTGAACAGAAAAAGCTCTGCCTTTCCACATTAAAAAGAGAGAAAGCACAGATTCAACAATTGGAATCTCCAGAAGAACAAACGGTCAATTACCTCCATGTATTTGCCCTATTGAATCACTTAAAACAAATCTGCAACCACCCGGCGATCTTCTTTAAAAATCCTGATAAATACCGAGAGCATGAGTCAGGAAAATGGGAAGCCTTCGTACGACTTCTTCATGATTCTCTAGCATCGGGCTGTAAAGTCGTTGTCTTTTCGCAATATATTCATATGATTCGCATTATCATGTTGTATCTGGAAGAGATCGGCGTAAAATATGCTTCTATTCAAGGGAAATCTCTGAATAGAAAAGAAGAAATAGAATACTTCACTACTGATCCCGAATGTCGTGTATTTGTCGGTTCTTTATTAGCTGCCGGAACGGGTATTAATCTTACCGCGGGTAACGTCGTAATTATGTACGACCGCTGGTGGAACCCCGCCAAAGAAAATCAAGCTTTGGATCGTGTTCATAGAATAGGGCAGAAAAACACCGTATTTATCTATAAGCTCATGACTGAGGATACGTTAGAAGAACGCATTCACTATCTCATTGAAAAGAAAATCCGTCTGTTAGATAAGGTCATCTCTACTCAAGATTCCAATATTCTCCATATGTTGAATAGGGAGGATTTGATTACCATTCTATCATATAAAGATGAGCGCAATGGCGTAGAGGATACGATAGATAGTATCTCAGATGCTAGTGAAGAGCCTCTTATTTAATTAGAAAGTACTAGAGAAAATATCATTGCGCAAGCTTCAAATAGCCCCGATAAGCAAATACAGCGCCTAAAACCCCGTAGAGATAGGCACGGTTTTTAGGCCATGACAAGGTTAATCCAGAGTCTGTAGCAAATAGAAGAATAATCAAAGCAAAGGCTAAAAACCCTGCACCTAAAAATAAGGCGATGAGCGGCCAATGTTGTAACCAATTCCAATCAGTTTCAGATTGTTCCGTCGGCTTTTGGAAAGTATTTTGATCACTAAGAACAGCTTCCCAATCTTCTGAAGAAACAGCAAAAAGATCCTCCGATTCTCCCTTTGCAGAGCCTTCTGGGAAAGAAATATGACATGAAGAGAATCCACCTGAAGCTCCCGGAGGATCTTGAAGAAATGCACTGCAATAAGGACACTGGGGCATATGCATAGATACGCTACCCTCACACTTCCAACATGTGCGCTGCATCTCTGCTTCCTTAGCAAATGGCATGATAACCTACCTTCCCTATTCGGAATTTAATACAAAGAAACAGAACGTTCCTTATATGTTGATTTGTACACACTATGGATAATTACAGTACATAACTTAAATTATAATTTCTATTAGGAAAAAATCAATGCTGAAAATTAATCTTTAGATCTAGAATAAGCAAAAAATTCCTCATAAAATAATATTACGACCTAGCGTCTTAAACAAGACCTTCTTAAGGACTTTTAAATTTCGATACTTACGAGAATTAGGAATAAAATATGAGTACAGATTTTGACTGTGTTGTTATTGGTGCTGGACCTGGCGGTTATGTTGCAGCGATTACTTCAGCACAACAAGGATTAAAGACGGCTCTTATCGAAGAACAACAAGCCGGAGGCACATGTTTAAATCGTGGCTGCATTCCCTCTAAAGCCCTGTTAGTAGGATCTGGGATTGTTTCCCAAATTAAACATGCCAAACAATTCGGAATAAATGTTGATGGTTATTCTGTAGACTACCCTGCAATGGTCCAAAGAAAAAACACAGTTGTCAATGGCATACGTCAAGGATTAGAAGGTCTTATACGTAGCAATAAAATCACAGTGTTCAATGGTCAAGGATCTTTAATTTCATCCACAGAAGTAAGGGTTAAAGGCCAAGATACTACAGTGATCAAAGCAAAACAGATTATCATAGCCACAGGCTCAGAATCTCGTCCTTTCCCTGGAGCACCTTTTTCTTCCCGCATTTTATGCTCAACAGGCATCTTAAATCTTTCTGAGCTTCCCAAAAAACTCGTTATTATCGGCGGCGGGGTTATCGGTTGTGAATTTGCTTCTCTTTTTAACACTTTAGGAGTGGAAATCACCATAATAGAAGTCGCAGATCAGATTCTTTCTATGAATAATTCTGATATTTCCAAAACCATGTTGGACAAATTTTCACATCAAGGAATTCGCATAGTTACCAAAGCTTCTATTGGACAACTTGAAGATCTTGGTGATCGTGTGAGAATTTCCGTAAATGAACAAATTGAAGAATACGACTACGCTCTTGTTGCTATTGGGCGTCAATTCAATACTACAGATATTGGTTTAGACAACGCCGGAGTTATTCGCAATGAACGTGGTATTATCCCCGTAGATGAAACTATGAGAACTAACGTTACTAATATCTTTGCTATTGGAGATATTACCGGAAAATGGTTACTCGCTCATGTGGCCTCTCATCAAGGGATTATTGCGGGAAGAAATGCGGCCGGTCATAATGAGGTTATGGACTATTCTGCTGTTCCTGCAGTCATCTTTACCTTCCCAGAAGTCGCTACGGTAGGTCTTTCCTTAGAAGCAGCTCAACAGCAAGGTATTCCTGCAAAACTCACGAAGTTTCCTTTCAAGGCTATTGGGAAAGCAGTTGCTATGGCAGAAGCCGATGGTTTCGCAGCGATTATTAGTCACGAAACAACCCAACAGATTCTTGGCGCTTATGTTGTAGGTCCGCATGCCGCATCATTAATTGCAGAAATGACATTAGCCGTACGCAATGAGCTGACCCTACCTTGTATCTATGAAACAATACACGCGCATCCAACTCTTGCTGAGGTTTGGGCAGAAGGAGCGTTATTAGCAACAAATCACCCCCTACACCTACCTCCTCTAAGACTATGAATGAAGCCCCCGCCGAAAAACAAAAACCACAACAAGGCAAACGTTTCTCTGAGCGTCTTCCCCAATGGTTGAGGCAGGTTTTACCAAGAGGCTCAGTCTTTACTCATACGGATGCAACTTTAAAACGTACAGGCTTAGCGACGGTATGCGAAGAAGCTCTCTGCCCTAACCGCACACACTGCTGGTCAAGAAAAACAGCAACATATCTAGCGTTAGGAGATACGTGCTCACGACGTTGTGGTTTCTGTAATATTGACTTTTCCAAAAACCCTCTACCTCCCGATCCTGAAGAGCCTCAAAAAATTGCAGAATCTGCAAAAGCTCTTCAGCTTAAGCACATTGTTTTAACTATGGTAGCTCGGGATGATTTAGAAGATGGCGGGGCGAGTTATTTAGCACGTATTATTCACACCTTACATCAAGAACTCCCTGAATCTACTATAGAAGTGCTAGCTTCAGACTTTCAAGGGAACGTCGATGCTTTGCATGTTCTTTTGGATTCAGGATTAACTATCTATAATCATAACGTAGAAACTGTTGAACGGCTTACTCCCGTAGTGCGCCATAAGGCGACATATCGTAGATCGTTATTTATGTTAGAGCAGGCAGCTGTATATCTCCCCAATCTTAAAATCAAATCTGGGATCATGGTCGGACTCGGAGAGCAAGAAAGCGAGGTAAAACAAACATTAAAAGATCTTGCAGACCACGGAGTACGCATTGTCACAATAGGACAATACCTACGCCCCTCAAGATTACATATTCCTGTAAAAAACTATGTCACTCCTGAGACTTTTGATTACTATCGTTCCGTTGGAGAATCTTTAGGTCTTTTTGTTTATGCAGGACCTTTTGTTCGCTCTAGCTTCAATGCTGATATGGTTCTTCACAATCTACAAGACAAACAATCTGAGATAGCAAAAGTACCGCGTTAGTTTTCATTTTTAGCTATGTTTTTTCAAAAGCTGTTTTGTGTCTAAACAACTTTTTAGATCTAAACTTATATAACTATAACGTTACAGAAAAGAGTTTTTGCCTTCTCATGTTGATAGAAATCAAAAACATATTTATTGTTTAATGTTCACGATTGGCACTAATCCCCCCTTTTGTTATGGTGAGTAAAAAGGTATGCGTGGGTTATGTATCGTCGTTCTATTTCTTGGTGCTTATTCTTTGTAATGACCTTATTCTGCTGCACAAGCTGTGACAGTAGATCGCTAATCGTTCATGGGCTTCCAGGAAGAGAAGCTAATGAGATTGTGGTTCTTCTTGTTAGTAAGGGTGTCGCAGCGCAAAAGCAACCCCAAGCGGCAGCTTCTACAGGCGGAGGCTCTACCGAGCAACTCTGGGACATTGCTGTTCCCGCCGCGCAAATTACCGAAGCTTTAGCAATTTTAAATCAGGCTGGTCTTCCTCGCATGAAGGGAACAAGCCTCTTAGATCTATTCGCTAAGCAAGGTCTGGTTCCTTCAGAAATGCAAGAAAAGATCCGCTATCAAGAAGGTCTTTCTGAGCAGATGGCCTCTACCATTAGAAAAATGGATGGAATCGTAGACGCTAGCGTACAGATTTCTTTCACAACAGAAGCAGAAGAAAACCTTCCTTTAACAGCCTCCGTCTATATTAAACATCGTGGAGTTTTAGATAACCCTAACAGCATTATGGTTTCTAAAATTAAACGGTTAGTTGCTAGCGCTGTTCCAGGCCTTTCTACAGAGAACGTTTCTGTTATTAGTGACCGCGCCTCTTATAGTGACATTACTATTAATGGTCCTTGGGGATTATCGGATGAAATCGACTACGTCTCCGTATGGGGAATTATCTTAGCGAAATCTTCATTGGGTAAATTCCGTTTAATCTTTTACTTCTTAATACTTACCCTATTCGTTATCTCTTGCGGACTACTTTGGGTAATTTGGAAAACACATACATTGATTCTTTCCTTAGGTGGAGCTAAAGGTTTCTTCGATCCTTCTCCCTATTCTAAAACTGCCTTAGAAGCTAAGAAACCTGAAGAAGGTGCTGGAGAGAAAAAAGAAGGACAAGCTCAACCTAAGCAAGAGGAAACAGAAGGTCCTAAAGACAATGCACCAGAGGCACCGGAAGGAAACGAAGAGAATGAGGATGTCTAGTGACTGCCAATACTTTTGGAACGTTAAACATCTTAATGAAGTATTCCAAAGAGGATGATCTTGCAGATTTTTTGCCAGAGGGTCTTCTAGTCTCGCCTACACATCACGAGGATATTCCCCTAAGTTCGTTATCCTTTACTATGTGCTGGTTAGCAACTATTCATCCTTCGTGGATTAGTGTAGCCATTAAAGATTTTCCAGAGGTCATACAAAGCCAGTTACTCTCCTGGCTTCCGGATTCTTTAGTTCAAGAACTCATACCCTTACTTCCAGGGATTCCCGTTGCGCAACAACGCTGCTCTAATTTCGGAGCTTTCTATTTATTAGATATGTTGAGCAAAAAAATTCGTCCTCCAGGAATTACCGAAGAGATATTTCTGCCCCCATCTCCATTCAATGCTATGCTATACTATTCCGGCACAACGAAAATGACTTTGATTAATTGCTTGGGATTGTTTGCTGTAGCAAAAGAACTAAGAAACATTGTTGATAGGGTGATTATTGATCGTGTTCACAAGATTCTTTCTCCTACAGAACAGCTGTTTCTCTCTTACTGCCAATCGCACCCCATGAAGCATCTCGAAACCATAGATTTTTTAGCTTCTTGGGATTGTGACAATGACTTCCGTAATTTTATTCACAAACAAGGACTACAATTCCTTGCTACAGCATTGGCAAAAGAAGATGCCTCTTTTCTTTGGTATTTTCTGCGTAGATTGGATATTGGTCGGGGATATATTTTTGAACAAGCTCTACGAAAATCCTACGAACATCCCCATAGTGACTATTTTAAGAGCCAGTTAGAATTATGCGTTAAGATCTTAGTACAATAAGATCTCCAAAAACTCAAAGCATGAATAAACAAATGGAGAGACTTTGTCTTTTCTCCTTGCGTATGAGTCGAGCTTTAATAATAAGGAATTAAAACAACAACAAGAGGGAGCAGCGTTTCCTCCCCAAACTTAACAAAATCCCGGGGTTTTCTACGCTGTCAAATAGATGAAGTTTTTTAGTTTAATTTTTAAACATGATGAAGTCGCACCGAATAAAAAAATCCTTGCTCCTGAGGCTTTTTCTGCTCTGCTTGACGCTAAAGAACTCTTAGAAAAAACAAAAGAAGATAGCGAGTCTTACACTAACGAAACCAAAGAAGAATGTGAAGAGCTCCGTAAAGAAGCTAAAGAGCAAGGCTTCAAAGAAGGCAGCGAACAATGGAGTTCTCAGCTTGCCTATTTAGCAAAAGAAGCTCATGATCTTCGTAATAAAGTTAAGGAAGCCCTTGTTCCCTTAGCTATTGCTAGCGTAAAAAAGATTCTCGGTAAAGAGTTGGAAATCCATCCTGAAGCGATAGTCTCTATCATAGCAAAAGCATTAAAAGAGCTTACTCAACATAAAAAGATTATTATTTACGTAAACCCTAAAGACCTTCCAATTGTGGAGCAAAACCGTCCTGAACTAAAAAAAATCGTCGAGTATGCAGATTCATTAATTATCGCCCCTAAAGCTGATGTTACCCAAGGGGGTTGTGTTATAGAAACAGAAGCTGGTATTGTAAATGCTCAATTGGACGTGCTATTAGCTGCTTTAGAAAAAGCGTTCTCTACTATACTAAAACAACAAAATCCTGTAGATGAACCTCAACCTAAGCAACAAGCGCCTGTAAATAATACTCAGGACAAGCAAGAATAAAGGTATTTGACATCATGCGTTTCATTTTTCGTACTTTCCTTTGTATGTTTATCTTGAGCGCACCGTGGTGTCTTGCAGATAACGGATTTTACGATTCCTCTTGCCCCTCTCGTTGTGATGTTTCTAAATCTACAGAATTGTCGGTAGTTCCTCCTCAACCAGAGATAAAGAAAACCCATCCTCAACCATCATTTCGAGAACGGGTAACTGCTGATGATGTTCTCCCCCAAGAGAACCTTTCTGCAGGAAGCTTTTCGGATACTTATCCTGATTTAACAACTCAGGCAATTATTCTAATTTTCTTAGCATTATCACCCTTCCTAGTGATGTTGCTAACTTCATATTTAAAAATTATCATCACCCTTGTGCTGTTAAGGAACGCCTTAGGTGTTCAGCAAACACCTCCCAGCCAGGTCCTCAATGGTATAGCGTTGATTCTTTCTATTTATGTGATGTTTCCTACGGGAGTTGCTATGTACAACGACGCCAGGAAAGAAATACAAGGAAATGCTATCCCTAGAGATTTATTCTCAGCAGAAGGAGCAGAAACTGTTTTCGTGGCGTTGAATAAATCTAAAGAGCCTTTGCGATCATTTTTAATACGCAATACGCCAAAATCTCAGATCCAAAGTTTCTATAAGATTTCTCAAAAAACATTTCCTCCTGAGATCCGGGAGCATTTGACTGTTTCGGATTTCGTGATTATTGTTCCTGCTTTTATTATGGGGCAGATTAAAAACGCTTTTGAAATTGGCGTTCTCATTTATCTACCATTTTTTGTGATCGATTTAGTTACAGCAAACGTTTTAGTAGCTATGCAAATGATGATGCTTTCCCCGTTATCTATTTCGCTACCTTTAAAATTGCTACTTGTTGTGATGGTGGATGGTTGGACGTTATTACTTCAAGGTCTCATGATTAGCTTTAAATAGGGATATGCCGTGATCGCTCTCGCCGCAAGCTTTAAATCCGTGCTCTTTGAGTATTCTTATCAGTCGCTGTTACTGATTTTGATTATTTCTGCACCTCCGATTATCCTAGCTTCTATTGTTGGTATTGTGGTCGCAATTTTCCAAGCCGCAACGCAAATCCAAGAGCAAACTTTTGCCTTTGCTATTAAATTAGTTGTAATTTTTGGCACCCTAATAATTTCTGGAGGATGGCTAAGCAATATGATTTTCCGTTTTGCCTCTCAGATCTTCCAAAACTTTTACAAATGGAAATAAACAGCTATGGCAATCTCTTTACCAGAGCTTGTTTCTGTTTTTGGTTCTACATATCTTGATTATATCTTGCAAAAGCCTCCTGCCTATGTATGGAGTGTCTTCTTGCTTCTGTTATCTCGATTGCTTCCCATATTTGCTATTGTTCCTTTCCTAGGAGGAAAACTATTCCCAGCACCCATTAAAATTGGCATTGCTCTTTCCTGGGTAGCGATTATCTTTCCTAAAGTGTTGATGAGTACCCATATCGCAAATTATCTTGACGATGATATTTTTTATTTCCTCATTATAAAAGAGCTCTGCATAGGCACACTCATAGGATTTATTCTTGCCTTCCCCTTTTATGCTGCGCAATCTGCAGGATCTTTTATTACTAACCAGCAAGGTATTCAAGGATTAGAAGGCGCGACCTCGTTAATTTCTATTGAGCAAACTTCCCCTCACGGGATCTTCTATCATTATTTTGTCACTATAGCTTTCTGGCTGTCTGGGGGACATAGGATTGTCTTAACGATCTTACTACAGACTCTAGAGGTCATTCCTATTCATAAATTCCTCCCAGCAGAAATGATGTCTCTAGATGCTCCCGTTTGGATCGCCTTAATAAAAATGTGTCAGCTATGTCTTGTCATGACTATCCAGCTTAGCGCCCCAGCTGCTGTAGCCATGCTCATGTCCGACTTATTCCTAGGAATTATTAACAGAATGGCTCCACAAGTGCAGGTTATCTATCTCCTTTCTGCATTGAAAGCTTTCATGGGTCTATTATTCATCACTCTTGCTTGGTGGTTCATCGTTAAGCAAATAGACTATTTCACTCTAGCGTGGTTCAAGGAAACCCCGATCATGCTTCTAGGATCTAGCCCCAAAGTTCTTTAACGTTCTTAGAACAATCATTCGCAGAGAAGAAAAAAGGCTGCCTGAAACATGGCAGCCTTTTTCGTTAAAACCCTAAAAAACTTATAGAGACTTTTGAGAATCGTCGCGTTTACCGTCTTTGTTATCGCCTAGCAAAACAAGGATCAAGCATAAAACTAAAAACGATAGCGTAAAGGGAAAGACATTCAAGAAGAAGAACAATAATAAGGCACACAGAAGAGCGTTTTTCGCAGGACCATTCTTTGCATAATAACTTTGAAGATTTTTCAAAACCCCACGAATCTCAGGATAAAAACCTAGGACCATACCGCAAGCGACAAATAAGCCTCCAGCCCAAGATACAAAATCGGTCACAATACCAATTAATACCAGGGCCCCGCTAATGGCTTCGCGAGCGTGATGAGAAAAGAACCTCTTCATTCTTCCTACTTTAGGATTGGCGTGCAAACCCTTCACCTTACGCTTCAAAGACTCAAACTGAGAGGACGACTCTTTTGAAGAAGAGTTTTCTTTCGGTGTCTCATCTGCCATGGCCATACCTTTAAAAAATCTTTTTTTATTTAAAAATGCATCTAATACACAATTATCAAAAAAAATATTTAAAGATAAATAAGAAATTTTTAACTATAATTTACTACTCTTTGGAGAACAACGACATCGAGAAACAGATCCTGTTTCTGGATCAATGAGATAAATATAATCTCCAGCGCTCCCCAATGTGAAATCAAATACCTTTTTATTAAGTAGGGAGAGCAGGTCATATTGCGAGAGGAGAATCTGGGTTTTATCTCGCAATTCCATACGAAAATCAGTTCGAGTTTTAAATAGCTCCAAGGCTGCGGCTTCCCCGTGCTCTTGAATAGACTGCTCCTGTCGTTTTACGCTCTCCCAGATTCCTCCACGCAGGGCTTCAATCTCTCGATATGCTGAGGGATGATCTACCACAGCTTCTAGAAGTAAAGGATCAGCAAATATGAGATTTAACTTAATCAACCCTTGGGGTTTTTCTTCATAGTGAAGGAAATTTAATAAGGATTGGGTATTCTTAGACCCACGTAGCATGGTATAAAGAAGCTCGGCTTCTCGAGATGGCAAAGTAAGAGTTTCGATAACATCGGGGCCAAACTTTTTCCCTCCTTCTAGGATCTCCCTTCTTTTACTTAATAAAGCTTCGGTAACAGCGTATTCTGAACCTGGAGGAACACATCCGGTATCCACATAAACACGCCTTAACAAACGTATAAATATCGCATGCCAAGATGCGGGATCGGAATATTCCTCGGGGGACTCTTGCATAAGAGCATGAAGATTAAACCGCGAGTTATTCGGTGGTCGTGAAAAAGGAACTTTAAGAAGGCGATACTTTCGTTTCTTCTTAGTAGCCACTTTAGCTGTTTTTTTCGGAGAAGACACTTCCTTATCTCTAGAAATCTTCTCCGTAGCGGAGATCTTTTTTGACTTTTCTTGATACTCTACTTCAGCGCAAGCAGAGCGTTGTGCGGAAAAGAGATTTTCTCGGCTTTCAATAATACGAGAGCAGACGCACCGTTTTCTCGCATTTACAGCGTCAAACGACACCATAGAAACCAGGGAGGCTAAAAATAATAAAGTAAAAATATAGGTTTGCATAGCTATTTCCCCAAAGCAAACTGATATGTCAGCACGCGCTCCCCATCCTTAGGAAAATGACGGTGAATTATCATCATTACTCTCTCGGGGAGCCTCGAATCCTCACTGTTTTGGCAGCCACCGACCCTCTGAGGAACGACATCCACTCGATGGACATTATCTAGCAGTAGCAAAGTTTCTACCTTACTCTGATTTCGCAAACTGCGTATTTGTAATTCTAATCTTCCCAGATCCCTATGATAGTATAGGGAGCCGGCAACTTCTCCGGCAAGCTCGGGGTCTCGGTAAACTCCACGATCAAAAACCATGGAGCATAGGAATCCTGGAACATCTTCAATTTGAGAGGTTGCTCGAAATACCGTTCGCAATTTCTTATAGGCGTAGTTCTCCTGTAGGAAGGTCTTGTACGACCTCTCATTATGCTTGCTAGAGCAAAACATATATCGTTGCCAAAACCCTAAAACACTAAAAAGCAGAGCAAACAAGGTTATAGACACTAGCAATTCCACAAGTAGGAAAGGCCTTTTCCTTAGGGATTTTAGATTATTACGCATAAGCTTCTTTGCACGGATGTTGTGTATTTTTGATTAGGGAAAATCTCAATGGCAACATCAGCAAAGCAGGCTTTTACAATGTTAGCTTCCACACGCATTCCCTTACGAATATCTATAGAATATACATAGGGAACACGAATCCCATTTCCCTGACTCGTGTAAACAACAGAAGAGAGCTCTCCGGTTCCTGATGTGGGGAAGTTCCCTTTGAGCATTTGCTCTCGCATACTGTCTTCAACCGCAAAAAAACAGTTATCAATCACAGCGGGCAACTGTAGATTGATAATATCCTCTTCGATAGATCTACGAACACCGCAGTAAAAACGAAGGCAAGGCATCAGCACTAGACATACCAATGATAGTGACATCAAAACCTCTATAAGCAGAAAACTCCGCTTAGATTTCTTTTTACGCAGCAACATCGTAGTCCTTACCCACGCTTACTGTTTGTACCCAGGGCGCGCTGTGAAAATACAATCAGATCGTCACCTTTATCATTGACCTTCACAACGATATCTTCTCCCCAAGCATCTTTTAATAATTTCTTCCCATCTTTACACCACGCAGCTCCATCAAGAACGGACTCTTTCTGGTCTACGATCTCTCTTAGGGAAGCTCCTCCAGAGGCATACTCCATCATTAAGATGTCGTAAACTTTGGCGCAATTTTGCTCTGACTGGAAGACTTTCCCCTTCTGAATACTACCGCGCATGTTAAAAGCTAGGGCTCCACCAACAATACCGATCAATGTGATAACAACCATCATTTCGATGAGTGTGATGGATTGTTTACGTCTTTGTTTTTTCATAATTTTTTGACCCATGTGTTCTATAAAATTTGAATATTACTTGTTAGTGGGATAAGTATTGCCAACATAATAATCCCTATAATTCCTCCAAGAAACACAAGGATAACCGGTTGGCACCACGAGGTTATCCAGGTTAGTGTTTTTTGGGTATCTTCATTATAAATATGTGCAACGTGACCCAGCACTTCAGAAAGCTCTCCGGATTCTTCTCCTAAAGAAACCATTCCCAAGGCTAATTTAGGCACCCACGGCCTTTTCGCTAGTTCCTTACTTAAAGAACTTCCTTCAACAACCGCGTGAATCATTTGCTTCATATCTTCTCGCAGCGTGTCATAAGGAACCGCTCCACAGCCCAACTCTAGTCCTTCTATTAGGGTTCCTCCACCACGAAGAATTGCAGAAACGACGGAGCAAAACCGACTAAATCCTAATTTGATGAAGAAATTCCTCGCCCCGGGAAGCGAAAAAAGGATCTTCTCAAACCATTTCTTCCAAAACAGTTTACGTCGTGTAATGACTATACTCGTAATGCCCGAAACTAAAATTCCAAAAAGCAGATATTTGTACTTACAGACAAAATCACTAAGACTAAATACTATAGAGGTAAGGGTATTGGGCTCCATATTCTCGAAGGTTTCCTTCAAAGAGGGAATCACTCCTGTAAGGAAAAAGAGAACTACGGCTAGGGAAAACACTAATAAAACTATCGGATAGCTAAGAGCTGCCGTAAGTTTCTTAGACATTTGCTCACGTTCTTCTAAGACCACAATGATGTTTTGCAAACATCCTTCTAGGTTCCCCACACTTTCTCCTGCAAGAATAGCGCTGCGATAAAAATTATCGAAAATATCGGGATAGGCCGCCATTGCCTGTGACAACGCTCCCCCAGAGCGCAGGTTTTCCATAAACGCTGTCAGTAGTCCTGACATTGCTTGTCCTTGATATTGATCGCGAAGTGAGGACAAGCTTTCGTATAAAGGAAGCCCTGAGCGGAGAAGAAGAAGCATCTGTTTTGAGAAAACAATTAACTCATTATTTTTTACTCGCACACGACGAGGTGCTACCTCGCGAATGGATAAAAGCTGAACGCCCTGCTGAGCAAGCTTCTCTTTTGCTTCTTGAAGATGTATCGCGTCTAACCAGTCTTGTTTACGCTGCTCTTTTGCATTGAGGTAGGTATAACGATATCGTGGCATATCCTCCCTCCCTAGTCATACCGTTTCGTAACACGAAACACTTCTGCAAGTGTTGTCTCTCCAGACAAAGCTAGAGAAACACCGTGATGTAGTAGTGGCTGAAAACCCTTCTGCTCGGCATGTTCTCGCAATGCATGATAAGGTTTATGCATAGCGATCTCCGAACGCAAAGCCGTGTCGGGATGCAGGAATTCATAAATCCCCTGACGCCCCTTATATCCGGAACGGAAACAATGCGAACATCCCTTCCCAAAAAACAACGGCGCATCCGGATCGCGACCTATAGACTGTAAAAATACTCTTTCTTGAATATTTGCTGCGCATTGCTCTTTACAGTGACGACAGATTTTCCTAACCAATCTTTGAGCAACAACACCAATGATTGTTGCTGATAATAGATAAGGCTCTACCCCCATATCTAACAGACGAGGAATCGCAGAAATCGCGTCATTAGTGTGAAGAGTACTAACAACGAGGTGCCCCGTTAACGCTGCCTGTATGGCAATTTCTGCTGTTTCTTGATCCCGGATTTCTCCAACCATAAGAACATCGGGGTCCTGACGGAGCAGGTGCCTTAAACCACAAGCAAATGACAGACCAATTTTTGGCTTCACAGCAATCTGGGCAATTCCTGGCAATTTGTATTCAGGAGGGTCTTCTATTGTCATAATATTGGCAAAAGGCCCTGAAAGATGCTGAATAACACTATAGAGTGTTGTAGTTTTCCCACTTCCTGTTGGTCCAGTTACTAATAATATGCCTTCAGGAACAGAAACCACTTCTTTAAATGATTGTTCGATATCTTCAGGCATGTGTAATCCGGAGATATCTAAAATTACATTACGCTTATCTAAAATCCTTAGAACAACACGTTCTCCGTAGATCACAGGAACAGTGCTTACACGCATATCTATTTCCTGACCACCTATTTGGATTTTTATTCTCCCGTCTTGAGGAAGACGATGTTCCGCAATGTCCATCTTTGCTAAAACTTTAATCCTGGTGATTAACGCAGAGCGCAGATGAGCAGGTGGTGAAAGGCGATCGTGAAGAACCCCATCTATACGATAACGTATACGCAAAGAGTCCTCTAAAGGTTCGAAATGAATATCCGAAGTACGCTCTTCTATAGCTTCTTTTAAGATAAGATTTAGAAAACGGACGACGGGGACAGAATCTGTGCTTTCTAAAAGATCTTCTTCTTCATTTGTCTGAGAAGCACTCCCATCTTTCATACTTAACAGCATATCAGAGGCTTTACCCTCTAAATTAGAGTAGATCTTTTGCAAACGGTGTAGGATATCCGCTTCATCTTTGAGAACAAAAAACACAGGCTTCTTTATAAGTAACTGCACTTCATCTTTGGCTATAAGCGAGGAAGCCCGTGCATAAGCCATGGTTACACTGTCTTCTCGCTCTTCTAACGGCAATAAGCAGTGCTTTTTTAGAAAGCTATAGGGCAGAGCATTAAGAAGCTCTTGGGATAGTAAAGCCTTACCGCCCATCATACTCGAGCCCCTCTACTTGAGACGCTGGTAGCTCTATAGCGGAAATTAGTTCTAATTTTTTATGAGCAGCCTTTGCAGCCTCTTCACCAGCACATAGTGCTTTACGGAATTCAGCATTTTCTCCGGGTCGTGAAGAAAGAATTGCCTCTTCTTGGCGCTCTTTTTTCTCAGCGGGATTATCTAGAATTTTCGGAGTGATAAATACAAACATCTCCGTTTGACTATCAGAGGTAGAATTCATGCCGAATAACTTCCCAATTCCGGGAATTTCTCCGAGAAAAGGAATCCCATCTTGAGAATCTGAGGCGTGCTTACAGCGCAACCCTCCAATAATTACCGTTTCTCCATCAGGAATACGCACTTTATTAGTAATATTACGTCGAGTAACATCAGGACGTTCATTCGTATTTTTCCCTGTAGTATCGAAGGTAATATCCGTCTCTAGGGTAATGTAGCTTTTCCCATCTTCCTCCCCCACATTGATCACGGGGAGCATTTTGATCATAATACCGTACTGCGCACGGTTATACTGAGCCTTTTCCTTATCTGCGGAAACAGCTATCGACATCTCCTCTACAATAGCAATTCTTGCAGGAGTTTGGTTCATGGTAACAACAGAAGGACTTGCATTAATACGAACATCTTCCTGAGCCATTAAAAATTGATAGGCAAGATCATAACTCGGAACTAACGAAGATCCTGTGCTGCCCTTAAATAAAAATTCTAAAATCCCGGAGCTTGTCCAAGAAACTGCGGAGGAGGTTTTCTTACAGACTTCTTCTCCGAGTCGCAAAAGATTTAACCCTGCTTGACGCTGGCTAGAAAGCTTTCTTTCAAATAGAAGAACCTCTATACGCACCATCTTTTTAGGAACGTCGAGTTTTTTTAACAACATTTTGATCCTAGGCAGGGCTTCTTTTTCCACAACCATGATCAAAGTTCCTGTTTTAGAATCTGCTATGAAATTCCCGTATTTTACAGATCCTTCCTTTGTAGCTCCTACTGAGGAAGTGTCAATGTGTATCGTAGAGGCCGCATCTCTTAACATAGATTCCGCAGAAGAAGAGGGCACCCCCCCTCCATCTTTACCAGCAAAGACATCATGCACTTGCGACAACAAAACTGCCAATTCTTGTGGGTCTGAGTGTTTTACACTATACCAGAAGACAGTTTTGTCCGTGGGATTCTCTATTCCCTCTTCAAGATCTTTAATCAAATCTACAGCCTGACGCACTAAAGCTGCGGTGCCACTTAAAAATAAAGAACGCCCCTGATTCTGAAGGGGAACAACTTTAAGACCTAGTCCCTCCTCATCACCCTCTTTAGTTACATCTTCTCGAAATGCCGCCTTAAGAATAGAGATCATTTCAGAAGCTTCTATCTTTGTTAAAGGGACGACACGATACTCCTGACGGACACTATCTTCTTGAATAAAGTCGTAAATTTTCAGAAGTTCGCTGATCTCTCCGACAGAACCAAACACCCATAATTTCCCGCCAAATAAATCGATATGCGTGGTATCGAGATTCGCGAATTTTCTTAAGATATGTTGATCTGCTCGTACATCAATGTTTTTCGAATTTAACACATAGCCAATATAAGAGGATGGTGGAAGTAAATCTAAATCCTTCCTAGAAGAAAAAACGCCTGCAACACCGCAACCTTCTTTATGAGTAGTATAGAGCTCTTTAATCCAAGGACTTACCTGTCGCATGCCAATGCCAAGACGCGACAGCAACTGCAACAAGCATTCTTCAAACCCCTCTTTGGGAACCGTGAACTTTGATAATGCGGAAACTTTTATTGAACCGATATCTTGGGGCACCAAATAAATGACGTTGTCCTCACCATAATCTGAAACCAGATTATAGATTGTAGTCTCAGGATGGTGCCATAGGGCATACTCATCAGGGTTCTCTCCTCTTTCACGGATCTCTGCAGCCCAAAGATCCTCCATGCGTTTGATTTGCTTTTTGACATCCGTTAGCTTACTTAAAAGCAGCTTCCATCGAGCCTCATCTTCGCATCCCGCCTCACGCAAAGCTGCGGCCTCTTCATATAAACTCTTTAGCTGAAGGTTATATTCCTTCATATCTGCATTAAACGAGGCTAGGCCTGGAGAACTGTCTATAAACTCTTTGGAGTTTTCCAAGGAGGCGGCTTTTTCTGAAATAGTTAAGGCCTGTCCTGGCGTGCAACACGCTAAACTTGACAACCCAAAGAAATAAACTAAAGGATGACGCAAAAAACGCATTTATGATCCCCCACTATTGGTTCCCTCACTACCAGCAAGCAGCGGTCTCCCTGGATGTGCCTCTTCTTTAGCGGCAGCGGATCCAGAATCAAAACCCTGTTTCAAAGGCAGTGTCACAGCCTCTACTAGAGTCCTTTGTGCATTAAAAACATGCGCGCGCACAACAAACTCTCTAGATTCTTTTTCTATTTTATCAAAAACCAATAACGGCCCCTGAATTTTCCCCGACAGGTAATCTTCCAATTGTTCTTTGCGAGCAATCTTTTCCCATGTCTTTCCTGTGTATACTACCCAATCATCGGGGGAAAGAATCATTCTCTGCCCCCCAACTTGCACTATGGGGCGGGACCAGGAGCGCATCCCAACAAACTCAAATTCCTTAACGATCTCCGCAATCTCTATAAGAGAGCTCATGGTTTTCACTAAACTCATAGACTGATGAGAAGTTCCTCCAACATTCCAGAGCTCTATCACCATTACCTTCTCGTCTATTTTCTTAACTTCTAGAAGGGGCGCCTGTGAACTCTCTCCCCGAAATTCCCCACACGTCTGCCAACAGTTTCCATCCCAAAGCAAAATATCGCCAACAGCAAGGTAACGACTGTAGTTCTCATTCGATAAAGAAACAAAGTCTACACGTTCTTTAGCCGCCTTATCCGCATAATCAGCCCCTCCGTGCATCAGAAGAAACTTGTCGCCACCTATGCGACGAATCTTTTGCTTAACAGGGAAACTCGCGTCTACACGAACCCCACCAATTTCCCAGGACTCTAATCCCTTAGAGGGGGCATTTAAAAATAGAGTCTCCCTATCCTTAGGAGAAGTAACTATTTCCCCGTTCACGCCTATCAAACGCACCTTTATCTCTATGCGGTTATCCACGCTCAAAGGACGACACTCTAACCATAAATCCGTGGGCTTCCCCTTAGGACTAAAGGTGAAAATTCCCCCATTAGGGGACGGGGCAACTTGTAAATATATCTTTTCATTAGCACTAGCAACGCATGAATCTTTCGAAGTGGCCAGCTCTAGAAAAAACTTCCCCCCCAAGGCATCGGGGCGCTTATTGCTTCCTAAAAACACGATTTCCTGTCTCAGATCCGGCAATCTTTCCCTCAGCTCTGGAAAATCCAGAGACCAGACCCCCGAAGAGAGGTCCCCTATTTGGGGGAATATCTTTGGTTTCTCAGATGCCCCGTCAAACTTCAAAGACACATCATAAAGATTTTCCAAGCGGTTTGGAGCTCCACACACCATCCAGAGCAGAGCAGCGATACTTATCAGACTGTAGCCTATCGAAAAAAGCTGGTGCATACTAGAAACAAGCCAAAAATAAAGTTATAAGATAACCGATTAGAGAAAAAAAATCAATTTATACAAACAAAAGCAACTATGTTTAACATTAAAAATAATTAAACAAAGAGAGAGTGCTTTTATAAGAAAACTAAATCTGAAGACACCGGACGATCTGTTAAACTAAAATTTTTATTCCCATCTATCAATACTGTATCCTCGATACGTATGCCTCCGACTCCGGGGAAATAAACTCCGGGCTCGACAGTTACTGTCATTCCCGTCTCTAGAGTGGCTGAACCAGATTTTGGAGAAAGTTGGGGGTATTCATGGATATTTCTTCCCACACCGTGGCCAACACCATGACAAAAATATTGTTCGAGATCGTAGCCCCTAAGGACTCGAGCAGCCTCTTCATGAATATCTAGACATGCAGCCCCTGCACAACAAAGCTTCATAGCAGCTCGCTGAGCTTCTACCACCGCAGGATAGCTCTCAACAAGGAGCGAATCTGGACGCCCCCAAGCCACCGTGCGTGTCATATCTGAGCAGTAGCCGTGGTACAGGACCCCTATATCAATAAGCACGATATCTCCCTTACGTAGGGCCCTGTTTGTAGGAACCGCATGAGGGAAAGCGGAATGATGACCGAAAGCAATAATGGGTGAAAAAGAGGGACCTTCGGCGCCAGCTTTTGCCCAAAACACGCGCAGGAGACGTACAACTTCTTGTTCTGTTATGCCCTCTTGCAGTATGGAAAGAACATGATCATACCCCTCGGAGCCTAAAATCGCCGCCTGACGCATTTTCTCTATTTCATCTGCAGATTTTACACTACGCAGCTTCTCTGTAAATAGGGTAGTAGGCACCCAAGAACACACCGCATTTTCTCTTTCTTGATATCTATGGTACGAAGTGTGGAGGCTATCAAATCCTATAGTTTGATATGTGGTTGTTTTAAGATAAGGAAGAAGAAATTCTGCAATATTTCTATCACAAAACACAAGGGAGGGGCCTTGAAGATCTGCATAGAGATCTTTATCCATACGATAAACAAAAAACACAACCTCATCTTTACCTATGAGAAGCGTTCCTGTAGTCACTTTATCATTAAGAAAGTACGCAAGATCCTCACTTCTTTCTACAATAAACCCGTCTATACCATAATCTGCTAGAGCTGCTTGCGCTCTTGCAATGCGATCCTGGAACATAATTTACTCCTTAATAAAATCCTCGTCTAAAACTAACCGACGTATTTGAGTGCCGTCAAAGGCTTTTTCCGGTTTACCTATTTGCCAGAGCAAGGAAAGCCAAGAGATATCGAAAGGCCGTAAAGTCTTACAAAACACTGTCTGCGTTAAAGTCTCTTTGATCAAAAGAGCCACAGCTTTTCTATCCACCTTTGCGTGACTTTCTGCAGCCAAGAAAAGAATCCATGATTTCAGTTCTTCTTCACCTATAAATGTCGGAGCACTGTCTATAGCGAATATACAAGGACCCATTTGAGAAAGTTCTATCCCTAGCTGTTTAAAATCCTCGACATGAGACGAAAGAAAAATCCCTTCTTGGGGAGTAACCTCTAAACATAAAGGGACCAAAAAAGACTGACTTTTATAGTTGTATTGTTGATTCTCCGTCAATGCGAGATAAAATAAATGTTTCCGAGCAGCTTCGGTGAAAATAGCATGAACACCTTCTGAGTCCTCTGCAAGAACAATTTTCCCTAAAGAAGTTAAAAACCGAACCTCTTGAGATACTCCCCAATCAATCTGCATTTGCCCATCCGTAGTTGGGATATCCTGTCCCTTATCAAGAAAAGGAAGGGGCACCTTGGGCGGTATTGATAATTCCGGTAATGAAATAGACTCCAAAGGCTCTACCGAAGATCTTTCTGCAAGGTGTTCATCAAAAAAGCGCAGGGCCGGCAAAGAAAATATTGTTTTTTCAGAAACAGAAGATTCTTGAGGGCGTGCCAAGACCTCTCCTATGGACTCTGAAAGAAATTCCCCAACGAATTCTTCCTTAAGTATTCTCACTTCCGTTTTCTGGGGATGCACATTGAAATCACACCACTCTGGGGGAAGATAGAGTTTTAAAACGAAAACGGGATGCCTTTGCGGAGGTAATAGCATGGAATAGGCTTCCCGTATTTGCTTTGAGATAAATACCGAATCTACAGGACGATCGTTAATAAAAACCCGCTGTCCTGAACGTGTTGGGCGATGAAAACCCGGGGAGCCTAGAAATCCTCTAACACAAACGGGTCTTTCACCACTATCCACTCTTAAAGCTTCCTGCATGAATCCTTCACCCATAACGAAGCCAACACGCTCGGCAAATCCCCGGTGCTTGAGTATATGAAACTCCTGTTGCCGTTCACTTACCCACGACCAGCCTACCCCCTCTATAGATAAAATCCTATTCTCTAATAGCTTTCTCATAGCTATCCGATCTGCTTGGGGACTCTTTTGAAAGCCTCGACGAACCGGGACATTGTAAAATAAAGAATCTATGGAAATTGTTGTCCCTAGCTGGCGCGGCTTGGCCTCTGATGCAATGATTTCCCCACCGTGAATGATTGTCCTAGAACCTTCACCTATTCTGGGACAGGAAAGGATTTCCATTTTAGAAATCGAAGCTATTGCGGGCAAAGCTTCCCCTCGGAAACCAAAACTAGATAATGAGAAAATATCAGAAAATTCCCCAATCTTTGAGGTGGCATGACGCTTAAGAGCCAGGGTGACATCCTCAGCACTCATTCCACAACCATTGTCTTTTACAACAATAAGGCCCTGTCCTCCTCCAAGGGTTTCCACCTCTATCTCATCAGCTCCAGCATCTAAGGCATTCTCTACCAACTCCTTAACAACAGATATGGAGTTCTCAATAACTTCTCCTGCAGCTATCTGATTAATCGTAGTTGTATCGAGCAGTTGAATGAGGGGTCTGGAAGGCATAGCAAATTCTAATAAAGGATCTTGCGAGAGCAAAAAGTAAAATACCTAAACACTAATGTCAAGACACGTAATTTTTATAATACGTAAAGCCAAGGAAAAGAACAACTTACCAAATAATTAATTGTAAATTGTGGAATTACGCCCAATTAACAACTTGTTTTTTCAAATTAATTAATTTTAAAATTTAATTATGAATTAAATAATTTTAATTTTAGGAATTATATTCAATGAGCAAGCCTACTTCCAATAATTCTAAAAAGCCATCAGCCTCGTTTAATAAAAAAACACGTAGCCGACTCGCTGAGCTTGCTGCACAAAAAAAAGCTAAGGCTAATGATTTAGAACAGAAATACCCAACCCCCACAGAAGAAGAAACCAAGAAAGCCTTAATGGATATCTTACAAGGGCTTAACAATGGATTAACCCTTCAGCAAATCCTAGGTTTATCTGACGTATTATTAGAAGAGATTTATACAATTGCCTACAGTTTCTATTCCCAAGGGAAGTATAACGAAGCTATTGGTCTTTTCCAAATCCTTACAGCTTCTAAACCTCAGTGCTACAAGTATATTTTAGGCTTAAGCTCATGTTATCATCAGCTCAAAATGTACAATGAAGCGGCCTTTGGCTTCTTCCTAGCTTTTGATGCGGAGCCTCAAAACCCCATCCCCCCTTATTACATAGCCGACAGCTTGATGAAGATCGATCAGGCTGAAGAATCCAGAGATTTCTTAGATATTACTATCGATATTTGCGCGGACAAACCTGAATTCAAAATTTTGAAAGAACGCTGCAATATTATGAAGGACTCTCTCAAAGACATGATCAAAGAAACAAGTCCAAACAAGAAAAAAGCTACCACGACTAAGTCCAAAACTTCGGGGAAAAAGAAATCCGGCGGGAAACGTTAATTTAGGGTTAGGAGAACTCCATTATGAACAAAAAAGTTAGAAAAACACACAAAACTGCTTCCAAAAAGCCTTCTGCAAAACGAGCTGAAACTGCTCCCGTATTATTCACAAACGAAACAGATAAACAAGAACAGGCAATTTCAAATTTAGAGAATTTAGTTTCCTCTATTTATGAAGATTTACCTTTAGCTCAAACGTTTTCTGGAATTCAAGATTCAAAACAATTAGCACAAATGATGGCTGCTTTAAATGGCACTTTGGATTCCTTACCTATCGAGAGCCT
Source organism: Chlamydia felis Fe/C-56 (assembly GCF_000009945.1). Classification (NCBI taxonomy): domain Bacteria; kingdom Pseudomonadati; phylum Chlamydiota; class Chlamydiia; order Chlamydiales; family Chlamydiaceae; genus Chlamydia; species Chlamydia felis. Next base: position 67,807 of record NC_007899.1, on the reverse strand, counting down.
AACCGAGGGATTATTTACCAATCCTAAGGAAGATGCGAAGTTTGCTAAGGATTTGGCTTCCGTTCTTCATGGTTTGAAGAATCTATCCGAAACGGTAAACAAGCACATCTCTGACAAACAGTAGTTTTTCAATAAAATTAGATAACGTAGGGTAAAATAGAACATGTCTCTTTCTACCTCAGGTCCAGACAATACCAACCAGAAAAATATTTTGGCTCAGGTATTAGCTTCCACACCTCAAGCTGTACCTAATCCGGATAAACTTGCTGGCAATGAAACTAAGCAAATTCAGCAAACCCGTCAGGGGAAAAATGCTGAAATGCAAAGTGATTCTAGCATTGCTGGAACTCAGGGCAAAGAAAAATCCGGAGCCGTTTCTGAAGCACAAAATTCAGAAAACATCATGGCAGGTCAAGGAATTGCCGCAGGACAAGAGGCTGAATCCGCAGAAGCTGCTGCTGGCACTCAGACTGCCGGCGTAGCCACGTTCCAAGCTGCAAATTTACAAACTGCAATAGAAGAAACCAATAAGACATTGGAGAGCTCCATCTCCTCCTTGTCCTCAGTAGATTCTTCTCATTTACAAGAAATCCAACAACTAGTTTCTGCGGCCGTTAACGGGAAATCAAACACTGCTGTACGAGCTTTGGAAACCCCCGATCTTCCTAAACCATCTCTAACGCCCAGACAGGAAGTTATGGAAATTAGCATGGCCCTAGCCAAAGCTATCGCAGCTCTTGGGGAGGCTACAGCTTCAGCTCTCTCTGATTATCAAAGCACCCAAGCTCAAGCTTCAACTATGAACCGTCTGTCCTTGGAATCCCAAGGCTTGAAGATCGACTCTGAGCGCGAAGAATACCAAAAATTGCAAGAGATTCAGAAGAAAGCAGATAGCAACTCAACTCTCAATACGGTGAATACTGTGATGATAGCGGTTTCGGTAACCATCACCGTGGTCTCTATTGTTGCTTCACTATTTACCTGCGGCCTAGGTCTTATAGGAACCGCAGCCGCTGGAGCTACAGCAGCTGCCGCCGCCGCAACGGCAGGAGCCACAGCAGGTGTGGCTGCTGCAACATCCGTAGCAACAACTGTGGCTACACAAGTTACTGTACAGGCCGTAATGCAAGCGATCAAAACAGTTATTGTCCAGGCTATTAAACAGGCCATTATGCAAGCTGTTAAATCTGCCCTAAAACAGGGGATCAAACAAATTATCAAACAGGCTATTAAAGCTGCTGTAAAGACCTTATCGAAAAACCTGTCTAAAATTTTCCAGACAGGACAAAAAGCGCTTGCTAAATCATTCCCAAAACTTTCTAAAGTAATCAACACCCTAGGAAGCAAATGGGTAACAGCTGGGATGGGCGTTGTTGTCGCTGTGCCCGCCCTAGTTAAAGGTATAGGCGATATTCAGCTATCTAACATGCAATCCGAACTTGCCGACATTCAGAAAAAAACGGGGGCCCTAACAGCTCAATCAGAAATGATGAAGATGTTCACCCTATTTTGGCAACAAGCAAGTAAAATTGCAGCAAAGCAAACAGACAGTGCAAGTGAAATGCAGCAACAAGCAACTAAATTAGGTGCTCAAATTGCTAAAGCCTTCCAAGCCATCAGCTCGGGCTTAGCATCAGCAGTATAAAAATTATTTATTAAGAGGTTTTTTGCTATGACATCAGGAGTTAGCGGAAATAATAATACCGATCCTTCATTAGCTGCTCAGCTTGCGCAAAATGCCAGTGAGGCAGCCTCAAAGGCTCAAGGGCAAAGCAAAACTGGACACGCTACGGGTGCTCAGGGAGAAGTTGCTGCAAGTTTCGAGGATCTGATCCAAGAGACACAATCTCAGGGGACCTCTAAAAAAGAATCAACCTCTCAAACATCGAAAAGCTCCAAAACAGATAAATCTGGAAAAGCCTCTTCCTCTACTTCGGTATCTAGCGCATCGAGCACTGCTACAGCTCAAGCTGTGAAAGGACCTAAAGGCCTTCAACAAAACAATTATGAACTTCCCCAACTTCCCGTCCCTGAGCATAAGGAAGTTAACGGTGTTGTGCTTAAAAAAGGCATGGGAACTCTTGCCTTATTGGGACTGATTATGACTTTACTCGCCCAAGCTAGTGCAAAATCCTGGTCTTCACAGTTCCAACAACAAAACCAGGCCATTCAAAATCAGGTGGCAATGGCGCCAGAAATAGGGAATGCTATTAGAACCCAGGCCAATCACCAAGCCGCTGCGACAGAAACACAAGCTAAACAAAGCTTAATTTCTGGTATTGTAAACATTGTAGGTTTCGCTGTTTCCGTTGGAGGAGGTCTTCTTTCTGCAGCAAAAAGCTTAGGGGGAGTAAAATCTGCAGCTTTTGCGAAAGAAACCGCAGGTGCTGCCGGGTCTGCAGCTAGTTCCGCCACCTCTCAAGCTTCTAAAATGGTTTCAGATGCAGCTACTACAGCCACTAAGACAGCAACAGGCGCAGCTTCTTCGGCAGCAACAGGCGCAGCTAAAGCCGCCGCAGGTCTAGCCGATGATATGGCTGCGGGGGCCGCAAAAGTTGCTGCAGGAGCTGCAGGATCCGCAGGAAAAAGCAGCGGGCTATTTGGAAAAGTGTTAAACACTCCCGGATGGAAAGACAAGATTTCTCGAGGTATGAATGTTGTAAAAACTCAAGGAGGACGCGCAGCAGCCTTTGCTGGTAGAGCCCTTTCCACATCTATGCAGATGTCTCAAATGGTTCACGCCCTTACTGCGGGTATTGACGGGATTGTTGGCGGTGTTATGGGCGCAGAAATCGCTCACCACCAAAGACAGGCAGGTATGGCTGAAGCCCACGCTGAAGAATTAAAACAAATGACCTCCATTCAGAGTCAGTATGCAGGACAAGCTCAGCAGCTTCAAGAACAGTCTCAACAAAGTTTCAACTCTGCTTTACAAACCCTACAAAATATTGCCGATTCGCAAACACAAACAACCTCGGCAATCTTTAGTTAATTTGTCTCGAGACCGTTAAAAGCTAAGAAGGTCCCAACACTAGTTGTGTTGGGCTTTTTTTATGTAAAGCTGCTATACATTAAGAAACAATGTAGCCTTGGCGAAATTCTTCATGATAAACTAGGCGACAGCCTATGATCATAAACACAACAGCAAGAAGTAAGGATCCCGATAAGCTCTCCCCCAACAGAAGCCAACCATAGAATGTCGAAAATAAAGGCATAACTAGATTGCAAAAAGAAAGAAAAGTTGAAGAGAATTTTCTCAATAGTTTTGCGTAGAGGTGGTAGCTAATAAGATTTGAGAATAATACGAGGCAGAAAATAGCCTGAATAAACAAAACCTTATTACTTACGGGAACGGGATTCCATGTTTCAACAGCTAGAGAATGCCCCAAAGACAAAACTCCAGAAATAAGCATAGCATAGGCATTTATCGCCATTACCGATAAAGAAGAGTTTTTTTCTATTTTTCTTAATAATGTCCATCCGTAAGCAGAAAAACAAGTCGCAAGCAATAGTAAGATCTCGGGAAATCCCAATTGCCAACTCCATGCTTTTGCCTCAACCTCCCCGCCACCAAAGAATAGATAAGAGAGGTAGCCAAAAAGCCCCAAGCCTAGCCCCCCTATTTTTTTTAGGGTTACTGTTTCTCGTAGCTGAATATAGGAAAACAAAGCGGAAATGAATGGCGAAAGTCCGTAGATAAAGCAGGCTTTTGAAGAAGATAAGTTTTGCAGACCTAGGAATTCACAAACATTTGTTAGGTAGTATCCAACTATGGATAAAACAAAAACCGGGAAATATACATTCTTCGGTAATTTCAAAGACCCTTTTTTCCACAACACTATCCCCGCAAAAACTAAACCGGCAATCAACATACGGCTCCCTGTAACAAATAGAGGAGCTGACGCTTCCATAGCTAATTTGCTAAAAGAAAAAGACGAAGACCAAATAAATGCAGTAAAAAATACTAAAAAAATAGACATGAGGAATTGATATTTGGGATAGAAAAGCTCTTATTGTAAAAGAATAAAATTTTGGCTCCAACTCAAATATACTTTTACCATCAACTCATCTTAAAAAAACCTTTACCCCTCTCTGTGAATCCTAAACATTTTTAAGAAAACTCCCTTGCTTTGATCCGGAAAAACGTTACAATAACAGACTTAGAAAAACTCTCGATGGAAAGAAAATGATCCGCGTAATTTGCGACAACGAAACTTTTGAATTACCAACAGGCTCTACTGCTGCTGATTTCGCGAGCAAAATAAAAAATTCTCATTACTTTGCTGGCGTTGTCATAAATGATCAAATTAAAGATCTATCCACAACCCTAAGCGAAGGAGACGTTTTAAAATTTGTCACCTTCACAGATCCTGAAGGACGAGAGATTTTTCTACACACCTCTGCCCATATGCTAGCCCAAGCTGTACTACGCTTATGGCCCCAAGCTATTCCCACAATAGGTCCCGTTATAGATCTAGGATTTTACTATGATTTTGCCAATCTTTCCATTAGCGAAGACGACTTCCCCGCTATTGAAAACATGGTGGAGCAAATAGCTAAAGAGCGATTCGAGATATCTAAAAAAACATTTAATGATAAACAGGAAGCTTTACAAGAATTTGCAAGCAACCCATTTAAAGTAGAGCTCATTCAAGAATTCCCAGAAGACGAAAATATTACCTGCTACTCTCAAGGGGAATTCATGGATCTTTGTCGAGGTCCTCATCTTCCTTCAACAGCTCCTGTAAAAGCTTTTAAACTCCTACGCACATCAGCAGCATATTGGAGAGGAGATCCTTCTCGTGAATCTTTAGTAAGAATCTATGGAGTATCTTTCCCTACAACAAAAGAACTAAAAGAACATCTACATCAACTAGAAGAAGCTAAAAAGCGCGATCACCGTGTTTTAGGAACAAAACTCGATTTGTTTTCCCAGCAGGAGTGTTCCGCAGGAATGCCCTTCTTCCATCCTCGCGGCATGATCATTTGGGATGCATTAATAGGATATTGGAAACGTTTGCACCAACTTGCAGGTTATAAGGAAATCCTCACGCCTCAGCTTGTGAATCGTAGTCTTTGGGAAGTTTCCGGTCATTGGAGCAACTACAAAGAAAATATGTATACTCTAAAGATAGACGAAGAAGACTATGCAATTAAGCCCATGAACTGTCCTGGATGCATGTTATATTATAAGACGCGTCTACATAGTTATAAGGAATTTCCTCTAAGAATCGCAGAAATTGGCCACGTGCATCGTTATGAAATCTCTGGAGCTCTTTCGGGGCTTATGCGAGTACGCGCGTTTCACCAGGATGATGCCCACGTATTTCTTACTCCAGAGCAAGTAGAAGAGGAAACCCTAAATATTTTAAATTTAGTCTCTGAACTATATTCCACATTCGGACTAGAGTATCATCTAGAGCTATCCACACGACCAGAAAAAGCAACCATCGGAAGCGATGAACTATGGGATTTAGCCACAGCAGCCTTAGAGCGAGCTCTTATAAATTCCAATACTCCTTTCGTTATCAACCCTGGAGACGGAGCTTTTTACGGACCGAAAATTGATATTCATGTGAAGGATGCTATCCAGCGTACGTGGCAATGTGGAACCATTCAATTAGATATGTTCTTACCCGAACGCTTCGAATTGGAATATACCAATGCTCAAGGAGAAAAAAGCACTCCTATTATGTTACACCGAGCTTTGTTTGGTTCTATTGAAAGGTTTTTAGGAATTCTTATAGAACATTTCAAAGGTAGATTCCCTCTATGGCTAAGCCCTGAACATGTACGATTGATCACTGTAGCAGACCGACATCAACCTCGAGCTCAAGAACTCGCTACAGCGTGGCAGCAATTAGGCTTTGTAGTTACTGTGGACGACTCTAATGAATCCGTAAGTAAAAAAATCCGCAACGCGCAAAATATGCAAGTAAACTATATGGTTACCTTGGGAGACCGAGAAATAGAGGAAAATACTTTAGCCGTACGCACCCGAGATAACCGAGTGTTAAATAACATGACAATAGATACATTCATAAATACTATACTTGAAGAAAAGAACTCTTTGAGTTTAACTCCACTATTGTAGAACCCCGGATCCAAGGACAAACATCTCCAATGAAAACCATCGCTGTCAATAGCTTCAAAGGTGGAACAGCAAAAACATCAACAACCCTGCATTTAGGAGCGGCTTTAGCACAATATCATAATGCTCGAGTACTTCTCATTGATTTTGATGCTCAAGCAAATCTTACTTCGGGCCTGGGTCTTGATCCTGATTGTTACGATAGCTTAGCTGTTGTTCTTCAGGGAGAAAAAAATATTCATGAGGTTATTCGTCCCATCAAAGACACTGGATTAGACTTAATTCCCGCAGACACTTGGTTAGAGCGCGTCGAAGTTTCAGGGAATTTAGCCGCAGATCGTTATTCTCATGAACGGCTAAAACATATTTTGGCCTCCGTAGAAAATAATTACGATTATGTAATTATCGACACGCCCCCATCGCTATGCTGGCTTACAGAGTCCGCATTAATTGCTGCACAATATGCTTTAATTTGCGCCACTCCTGAATTTTACAGTGTTAAAGGTCTGGAAAGACTCTCATCATTTATTCAAGGTATCTCTTCTCGCCATCCACTGAGTGTTCTAGGGGTTGCCCTCTCTTTCTGGAACTGTCGCGGAAAGAACAACGCGGCTTTTGCTGATCTGATTCACAAAACATTCCCTGGAAGGCTATTAAATACAAAGATTCGTAGAGACATTACGATTTCTGAAGCCGCCATTCACGGGAAACCCGTATTTTCTACAGCACCTTCAGCAAGAGCTTCTGAGGATTACCTTAATCTAACCAAAGAATTGTTAATTTTACTAAGGGATATGTAATCCTATGGGAAATTTAAAAACGTTGTTAGAAAACCGTTTCAAGAAAAATACCCAAGATAAAATGGAAACGCTAACACGAAAGCGTATGGAAGGAGAGCTCTCCCCTTTCTTAAGCAGATTTTCCGATGTAAAATTATCCCTAAACGAAGAAGAAAAGTTCCGTCAGCTTTTACAACACTATACGTTTGACGAACAGATTTCTGAGGAAGATTTCAAAAATCTCTGTCACCTATCCGCGCAAATTAAACAAATCCACCACCAAGCCGTGCTTTTACATGGTGAACGTATAAAAAAAGTGCGGGATCTATTAAAAACCTACCGTGAGGGTGCATTTTCAGCCTGGCTGCTAATTACCTACGGCAACCGTCAAACCCCCTATAATTTCCTCGTATATTACGAGCTATTTTCCACTCTTCCTGAGCCCTTGAAAATAGAAGCAGAAAAAATGCCAAGACAGGCGATCTATACGTTAGCTTCTCGACAAGGGCCTCAAGAAAAAAAAGAAGCTATTATCCGTAATTACCGTGGAGAAAGCAAAGGAGAGATCTTAGATATTATCAGAAGAGAATTTCCTTTAATTTCTACCGATCGTCGTCAGACATGCCTAGCAAAACAAGCACTTGCCTTTCTTTCTAAAGGCTCGCAATTACTAAAAAAGTGCTCAGAATTATCTCCAGAGGATCATGCTGCCCTTGAAAAATTGATAAAAAAGCTTCAAAAAGTTAAAAGTAATTTCATTCCAAATACAAAGGTCTAAATATGGCAGCACAATCAAAAACACTAGAACTAGAAGACAATGTTTTTCTTATTCTTGAAGGAAATTTAAAAAGAATTTTCGCCACAGCTATTGGCTACACCACATTCCGAGAGTTTCAAAATGTTGTTTTTAACTGCTCTAATGGCCAACAAGAAATCGCGAATTTCTTTTTTGAAATGCTCATCAACGGCAAACTTATCCACGATCTTCCCGCTGAACAAAAACAAGCATCCAAAAGTTTAATTACTGAATTCATGATGCTTATTCGCGTTGCTAAGGATGTTCACGAGCGTGGTGAGTTCATTAATTTCATTACATCAGACATGCTCTCTCAACAAGAGCGCTGCGTATTTTTAAATCGTTTATCTAGAGTAGACGGTCAAGAATTCCTATTAATGACAGATGTTCAAAACACTTGCCATTTGATTCGTCACTTACTAGCAAGACTTTTGGAAGCACAAAAAAATCCTATAGGCGAGAAAAATCTCCGAGAAATTCAGGAAGATATAATATCCTTAAAGAATCATTTCGAAGAACTTGAGAAATCTTGTCAGTAAAATAAAAACATTATGAATAACAAAAAGCGCGTGCTTACCGGCGACCGACCAACGGGGAAACTACATTTAGGACACTGGGTCGGCTCTATTAAAAATCGTTTGGATTTACAGAATAACCCTGCTTACGAATGTTTTTTCATCGTTGCGGATCTTCACACTCTTACAACCAGGGTACGTAAAGAACAAGTTCTTGACGTGGATAATCACATTTACGAAGTTCTTGCGGACTGGTTGAGTGTGGGGATAGATCCAAGTAAATCTGCCATTTACTTACAGTCGGCCATCCCCGAAATTTATGAGCTTCATCTGCTGTTTTCCATGCTAATTTCGGTTAATCGAATTATGGGGCTCCCTAGCCTTAAGGAAATGGCAAAAAATGCCTCTATAGAAGAGGGGGGCTTGTCTCTAGGATTAGTAGGTTATCCCGTATTACAAAGTGCGGATATTCTTCTTGCCAAAGCTCAACTGGTTCCTGTAGGAAAAGATAATGAAGCTCATGTAGAGCTCACGCGTGATATTGCCCGCAATTTCAATCGTCTATACGGGGAGATCTTTCCGGAACCAGAAACTCTACAAGGAGATCTCACTTCTCTAGTAGGTATTGATGGCCAAGGAAAAATGAGCAAATCTGCAAATAATGCGATATACCTTTCTGATGATGCGGAGATAATCCAAGATAAAGTCAAAAGAATGTATACCGATCCAAACCGGATTCACGCCACGACACCAGGAAAAGTTGAAGGAAATCCCCTATTTATCTACCACGATATTTTCAACCCTAATAAAGAAGAAGTTGAAGAATTTAAAACGCGTTACCGTCAAGGGTGTATAAAAGACATTGAAGTAAAGGCGCGCCTCGCTGAGGAGCTTATCCTTTTCTTAAAACCTTTTAGAGAAAAACGCGCAGAGTTATTAGCAAAACCTCAAGTTCTTCATGAAGCTTTACAACTGGGGACAGAAAAAATGCGCGCTATAGCCAAAGAAACTATGGCAGAAGTACATGACACCTTAAGGCTAAGCCAAAAATGGCGTTCTCGCATGTTGCCATAAAACACATACGCCTATGACTTTTGAATTACGAGCTGATTTTGCTCCTTGTGGCGATCAGCCAGCAGCCATCGCTAAGCTTACTCAGGGTGTGCGTAATCAAGCTCAGTTCCAAGTGCTTTTGGGCACCACAGGATCTGGGAAAACATTTACTATTGCGAATGTTGTGGCCAATATCAATCGTCCTACATTGGTATTGGCGCATAATAAAACTCTAGCGGCTCAGCTGTATCAAGAATTCAAAGAGTTCTTCCCCAACAATGCGGTTGAGTATTTCATCTCTTACTACGATTACTATCAACCTGAAGCCTACATTGCTCGTAATGATACCTACATAGAAAAAAGCCTCTTAATCAATAGTGAAATCGATAAATTACGTTTATCTGCCACGCGATCTATTTTAGAACGTAGAGATACGTTAATCGTGTCTTCTGTATCCTGTATTTACGGTATTGGTTCTCCAGACAACTATGCCTCTATGGCTTTAGAGTTAGAAATAGAGAAGGAATACCCGCGTTCATTGCTTACTTCTCAGCTTGTAAAAATGAATTATCAAGCTTCTCCTGTAGCGCAACGCGCGACATTCCGGGAACGCGGTAGTGTTATAGACATTTTCCCCGCTTATGAAAGCGACCGCGCTATTCGCTTAGCATTTTTTAACGATACACTAACTTCTATAGAATACAACGATCCCCTAACCATGATGCCTTTGGAATCGGTAGCCTCAGTCATTATATATCCAGGATCACACTACGTCACACCAGAAGCTGTTCGTGAACAAGCAATCCGTTCTATACGAGAAGAACTAGAAGAACGCATGTTATTCTTCCACGACCGCCCAATAGAACAAGATAGACTATTCCAGAGAACGATTCATGATATCGAAATGATCAAAGAGACAGGATTTTGTAAAGGAATAGAAAACTATTCCCGACACTTTACAAAAACGCCTCCAGGATCACCTCCAGCATGCCTTTTAGATTATTTCCCCGAGGATTTTTTATTAGTCATAGATGAGTCTCACCAAACACTACCACAAATGCGCGCTATGTATCGTGGAGATCTATCTAGAAAGCAGTCATTGGTAGAGTACGGTTTTCGTCTCCCCTCAGCTTATGATAACCGTCCTCTGACTTACGAAGAAGCTAGAAAATATTTCCATAACGTAATTTATGTATCCGCAACCCCAGGAGAGATGGAGTTAAACGAAAGTCGCGGACATGTTGTAGAACAAATTATTCGGCCTACAGGTATTCCTGATCCTATCCCAGAAATCCGACCTGCAACGGGACAGGTAGATGATCTCCTTGAAGAAATCCGCAAACGCTTATCTAAATCGCAAGAAAAGATTCTAGTCATCTCTATCACTAAAAAACTCGCTGAGGATATCGCAGCTTTCTTGTCAGAATTAGATATTGCAGCCGCTTATTTACATTCGGGCATAGAAACTGCAGAACGCACGCGAATTCTTACGGATTTACGTTTAGGAAATATCGATGTACTTATAGGCGTAAACCTACTTCGCGAAGGATTGGATCTTCCCGAAGTGTCCTTAGTCGCTATTCTTGATGCGGATAAAGAAGGCTTTTTGCGTAGCACATCTTCCTTAATACAGTTTTGTGGAAGAGCAGCTAGAAACGTAGAAGGGAAAGTGATTTTCTACGCAGATCAAAAAACACAATCTATAGAACAAACCTTAAAAGAAACAGAACGTCGTCGAAAAATACAGCTAGAGTATAATAAAGCGCACAATATCACTCCGCAACCTATCATCAAAGCGATTCTTGCTAACCCTATTCCTCAAGGAAGGAAACAGGAAACTCAAGACAATCTGAAGATGCCCTTATCTACAAAAGAATTAGAAAAACTGATAAAAAAATACGAAAATCTCATGCAGCAAGCAGCTCATGAATTTCGATTTGATGAAGCTGCAAAATATCGAGATAAAATGAAAGCTGCTAAAGAACAACTTCTTTATCTCTCATAAACATTACTCAAATCTACTTGCTTTTTGTAAAATCAGAACCTAATATTGCCTTTAAGCTCTCTCTGTGAGGAACCTTATTTGATAATACGATCAGTCTATTTATCGTGTTAAGCTGATCCTGGGGAGCTAGTATCCAACCCCTTGACAAAAGAGATTGAAGACTCATGTTAGAAGTTGCTATTTCAGATATCCAAGCTAGAGAAATTTTAGATTCCAGAGGATATCCAACACTATATGTTAAAGTAATTACAGACGCAGGCACTTTTGGAGAAGCTTGTGTACCTTCGGGAGCCTCTACAGGAATAAAAGAAGCTTTAGAACTTCGAGATCACGATACTTCTCGATATCAAGGGAAAGGCGTCTTACAGGCTTTAAATAACGTAAAAGAAGTTCTCCTCCCTGTTGTACAAGGAGTCAACATATTCGATCAAATTCTTATCGATTCTATCATGGTAGAAGCCGATGGAACCCCAAATAAAGAGAAACTCGGCGCTAATGCGATTTTAGGGATTTCTTTAGCAGCAGCAAAAGCAGCGGCAGCAACATTAGGCCAGCCTTTTTACCGTTATGTAGGTGGATGTTTCTCTCACGTTCTCCCCTGCCCAATGATGAACCTCATTAACGGAGGTATGCATGCCAATAATGGACTACAATTCCAAGAATTTATGATTCGTCCTATCGGAGCAACATCAATAAAAGAGGCGGTACGTATGGGAGCAGATGTTTTTCACACTCTGAAAAAACTCCTCAACGATAAGAACCTCGCTACGGGAGTGGGAGATGAGGGAGGATTTGCTCCTCAACTCAAATCCAACTCTGAAGCTTTAGATCTTCTTGTATTAGCTATTGAAAAATCTGGTTTCCAACCGGGGAAAGAAATTTCACTAGCTCTTGATTGCGCAGCATCTTCTTTCTATGATACCAAAACAAAAACTTACGAGGGTAAGAGCTATCAAGAACAAGTAGAAATACTTGCAGATCTTTGCGACCGTTATCCTATTGATTCCATAGAAGATGGTCTTGCTGAAGAAGATTTTGACGGTTGGGATTTGCTCACAGCAGAACTTGGAGACGCTATCCAAATCGTAGGAGATGACCTCTTTGTTACCAATCCAGAATTAATTGCAGAAGGGATCAGCAAGGGTCGTGCAAACGCCGTATTAATTAAGCCAAATCAAATCGGAACATTAACAGAAACCTCTGAGGCTATACAACTTGCCCACAATCAAGGGTACACGACAATCCTATCCCATAGATCTGGAGAGACCGAGGACACGACAATTGCAGATCTTGCCGTAGCTTTCAATACTGGACAAATTAAAACGGGATCGCTATCGCGTTCAGAACGAATTGCCAAGTACAACAGACTTATGGCAATAGAAGAAGAACTCGGCCCCGTAGGTCTATTTAAAGACTCAAATCCATTTTCTGGAGAATAGAGTCGCTTTTATATCGCTTTCTAGTTACTCCTAGAAAGCGATTATCTTTTTCCCTATACAAAGCTTCCCAGTTAACAGTCTTGTTTTTGTGTTTTAGCACCAACTTCAGGATATAAAAACTCCACTCACATGTTAAATAGTAGATGTCTGCTTAAGCAAAATTTTCTATATACCTAAATAATGAAGAAAAGACGCAATAAAGAAGACATCTGATAGATCGCTGAGATTTACAACGTCCTCGATAACTACGAATTTAATGTAGATGATTCCTTTTACAAAAACGATAGGCTATCGTTTATGGCTAGCATGCGTAGCTGCAATATTAATTCCTTTAGGGATTAATATCGCTCTACTCAATATCAGACAATACCGCACTACGGTATCATCTGTTGCCGTAGCATTTAAAGAAAATGCCGCATTTAAAGCAGATACTCTCATGCAACTAGTCCCTTTAAATGCCGACGTTTTAGCGTTATTTTCAGAAGTCTTAGACCTTGATGAAGGGATCCCCTCAGTCCCTGATGTTGAGCTTAGCAATGAAATGCAAAGAATGTTTAGCTCAACATATGACGAGATCTCTTTAATTAAGCTACAGCCCAACGGAGAGAAAATCGTTGTTGCTTCTAGTCAACCTCAGCATCTTGGGGAAAATTACCAAAATAAAATAAATATCCCAAACAACATCCCATTTTCTGCAACATTTAAGCAGTCTGCAGAAAATCATGAAGTATACTCTGTGATGCAAGCAAATATTTTTGATACTGATACTCACAAGCTTTTAGGAATGCTCTACACAACTCATAATGCAGAAAAGTTCCTAGAAGATATTCTGGTAAATACCCAGGCTTACTTCACGGTAAAAACAGCTCTTTTATCCAAAGATGGGATCATTTTAAAAGCCTCGGATCCAGACTTAGATCTTCGAGCGATCTACCCGCATATTACTGAAATGCAATTTTGCGACACTTTTCTAGATGAAAGCACCTGTCCAAAAGAGGTGTCTCTAAAGGCAATTCATCTATCTCCTTTATCCATAGAGCCAAACTTTTTCTCTTTTAAAAATGGGAAACAAGAAGTGTGGTGCTACCTCGATAACGTTCCTAATATGGACCTGAGCATTCTTTCCTACGGAGTAAAAGCTGAGCTTTTTTCTACACTATGGAAACGCATGCTCATATATTTTGCTTATTTTTCATGTGTTGTACTAGGAAGCTTTATTGCCTATCTTGTTGCTAAAAGGCTCTCGCTACCCATCCGCAAACTTGCTACAGTCATCATACAAACAAGAGAAAATATCAGAGATCCTTATGTAGATGATTCCCTAGGATTTGAAGTGAACAGGTTGGGACATATTTTTAATGCCATGACGCAAAGCCTTGACCAACAACAAAGCCTAGCTGAGAAAAATTATGAAATAAAAGAAAGCGCCCAAAATGCTCTACGCCTTGGAGAGCAAGCCCAACAAAGGCTTCTTCCCAACACGCTTGCAAGTTACCCGCATACAGAATTAGCGAAAGTTTATATTCCAGCTATTACCGTAGGAGGAGATTTCTTCGATGCCTTTACTGTCGGTGAGGGAGACAATGCCAAGTTATTTTTAATAGTTGCTGACGCTTCTGGTAAAGGCGTACAAGCTTGTGGCTACTCTCTATTTCTTAAGAACATGCTACGCACATTCTTATCACAAACCCCTTCTATAAAAGATGCTATCGAACAAACCTCATCTCTATTTTACAAAAATACTGCCGATTCAGGGATGTTTGTCACCCTATGTGTCTACAGCTACAATTACAAAACAGGGATTATAGAGTTTTATTCCTGCGGCCACAATCCTGCATGCTATCTATCTCCTAATGGTGAGGTTTCTTGTCTATATCACCCTGGGATGGCTCTAGGTTTTCTTCCCCATATTCCTGATATCCCTACGGCCAGTTTCCAACCAGCTCCAGGATCTTTGATTGTCTTATATTCGGATGGAATCACAGAAGCTCACAACAAACATTTTGAAATGTTTGGTGAGGAACGTTTAAAAAACGTTATAAAAACTTTGGTGGGGAAAAGCGCAGAAGATGCTATGCATTCTTTAATGTTATCTGTGAAAACTTTCGTAGGAAATTGCCATCAATACGATGACATTACTTTGCTGATTCTTAAAATCTCGGACTCATGAAACAAACTTTTACCAAACGCATTTTGCTGTTCCTTTTTTTGGTAATTCCGATTCCTTTGATTTTGAATCTGGTTGTCCTATCGCTATTTTCTTTCTCAGCAACAAAAAACAACCTTGTAGAAAACCTTCATACCCGAGCTACAAATTTTAGCTTAGAATTTGAAAAGAAGCTTACTATTCATAAAATTTTCCTTAAACGCTTGGCTAATACTCTCGCTCTTAAAGCCTACTCATCATCAGCCGAAGATTTCTATTCTCAGGCTTACAACGAAATGGTTGCTCTGTCCAACACGGACTTTTCGCTTTGTCTCATCCCCTTAAGGGATGGAAATATAAAAACAAAAAATTCCCATGATCCCTTTATTCATTATTTAAAAAATCATCCTGAGATCAAAAAGAAGCTCAGCATGTCTTCAGGGAAAGCATGTATCATTACAATCTCCCCGGAAACAACAAGCTTTCCTCAATATTATCTAGTCATTACCGAAGATATTGAAGTATGGAACTCCCCCACAAGCGCGGGGTTGCTCGTTAGTTTTTATCCTATGGAATTTTTACAAAGAGACCTATTTAAATCCCTGCAATTAAAAGACGAAGATCTCTGCCTATTAAATAAATACGGAGAGGTTCTCTTTGCTTCAAATCCTAAATTCTCTTCGGAGGTATTCTCTGTAGATATCGCAGATCTTCCTAAAACCACCCCAAGAAAATCTGCAAATCTCGTTGAAGTAGCTCCGAAAATTCTCAGAGAACAAAATCTTATAAGCGTAAAAATAAAAAACAAACGCTATCTAGGGATCATTTTAAACAAGCTTCCTATCCAAGGGACCTATACTTTATCCCTTATTCCACTTTCCTGGCTCATTACCAAGGCTATCCGCCTCCCCTTAAATGTGATCTTCTTTTATTCATTAGCTTTTAGCTTAATGGGATGGGTTCTCACGAAAATTAATAAACGACTAAATCAGCCGATTCAAGAACTTACAACATGCATGGAGGCTGCATGGAGGGGGAATCATAACATACGCTACGAACCCCAACCCTATGGTTATGAAATTAATGAATTAGGGAATATCTTTAACTGCACACTACTCTTACTTCTGAACTCAAAAGAAAAAGCTGAAATCGAACTTGCTTCTGGAGTCAAATTACAAAAAGAACTTGCTATTCTTGCTTCCTTACAACAAACATTACTCAGTCCTCCCTTCCCAGAATTTCCTAACGTCTCTTTTATCTCAAAACATCTCCAAGGGATTCAACTCTCAGGGCACTTTTATGGATGGGAGGTCTCTGATCCCGAACAAAATTTACTAGGTGTTGTCGGTCTCGCAGGAGACATAGGGCTCCCGTCCTATCTTTATGCTCTATCTGCACGAAGCTTATTCCTTGCCTACGCCAACCTCTCCTCTTCTCTAGAGAAAATCAGCTCAGATACCTTCGAAACTTTTAGGAAAACCACAGAAGGAGACGAGGCCACAGTCTCCATGACGTTTATTCGTTACTGTTCGGAAGAAACTTCTCTATCCCTTCTATCCGTAGGAGAAACCCCTCCCGTAGCTTTTTTAAAAAGACAAGAAACGTTCTCGCGCCTTACACCCCCTATAACACAGAAGATACAACCCGGAGATATCCTTGTGTGCATCACAGGGAATCATGAACTTACGGATTATCTCATGCGGTTACCTATTGAAGAACTGATTAAAGATCCCTTAGCACCTTTAAATTCAGAAAACTTTATAGAAACTCTTACAGAAATGCTGAACAAAGAAACACAAACACAAATAGATGGGACTTTAAGTTTTCTATCGTTCAGTTAAATGGAGGTTTTCGATAGTGATGCTCTCACTTCCAGGTTCTTGAAGCAATGTTGACCCCTGTCCCAACCGCAGTAGTAACGCTAAAACTACAAAAATAGAAACACATAAAAGGGTTACACCAGAGATGATGGTCACGAAAATTGGCGAGGTTGCCGCCAAACCAATGAAAATCAATACTATACCTACAAGCACAACACAGAAAAAGCATTTATTCACTTGTGATAATTTCAATTGATGGGTTTGTACAAAGTGCACTACCGACGGACAGAATTTAGTGAGCTGTTCCTGTATAATCATGCCTAATACTCATTAGTTTAAAAATTAAACCGAAACATGTTATCTTTTACCGTCTTTTTTTACAAAAATAGGAAAACTTTTTAATACGCGTCCCTAGAAAGAATTTGTTGCCTTTTATTCCCCCAAGTTTTCCATCTTTCTCATCCTATAAGCTATAATCATTCTTATTTCCTAACACGAACTTTTCTTGAGATTTCCTTCGGGGAATCGCTTGCTGACAGAAACCTGGAATTCGTGATAAGAAATAGAAAAAGCCCAAAAAATTCTCTGCATTTCTTATGTCTCGTCTAGATTTTTTTGTTTTTGATTCGCTAGTTCTTAAGCAAAAGCACAATGAATTAGAAGAGATCTTTTGCTCAGAAAATGACACCCTATTTCAAGCTTACCAAACCACATCTCTACAGTCTCCTTTAGCTGCTAAAAACCTTACTATAGCAAGAAATGCTGCACGTTACATCCTAACGGATACTGGAGAAATCGATATAGCAAAAGTTGTACAAGCTACCGAACATTTATCAAAATGTCTCTACCCTCTAGGTCCTCACAGACATAACGAAACTAAATCCAGAGAACATCTCTTAAAGATGCTTCAAGCGATCAAACAAGTCCCAGAGATTCGAGAGAGAATAAAAAAACTTTTTGTCCCTTCCTATAAAGGCATCCAAGATCTTATCCGCAATACCCTAGCCCTACCTCCCGACACAACCTTAACTCCTATTCACGTGCGTCAAGCAGCACTTGCAGCAATGTTTAGTTATCTACGTCAAGACGTTGGATCTTGCTTTGCTTCAGCCTTTGCTATTGTGATTCATCAAGAATATCCTGAGTTGTTCATCAAAGATATCGATGATCTTCTTTCTTCTGGGAAACTTACAAGAATCATAGGCACTAGAGAAATCTCCGTACCCATGAACTTATCGGGGTGTATTGGGGAGCTATTCAAGCCTTTAAGAATATTAGACCTCTATCCTGATCCTATTGCAAAACTTTCTGCATCTCCGGGTCTACAAAGAGCATTCGCTGCTGCAGGTGTTGTAGATACTTTAGATGATCCCCAAGTGCGCGTGCAGCAAGTCCTTGCCCATGAATATCTCCTTAATAAACTCCAACATATAGACGACTCTATAACTGCTAATGAGATAATTCGAAGTACTCTATTACATCATTATCAAATTACGGAAAGCTCTGTACGATCCACCCTATTTCAAGAAGGGTTCTACAGTAAGGAACAAGTTTTTTTCTCTATTGAGCACTCTCACAAGCTTTCCCAAATGCAAAGAATCTACAGCTTTCTTAGTGCTTATGAACAAGCGAAATTTGCTTTTATTAGAGATACGCAAAATCTTCTACTAAAGTCTTGGGAATATACACTAGCTTCTCTTGCTGATGCTAACGATGCTTCTACACTAAATCGCCTCCGCATTGCCCTAGGATGGAACCCTAATGATCCCAATAGCCTAGCCTTCATCATCCAAACTTTTGTAGAAGAATATATCGACAAATCTCGCAATCTCATAGAACAATGCGAACAGACATATCAAGAAGCACGTGCTCAGCTGGAATACATCGAAAGCCGCATGAGAAATCCCTTAAATGATCAGGATAATAAGATCCTGGTTATGGACCATATCCGCTTTCGCCAAGAGCTAAACAAAGCTCTACAGGATTGGGATGCTGCTCAAGAAAAAGCGAAAAAACTCTTCTCTCTGCCGAATTTTTTACTTTCTTTTTATACAAAAATTATACCTCAGTATTTCCGCAGTTCCTACGACGCCTTCATCCAAGAATTCTCTCATCTTTATGCCGACTCTCCTGCGGGGTTTCGCATCCTATTTACCCACGGAAGAAGTCATCCCAACACGTGGTCTTCCATCTATTCGATTAACGAATTTATTGGTTTTTTATCCGAGTTTTTTTCTTCAACCGAAGGAGATCTGCTCGAAAAACATGGCGTTTTGGGATTAGAAAAAGAGGTGTCTGCTCTTATCCATCGGATTATCTCTTTCATTCATAAGAATTCTTTCCAAGAGGCTGCGATAACGCGCATTCTTCAGGCCTACGATCTTCCTGTTCCTCCATCCGTCCTTAACAATTTAGACAAGATTTCCCACACGCCCTGGGTATATGTTTCCGGAGGAACAGTAGAGACCCTATTGCAAGATTACTTTGAAAATCCCGAAGAACTTACTCATGTTGAGAAACATCCTGAAAATGCCCATGAACTTGCAGCATTTTTCTCAGACGCATTGAAAGACCTTCCTTCAGCAATAAAAAGCTATTTAGAAGATGGCTCCCACTCCCTAATTGCCTCGTCTCCCACGCATGTATTTTCCGTAATTGCAGGATCTCCCCTATTCCGCGAAGCGTGGAGCAATGATTGGTACAGCTATACCTGGTTACGAGATGTTTGGGTAAAAAACCATCAGGATTTTCTAGAAGATACGGTACTAGATCAACAGGGGATCTTCACATTTATAGAAAGATTCTGTGCAAAATATAGTCTTCAGAATCTTGCTTACGATTTTCATGATTTTTGCTCCGACTATTCCCTACTACTTCCAGAACTCTATGAAAAAGCTTCAAGATTTCTAAAAGACGCCTTGCCAAAAACAGAAAGCCTATTGGCTTTATACCAGCGGCGTTTAGCTCATCAGATGGTTCAAGATATTCCCTATACCTCAGATCAACAACTTCCTGAGGTCCTAGATAAAATAAGCTCTTATTTAGGAATCTCCTCGCGAATTACCTATGAAAAATTCAGCAAGCTCATAGAACAATTCATCCCTAATTTCTCCCTTTTATCTTCTGGGGAAATTCGTCATCTCTTCAAAGGCTTGATGATGGAAAGTTATCAGCGATTATATTTTGAGGAAGATGTCTTTCTAAGACTAGCAACAGCAATGCGACATCATCGTCTTGCTTATCCTGCACCTTTACTTTTTGGTGACAGTAATTGGGCATATAGCTACTTCGGATTCATTCTTCATCCAGGCTCTAAAGAAATCGATCTTTGGCAATTTAATTATGCGGGCCTACAAGGTTATCCCTTAGAAAATATGGAGAAATTGCTATCTGTGTCTCAACCCTGGACTCTCTACGCCAACCCTATAGACTATGGCATGCCACCTCCTCCAGGATACCGCAGCCGCATGCCCAAGGGCTTCTTCTAATCTTCCTCTCGCTCTTTTTTCTTTCTTTTGAAAATCGAACGGAATAAAGACTTTAAAGAGTATTTGGCCACATCTCTTCCCATTGCAGAAATACTTTCTGTTAAGGGAAGTTTTTTAGGACATACGCGCTCGCAATTATGTGCTTGACCACAACCTTCTATACCTTTGTTGCCCATGAGCGTGAGTAAGCGTTTTTTAGACTGTTTATCCCCAGGATAGGTATTAAACAAACGCGATTGAGCAATAGCTACAGGACCTATAAAATCATTATGCTCATTAATTTGGGGACAGGCTTCCGTGCAGCACCCGCACGTCATACACATAGACAAGGCATACATAAGCTCTTGCTCCTCTTGCGACACCTTCACGCCGTTGTTCTCCCCGTCAGTATCGGCAGCTACCCATCCTTGAATCTTTTGTAAGTTATCGAACATGATCGATCGATCAACAATGAGATCTCGAATTAAAGGGAATTTCGTTAGTGGGGCTAAAATAATCTCACGTGATCCTGTCTTTTTAATATACTCTTCAATAAGTGCTGTACATGCCTGACGAGGCACTCCGTTTACTAATAATGAGCAAGAACCGCAGACCTCTTCCAAACATCCCTGTTCCCAGACAACGGGATTTACTGTTTCCCCTAGAGTATTTACTGGACGTTTTTCTATTTCCATAAGAGCACTGATTACATTCTCTCCTGGATGTAAGGCCAATTCAAAACTTTCCCAATATTGTTTTCCCGGAGTTCCTCGGTAAATTTTCAATATAAAAGTTTCAGGAATATCCATAGTCCTCTCTCTATTTATATGGGCAGATGAATAAGTTCAGGAACATTGGTAAGTTCGATTTTTGCTGTCGAAGATTTTGTGTAATCTCGCAGTGAAGGCTGCACGTGACGTGTATCTACAGGCTTATAAGTAATTTCAGGCTCCTCAGGAGCATAAGAAGCTAATGTTGTTTTTAACCAATGCACATCATCACGCTTAGGAAATTCCTCTTTAAAATGAGAACCACGAAACTCATCTCGCAATAAAGCTCCCTTTGTAATTGCTAAGGCTAATTCTATCATCGGGCCCATCTGACGTACAAAATGGAAAGTCTTATTAGCAAATTGTGAAGAATCATGCACAGAAACCTTTTGAAGTCTCTCTCTGAACTCTTTTAATTGTTCTAAAGTTGACTTCAGATCTTTGTTGTTCCGTTTTACAGTGACGTTTCTTACCATAACTTTGGCAATATCCTCATGCAATGCGAAGATATTTTCTCCTCCACTTCTAGAAAGTAAAAGAGCATTGACCTCCTTCTCTTGTTGAAGAGCATCCGAAAAATCCGTAGATGTTGTTGGACAGGAGCCAAAAGCTGTAATAAAACGAGCAGCCTCTTCTCCAGCAACTAATCCAGCATATAGACAGGATAATAAAGAATTCGCTCCCAAACGATTTGCTCCGTGATATTGGAAATCTGATTCCCCGCAATTGAAACATCCCGGGATATTTGTCATCTGGCGGTATCGACTATCACGATCGGGATCATCTGCTGCGGGCCAATCTACCCAAGCCCCGCCCATAGAATAGTGCACAGCGGGGAAAATTCTCATTGGTTCCTTGTCAGGATCTTCCCCAGTAAATTTTCGATAAATATCAAGAACAACTTCTAATTTATGTCGTGTGGCAGCCGGTAAGTGGGTGACATCTAAGAAGACTTCCATGCGTCCATCTATTCCTAATCCAGCTTCACACACCTGTAAAATAGCACGAGCTCCCACATCACGACTGACTAAATTCCCATAGGCAGGATACATCTCTTCTAGGAAATACCAGGGTTCTCCTGTTTTCCCACAAGGGCGTTGAGAGCCGTCAGGAAATGTAATTGTCTTGGAAGAATCTCCAGGAACCCAAACGCGTCCTCCCTCTCCACGCACAGACTCGGATATTAGCCGCAGTTTATCAATACCAGGTATAGCTGTAGGATGAATTTGTATGAATTCCGGATTGGCATAGGTCATTCCCTGAAGGAACAATCGTCCATTGGCAGCTCCTGTGCAAAATGTCGAGTTCGTAGACATTTTAAAAATCACTCCGGGACCACCTGTAGCAAAGATCACAGCATCCCCTTTAAGAACTTCTAAACGATTGTTGAATAGATTCATCATCACAATCCCACAAGTTCTTCCTGAACTATTGGTAATTAATCTTACAAATTCATGATTTTCAAATTTATTAACACGTTCCTGACTTTCTCGACGCCGCACTTGTTCATCTAGGGTATACATAAGTTGTTGACCTGTAGAAGCCCCGCAAAATACCGTGCGATGGTATAGAGTTCCTCCAAACCTACGCACATCCAAATTTCCATTTGGGGTGCGGTTGAAAGGACAACCGAAATTATCTAACATGCGGATAATCCTCGGAGCTGCCAAACACATTTCTAACACCGGCGGCTGATCTGCTAGGAAATCCCCACCTTTTATTGTGTCATAGGCATGTATATAGGGAGAATCTTCTTCTTCATGCTTAAGATTAAGAGCGGCATTTATTCCCCCCTGCGCACATACAGAGTGAGACCTTTTCACTTTTGTCAACGATACTAGATCAACAACGATACCATAATCTGCCAACTTCATGGCTGCTGATAATCCTGCTAACCCTCCGCCAACGACAATAACCCTACAACCCTGTGCTTCCATACTCTTATGCCACGCTATACAAATTCCAGATCACACTAATGCCCATGGCCGCAACTACAACCATGGCACAATAACACAAATTACGTAAAAGAGCTTGAGAACGTAAAGAGATCACAACTCCCCACCGGGAACAAAATGTCCAGAAACCATTAAATCCATGAAATGCTGCGGCGATCACTAATAAAGTATAGAAAATCGCCATCCATAGGGATCCTAAAGAATCCCGAACAATATAAAGAAAAGCAGTCCCTACATTAGATGTAAGAAGATATTCTTTGTTTTCTGATATTTTAGAAATAGCGTCGCCTTCAAAATCCTCTTTATCTAAACGGATCGTTGCTGTTTGTGGAGCCGAGAAATTTATAGTGAAAAATCCCTTAGTACCACGAACTATCGCTGTATATCGAGCGGCATTGATATCCACAGCATAATAAGTCTGCCCATGCAGCTCTACATGAAAGGGATAACGAAGAAAACGAAACTGAACAACGTGAAAAACAATCCCAAAAAGTAAAATCCATGCTGTTCTTCTCTGCCAGGTATAAGCAATGTTTCTCGCATAATTTAACGAAGGCTTGCTGCCATCAAAAACTCCCGAGTTACATTTTGACTGGAAGAGATAAGCAATTCCTATGATAGCATGAAAAATAAAAGGTAAGGCTAAAAAAACGATTTCTATGATCTGAAGACCAGGAATCTGATGAAACCTGCTCACCAAACGAACAAATCCCCCTCCCTCTTTAAAATAAGAAGAAGCAAGCATATTAGTAAATATATGCTCGCAGAGAAACAACGTAAATGCAACTCCTGCTAAAGAATGAACACAACGTAAAGCAAAGCTAGTGTAGTACTTCCATGGCTTCTGAGATAGTTCAGAACATGTTTCCCTTTCATTCATCGTAAGCCTTTATTTCACAAACCCTTTTTCTAGAGACCATAAAAGCTTCATCAGAATTATGTGAAGTGATTTTTACTAGACAATCAAAGACAGGCTACCCTTTTTTATGCCCCTCTAAAAAACGCACAACATTGCTACAGGCTATATCTGCAAGTTCATGAGGGTCCATACCATGAATATCAGCAATAGCTTCTATCGTATGTGTAATATAAGCGGGTTCATTTTTCTTTCCTCGATAAGGAGTAGGAGAAAGAAAAGGAGCATCAGTTTCTATCAACAAATGCTCTAAAGGAATCTGAGAAACTACAGAACGTAGATCCTGAGCATTTTTAAACGTAACGATCCCGCTAATAGAGATGAACCATCCTCGAGAAAGAAGTTCCCGAGCTTCCTCTAAAGATCCTGTAAAACAATGCAACATGCCGGGGCAAGAACGCTTGTCATGATGATAATATTGATCTATCATATGGAAAAAATCCTCGAAAGCACCTCTACAGTGCACAACAAGGGGGAGCTCATATTCTAGAGCTAAGGATAAATACCTCTTTAGGACTTCTTTCTGGCGATCTTTCGCCATATCATCTTCAGCAAAACAATAATCCAGGCCAACCTCGCCAATAGCGGATAATTTCCCAGCCTGAGCAAAACCTTGGAAATAGTGAAAATGCTCTTCTATGTCTATATGAGCATCTTGCGGAGGCGTTCCCGCAACATGACAAAAACGCAAATCTGAGAATCTTTCGGCATAAGCAAAAGACTTATTTAGCTCGTTAATAGTTGTAGTGACATTCACAAGGAGAGAAATTCCCGCATTTTTTGCACGTTGAATCACATCATTAGCATCCTCAACAAAGGCATCGTCCGAAAGATGAACATGAGCATCTGCTAAATTCATGGATCTTCTCCTTTTAAATTTGGATAAGAAAATCCATGATCATACATTTCTTCATGAAATATCTTCAAAAGAATCGACTTCGAGGGAAGTTTTTCTTAATACAAAGGGACAAAAAAGGGGTGTATTTATACAAATACACCCCAAAAATAAGACGAGTTATCTATGTAAAATTAGTTTTTTGAGAAAACCATGCTCTCAAGAACTGATTGCGTAATCTTCTCAGGAAGTACTATAGGATCAGACTGATCCGCAGGATAATAGACATAGGAGGGAACACTTGCTCGTCCTAAACGTGCCAGCTCCTCAGTAATACCCGGATCCTTGCGGGTCCAATCAGCCTCTAGGGTCACTACCCCGTGTTCTTTAAACATCTCCTGTACCGCACTTGCGTACAACACAGGTTTATTCATCTGGCATGTCAAACACCACTTAGCTGTGAAGTTCACAAACACCGCATGGCCTTCTTTACGCAACTGAGCAAGTTTGGTTGCGGAAAACGGTTGCCAAGCATTGTTTTCTTGAATAACAACGGTTTCTCCCTCTCCAGAGAAATGCCTGGAGGCAACAAAACTTAAAGACAGGGCACCTGTTATACATCCGAAAAACAACGCTGAAACAACCATTCTTTGTTTCTTCGGAGAAACCGGAGAACCCCATTTCCCTAAAATCCAAGCGCCTATACCTGCAAGCCACAATCCCGCAAGAAGGATGATCAGCGCTGTAGTGCTTGTTTCTGAACCAAAGATCCACGCTAACCAAGTTACCGTTCCTAATAACATAAATCCAGTAAGCTGTTTAAATGTGCTCATCCAGCTTCCGGGTTTAGGAAGAACTGAAAGCATCTTAGGAAATACAGAAAACACAAGATATGGCGATGCCATTCCCAAACCAATGGATGTAAATATCGTCAACTGCTTGATAAACGACAATGACATTACGAGCCCCAAAATAGAACCCAAAAACGGTCC
Source organism: Chlamydia felis Fe/C-56 (assembly GCF_000009945.1). NCBI lineage: Bacteria > Pseudomonadati > Chlamydiota > Chlamydiia > Chlamydiales > Chlamydiaceae > Chlamydia > Chlamydia felis. The sequence continues at coordinate 42,228 of NC_007899.1, read as the reverse complement.
CGTACATGGAGTAGTTACTAACGTAGCCAATACCCCGTTAAACACAGCTCCCACAGCTTTATTCCTAGAATCTCCAGAACCTGTAGGGCGTAGTTTCGCACCTAAGTTCGCAAACATTGCGCCTGTTTCAAATAAACCTAAAGAGCTTAAAGCAAACAGGAAGAATACGATGATCAATGTCGCCACAAACATTGGTTCTTGAAGTTGGAAACCCCATCCAATGTTATGTCCTAACATTTTTAAGAGAAAAGCAACTCCAGCCAATCCCCAGAAACAACCGACGACTCCTAAAGTAAAGCACAGTCCATTGATAATTACAGAGGAACGATGCTCTCCTGCCGATTTTATTAATCCATACACCTTTAGAGTAACTAAAGGTAGAACACAGGGCATAATATTAAGAAGAAGTCCCCCGAGGAACGCCATAGCTACAATCGTTATGTAATTCCACAAATCGGAAGCCGATTCTCCAGAATCATTAATTTGACCACGAACTGCAAAAGATTCAACCTCGTGACCGGCGCTATCTGTAAGTAATAGAACTCCCTGTAATTCCTGATTCTTCTGAACTCCCGCTAGAGTTTTTACTTTCAGTTTCCAGGCCGTCCCGGAAGCCTCTTTTATAGCTTCTTCTGAATATGCAAAAATTTTGTCAGCTTTCTCTGAGATAAACCAGGCTTTCTCTGCACGGTTTTGCTGGCCAGTAATATTTAAAATAATCTCGCCTTCCTGACTGCGCCCTAAAGTAATCGCACGATCATCTTTCAACAGACGAGGTTGAGCCTGTAGCGTTTGAGCAAACTCTGCAGATTTTTCAGGATATAGAGTAGCCGCACCATCACGATACGGAAGAGCTAGTTCCAAATCGGCATTTCCGGGTACGCAACTTTCCCCACAAGCCAACCACTCAACGTGAACCTTTAATACAACAGATTCTCGATCATCTCCGTTTTTCGGAGCACGAATATCGGCAACAATAAGAGCGTTATCGTCATAACCGAAGAATGTTGTGCCGTCTTCTTCGAAAACCTTTGGAGAAGGCCAGTGTTCCTCCTCAACAACGAATCCCTTGGGTAAATTCCAATGAATTCTTAGCGGGCTACCCTCTTCCCCAGGGTTTTTCCAGTAAATATGGCTTCCCTTAAGAGCGGATACCCGAACCCCCACTCTAAACACCTCACCCTTGGGAATATGGGTCCCCTCAGAAATTAGAGTGGCTCCCGGTGCAACCTGTTCCACTACGGGCTCCGCGGCATGCAATTTCTGACCACACTCAGTAAAGGCAGGTAAAGAAAATAGAAAAGCCACTAGTATAGTTTGAAAATGCTTTTTGATTTTATTCAAAACAACTCCAATTATTTCTAAATCAGGTAGATAATTATACATTATTTATAGTTTTATTTTTACAACCGATTTCGTAAATCTCTTTAACAAAACCCACTTGGCTCTATAGCAGAATTTTGATAGGATCGTCTTTTGTACGATCCCCCCACTATGTAAAGAATTTTATACTCTATGCTGCAACTCTCCCATAATCCCATTATCCAGGCCTACAGAGAAGCCGATCTTTTCGGCAAGGGGATATTCTTCAGCTTACTGATCCTTTCCCTATGCACTTGGACAGTACTACATCAAAAGCTTGCCATTCAAAAAAAATTTCTAAAATCAGGCAAGTCTCTTAAGGATTTCTTAATAAAAAATCGTCACGCCCCCTTGTCTCTGGAAATTCATCCGGAATTAAATCCTTTTGCTGACCTTTATTTTACTATTAAGAGGGGAGCTTTAGAACTTCTCGATAAGAATCGTCAACAAGCTCCAGACCACGGCCCGGTATTGTCTATGGAAGACATACAATCTCTAGAGACTCTCTTGGGAGCGATTATGCCCAAATACCGCGCAATTATGCACGAGAATAACTTTATTCCCGCCACGACTATCAGTTTAGCGCCTTTTTTAGGTCTTTTAGGGACTGTTTGGGGTATTTTGGTAGCTTTTTCGCATATTAGCACAGGGCATGCTGGCGGAACGGCGATGATGGAAGGACTTGCAACAGCATTGGGGACCACAATTGTAGGTTTATTTGTTGCTATTCCATCTTTGATAGGGTTTAACTACCTCAAGGCTCATTCTTCTCGATTAATTTTAGAAATCGAGCAGACAGCATATTTGCTGCTAAATTCCATAGAAGTTAAGTATCGTCAGACAAATTTATGAAACGTATTATCGTTGAAGATACTGAAGAAGACCCTAGCGTCAATCTCACTCCATTAATTGATATTGTCTTTGTTATTTTAATGGCGTTTATGATTGCTATGCCTTTAATAAGACTAGACTCTATAGCATTAGCCCCTGGGGCAGAAAATCATAAGGTTCTTGGGGAAAACAATGAACCCCAAACAATAATCAAAGTTTTCGCAGACCGTACGATCACTCTCAATGATCGAGCTCTCTCTTTAGGAGAGTTAAAAACACAACTCTCTCTTTTACATCAGCAGCACCCAAATAGGGTGCCTTTGTTATTGCAAGATGGGGAGACACCTTTTAAATTGTACCAAGAAGTAAAAACAACTATAGAATCGGCTGGATTTCACGAACTCCATATAGCTTTAAAAAGCTAATTATGAAAAAAACGCTCCCCTATATTCTCTTTGCAACGATTTTCCACGGAGCCTGTCTCATTCTCCTTGTGTGCTCTCCAACGCAAAAAAAACAACCCAAACTACTTCCTTTCAAAGAAAAACTCGTTACTTTCAGAGATCCCCCTCATGTAACAACGCAGCCAAAACCTCCCACACCAGCACAAACAATCTTAACCAAACAAACTACTGTTGAAAAACTCGATCAAAAGCAGACTTCTAAAACACCTATAGAAAAGAAAAAGCTGGATAGCGTTAAAAAAATTCCGATTCCTAAGACGGTAGAAAAAGAAAAGCCTGCGCCAAAACCTCAAACAGAAGATAAAATGGTCCAAAAAAATACCCTTGAAAGAAAGGCAAAGCTTAAGGCCATTGCAAATCTTACAAAAACGCTCTCGCAACATCTTGACGATAGCAATGCGCAGCTTGCCGACCTATCTCTTCCTAAAAGCAGAGAACTTACCGTACACTCATCTTTAGCAATGACTCAAGAAGAAGAACTATGCCAATTACTCCGTGAATATATTGTGCTGCCTTTTTCCAGGGAAGTAAGAGTAAAGCTAATCTTAACTCCTCAAGGGACTATCCATGATTGCGTTTTATTATCTGAAATTAGCGAAGCAGAAAAGCAATTAATTCTCATGCGTATCTATGAAATTCCCTTTAAAAAATTCTTGGACAAATACAAAATCTCGAAAAATATCGTTTTTCATATTAAACTCCTGAGTAATGAGTCTTAACACAGTAGGGGCTATTGGAATGTTACGACGTTTATTTGTCAGTACCTTCCTAATTTTTGGAATGGTTTCCCTCTATGCTAAAGATTTAGAAGTTTCCGTACGCTCGGAAAACACCCTTTTACCTATTCATGTAGAGCTGAATATCGGTCCTAATGATGCAAAACAGACAAAATACCTACGCTCATTATGCAGTATCTTCGTCAAGGATCTAGCTCTCGGAGATCGTCTTCAACCCCTTCTTGTTAAATCCGGAGAAATATCCGCACCGTTTAGTATTGTTATTTCTTCTCACTATCCTGAACTTGTATTTACCCTATCCCGAGGCACTCACAACCCTCGACCTTTTCATTCTTTAGTGCTTACGGAAGACATCGCTATCAACCGACAAAAAATACATGAGGTAGCAGATAAGATCCACTACGCCCTTACCAGAGTTCCTGGAATTAGTTCTGGAAAAATAGTTTTCTCATTAAGTAAGAATCCTCATGATGGCGAATTAAAACAGGGAGAGCTTTGGTCGGTAGATTATGACGGGGAGAATTTACGAGCCCTTACGCAAGAAAATTCCTTATCCATTACTCCAAACTGGCTGAACATAGGCAGCAATAACCCCTACTTCTATGTTTCTTACAAATTTGGCATTCCCAAAATTTTTCTAGGTTCTTTAGAGAATACCTCAGGAAAAAAAGTTCTCAATTTACAAGGGAATCAGTTTATGCCGGTCTTTTCTCCGAGGAAAAAACAGTTAGCTTTTATCTCGGATGCTTACGGGAATCCTGATTTATTCCTTCAGGGTTTTTCGCCATCCCAAGGAGCTATGGGCAAACCTCGCAGAGTTTTGAATGAATCTTTTGGAACACAGGGCAACCCCTCTTTTAGTCCCGATGGTTCTAAATTAGTTTTTGTTTCTAATAAAGACGGCAGACCACGCCTATACATCATTCAAGTAGATCCTGAAATCCAAACTCCACGTCTACTAACCAAAAAATATAGAAATAGCAGTTGCCCTTCATGGTCTCCGGATGGTAAAAAAATAGCCTTTTGCTCTGTAATTAAGGGTGTTCGGCAAATTTGCCTATACGACCTTTCCACAGGAAAAGATTACCAACTAACAACAACTCCTATAGATAAGGAAGGGCCTTCATGGGCTATTGATAGTCATCACCTTGTTTATAGCGCGGGAAATTCAGGAGAATCAGAGCTTTATTTATTAAGTCTGATTACCCAAAAAACTAACAAAATTGTTATAGGATTGGGGGAAAAACGTTTCCCTTCCTGGGGAGGATTCCCTAATAACCAATAAAGAGAATCTTATGAAAAAGAAATATTTAAGCGTATTGGGTTGTTTTTTACTCGCCCTTTTCGCCCTGCCTTCATGCTCTTATCCTTGCGGTGATTGGGATATTACTTGCCAAGACTGTCAACGTCCCAAAAGAAAAAAACAAAACTTTGCTTTTGTTCCTCTTTATACTGATGAAGAGATGAATCAAAATTTTGCTGATTCCTATGATTCTAAAGAAGAGCAGTTATACCAAACAAGTAGCCAATCGGTTTCCTTCCGGAATATCACATTTGCAACTGACAGTTATACCATTAAAGGCGAAGAAAACCTTGCTATTTTATCTAGCCTTGTTCGTCAGATGCAAAAATCTCCAAAAACAACGCTCTATATAGAAGGTCATACTGACGAACGCGGAGCTGCTGCTTATAATTTAGCCTTAGGAGCACGCCGCGCTAATGCTGTTAAGCAACATCTAATTAAACAAGGAATTTCTCCAGAACGTTTATTTACGATATCTTACGGAAAAGAGCAGCCAATAAACTCAGGTCATAATGAGCTTGCCTGGCAACAAAATCGTCGTACAGAATTCAAAGTCCATGCACGTTAATTGTAAATATTTGTTCTATTGCGGATTATGGTTTTGTCTAGGAGCGGTACTTCCTGCGGAAGCCGGAAAGTCTCCGTCCCTACAAGCAGTGCTTGCAGAAGTAGAAGACGCTTCTGCAAAATTGTTATGTCATGAAGCGGACATCCAGATGTTAGCTGATCGTATAGATGAGCAGGATAGTAAAATACAAAAACTGTCGTCTACAAAACCGGACGCTCTTACAAAACAAATCCAACAATTAGAAATCGAATACAAAACCCTAGCAAAAACAGTTTCAGTTCTTACCGCTTCTGTAAAAGATATCCAATCTACGCTGCAAAACAAACTTCAAGAAGTACAGCAACACCATAAAACACTTTCTCAAGACATTCGTCTTTTACGACGTTCTCTTCTTGCTCTTGTTGACGGCTCTTCTCCAGAAACTTATACCGATCTTTCTAATGAGGTTCCTTCTCATATCCATGTTGTACAACCTGGAGAAACCTTAGGGAAAATTGCTACGAAATATAAAATCCCGGTCGCGGAATTAAAAAAACTTAATAAACTAAATTCTGATGTTATTTACGCCAATCAAAAGCTTTGTTTGCCAGAGCATAAGAAATAATCGTCTGTATTTTCCGTAACTAATATTTATTTCTCGCTATAGATAATAAACAAAATCTTTTGTAGGATCAGCGATAAAGCTTGATTTATCTATAATTCAATGAAACAGACTATTGCTTTATTTGGTGAAGCAGAAAAAGGAAGCTACGATACTGCTTATTTATGTCGTAGTACAGCAGATCTTTATGACCATTTAGGAGGAGGATCCGCAACATCAAAGTCGGGAATAGCTTTGGCCATACAAGCATTAATGTATAAATACGATGTGCTTTACTTTAGAGTAAAGGAAGAGGGTTATTGCGTAGATAGTTACTTTTTTGGGCTACACTTCCTAAATACTCAAACGACTTTAAAAAATATCATTGCGATGGGCCTTCCCGGCGTTGGGGACCAACACATTATAGAGGCCTCTAAATCTCTCTGCCGAAAATACAAAAGTTTCCTTCTGTTCTTCGAACAAGATCTCTATGATTTACTAACTTTTAACAAAGCTTTCTAATCGATAGTTCCGAAGTACTCTTTCAAACCTTCTTCATTGGGAGCCATAGCTTTCTGTCCTTGCTGCCAATTTGCAGGACATACTAATCCATGATTCTCGAAGAAAATTAACGCGTCTAATACACGAAGCTCTTCATCTATAGAACGACCTAAAGGAAGATCGTTTATTACCATATGTCTAATTATCCCATCTTTATCGATCAGAAATGATCCACGGAATGATAATCCAGACTGTAAGTCTAAAACACTATAGAGTTTAGAAAGCTCCTGAGTTGTGTCAGAAATTAGAGGATAGGTAATACCTTTAACTCCACCAGCTTTTTTATCAGTTTCTAACCAACGCTTGTGGGTATCAAGATCGTCAACGGAGCACCCCAAAATTTGTGCGCCGCGGGATTCGAATTCTTCTAAAGAATGTTGAAAAGCATGAAGCTCGGTAGGACAAACATATGTAAAATCTTTAGGATAAAAGAAAAGAATAACGTATTTACCACGATAATCTTTCAAGGAAATATTCTTTACTTCACCATCAACTACTGCTTGTGCAGAAAAATCTGGGGCAGTTTTCCCAACGAAAAGCGATCCCATTACCACCCTATTTTTATGATTATGCATCGCACCAGAGAGGACTTGAACCTCTGACCACCTGGTTCGTAGCCAGGTACTCTATCCACTGAGCTACTGGTGCACAGCTCTTTCGATGAAAAGTGTAGTCAAGTCAGACCAAATGATCAAGTTTTTCTCCCTATCTTATGAAAAAAAGATCGTTCTAAGATGAAAAGATAAAACTGTTTTTAACACCATGCAAAAATTATTTGATGTTAACAATCATCGGAAAGAGGGGAATCTGGGTGTTGAGAGTCTTGCGTGCCTTCAGAAGATTCTACGATAACAAATGAACTGGTCAACAATAAGCAAGCAATGGAAATCGAACGTTTCAAAATAAATTTAATCACTGAGAGCGCGTCACACACTCCCGAAGCAATTAAATTTTCAAAAGTATCGGTAATACAATTATATCCAAAACAAGGATCTGCATGTGACAGAACCGTATCTACCACACTTTCAGGAGCTTTTCCACAATTTGTTGCTATAACTCTAAGAGGTGCTTCTGCAGATTGAAGCATGCACTTACAGCCAAACATTACCCCCTTAGGTAGTTGATCGGGGATTTTTACAATAGACACTACGCGAGCTAAAGCAGAGCCTCCCCCTGGGAGACAACCTTCTTTAAATGCGGCTCTAGTCGCTTTTAAAACACCTTCTAAGCGAGCTTTCTTCTCTTTAAATTCTCTTTCTGATGAAGCTCCTATGTATATTTGAGCCATTCCTCCGACAAACCTCGCCAAGCGCCTTTCCAAGTCCTGAGTATCCATCTCAGACGAACTATGAATAATTGCCTGCCGCAAGTAATCGATACGACGATCTATGCTTTCCCGATCGCCTTTCCCTTCGGATAAAACAGTTGTGTCCTGCCCTATGATAATTTTCCCTACGTGCCCAAGAGCATCTAAATTACTCTCATCTAAGGAAAGTCCCAACAGATCACCAACAAGAGTGGCTCCTGTTAAAATAGCGATGTCTTCTAAAATCTCTCTACGCCGTTCACCGAATCCTGGGGCTTTTATCGCACATACGGGAAGATTTGCCCTAAGTTTGTTCACTATTAATATAGATAGAAGCTGAGGATCAAAATCCTCAGCAATAATAATTAGAGGAGCTCGACTCGTCTGAAAAGTTTGGTCTAAAAAATGAATAAACGATTGATTCAAACAGGATAGTTTCTGATTACACAATAAAATAGAAGCATCCTCATAGATGACTTCCATAGTCTCTGGATGCGTTACGAAGTACGGAGATAAGTATCCTGAATTAAACCCTACATGAGACGAAGCCTCTAGAGTGGTTTCTTCTCCCGTTCCCAATTTTATAGAGAATACGCCCTCCACACCAACAGCTGCTATGGCATCGGATATAATTTTGCCAATAGCCGGGTCATTGTTGGCTGAGGTAGTGGCTATATGAAAAGAGTCTTCAGCTGGCTTCCTTTTAACCGCAAGCTTAGTAAGCTCTTTATCTAACATTTCTCCGGCAAGATGAATTCCCTGTTTTATCTCTAAGGGATCCAATCCAACAGCAACACCTTTGAGCCCCGAAGAGAATAAAGCATCTGTCAATATCACAGCTGTGGTAGATCCGTCTCCTACCTGCAAGTCTGTTTGTAAAGCAACTTCACCGGCAAATTTTAAACCAGTATTTTCAAAAGCATCTGCTAAAGAGATCTCCTTAGCTATTGAAGCACCATGTTTTGTAACATAGGGAGGGGAGTGATCTTTTTTGATAACAACATGGGAGCCTTGAGGCCCTAAAGTTGTGGTAACGGCCTTAGCTAAAGCTCTCACGCCTCGATTTAATGCGCTAAGTCCTTCTAATCGATTCTTAAATATTTTAGACACGTTTTTAAATGTCTCTCCCGGACTCCGGGGATAAGGCGCCCCTACAAGGTCGCTTATAGAAACATCAAAAATTCCTGTCAAACAGTCGAATCTTGAGAAAAAATTACTCTTCGTCGCAATAATCAGATATTAAGAAAGGCTTGCGTATATTTTGAAATTTTGTTCTTCCATCGAGGCACAATTTTTTTAACGGCCAGATAATATACTGCTCATTTTGGCAAATATGAAGAAACTTCTCTTCTCCTAGACAACGATATATAGAAGTTCTTCGCAAAGGAATTTTGTCCAAAGCATTGAATGCGTTCTCTACCTGTTTAGGATATAGAGTTTTTAGAATCCCCAAAATTGTACATTGTGTTTCCACTGGAAGAAACGCCTCTGGTTTTTCTAGCATAAGTAAAACACCCGAACATAATTCCATTTTATACTTACCAAAAAAAGGCTCGTAACAAAAAGGATAGAAGATGATCCCAGGCAACCGGGCTTCATTTAACTTTTTTGCAACAAGATGTCCATTCATCCAAGGAGCTCCAATTACTCTAAAAGGAAGAGTATACCCTATACCAATACTGGATATAGATAGAGCTCCTATAATTCCTGTTGTGGCATAAAAAAAAGTAGTTTGTGCATCGGGAATCTGCGGGCTTGTAGGAACCCACCTTAATCCTGTTTGAGAAAAAGTCATGGAGCGTTTCCAGCCCCGCATAGGCACAACTAAAACCTGGGCATATGGCGCGTATTTTGCTTTATAAAAAAGCGCTAATTCTCCGGGAGTCATGCCATAGCAATAAGGAATTTCTGGTACATAATCCGTTTGAGACGTCGGCATGGGGCCATCAATGATTTTGCCTCCCATAGGATTAGGACGATCTAATATGATGAGGGTTTTTTTATACTTTTGTGCAGCACGAACAAGATGTAGTAATGAAACAACAAAAGTATAGGAACGTACTCCAATATCTTGCACATCGTATACTAAAACATCACTCCCCTGGACAGCGTTCTCAGGAATGTCTTTAACTCCGTATAAGGATACCGCACGCCCTCCCGGAATGGCGGGAGCAAATCCGGGGGTTTCAGCAGGAGCCGTACCATAATACCCATGTTCTAAAGTACAAAGAGTATTCAAAAAACATACGTCGTTATGTTCTTGAAAAACAGAGAGGGCATCCTTTCCCTCATGATTAATAGCTGCATTATGAGAAATTAATGTGACCTTTTTACCACGAATCCAAGAAAGATAAGACTCTTCACTGAAAATACGATCTAACCCCACAGATACGTGAGCGAATCCTAGATAAGGAAACAAACATAATAAAATTAAAAACGAGCGTATAACTCTCATAACACTGATCTACCCATCAAAAATAACATTCTGATAGTTTGTATGTTGGTTAAGTAGTGCTAGCAAAAAAGATATCTTTATGCAACCTTGCTAATAGTTGTGTAGGTGCGACTATTTCGATTATTTTGTAGTATAATCAAGAAAGAAACCCCCTCTCGACAAAATTGCTAGTGTAATTTCAAACGAGACAAAATTTTTTGTTATTCGCTCTTTCCCTTTTGCTAAGGAGAAACCTAATGAAGATAGTCATTGCTAGCTCCCACGGGTACAAAATACGAGAAACTAAGACTTTTTTAAAACAGTTAGGAAGTTTCGATATTTTCTCGTTAGCCGACTTCCCTGACTACTACGCCCCTAAAGAAATCGGCAGTCTCCCTGAAGACAATGCCCTGGCAAAAGGTTTACATGCAGCAAAAGAACTAAATTCTTGGGTAATCGCTGATGACACCATGCTTATGGTTCCTGCATTAAATGGTCTGCCCGGTAAATTTTCAGCCACTTTTGCTGGCGAAGATGCTTGTGATAAAGACCACAGAAAAAAACTTTTGCAAGAGATGCAATCCCTAGAAAGCATTGTAGACCGTTCTGCGTATTTTGAATGTTGTGTAGTTCTTGCTTCTCCAGAAGGCAAATTTTTTAAGTCTCGAGGAATTTGCGAAGGCTATATTAGCAATCACGAAAAAGGATCCTCTGGGTTTGGCTACGATTCACTATTTTTAAAATATGATTACAAGCAAACTTTTGCAGAACTCTCTGAAGATGTAAAAAACCAGGTCTCGCATAGAGCAAAGGCTTTGCAAAAGCTCACTCCTTATTTACAAGACCTGTTGGAAAAACATCTAGTCTCTAGGAACTAGAGTTTCTAACGAATGTTCTAAGCAGCCGCGAATTTCACGCATTTCCGCGAGTATGGCTTCTGCTCTTAAAAAATCTGCTTCTAAACTTGCCGCAGCAGGCATGCCTTCTTTACCTTGAAGCTTCTGCGTTGCTACGGGCATTTCTAAACTCACTGTAGATTTCGCTGTAAGTCGGTGAGTTTTATTAAAAGAAACAGTTTGAATACTTTCACTCATGGGAGCTTCCAATTAATCATGGGCCTTTCCAGCTTTTTAAGCAGGTAGTTAATTTTTGAAAAGTGAGAACAACCAAAAAAGCCGCGGTGCGCTGCTAAAGGAGAAGGATGAGCAGCTGCTAAAATGGCATGTTTATGAGTAGAACGGAACAGTAAGTCACATTTTTTTCTTGCAGCATTCCCCCATAAGACAAAAATCACGTGTGATCGATTTTCTATAAGTTTGGTAACAATAGCATCGGTAAACCGCTCCCATCCTTGACCAGCATGAGAAAAAGGAGCTCCCGCACGTACAGTCAATACAGTATTTAATAATAAGACACCTTGATCTGCCCAAGGCTGCAAACATCCCGTCGTATTTTTTATTCCTAAATCTGTTTGCAATTCACGAAAAATATTCATTAGAGATGGGGGTAAGCGTACACCATGAGGCACGCTAAAGCTTAGTCCGTGAGCTTGTCCTTCTCCAGGATAGGGATCCTGACCGAGAACAACAACACGCACAGCATCAAAAGGTGTGCTTTTTAATGCAGTAAAGATATTGTCTTTTGCGGGATAAACTGTTGTCCGAGAATACTCGGTTTGTAAAAATTCCCTAAGCTTATGCATGTAAGGCTGAGACCATTCATTTTCAAGCTGCTCTTGCCAAGACAAAGGAAGCTGGTCTATAGTAAAGGCGTTTTGCATAAACCACCCACTTTTATTGTTTGAAAATAGAAGTATATTAACCTTCTTAGATTATTTTAGCTTCGGGGATCCTGATTTTTTTCAGTCGGAAGCTATAAATTAGGATACCACTATGCTTACTTTAGAATTAAACGAAGCACAAATTGCTGCAGTTACCGCTCCTCTAAGTCCTGTTCTCGTTCTAGCAGGAGCTGGAGCTGGGAAAACTCGCGTGGTCACATGTCGCATTCTTCATTTAATTAAAGAAGGCATTGCCCCTCGAGAAATTCTTGCTGTCACCTTTACAAACAAGGCCGCTAAAGAACTTAAAGAACGTATTTTACATCAATGCCCTCAAGTTTCTGGTGCGGACATTCCCATGGTGTGCACCTTCCACAGCTTGGGCGTGTTTATTCTACGACGCTCTATACAAGCTTTAAATAGGGAAAATAATTTCATTATTTATGATCAAAGCGATACTGATAAACTTCTCAAGCAATGTTTACAAAAATTTAATCTAAAAAAAACTCTAAGTAGTTCCATACAATATCATATATCTCAAGCAAAAAACCGCTTGCTCTACCCTGAAGACTTAGATCCCGAGGAGTATGTTGACCCTGTGGTTTCTATTTATAAAGAATACCAACAACGCTTAAAAGAAACTAATGCCTTAGATTTTGACGATCTTTTATTCCTCACAGTAAAGCTATTTAAAGATTTCCCTGAAGTCAAAAAGGAATATAGCGAATTATGGAAAGCCCTTCTTATTGATGAGTATCAAGATACCAACCATGCACAGTATATGATGGCTCAGACAATAGCAGGAAAGCATCAAAATATATTTGCAGTAGGAGATCCCGACCAATCTATTTATTCTTGGCGAGGGGCGAATATCCATAACATTTTAAACTTTGAACAAGATTATCCCCAAGCTCGTGTCCTACGTCTAGAAGAAAACTATCGTAGCTATGGGAACATTCTTAATGCTGCTAATGCCTTAATTCAAAATAACGCATCGAGATTAAAGAAAAATCTACGCAGTGTGAAAGGCCCTGGAGAAAAAATTCGAGTATTCTTAGGAAAAACGGATAAAGACGAAGCTGAGTTTGTCGCAAGTGAAATTTACCGTCTTCATAAAAGATCTAACATCCCTTTAAGAGACTTTTGTATCTTTTATAGAACAAACTTCCAATCTCGAACTTTTGAAGACGCCTTGTTACGCAGACGCATTCCTTATGAGATCCTCGGGGGACTCTCGTTTTACAAACGTAAGGAAATTCAAGATATCCTAGCATTTCTAAGAATGTTTACAGCCAAATGTGATGTCGTTGCCTTCGATAGAACAGTAAATCTCCCCAAGCGAGGTTTAGGTCCTTCGGCAATTTCTTCTTTGATTGACTATGCCCTTACAAATAATTTACCTATTTTAGAAGCATGTAGAAATGCTTTAGAAACTCATTCTGTAAAGCTATCTAAGAAGCAACAAGAAGGTCTTTGGAGTTATCTAAGCATTTTCCAACAACTTGAACGTGCTTATACACTTCCTCTTAATGAGTTTGTTATCGCTACAATAAGAATCACTGGATACCTTCAAGTACTAAAAGAAGATCCCGATACTTTCGAAGATCGAAAAAGCAACCTCGATGAACTTGCATCAAAAACTTTCGAATGGGAACAACAAAATACAGAGGGAACTTTAGAAAGCTTCTTAGATGACCTGGCTTTAAAAAGTTCTACGGACGAAACAGAACTCATTGCAGATCGCGTGAATCTCATGACGATTCATAATGGTAAGGGGTTAGAATTTCGTATAGCCTTTGTTGTAGGATTAGAAGAAAATCTCTTCCCGCATGCAAACTCTAAAGGAAATTATGAAAATCTTGAAGAAGAACGACGCCTGTGCTACGTAGGAATCACTAGAGCCCAAGATCTCCTTTATTTAACTGCAGCGCAAACTCGTTTTCTTTGGGGCACAGTTCGTGTCATGAAACCGAGCCGTTTTCTTAAGGAAATCCCTAGAGATTACTTGATTCAAGTACATTAGGTATGTTTCAGCAACATCAAAAGCTTTCTTTAAACTACCTTCCCTCGCTGCGTATGCAGCAGGGACTGCAAATGTTGCAATCACCAATTACAGAGCTCTCCTCTTACGTACTTCAACAAATCATTCATAATCCTTTTTTTGACCTTTCATCTCTAGAAGAGGAAGAATGGTCGGCATGTTCTCCGTTATCTTCCGTAGACGCCTCGTATTCCCGTCCAGAATCCTTATTTTCCCATCTTCTTACTCAAGTACAGCAAACGTTTGATCATGCTGAAGATTTGCTTATTGCTCAGCACATTATAGGAAACTTATCAGATCAAGGACTGCTTCTTTCTCCTCCTGAAGACTTGTCTTTACAACTAGAAGTTCCTTTAGATTCTATCCATGTAGTTTGGCAAACAATTCAACATTTTCATCCTTTAGGGATCGCCTCCCCCTCTCTACAAGACTATTGGCTATTACATTTAGAAGGTTCGTCACACCAGCTTGCTTATAAGATTATCAAAGAACACTATGCTCTTTTGATTAACTGTAACTTTCTACGCATAGCAAAGAAATGTCGCTGCACGCCTGCCGATCTAAAACAAGCGCTTAAAAATGCCTTAGCGACTATACCTTGGTGTCCTGCAGAAGGCTACGCATCTTTATCTAGCACTCAGCCCGCTCTTCCCGATGTTTATGTCACTAAAAAACAACAGGGTTGGGAAATTCAAATTAGCTCCAGAGGTCTACCCCCTATAAAACTTAACAGCGAAGTCTTTCATATTTACGAACAGCTGCCCAGAGAAGAGAAAAAAAACCTCACCCAACAAATTCTTTCTGCTAAATGGCTCATCAAAAACTTAAGAAAACGCGAACAGACTTTATTTTCTATCATTGAGAAAATCCTCCCGCATCAAGAAGGCTTCCTTCTTGGCAAGACATCTTCTCCCAAACCTCTATCTGTAAAACAGCTTTCCGAAGATCTATCGTATCATGAATCTACGATATTTCGTGCCATAGAAAATAAAAAGTTAGCAGCTCCTATCGGGATTATTCCAATGAAGCTGCTTTTCCCTCGCGCCGCCAGTGATGATTCCCATTCTAAAGAAACAATTCTGCAATGGATTCATCAATGGATAACATCAGAAACAACCCCATTATCAGATTCGGATATTAGCGAACGCATTTCAAAACATGGAATCCAATGCGCCCGTCGTACAGTAGCAAAATACCGAGCACAATTAAAGATTCTCCCTGCCCATAAAAGGAAAACATGTTCCCGAATGTAAAGCGGTTTTACATTTCAATATTAAGTGAAGTAGGCAATGTAGATTTGTTGCCAGCGAACACTTTCTAACTTTTGCTCTCTAGCATATTTTTCAAGAACAGGAATAGGTTGCGTAGCAAACATACGGATTTCGGCATCCGTAAGTCTTAGCATCACCCATAAAGGTGGCACCCCAAGCATTTTACGAATTTTTTTCTTTGCTCTACGGAAATAACTTTGCACGATCAATAATCTCGTTCCGAAATACGCAGGAGTAGCAAGAATGCAACCAAGACCCGCTAGTGGTGACCATAAGGTCAACCCCAGACCAGAAAGAACGAAAAAGAACAGGCAATAGCTTTCTCCAGGAGAACGAAATAGCGGTCCTAAAAAGCGTCTCCAAACTTTTGGAGAGGTCTGATAAGCTAACACCTCTTCAAACATCGGCTCATAGAATTTCATACGAGCAGCGTGAACGGCTTCGTGGGAAAGTATCTCTTCCTTAGAATACATATAAAACCAACGCGCTGCTTTTCTCAGTGGTTTGCGCAATTGTATGGTTACTTGATTATTGGATATCCACGTGCATCCCGCCTCCCAAACATCCATACCTTCATTAGAATAGATGACTTCTAAATGTGTGGGGTTGATATCAAAAATCTCCTGCAATCGCGCAGGAAAATCGGTAGGAGAATCTGGAGCGTTATCCAGAATGTCTTGAGCTCGATATAGAAAAGGGGGTTTTAGTTCTTCGGGTCCAGCGATGATCCCTTGTTTATTTAAATCAAGCAGGTCATTTTCTAAAGATTTTGGAGGAAGTAAAGACTCTAACTTTTCCACGTTCTAGTTCCATGTTGCTAAGATTAGAAATACTGCTTGCCTACAGTTAAAATCAAAAATGGCGTCAAATCCAATATCAGGAGATTTTCTTAATAAAAACTCTATCAGATGTAAGATTTGTGTCTTATCTTTCCAAAATTCAAAAACAAGAAAGATTCTTATTAAAGTTTTCTTGCAGAGCTACATTCCTTAAGTATTACATTATTCCCTTGAAAAGAATCTACCTCATACTGAATAACCATTAGGATGTGCCAGGGCCTCTGGCTAAATCTCTGTGAAAAAATTAGGGTGTTGTGCTCTTAACACGTTGCATGTTGAGAATGAACTCTGCAGATCGTAGAAATTATAGAGATGAGAAAATTCTCAATAATAAACGGTATTTTCCTCTAGGAGAAAAACAAAACTACCTATTTTTAACCCTTCTTTATTTTGAAGATTTACTCTTCATGTAAGGAGATTATTGTCAAAAGTTCCAGCTTGCCCGCTATTACATTGAGCTGTCATTCACGTTCGTAGTGAAAGCTTGCAATAAATAATAGATGCTTGCATGAGGGTTTTTTTAGATAGGGAACAAAAACAATAAAAAAGGAGAGGCGTTTTTACTCCGAATACAATGCGGAGCTCGCCATTTAATATTAATGAAAAAATCCTTAATCGTAGTGGAATCTCCCGCTAAAATAAAAACCTTGCAAAAGCTCTTAGGGAAAGGTTTTATTTTTGCTTCATCACTAGGACATGTTGTTGATCTTCCTGCTAAGACGTTCGGTATCGATATCGAGCATGATTTCGAACCAGATTATCAAATTCTTCCTGACAAACAAGAAGTTATCAATCAAATTTGCAAATTAGCTTCCAGTTGTGACGTTGTCTATCTATCTCCTGACCCCGATAGAGAAGGAGAAGCTATAGCCTGGCATATTGCGAATCAGCTTCCCAAAAATACACAGATTCAAAGGGTTTCCTTTAATGCAATTACCAAAGGCGCTGTTAATGAAGCTCTAAAGCATCCTCGAGAAATCGATATGGCTTTAGTAAATGCCCAACAAGCCCGCCGCCTATTGGACCGTATTGTGGGATATAAGATCTCCCCTATTCTAAGTCGCAAACTTCAGCAGCGATCGGGAATATCCGCCGGACGTGTGCAATCTGTTGCGCTAAAGCTTGTTGTAGATCGCGAAAAAGCCATAGAAGCCTTCGTTCCCACTGAATACTGGAATATTCGCGTTTTTCTCCAAGATCCCAAAACCTCAAAAACATTTTGGGCGCATCTATATTCTGCGGATGGGAAGAAATGGGAAAAGGAACTCCCTAAAGGGAAAACAGAAGATGAAATTCTGTTAATTAACTCCGAAGCTAAAGCCCAACATTATGCTGAGCTTTTAGAAGACGCTTCTTACAGGGTGACTCGCGTAGAAGCTAAAGAAAAACGACGTAATGCTGCACCACCCTTTATTACCTCGACTTTGCAACAGGAGGCGAGCCGCCATTTCAGATTTTCTTCTTCAAAGACAATGTCGGTTGCTCAAACATTATATGAAGGCGTTGAATTAGATAACGAAGATGCAACAGGATTAATTACATACATGCGTACTGATTCCGTACGTATAGACCCTGAGGCATTAAATAATGTTAGGGATTATATACAAGATACGTTTGGACAAGAGTATCTTCCAAAAACTCCTAATCTTTATACATCAAAAAAGATGACTCAGGATGCCCATGAAGCAATTCGTCCTACAGATATTCATTTATCTCCAGATAAACTCCAGGGAAAACTGACTAACGATCAGCATATGCTCTATTCTCTCATTTGGAAACGTTTCGTAGCCTCACAGATGAATCCTGCGATTTATGATACGTTAGCTATGACGATTTCCACAAATGTGAAAATAGACCTACGTGCTTCTGGATCTTTGCTGAAATTTAAAGGTTTCCTTGCCGTATACGAAGAAAAAATAGACGATGATGTAGCCGAAGAAGAAAACCCCTCTCTTCCTCAGCTACACGCTCAAGATATTTTAGATAAGGAAAAGGTTTCTGCAGAACAAGCCTTCACAAAACCTCTTCCGAGATTTACAGAGGCCTCTTTAGTAAAAGAACTGGAAAAATCTGGTATTGGCCGTCCTTCTACATACGCAACGATTATGAATAAAATTCAAAGTCGTGAGTATACAATTAAGGAAAACCAGCGCCTACGCCCTACAGAACTAGGAAAAATCATTTCACAGTTCCTTGAGACAAATTTTCCTCGAATTATGGATATAGGTTTTACAGCTCTTATGGAAGATGAGCTAGAACTTATAGCTGACAATAAAAAATCCTGGAAATTGCTTCTTAAAGAGTTCTGGGATCAGTTTCTTCCCGTAGTAACTACTGCAGAAAAAGAAGCTGTTATACCCCGTGTTGTGACTGACATCGATTGTTCAGCATGCCATAAAGGAAAACTTGTAAAAATCTGGGCAAAAAATCGCTATTTTTATGGATGCTCAGAATATCCTGAATGCGATTTTAAAACTTCTGAAGAAGAGCTCGCTTTTAATAAAGACGACTATGCTGTTGAGACTCCATGGGATAGTCCTTGTCCTGTTTGTGGAGGGGAAATGAAGGTCCGCCATGGACGTTTCGGTACATTTTTGGGATGCCTAAACTATCCTAAATGTCGCGGCACAATTTCCCTCCATAAGAAAGGAGAAGAAGTAGAAACAGAAGAGCCGATTCCTTGCCCAGCAATTGGTTGCTCTGGAAAAATCTTTAAAAAGCGCTCCCGTTACAATAAAACGTTCTATTCTTGCTCAGAGTATCCCGATTGCAGTGTGATCGGCAATACTATCGATGCTGTTATAACAAAGTATACAGGAACGCAGAAGACCCCTTACGAAAAGAAAACTACAAGTAAGAAAAAATCCACAACGAAAGCAAGTAGCAAAACTACGAAAACAACAGCAAAGAAAAAGAAAAGTGCTAAGGAAACAACCAAAACTCCTAAAGCAGGATCTCTACTTATCCCCTCTCCTCAACTTGCTCAAATGATCGGTAACGAGCCGGTAGCACGGGGGGAAGCGACTAAGAAAATCTGGAAATATATCAAGGACCATAATCTCCAGTCCCCCGAAAATAAAAAGATGTTAATTCCTGACGATAAATTCCGAGGGGTTATTGGCCCAGAACCCGTGGATATGTTCCAACTGCCCAAACTACTAAATCAGCACTTGTTTAAGTCTGGTTGATCCCTAGGCTCATCATCGGATTCTTCATAAGCCTCGATAAGCTGATAAACTGCTTGCACAGACGTAGCTTTAGATAAAGCTGAACGAAGAAATCTTACTTTAGCAGCGGATATGAGATAATGTCCGCAAAGTTTTCTTGTTTCACAAAGAAACTTTGCTTCACTTTGATAGTACTCCTCTACCCAATGTAAGTGCTGGAGAAAAGCTTGTTTTCTCGTAGAGAAGGGCATTTTCTGATACGTCCCTGTCGTAAGATAATCTTCAATTTGGCGCGCTATCCAAGGGGCCCCCATAGTACCACGAGCAACAAGGACTCCATCACATCCCGTAGAGTCTAACATTAGCTTAGCGGCTTCTGGAGAAAACACATCCCCATTGCCAAATACAGGAAAATCCTTCCCCGCCGCGGCTTTTGCTCGTGCTATGTATTCAAGATTACTAGGACCAACATATCCCTGAGCACGAGTCCTTCCATGTACAAAAACAGCACTCGCTCCCGCCTCTTTAATAATGCGCACTGTTTCTTCCACATTAATGTTATTTCCGTCCCACCCTGAACGTATTTTTACAGTAACAGGAATGGATACAGACCCGATAATCTTTTCCAAAACTTTTCCAATAAGCTCTGGAGTCTTTAATAGGCCTGACCCACTACCATCTTTAGTAATTCTATCTGTAGGGCAACCGCAGTTTAAGTCTATTAAATCAAAACCCAATCCTTCTAATACCTTAGCGGCTTCTCCAGCCATCTCAGGTTTGCTACCACAAAGCTGTCCTCCTATAGGACGCATGGATTCAGAATATTCTAGAAGTTTGAGGGTACGCGAAGGAGAATAGTGCAAGCCCTCGATCTTCACCATCTCACAAAACATTAAAGCTGGAAGACCGTAAAGCGAAGACATTCTCCGATAGGGATAATCTGAAAAACCCGCTAGGGGTGCGTAAACAATAGGGGATTTTAGTAAAATATTTCCTATATGTATTGAAGAAGCCATGGAGACTGAAAAATATTAAGAATAACAAACCTCAGGGTTCGTATCACAATAAAAGGAACAGCCTCTAAGCAAAGTAGAGCAATCAAAGGGCTAATATCGATGAAACCAATACGAGGAATAAATTTTCTAAACAAAGCCAGATAAGGCTCTACGCACTTATATACATACTGGTACCATTTTGCATTGTGGCATTCAGGAACCCAAGAGGCAAGAATATACACCAAAATTAAAAAACTATAAACATTAATAGCCGCTTTCAAAAAATAAGATACCATTTCTTTTCCCTTTATAAACAATTAATATGTGTTTTTCTTGAAAAACAGCCATTTATTCTTTAAAATGGTTACCTTTATTTTTTAAGAACACCGTACTATGGATTTTAAACTACCCATATACCACATTGGGGTAACCCAAGACGCAAACAATACTATTAAAATAGCAATTTTGCAGAAAACATGTAAAGGATGGATAGTTTCCCACTGTGAGCAGATCTTCGAAGATCAAACATGGCAGCCTCCAAAAAAATATTTGACAACGCCAATCACCTTTTCTTTAAGAGGAACCGATAGTTTAATTAGAAGCTCGCTTTCTTCATTAAAAAATAAAAAAAATATTTTAAAAATAGCTTTAACAGATTTAGAAACTAATGCAGCCTTCCCATGGAACTCTTTAGTTGTCGCTCCTAGTCTTGGAAAAAGGAATGAGAAAGGGGAAACCCCAGTAACTTTATGGATAACCCCTAAAGCCACAGTAGAACGCGAAGTAACACTCCTACACAAAGTACGTATATTTCCAGATACAGTGTCTTGCCAGCCCGCAGACATCTTTTCCCTGGTTCAACAAACACCTTTAAAGGCTCTTCCCGTTTATTTCTTAGTTTACACGGGTTCTTCTGAAACTACATGTCTTTTTGTTCTAAACGGGTCGGTTTTCGTCTCCCGTTCGTTCTGTAACTCCTCGATGACAGACTGTGAGCATATTTTATCCACGTTGGATTACGTAAGGGAAGTGTTCCCTTCCGTAGAGCTAACGGCTATTCACACGGTGCGACTTCCCGAAACGCTAAAAAAATCTTTAGAACAAAAACTTTCTCTACCATTGATTACCTGCCAAACAATGACTTTTGGTTTAGAAGAAGAAGAATGGGCGAACTATGGTGACGCTATTACTACGGCATATCACGGAGCCTCTAAAGGGACTCTCGTGTTTCCCTACAACCCTATTTTTAATACCACAGAATCTCTAAAACATTGGTTTAAACGCTCGGCATATGTCATAGGGAAACTCGCTTTGCTATCCTCAGTAATTGTAGGTATAGGCTCTACTGTAAAACTAGCCTCTCTTTCTCACCGAGTGCGGGAACATTTCGCTCTAGTCTGTCCAGAAACCCCCACAAAGCCTAAATCTCTTCGCGCCACAGAAGAAGCCCTTCTCAACGAAATATCTTCGAGCACGCGTCCCGAATACCCTTATCTACCTACAATTCCGACAAGCAAAGAAACAATGCTATTTCTCTCCTCTCTAGCGCAGAACACGACATCTGTGAAACTTTCATATTTTCGTTATTCCCTGATTTCATTTCCTTCTCAACAAAACCCCTCCCTACCTTACAAAGCCAATATTACCGTTAGGGGTGAAGGAAATCCTGAAGAAGCATCTGAGTTTCTCCGAAAAATATCCCTACATCCCTCTCTTTCTAATGTTCGCAAAACATGTAGCGGACACACTTTTGAGTTACAATTTACTATGGTTTCCCAGGAGCTCCCATGAAAAAATGGTCTTTAGTTTGCTCTCTTATCGCTTTAAGTTTGGTTAGTTGTCTTCCTATTGCCGGCATCGTTTACAAACACGTCCAAACAACAAAACGCTGGGAAGCCCTACACTCGCATATTCTTACCCTAAAAGTGATGAAAAACCAAGCAGATCTAATTAGGAAAAAGAATGAAATCCTCAAACAACAACACGAAAACATCCAATCACAAAAATTCCTTCAGGCAAGTAAGAGCATTCGTTTATTGGGGAAAGAACAAGATCTGTTAGCTTCTCTCAAAGAAAATTCCCTGATTTCTCAGAGTAAAGAGGTTAGCTGTAGAAAACAAATTTTTCTTTCAGCCAACAACCAGGTGGTATGGTCCTTTGGACAGGTTTCCGAAGATCTCGTATCTCTACATCTGGAAAATCCTATAGAAGCTGACAACGATAATCTTGAAGAACTCTTTTACTTACTCGACGCTACTAATCCCTGCGCACCTTTGGCTTTCTTCACTCATTGGGAAATGACAAAACTGACTACGCCATTAAATAATCAGGTGTGGTCCATAAATGCTGAGGCTATAAGTCGATGGTTATAAGAAAAATTTTAAGCTTATTCCTTCTATGTTTCTTCTTTACAACTCCTGGTTACGCAGCCGGAACTTATGAGAAGCTGACTTTAACAGGAATCAATATCATTGATAGGAATGGCTTGTCAGAAACAGTTTGCTCTAAAGAGAAGCTAAAGAAGTATGCTAGGGTGGATTTCCTGTCTCCCCAGCCCTATCAAAAAGTTATGCGTATGTATAAAAACACACGAGGCGAGAATGTCTCTTGTTTGACAACATACCATCCTAACGGTCAGCTAAAACAATATCTTGAATGTGTGAATAATCGTGCTTGCGGGCGTTATCGAGAATGGCACAGCAATGGGAAAATTAAAATTCAAGCGGAGGTTATAGGAGGAATAGCAGATCTTCACCCTTCCGCAGAATCCGGATGGCTATTCCACGGAACAACACTCGCACATAGTGATGAGGGATTATTGGAAGCAGCCATCAACTATGATAAAGGTTTACTTCAGGGAACTTCGTACTACTACCACCCCAACGGTCAGACATGGAAAGAATGTTCTTATCATAAAGGACGAGCTCATGGTGATTTCTTAACCTACACACCAGAAGGCTTTTTACTGAAAAAGCTCTCGTATTTAGACGGTGAAAAACATGGAATATCCATACGCTATGAAGAACGTTCTAATATTGTGCTTTCTGAAGAGGAGTATGATAAAGGATTATTATTAAAAGGCTATTATGTAGATCCGCAAACACACCAAGTATTCTCTGAAATCATCAATGGCAATGGAACTCAAGCCATCTATGGGAAACACTCTATTGTAGAAACTCGAATATTCGTGCGTGGAGAAGCCCGTGGAAAAGTTACTGTGTTTGATAGTCTTGGAGAACAAATTCTTCAAACATATGCCCTAGTTGACGGAGTAAAACATGGTGAGGAACTATTTTTTTACCCTGACACAGGAAAATCTAAGCTTCTTTTAACTTGGAACCACGGCATTTTACAGGGGCCAGTAAAAACTTGGTATCCAAACGGTTCTTTGGAAAGTTGTAAGGAACTAATAAACAATAAAAAATCAGGACTGCTAACTTTGTATTATCCTGAGGGGCAGATCATGGCTACCGAAGAATACGACAATGAGCTACTTATAAAAGGAGAGTATTTCCGTCCAGGAGAGCGACATCCTTACTCTAAGATAGACAAAGGTTGTGGAACAGCTGTATTCTTCACATCTTCGGGAACAATTACCAAAAAGATCCCTTATCAAGACGGTAAACCCCTGATTAATTAGATATGGATATGACTATAATTGCCGAAAAAAAGAAGCAACGTAAGCTCTTTTCTTCTCTACGGCAATCCATACAAGAACCCCGGCTATCGCAGGCCGCTCAAGCAGTTGCTTCTTTTGTTTCTGATTTTCCACAGGAAAGTTTCGTACTTTCCTTCATCCCCTTTCGGTCAGAAATTAACATAGATTTAGCCAACCAAATTCTTGTCCAAAAGTTCTCTTTAGCCCTACCGCAAGTCAATAATCACGAACTGACTCCTATCCAAGTGCCTTCTTTAGAAGTCCTGTTCAAGATCACACACCCCCTATATCTTTCTGAGTTCAACCTAAAGCCCATCTCCTCAAAAGAAATTACCCATGTTCTTATTCCTGCTTTAGCCTTTGATGATGATCTCTATCGTCTTGGTTATGGAGGAGGTTGTTATGATCGTTGGTTAGAAAAAAATCCGCACCCCATCACCATAGGTGTGGGATTTAAAGAACAAAAAATCCGGGTTCTTCCTAGAGAACCTCATGACATTCCCCTATCCCAAGTATTTTTAGCCTAACATGCCCTTACCCTTAAAGAATGTGTTCTCAAACACCTTTGCAGATACTTAATTCTTCATTACTAATAGCTTCTCACTTCCACTATTAAATCAGTGAATTGTCAATAACACAATCTGTGTGTATGATGGCATTCCCCTGTCAAGGTGAATAACTAAGTATCTTTTATCCGTATTACGACGAACTTTATAAAAACAGAAAATGCTACATTTACAACTGCTTTCTATCTTGACTGGTGTAAAAAATTGGGTTATCCATAAAAATCAAAAGAAAAGCCAAGCATACATCTATCATCAAAAATCACCACTCTGACATCTCTTAGCTAATTACGAGAAGAAGCTTACCCATTCTTCTCTCAAAGTCCCCAACACAAGGACTATTGCATAGAAAGTGTGGAAAAAAGGAGCACCTATAAATGAATGTACCTGATCGTAAAAAAGCACTAGAGGCAGCTATTGCCTATATCGAAAAACAATTTGGCTCTGGATCTATCATGAGTCTAGGGAAACACTCGGCCACTCATGAAATCTCAACTATAAAAACAGGAGCCTTATCTTTAGATTTAGCTTTAGGTATTGGGGGTGTTCCAAAAGGACGTATCGTTGAGATCTTTGGTCCTGAATCTTCAGGAAAAACTACATTAGCTACCCACATCGTTGCCAATGCTCAAAAGATGGGAGGCGTTGCTGCTTATATCGATGCGGAACATGCTTTAGATCCAGGCTATGCTTCTCTTATAGGTGCGAATATCAATGATCTTATGATCTCTCAGCCTGATTGTGGGGAAGATGCTCTAAGCATTGCTGAGCTATTGGCAAGATCGGGAGCTGTTGATGTTATCGTTATTGACTCCGTAGCTGCTTTGGTTCCTAAAAGTGAACTCGAAGGCGATATCGGTGATGTGCATGTAGGCCTACAAGCACGTATGATGTCTCAGGCTTTGCGCAAGCTTACAGCAACATTAGCACGTAGCCAAACCTGCGCGATATTCATTAACCAAATTCGTGAAAAGATAGGCGTCAGCTTCGGTAATCCTGAAACAACAACAGGTGGACGAGCCTTAAAATTCTACTCATCAATACGTATTGATATCCGTCGTATAGGAGCCATCAAAGGTAATGAAAGTTTTGATCTTGGCAACCGCATCAAAGTCAAAGTTGCTAAAAATAAATTAGCACCCCCATTCAGAACAGCAGAATTTGATATTTTATTTAACGAGGGTATTTCTTCTGCAGGATGTATCCTAGATCTTGCTGTAGAGCACAATATCGTAGAGAAAAAGGGTTCTTGGTTCAACTACCAAGATCGTAAGTTAGGACAAGGAAGAGAAGCCGTTCGAGAAGAACTTAAGAAAAACAAGAAATTATTTGACGAGTTAGAAAAGCGTATCTTAGACGTAACTTCTGTACCCAAAGCAACAGTTGTAGAGGAGAAAAAAGAAGAGCAATCCATACAACCTGTGGTTTAATTAAATTTCTAGATTCTCCTTCTCTTAGTTGTACAAAGAGAAGGAGAAAAATCCAAATCAATGACGACACTTACAGCAACACGAAGTAACAGTCTCTGAACAAGAATTCTCTTCATCTAAGAAAGAATCTAAAAAGTCATATAAAGCATCACATACTTCTTTAGAAGCTTGTAAAACCTTATTACCATCGTTATTCTGCAACGCCTGTATTAGTTCTCTTTCCTCACGAGAATGTCTCACGTCTACATCTTGATGTACTGTGAAATACTCATAATCCTCGGGAGCAGTAAAACCGAAATATTGTTTTAATCCAGAAATTTTTGTCTCCGCAACTGCAGGGATTTGGCTTTCATAGGTGTATAAAGCAGAAATACCCGCAGACAAAGAATCTCCAGTACACCAACGTAAAAATGTATCAACCTTCTTCTGAGCTGCTGCACTAGGAATATGATTTTCTAGTTCTTCTTCAGTAACACCTAAAGCATACGCAAAGTTTTTCCAAAGATCTATATGATTAGGGTGACCTGTTTCTTCATCCATAAGATTATCAAGAAGCAATTTACGAGCTTCTAAATTGTCACAGCGACTATGAAGAGATGAAAGATAACGAGGAAAAGCTTTGATATGGAGATAGTAATCCTTAGCATAGGTCTGTAACTGTTCTTTCGTTAATTCCCCCCTAGACCATTTCATATAGAAAGGATGGTTTAACATGTGTTTTTCTTGGATGTTTTTATCTAACAAATCTAAATCGGGTTTCATTAACGCCTCCAAAAAGTTAAAACTGTGTAGACTCCCATGCTATAGAACTCAATATAGGACCGTATAAATCTTCAGCTTCATCTATACCTAACAACGATAAATCCGATTGCAGTGTTGGTGAAGAATGAAAAGTTATTTTAGGCGCCTCTTCTATAAGTGCTAAAGGAGTATGTTCCCCTCCCTCGCCCATGCAAAGAACAGCAGAGACTGATAGAGCATCTAAAAGATTAATTTGCGTCATACGTAAGGGCCGGCCGAAACAGTCTGGTTTGCCCACATAACTATATAGAGGAGAAAATCCATACCAACATAGTCCTAATCCCAAAACACCGCGACGCATAGGTGTTGTATGACTATCTACAATAATGACTCCAAGATTCTTTAAGTGATATACGTCCTTTAACCAGGCTCCTAAAGCATTTGTAGAAGCTAATAAATCCCGGGGATACAACACATAATGACCGTCAGCATTGGACTCGTCAATCCCCGCAGAGGGTATCAAAACACCCTGCTTCTTGGTTAAATATAAATCATGAAGCTCTGAATAAATATACGCATCAGATTCTTGCTTAATCAGCTCTTCCTTTGTTACGGTTCTGACATCAACAACAGCCCCTTCACAAAGACTTAAAACCTTAGAAGATAAAGCAATGATAGAATTCTCGGCTAAAGGAGGAAGAGCTTCTTCTAAAATTTCATAAAGATTATCACAAACATGAACTCTACGTGTGACTATCGGCGAGACTTTCATAATAACAAAACGTCAAATCCTCTTGTTCATCTAAAATAGTCTTGTTCCACCCCACCAATAAAGACAGGGGAAAGAAAGCATCACCATCATAACATCGATGAATGTGAGTTACAAAACAACCTGTCAGAAGTTGATTTTCTAAAAACAAAGAAAACAAGTCCCCACCACCTATGAGAAAGACGGAGGGTGGAAGTTCTAAACTAAAAAACTCCTCTAACGAAGACACCCAAATAACTCCCTCGGCATTGTCATAAAAACTTCTAGAAAACACGAAAATCTGACGGCCCTTCGTATATTTTTCAGGAAGACCCTCCCAGGTTTTTCTCCCCATAACTAAGGGCTTGTTTTCTATCGTTTTTGCGAAAAATTCAATGTCCTTAGAATAGCTCCAAGGCAACTTTCCTTGGTTTCCAATCACCCCACTAGGACTACAAGCTACAATACCAAGTATTTTACACATAAACTCCAGGCCATGCTGCGGCAGATAACACCCTTTGGTTGGCTTCAACATCATGAACTCGCAAGAAATTCACCCCTTGCTGTTGCAACAAAACCGATAGGCTAACCGTTTCCCAGTCACGATCTTTAGCATCATGCTTGCCTAAAAGCGAGAAACAAGATTTCCTTGAGTGTCCTACTAGCGTAGCACAACCAAGCCCACGAAACTTTTTCATCCTGTGTAATACATGCAATGCTTGTATTGGACTTGTCCCAAAGCCTATGCCTGGATCAAAAATAATTTGATCCAGGTTTAATCCTAAAGCCGTAAAGGCTTCTATCTGTTTTTCTCCCCAACTAAACAATTGCTCAGCAGCACAAGTAGAAAGCTCCAGGGTCTTATTTGGACACGGCGGAAGAGAACAAGAATGATTGATAACCAGTCGTAAATTCGCATCTCTAGCGATCTTTGCCATCTCCTTCGAACCACCCGAGACGTCATTAATCCATCGAATAGGATAAACTTCTAAAGCTCTCCGAATAATTTCAGGATAAAATGTATCTAATGAAATATCAGGATACTGATTACGTCCTGACCATTTGTCAGCAAGAAGATTTAAGACAGGCTCTAGTCGTTTCCATTCTTGATCTACATCCAGAAGATGTTTTACCTTAGGATTGGTCGCTTGAGCTCCGAAATCTATAACAGAGGCACCTTTAGCTAATAATTGTTCAGCATGAGCAACCGCTTTCTCTGGATCAAGATACAGTCCCCCATCTGAAATAGAGTTATCAGTAACATTAACTATCCCCATCAATAAAGTGCTTGGAGAAAAACTGTTGAGAATCATCTCTTGGGGACATGGAATAAGATGAGAGATTTCTCCAAAAGTTTTTAAATGGCACTCAGAACCCGGTTGATAAAGTTTTCTAGTAGGGCAAAGCGACGCTAAAAGAGAAAGTAGAAAAGGCCTTTCTAAAATTCTCTTGTGAGGAATAGTTATATGGTCCTGTTGGCAAATTTCATCCCCATATAAGAGAATGTCAATATCCAACACTCGAGGAGACCAAACCGGGGCATCAAGATCTCTACCAAGCCTGCGCTCTATTTGTTTTATCCCCAACAATAACTCTTGAGGGGAGAGTGTTGTTTTCCCAATAAGTACAGAATTAAAAAAAGGTAAATCCCATTCTTTCGGAGAACCCGGCAACAATAAGGCCTTTGTCTCCAAAATCACAGAACTTTGCAAATCTTCTATATTTAATTCTTTTAATAAAGAATATGCCTTGCGAAAATTTTCAAAGCGATTCCCCAGATTAGATCCCAGGGACAAACAAACAGAGTGGAGTGTTGTCATGGCGAGATTTTCCTACTTATCCTAAAGCAAATGGGCTTTAACAAGTTTGGAACAAGAGGACGCTCTTTACGCACCTCTAAATCTATTTTAGACACCTTGTCCTGTAACCTTGTTTCTAAAGCATCCATTAAAAGCTTAGACAAATGCTCCACTAAAGCACAAGGTTGACTGGAAGCAATTTCTTCTATTAAAGAAGTTATCTCAACATAGCAGCATGCGTCACTAAGATCATCAGAAACACAAACTGAGGGCTCTTCTATAAAAGAAAGAACTATAGAAACTAAAACAGGCTGCTTTAAACAACGCTCTTCTGGAGTGCTTCCAAGACGCACCCACACACGAAAATCTTGTATAATTAACTGATACTGTTCTGCGGTAACACCTAAAAGTTATAAAATAAGTTTAGTTACTTGCCTCTGATATTTTTTGCTTTACCAGAGCCCGTTTTTTCCTCTTCCAAAAGATCAAGGAAGGCTCGCAGCTGTTTGGAACGAATCGGATGTCGCATCTTCCTTAAAGCCTTAGCTTCAATCTGACGAATACGCTCTCGAGTCACGTTAAACGCTGAACCAACCTCCTCAAGAGTTTTAGGCTTTCCATCTAAAAGACCAAAACGATGAATCAAAACAAAGCGCTCACGATCTGTAAGGGTTTTTAAAACCTCTTTCATCTTATCTTTCAGCATAGAATAGCCGGTGGCCTCTGCTGGAGACTCCACTCCGGTATCTTCTAGGAAGTCTCCGAAGGAGCTTTCTCCTCCTTCACCAACTTCTGCCTGTAAAGAGATTGGATGTTGGGCAATTTTATAAATTTCCCGCACCCGATCAGGAGTTAAACCTAATTCCTCCGCCAACTCTTCTGGAGTAGGCTCTTTACCTGTTTCCATCATTAATTTTTTTGCACCACGAAGAACCTTGTTTATGGTTTCAATCATGTGTACTGGAATACGAATAGTTCGTGCCTGATCCGCAATGGCCCGAGTAACCGCTTGCCGGATCCACCAGGTGGCATAGGTAGAAAATTTATATCCTCTGCGATATTCAAATTTTTCTACAGCCTTCATCAAACCCATATTGCCCTCCTGAATCAAATCTAAGAAAGACAACCCTCGGTTGGTATATTTTTTAGCTATAGAAATCACTAAACGGAGGTTGGACTCAACCATTTCTTTTTTGGCCTCTTGGCTCTTGTCCATCCACCGTTGCAACATACGCACGTCTTTTTTGAACTCCTCTAGAGTTCTTCCCGCAGCAACCTCTCTCTTGTATAATCTACGCTTAGCCGCATCTAATTTTGCCGCAGCAAACTTATTCCTTTCCGCCCGAACCTTCAAATCATTAATTTGCTGCTCTAATTGTAGGAAAGAATCGTATGCCTTAAAGACAACCTCACCAAAATCTTCGGTAACATTGTGACGACAATGGAGACAACGCAGATATGCTTGCGTACGGATACGACACTTTTCTAAATCATCGCTTAACTTTGCAGCCTCTTGTTTAGACAAATTATTTTGCTTTAAAGCTAAAAGCAGAGACTCTAAATACGCGTCCTCTTCTTTAAGCAAAGTTATCAATTTAGGGAGCAATTTTATGAAATGCGCTTTGTCTTCAACTTCTTTTTCTGAAATAATTTTATCAAAACGCTCTTTACCATTAATCAGATACTGCGCGATAGAAATCGCCTCTTTCGAGGAATAACGAAAACGTAAAATAATACGTTCGATCTGAACTTGGGCCTTCTCTATTCTCTTAGAAATCTCAACTTCTTCCTCTCTAGTTAAAAGAGGAACTGTTCCCATTTCTTTTAGGTACATGCGCACAGGATCGTCTGGTGTTCCCTCTGTGCGCCTGGCTAACCCCTCTAACTCTTTGGCCTCTTTTTTTCTTTCTTTTTGTCGTTCAACATCAGCCTGATTCAAGACTTGGATATCCATTCCCGCAAGAAAAATCAGCACCTGATCAATTTGTTCAGGTGTGTCGAATGACATTGGAAGGATCTCGTTGATCTCCTCGTAAGTGATAAAGCCTTGATCCTTAGCTAGAGAAACAAGTTCCTCTAACTTTTTCTGAGCTTCTTCTTCATGAGCCGCTTCCGTAGCCTGGCCATTTTGTGTATTCATGAGCATGTAATTATTGGGTTGCAACAAAATAATAGGGCCCTAGCCTTTGGGTAACAGTTTAGCCAAAGAAAGATAGGAAATCTAGGGATTTTTAATATGCATTGTAGATGATAGGCCTATCCACGAAGAGCATCTACGCGCGCCGGGTAAAGAACGCCAAGCACATGATTATGCAGAGGACCTTTATTTAAAACAGTTAAGCAGTAGTAAAAAGGAATTTGACCATGGGTTTTTGTTTTGATTATTATTTTCCCCGATCGCTCTTGTCGATCATGCAAACGAAGATCCGTTTCCCATTGAGACAATCCAGACACAACAAGATCCCCGTCAGCATGTAAAAAATCTTCCACCCCATACCCAGTCCAAGTTTTAAATAAAGAGTTTGCAAAAACCGCCCTCTGTGATTGGGAGGAATAAACAAAGAGCATTCCAAGGTTTTCTTCTCTCAGATTGTCAAATAACTGACGACACTCTAACGAGTAGTTGTGCACAGAAGATTCTGATCTTATATAACGGGAGGTTGTCAAAGAAGAAGCCGCTTCCGCGTTTTCCACTTTAAAAGCTATTTTCTTTAATTCCGAAAGAAGTTGTTTCGGCAATTCTTGAGAGTTTGTTGTAGCCTGTCTAGGCAAACTTTCTACCATACTCGATTCAAGCTGCAATAAATTACGAATCTCACACATCAAGTCTTGCACTTTTGACTCGAGTTTTCCGATATAAACTTGTCGCATGTCCAGCATGTTATGTTGTTCTGTAAAAGTTGCCTGGTACTCTTCATTAAGCACCTGCTGATAAGCTAAAGCTTCGGCAAGCTCTCGATTCAACTGCTGACTTTGCTCTTCCTTTTCTCGGCATTCTTGAGTTAGCGCATCTAATTGTAATTGTAGACACTGATTCTCCTCCCTTAAATGAGCAACCAAACCCTCTAAGCGCTGGGTATCAGATTTGCTTTTCATAAAAACGCTACGAACCTGAAGCAATTGATTGAGCAGTTTTTGATTCTGAGACCTTAACTGTCGACTTTCATTTTGACGCTCCTCAACCGACTCACAAATTTTTCTTAACCCCTCATCCTTCTCAACAATTTTACGGATTTTAGCCTGCAACAAATGACCTGCGGCCATCTTCAACTGCTTCTCTCTGAGACCAATAGAAAAAAACCATCCAACAGAAGAAATTATTGAAAAAATGAAATAGCCATATTTTTTCTGAGAAGGGGAGAAAAAAGGTAGGAAAACAAGGGGAAGGAGAAACACCGCTACAGGAAAAAAATAGTTGTAGCACCGAGAAATTGGGTGAAAAAATTTTTTCACAAACGACATAAAAATTCAAATCCTTGTGTCATTAACTCGCAAAAGCCCGCTTTGCCCATCAAACTCTTTTTAGAAAAAACCACTCGATTAATTCTATTTTTTTTATGTTCGCATAAAAGTTTATTTATCTCTTCCATAAAATACCGGTCATTTTTCCCTGTTTTTATTCCTTTTTATTTTCCGTTCTTTTACAATCCTGACCCTACTGCAAGACAGTATATTATAACCTTCAAGCACAAGCCTGAATGTTAAGATAAATTTACTCTTTTGCCCTGAAAAAGCCTTATTTTTGGAGTAATAATGGCACCCAAGAAAACAACTAAGAAAGGTGGTCCTAAAAAGCGACCTTCTGCAGAAAAGCGTATTTTAACCGCGCAAAAACGCAATTTGATCAATCAAAGTTTTAAGTCAAAAGCAAAAACTATGATGAAAAAGTTTGAAGCGGCTTTAAAAGCTGGCGATCAAACAAGCATCTCTTCTGGTTTACAGTTAGTTTATAGCGTTGCTGACAAAGCTGTGAAAAGGGGTGTTTTTAAAAGCAACAAAGCAGCTCGAATTAAAGCTCGCGCAACATTAAGAGCTAACGCAAAAGTATAAAAATTTAATCATAATCATAAGTAGGTAAGTAATGACCGCTTCTACCCTTGTTAGAACTTCTCCTCTATCGTCTACGATCTTTTCTAGTCGCATGTTTCAGGTGTGCGGTAACAAAATTCGGAAAGAAGCTAAAGGTTTTCATTCTAGCATGGGCTTGTTAAGAGACATGATCGGTACTGTCGGTTCTTCTGTTATGCTTGCCAAGTTGTCTGTAGGGCCAGAAAATTCAAGCACTCTTCAAAAACTTTCCTCTTTAGAGTCTGCTTGCGGAACTGCTTCAGGAATAAACAGTTGCTTGGATACATTAGCCTTGGTCTCTTTATGTGCAACAGGTGCCATGTTTTATGAAGTCGATTCTGCATCTGGTAATTTCAAAATTGGCGTTAAATCCGTAAAAAATGAAAACGGAGAAACCGTACTGGTTCCATGTCGAATTCTAAAATCTCCCCTTTCTATTGCAAGTAAAGTTACTCGTCTTGCATCAAAAGCAACAAGCTGCGTTTGCTTTGCTGGAGGAAATCTAAATCTTATGAACCTCGGGAAACACGCAAAAGGTTTGGGCGGTGTTTCTACCAGCTTATCAGCAATTAGTTCTGCTTGCGGTGCTGCCGATGATGTTCTTTCTATCATAGATAACGTACGTTCAGGAAATAATGAGGGCGAGACTTCCTGCGAAGCCATAGAAGAGCGACGTCAAACACTTAGAGAGAAAATTCTCTCCCTAGTCTGTAATGCGATTGATTTAGTCAGTGATATCCTTGGCTTACTCTTCTCTTTTGCTCCAGCCTTACTTGGACCTCACGCCTTGCTTGTCATCGGTATTTTCTGGTTGATATCTTCAGTACTCAATTTTGTTCAAGGTTTCATCGGCTAAGAAATCTTGCAAAAAGAAGCTGTTTATTTTACCCCATAAGTATACTTGTGGGGTTTTTTTATGATCCTATTCAAAGTCTCTCCATCTGCCCATACAGACACGTTATGTTTGGCGCGCGTAATCGCTGTGTAGAGAATCGATACGTCGAAAATTTCACATCCTTTAGGGATGATAACAATTACATCATCATATTCACTCCCCTGACTCTTATGCACCGACATGGCATAGTTGTAGGTATAATAGGAAAACTCCTTAGCATCTATAGAACGATTGTGAGGAAAATACAGCCTTTGTGTTTTTGGGCTGAAGAATCCCGTATCCCCATTAAATAGATCCCAAGCTTCATAACGTTCTGTGATCATGATAGGAATTGGTAGATCAGAATGAGTTTTTTGTATTTCATTAAAAATAAGATTGTTGAGATGTAGATACCCCCAAAGACCGTGACGCATAGGGGTTAAAACACATAATCGTGTTTGAGATGAAGGAGTTTTTATAAATTCCTCTTTAATCATAGATACTGCTGAATACAAAGGGGGTAACGGTGTAAAGGGAATTGTTTGTTTTTCCAATATAGCCTTGGAAAATTTTTGCACACAATCGGTTTTAGCTCGGTGAGATACCCTAAGATGCAAAGCTCTTTCAGGAAAACGCAATATTAAATCTTGAAGAGGGTTTCCAGCACCAACACCTATAGGAGGCAGCTGATTTTCGTCTCCTAAAATAATTAAATTATCAGCGATAATTTTCCCATTCCTATTCTCTCCTGACAGCGTATTTACCAAACTATGCAACAAAT
This sequence comes from Chlamydia felis Fe/C-56, assembly GCF_000009945.1. Taxonomy (NCBI): domain Bacteria; kingdom Pseudomonadati; phylum Chlamydiota; class Chlamydiia; order Chlamydiales; family Chlamydiaceae; genus Chlamydia; species Chlamydia felis. The sequence continues at coordinate 7,327 of NC_007899.1, read as the reverse complement.
TAAACGTCACCATCGAGCCTTCATCAACTAGTAATAGATCTACTGAACTGCATTGACGATAGACATACTCTTGCAAAAACCTATGTATAGTTTGGATCGTGACGTTCTCCTCTGACACATTGTATTTAGAAAGTATGTGACGAATATGAGATGTTGCTTTTCCTGTTGGAGAAACTATAGCAATACGAATTTTAGGATTTTGCTTAATTAGCGCGAGAATCATCTGTGTCGCTAAAAAAGTCTTTCCTGTTCCAGGACCGCCACAGATTAAAGAAAAACAGCTATTCAAAGCCTTTTGAAAAACGACATTTTGCTCAGAAGATAGATTCGGGAGATTTGTTGCGGGGATATTGTATCGAGAAGAAGCTTGGGACAATAATGATAGCTTTTTAAAAAGCTTTTCACGAACTAAATACAAAGATCGTAAGAAAATTTTATTGTTCTCTATAACAAATAAAGACGAGAAAACATCCTCGGGAAGATCCTGAAAACACTCGTAAAAAAGATTTTCAGAAATGCCTGATACCGAGGGAAACAAGCGATCTTTTTCTATAGTAAGAAAGGGATACCCGCAGCGCCAAAGAGCAGAAGAAAGAGCCAAAAACGCAAAGGCTTTTTTTGATTCGGAAGAGATATGCTTCCTGGCGAAAGCTAGGTCTAGAGGCAGAACAATTTGTTGTCGGACAACATCTTCAAGAAGGTGAGAAAACATCAAGGTTTAATAAGACATAGCTATTCTATGCATTTTACTCTCTTTTATAACCTGCCATGAGATCTTTGGGTAGATGTTTTTGGCACAAAACTAGAGCCTTCTGAACTTTAGAATCATACACACGCTTATTTTGAGGTAGAGAATGCAAATAATCCCAAGCTTCTTTGTAACATTTATTTTCTAAAAGACATAAGCCTAATAAACGATAGGTTAAATACGACGGGGCTATTTTTGTAAGCCACAAACTATACGAATAACATTTATGGTACTCCCCCTGAGCATATAAAAATTCAGCGTCTGCTAAAAAGTTGGCAATTTCTTCTTCGCGCACTGTTATCGGGGTCAGCCCCACATCAGTGATGAAATCTTCTAATTTCAATAAACGATCCATAGAATGTCCTGACAACACCTGCTTGTATACTTGCTTAATAAATAAGCAAACAATGTTTTCACACTCTATGTCATAGTCGGTAAATTGTAAAATGAGACGAAGCAAGTTCAAAGCTTTATCATCACAAGACCCTTGCTCCCATAAGTGCTTAACCCCATTCATCATATAATGCACAAGCTGTTGTCTATCTACATCATACGATTGTATCGACCCCCAGAGATTAAGATACTTTTTCAAGTTAGTGTTGTCGATATCATCAAGAGAAATCATATCCTGAAGAGAGGCAGGACTAATAATCAATTTCTCGCTCATACTTAAACTTGAATCCAAAATGCTTAACAGAGAAAGAGTTTGTTTCGCCCTAGCGGTTTGTACCTTCTGCACATTCTCAGATAAAATATCCCCAAAAGCATCGATTAATCTTTTTTTCAGAGGCTCTATTTCAGAACGTGCTATGAAATTACAGAGATTCGCTACCTGGTTAGGAGCTGAGAAAAACTTATTTATTAAAGGTCGAACCACTAAGTCGTAGTTAGGAGATTCATAAAAACGTCCCCAATTTTTAATGATCTGCATTAAGGGATCTATACGCTCTTCAGGAACAATGAAAACGTGTTCCATGAGCATTGAAAACAATTCATCTTGAGGAATGAGTTTTTCATAGGGTTTTTGATCTACAGCATGAACTTTCTTCTTATAGAAAAGAATCATCTCGTAATAATCGGGATAAATCTTACAGGAATGAGACTGTTTGAGCTCTAAAAAGTAGCTTCTGCTGAGCATTAAAACAGCGGAATCATAAGCTTCAGAGTCCCAGTTACTCTCTCTTTTTAATAACCGTTCAATAATATGATTGAGAATAGCTCTTCCTTCAGAAAACTCTCCTAATTCTATCAAACTGTGTGCTTCTATATTATCTAACAAAAAGTCAGAACACAGTTGTTGAATGTTTAAATCCAACAAAGAGGTTTCTGAGACTTTTATCTGATTTTTCCACACCGATAAATCTTGTAAAGCCTTATCAAAATGTTTTTGCTTATAGTTCAAAAGAAACTCAAACAAAGGAAGATAGAAAGATTTTGCATTTTGCTGACGCAAAGAACCGAGTAAAAACTCCATTTGTTCTATATTATCTAAGAAAAAGGCATTAAGAATGCGTCCGCCGATCAACTCTTCTTTTAAAGAGGTCTGAGCATTCTCTATTTCATCATAAATTTTAGAAAAAACTTTCTCAGACTGACTCACATTCTTCTGCTTTTGCAAAACGAAACCTTGGAAACAAAGAAGACCTTGGCGCTGTTGATTTGGAAGAAAACGGTTTAGAAAAGACTCTACGAATTCTTTTTGTTCATCTCCCCATAAAACAGCTACTTTTGAGCTTTCTGACAATGTTCCAGAAGAGTTGTGCAAGGAACATATAAAATACAGGCCTCCTCCCGCAGCGAAACATGAGAGAAAAAATAGGCAAAACACTATATAGCGAACCATTCGGAGCCCCTACCGGCTTTGTTAAAAACCGCTTGTTTTTAATTGTTTTTTAACTTGTTAAAGTTAAATTATATGTGTTGAGTTGTCTTTAGGTAAAATTATTTTTGACCAGAAAAAAATTAAAAAATTGTAAAGGACCTTTGAAAAATAAAAGATTTTATATTACTTGTGCAAATAACATAGCTCACCTTGTTAGCTCATGCTTACGGATAAAATTATATTATTTGTTACAGAAGACAGTAATATATCTTTGCAACTAAAAGAGTTTGCTCAGACTGTAGAATATAAAATCGTTATTTCTTCAGCTCTCACAGATGAGTCTGAAGCAGATTTAATTTTCTGCGAATACTTGCTTCTCCCCGAAGTTACGTTTTCTAATAAAATTCCATTTGAAACGGATTTAGTTGTATTATTTGATGCATTTGAAGAAGAGGCTATTGTAAAAGTTCTGAATAATGGAGCGAGTGGTTATTTGCTTCGTCCTATAACAGTTAAAGTTATTGATGCTGTTATTCGTGCCTTTTTACGTCATCATCATTTCGAACATGCGATTCCCGAATCCATCTCTTTTGGTGATCGAACATTCCATCTTTTAAATCTTTCTATAGATTCCCCTCAAGGGACCGTTCACTTAACTCCTTCGGAAGCTGGGATATTAAAAAAACTTCTCATGAATCGCGGTATGCTGTGTTTGAGAAAACACTTGCTTGAGGAAATAAAAGGAAATACCAAGGAAATTATAGCAAGAAATGTAGATGTTCATATTGCTTCTTTAAGAAAAAAACTTGGGCCTTACGGGTCTAAAATTTCTACAATTCGTGGTGTGGGCTATTTATTTTCAGAAAATGATAATCTAATGCAATCCTCGGATAATGAACCCTCATCTACCCAATCTTAAACAACCGCTTTTGATTACTCCTTGTCACTAAATTGCCATAACTAGACAATACCTCAAAAAGCTATGGCATGTCATGATATTCGCATCTGTTTTATTTTCCCCCGAAGACTTCCCCTTTCCAGAACTTATTACAGAAGCGTATTATACTTGGGATATTTTAGCATTAATAGATAAAAAATTATCCTCTCATACATTCTCGGGGATTCATGGTACCGTAGAATCCGGAGCTTTTTTAAAAAATATAGAAAGCATAGAAATATCCGAAGGGGCTTACGTTGAATCTGGAGCTTATATTGTTGGGCCCTGCATTATAGGCCCTCAAACTGAAATACGTCACGGAGCTTATCTACGAGGTGGCGTCATTACCGGCACCGGATGTGTTATAGGGCATTGTAGTGAAGTAAAAAATTCCTATTTTGGTCATCATGCTAAAGCAGGTCATTTTGCTTATGTTGGAAACTCCGTTTTAAGCTCTGAAGTTAATCTCGGCGCTGGTGTTCGTTGTGCAAATTTTCGTCTTGACGGGAAAAATATCACTGTAAATAGCGAAGAAGGTAAGGTAGATACCCAATTAAGAAAAGTAGGAGCTTTTCTTGGTAAAAAAGCTTCTGTAGGATGCAACACGGTGATTAATCCTGGGCGCAGTATTCCTGCTCTTACAACAATTCATCCCGGAAAAGTAATCTAGATTATAAGGAAAAGTTAGTACTGTTATGGATATATTCGAAACTTACCGAGCGATGATAGACGAGGCCATAAAACACTCTTTAGAAGATTTTGGCTCTAAGGGAGTGTCTATACGCGCCCCTGTAGAATATGCTTTAACAAGCGGTGGTAAACGCATTCGCCCCATGTTAGTTTGTATGTTTTCTAAGGGTCTTGGCATGAATAGAGATGTTTTAGACTCTGCTTTAGCTATAGAGTTCATACATACGTCTACGTTAATCGCTGATGATCTTCCCTGTATGGACGATGACGACGAGCGTCGAGGGCGCCCCACGGTACACAAAGCCTTTGATGAAGCTTCCGCATTACTAGCGTCTTACGCATTAATTCCTGCGGCTTATTCTCGCATTCGTTCAAATGCTAAAAAACTCAAATCTCAGGGTGTAGATCCCCGAGAAGTAGATTTTGCCTACGATACAATTTCAGAAATCACGGATAAAAACTTTGGAGTTAATGGTGTTTTAGGGGGGCAGTATGAGGACATGTTCTTTAAAAATGAAGGTCCTGAATATGTCCAATCTATCATCAATAAAAAAACCGGTGCTCTTTTTGAAATAGCCTGCGCTTCTGGATGGTTATTTGGAGGTGGTGATCCTCTATGTGTTCCGCAAATTCTGGAATTTTCTAAAACCTTTGGTCTTCTTTTTCAAATGAAAGATGACATTTTAGATATACATCAAGATGATCAAGATGTCGGTTTGAACTATGCTCTATTGTTTGGTTTAGATGCAGCCACAGAGTTATTGAATTCGTCGATAGATAAGAGCATTAGCTTATTAAACTATCTTAAACACCACGGCTTGAAAGATTCTTCAGAATTAGAAATGCTTATAGAATATATGAGCATTCGAAATTATTAAAAAATAAAGAAACACACAAAATCTGGGTGAGAGGATTTGAACCTCCGCCCCCTTGCACCCCATGCAAGTGCGCTACCAGGCTGCGCTACACCCAGGAAAAATAAACTCTTACAAACAGGTTATTCCTTCGAATTGAAATTCACATTTCTTAAATTCAGCAACTCCTATTTGAGCACATCTTTCTATAATAGTTTCTAAAGAGTCCCCTGAAGATACGTCTGCGGATTCTATATCGACTGCTATAGATGCTGTGAAAGAAGCTCCTCCTTTCTCTCCCTTAACCTTGAAGTTCACAAAAATCCCTTGCTTAGTTTTGGAAATATTTTTAAATCTGACTAAGTTGTTATCGATGAGGTTTTTCATTTTATGACCTTCGTCTTGGAAAGCAATAAAATACCAACCTCTAAGGTTCCTGTAAACGCAAAGATTATATTTAAAAAATACCTAGGCAGATCTTTTTCGGGATTCTTGTTTGAGTCTACCCAAATCACATTCGGAATAATCTACAAATTTAAAAAATATTTCATACACAGGGTCGAATCTAATTACCTCTTTAGCCATGTCTATCGCTATTTTTCTGTAATTTTCGTGTCCCTGAACTTGAGATCGTAGTTCACAAAGCCATTGTAAGGCTCTTCCGTTGATATGGAAAAACCAGCGTATATTGTAGGCTAAAGGAACGACATATTGAGCTTCTTCAGGAAATTCTAAGGAGATTTGGTTATAAGCCTCCTCAGCTTTTTCCATAGCTTCTCGAAAATCTTTTTCCATAGGTGTATCTAATAATTGCTCAGGAATATGGTATCCAAGATTTGTGGTGAGCAACTGGCGCTCCTGAGTCAGTATTCTATGTCTTTGAAGATCTCTATAAGCTCCGAAATCGGCTGTAATATCAAATCCGAATTCTAAACACTCCAATCCTCTTGGTGATTTATGACGACGGTTTTCTCTGGATGAAGATCCTGCTTCTAAAACACGAATAAGATCTTCTCGAGGCATAGAGCGACAGATATTGATAAGCTCTTCATAGGTATGCTCCGAGTATGGAAAAAGAAATCCTGCAGCAACTTTATAAATACCCTCGGGATCCCCGTAAACCAAACGTGCCCCCGTTTGTTTAGAAGGCGAGGAGCTTTTACTAAATTTCTCTGCTAAACTTGTTAATTGCTCTCTAAGAGTCTGCCTATAGTTTAACATAGCTTGATGATGGTGATGATGGGATTCTGCGCGACTGACAAAAGAAGGAATGATTTTCATGAGCTCGGTTAAAGAGTTCTCTCCGATATGTCTGATCTCTGTAAGATTATGGCCTTGAAGTTTGTGTAACAATGTTTGCCAAAACCTTCCATTACCAAAAAATCCTAAATTCGTAAGCGTTGCTGCAGGAAGAAGACCTCGTAAGCAATCGAGAACTTTCGCTCTTAAAGAAATGGCATAAGCAGATTGTGAAACCTCCGCATCCTTTGGGTAAATCTTTTCAAAATACGAACGCACTTTAGGAATCAAGTCAGTATACGTATCGAATAGGAAATCACATGTGCCCAAAAACACGTCTTTAAAGGCCGAGGTCATTAAAATAGGATCGCGGTAGTATAAATACTCCCCTTTTACCTTTTGATCAAAATAAACGTACCTAGAAGATTTTTCTAAAGGAGATCCGCCAATACGAGCGTCTTCCAATATTTTTGCTGCGAGCATGGAAACGCTTTCCATAGCAAGGTGGGCTCCACCCAACTCTCCTATAGAATCATCTCCAAAACCATCCAGCACTCTTCTGTAAAAATCAGCAGCCTTATGTATCCCAGCTTCGAAATCCACAACGGAATCGTCTAAGAAGTCTCCTCCTTCGCCTTTCAAGAACTCTTTTAAAAGCAAGGACCGTAAACCTAACGTAGACCTAGAGTATTTGGAAAATAAGGCCCCTTTCACAACTTCTGGGAGATTCTTCAAAGCAAAAATGTTTGTTTCTAGGTTGGTAACGAAATGAGACAAACTCTTCTTTTGTTCTGAAGAAAACTCTTCATCTCTGCTCAACATGAAAAACCTCAAAAATTAAAAAGACTGCCATATGAATTAGAAAAAACAAAAACGTTTTTGCTGAAAAATCCTGTTGAAAAATGGTTGATCTTGTGTTCACAAACATGCAAAATCTTGATTTATTTACAAACCGAACAATGTTTTAACAAAGTTTTAAACAGATTAACCACTCTATTTTTCCTCTGTAAAATGAGTTTTGAACACTTTCCACACCC